>SVNP01000034.1 GCA_015066805.1 Ruminococcus sp. | reverse complement strand
AAAATGCCCCCTTTCGTTAGACTTTGGTTCGGTATATCTCTATTATACCACATTGTCTAACAAAAGGGGAGCATTTCAAACCGACCCCGTGCGGGCTTTTTATATCATTCCATAGATCATTCGCTGTCTTCGTCAGCCAGAGGAAACTGCAAGGTGATCTTGGTACCCTTCCCCTGCTGACTGTCCAGCTCAATAACCGCATTGTGAAAAGCTGCTCCGTGCTTGACAATGGAAAGCCCCAGACCGGTACCGCCGATTTGTCGGGAATGGCTTTTGTCCACCCGATAAAACCGCTCAAAGATCCGTTCCTTATCGGCAGCGGGAATACCAATGCCCGTATCCGAAACGGTAAACATAGCATGCTGGGCAGTTTTACGCACAGAAAGCCGCACCGTTCCGCCTTCCACATTATATTTGATAGCATTATCACACAGATTATACAGCATTTCTTCCACAATGACGGGCACACCCATAATGGGCGCACTGCCGCCGTGCAGCGTCATGGTGATCTGCCGTGTTTCGGCAGCGGGACGAAGCTGCAGCAGCACACTGCCCGCCACATGATACAAATCAACAAGAGTCAGCTCCGCAGAAAAGCTTTCGTCATCCAGACGGGAAAGACGGATAATATCCTCGATCAAGGCAATCATACGAGAGGATTCATCCCGTATACGGACCGCAAAGCCGCCGATATCCTCAGGCTTTACCAAACCGGAAGAAAGCATATCCGCAATGCCGTAAATGGAAGTCAGAGGGGTTTTCAGCTCATGGGATACGTTGGAAGTAAACTCCCGCCGCAGCACCTCACGTTTTTCCCGTTCGGTCACATCCAGCAGGATCAGCACAGCACCATCGGGGTGGGCAGTATCCTGCACCGAGGTGCAGACAGGGCCTGCGATCAGTTGACAGGTAGCATTTTCCGTGTATACGACCATTTCTGCACGGCTGCCGTGCAGTACATTTTCCATCAGGGAATGGAATTCCTGGCTGTCATGAAGATCATACACGTTTACCGGTGTCTGACGGGTATACCCCAATAACTGCAGCGCCGCATTGTTGTGGATGAGGATCCGTCCCTCGGCATCTACCAGAATCAGACCCTCCCGCATATTATCTACCAGCACATCCAGACGGTTGCGCTGATCGGAAAGATCGGCACGCTGCGCTACCATATGCCGATGCAGATCTGCCATACGTTCCATCATGGGCTGCAGCTCGGGGTACGGACATTGCTGCAAGGCCTGTTCAAAATACAGCTTATTCAAAGGCTGTGCGATCCGCTCTGCCAGCAGCTTGCCGATGCGGTCTGCCGCAGGGAACATCAATACCGGCAGCAGCAGCGCAATACCAAGAAAAATCCCCAGTGCGGCATACTGCTCGGTAACGATCAGCAGCACCGCACAGATCAAAGTCATCACGGTAAGGGTGCCGCCTGCAAAGCGCAGCAGCCATTTTGCAAGCAGCCGTTTCATATGCGGTTCTCCTTGCCATCTGCATTGCAGCAGTAGCCCACACCGCGCACGGTTTCAATGATATTGCCGCCATCTCCCAGCTTGGCACGCAGCATACGGATATGCACATCCACAGTACGGCTTTCGCCCACATAATCATAGCCCCAAACCGATTGCAGAATGCGGTCACGGCTCATAACCAGGCCCTGATTCCGCATCAGCAGCTCCAGCAGATCAAATTCCTTGCAGGTCAGAGCAACGGGGGCACCGGCTACCGTGACCGTATGTCGTTTGCTGTCCAAAGCCACCGTACCCATCTGCAGCAGGTCGGAAGCAATCGGCTTAGCCGCACGGCGCAGCACCGCACGGATACGGGAAAGAAGCTCCATGACACCAAAGGGCTTGGCGACATAGTCATCTGCGCCGCTGTCCAGACCCAGCACCTTGTCGTACTCGGTGCTTTTGGCAGTCAGCATGATTACCGGCAGATGAGCCGTAGCCTCGGATTCCTTGAGCCAGCGCAGTATGGAAAGCCCGTCTTCCTCGGGAAGCATGATGTCCAGCAGAACCAACTGCGGGAGCTGCTTTGCCACTGCTGCACGGAACTGCGAAGGCAAAGCAAAGCCCTGCACCTCCATGCCGGAGCTTTTCAGGGCATATGTGGTAAAATCACGGATGTTGTCATCATCCTCCAGTAAATAGATCATACCGACCATCCTTTCTCTGTTATCATTATAGCACGATTTTTTTGTCTTGACAAGTCTTCTTTCCTCTTGCAGGATCGGCGGAATCGTGGTATACTGTATAGAGGAACTTTTATCCCTGATCAAAGGAGTATTTTATGAAGCGCACTGTAACTGCTTTTGTTTCCCTGATGCTTGCTGCCGCCTTTTGGGGCTGTGCCGAGGACAACAGCTCCCTGCAATCTGCGACGGAATCCGAAGTGCACAGCTTTTCCATGGTCACTCTGGGCGATTCCATTGCGGCAGGCTACGGACTGGAATCCCCCGAAGAACAGCGGTATTCCGCATTGCTCGCCCAACAACTTACAGATGAAACCGTCATCTGGCAGGATTATAACTATGCGGTTTCCGGCGATACTGCCGACGAAATGCTGAAACGGCTGGAAAACGGCCGTGCCGTGCGGCTGCCCTCTGCGGATGTCATTACCATCAGCATCGGAGCCAATCATATGCTGCAGCCCTTTGCCGCTTTCTACGGCGTATGGCTTTCCGAAGATCTGAAAGCATCTGCCGGGACCGACCGTGCCTTTGCCGAAATGGAAACTGCCATTGCGGAAGGTCTGGCAGAGTTTGAAAAGCAGCTTCCCCTGATCTATGAACACATTACCGACAGAAACCCCGATGCACAGATTATTTTGCTAACAGTCTACAATCCCTTTGCCCATGTGGAAGCAGAGATCACCCTGTCTGACGAAAAGCGTTCCCTGAACGCCTATGCAGAGGAAATGATCGGCAAATGCAATGCCATCATCCGCAGCTTTGCACAGCAGCATGATGCAGTTTCCGTTGCCGATATCCACGCCGCCTTCGGAGAACATGAAAAAACGCCTGTCATCGGGCAGATCTCCGAGAAAAACGAAGCCTATATGGACCCCCACCCCAATGCAGAAGGCCACGCCATCATCGCAGAGGTCATCGGGCAGCTTATCACAGGAGAAAACGACGCATGAAAAAGCCATATCACACCCTCAGCGATCATCTGCGTGCCACACAAGGGCAAAAGCTGCGTAAAATCTGTATTGACGGCGGCTTTACCTGCCCCAACCGTGACGGCACCTGTGGTGTGGGCGGCTGTGTATTCTGTGGAGAACGAGGGGCAGGCGAACAGCTTGACCCCTCTCTCGATATCCGCAGACAGGTACAGGCACGCTTGGAAAAAAGTGACCCCAACGACAAATGGATCGCGTACTTCCAGAATTTCACCAACACCTACGCTCCCGTTGAGGTGCTGCGCTCCCGCTATGATGCCGCCCTTTGTGACGACCGTATCCGTATTCTGGATATCGGCACCCGCCCCGACTGCATCAACGAGGAGATCGTAAAGTTGCTGGCATCCTACCAAAACCGCTGTACAGTGTGGGTGGAGCTTGGCCTGCAAACTGCCAATGAACAAACAGCTACCCTGCTCAATCGCGGCTATGACAATGCCTGCTTCACCCGTGCCGTAGAGCTGCTGCACGCGTATGGGATCCCCGTGATCGTACATATGATCATAGGACTGCCCGGCGAAACCCGTGAGGATCTGCTGCATACAGTGGATTTCATCAACCGCCACCCCATTGAGGGCGTAAAGATCCACAGCCTGTTTGTTATGGAAAACACAGTGTTGGCACAGTGGTATGCCCAAGGCTCCTTTGTGCCTATTTCCATGCAGCAGTATGTGGAATGGGCAATGGATGTGCTGACCCATCTGCGGCCGGATCTGATCATTCACAGGCTGCACGGAAACTGCCTGCGTAAGCTGCTGGTAGCCCCCGATTGGATCATACGCAGAGATGCCATTTTATATGCCATCCATTGCAGAATGCATGGAAACGGTTGGTGGCAGGGCTGCTTTTACCGCAAGGATTGTTCCATGTGAAACAGCGTATTTACGCGGTTTTTGACGAATCGCAAAGAAGAAAGGAAGCTCATATGAAAACAGCCATCCTGTTTGATCTGGACGGTACCCTGCTGGATACCCTGACTGATCTGGAAGAAAGCCTGAACCAAGCCCTCTCCGCCTACGGTGCCCCCAAACGTACCCGTGAGGAGGTACGTCGCTTTGTGGGGAATGGTCTGCCTAAGCTTGTGGAACGTGCCCTGCAGGAAGGCACGGCACATCCGCAATATGAAGCGATCCTGGCGGAAACACGGCGGATCTACAAGGAAAACAGCCGCAATCATACCGCCCCCTATGAGGGCATCCTGCCCATGCTGCAAACGCTGTACGCTATGGGGTTTGCCATGGGTGTGGTATCCAATAAGCCCGATGCCGAAGTGAAGAAGCTGTGCAGCCACTTTTTCGGTGAGATGATCCCAGTGGCCATCGGCGCAAATGAAATGCGTGCCAACAAGCCCGCACCGGATAATCTGTTGGCTGCCATGGCGGAAATGGGCGTTTCCCCCGCCCATGCGGTATATGTGGGTGATTCCGAAGTAGATATTGAAACCGCCCGCAACACCAATCTCCCCTGCATCAGTGTTCTGTGGGGCTTCCGTGATCTGGACGTGCTGGATGCCCATGGTGCGGTGTATTGTGTGCGCTCTCCCAAGGAGCTGACAGCACTCCTGCAGACAGACTGGACAGACCGTATGCCCAAACAGATATAATTCAAAATTACAACTGCCAAAACCGATTGACTTTTTACCGCAGTTTTGCTATAATGTAAAGAAAAAAATGTCGAATGACATCGCAAACGGTTCTCCTGATTTTTGCAGAAAAGGGGTGTATGTATGGCATACCAAGTATTCCAGCAAAACACGGCAGATCAGCTCTATGATGCTGTTATGGTTGTAGATCCTGCCGCCGATACCGTTCTTTACCGCAATGCTGCGGCAATCAACATCCTGCCGGAGAATACTCCGCTGCCGGATGCGTTGACCGATTATCTGCATACACTGAAGGCACCTTACAACGGCCAATGTATTCTGCCGAAAGGTACTATCCCTGTTCTGGGCGATGAGGCCTTAATGCGCTGTACGGGCATCCGCTACCGGGATGCCGATGCCGTTATGCTGACACTGGTCTGCCGCAGTGAGATCCCCACCGATCCGGGATTATCTGCCAAGATCCTGGAAGCGACCCATTTTCTGCTGGTCACCATTGATGCCCAGACCATGCAGACCACTGTGCTGCAAGCCGGTGATCCCATTTTGAAAACAGTCAGCCGCTTCCCTTCTCTTTCTCTGTTTACCGAGGCCTATGCCGCTTATGCGCTGCACCCCGATGATACCGCCACCTTTGCGGCAGCCCTCTCCGAAGCCGCCTGCAAACGCTTTATTCAGGGCGGCCCACCGCCTTCCATGACGCTGCGCTGTCTGGTGGATGACGAATACCGCTGGGCAAACTATACACTTATGCGTCTTGACCGCAATACCCTGCTGCTGCGCTGCTATTTCGCTGATCCTCAGCGGCATCAGGAACGGTCTGCCAACTATCAGCGTGCGCTGGAGACTCTCTCCCAGCGTAACTCTCATATTCTTTCGGGTATTTCCGATATCTTCCGCCTGATGTTCCATGTGGATCTGCAAACAGAGGCAACTCTGGTCTGCTCCATGCACAAAAGTCTGGAAGGTACTCTCTCCTACGATATTGTCTATCCCTTCCATGCCATCGTGGAGGTACTGCTTTCTCTGGTGCATCCCGATGATGTAAAAATGCTGCGGGCGTTCTCCGATCTCTCCCAATACCAGAAGCCCCTTGAGGTAGACTCTCAGCGCATTTATGTGGAATACCGCCGACTGACCCCCAGCACCTCAGGCGGCCATGATACCGACCCCAAGTGGACACGCTCGGTGATCCAGCTCATCGGCAAAAAAGGCCAGATGCCTACTTCCATCATCTATGCCGTGCAGGATGTCAACAGACAAAAACGGCGGGAGCTGGAAGCCCAGCGGCAGCAGGATGACCTCAAACGCAAGTTTGACCTTCTCATCCGCAACCGTTTCCTTTGCTTTATTGATTCCGATTACCAGAAGGGCGTTTCCGAATGCTATCGTATTATCAACGGCGAGGCTTCGCATCACTTTACCTGCCCCTTCTCTCAGTTGTTTGAAAACGCCTTTATTCCCTACTGTCATCCCGAGGATATCAAAGATCTGGCAAAGCATTTTCTGCCCGATCAGGTTCTGGCAGCGGCAGCCGCCGGCAAAAAGATCATCACCCATACCTACCGCTTCCGTCAGGATGATGTGTGGATCTGGGCAAAAGCGGAAATGCACCTGCAGCGCGATGAAAACGGCGGGCTTCATTCCATGACCTACATTGCGGATGTGGACCAGGAGACCCGCAATATGACCGCTGTGGCAGAGGCAGAACGGGAACAGCTTATGCTGCGGAAGCGGTTCGGCCTTTCCGTGGAGGATTCCTACCTCAGCATTGATGAAGTGGATCTGGAAGCCGACTGCTTCTACCACTACCACCTGCAGGATGGCAACTATGTGCTGATCCCCTCCCAAAAGCCCTTCAGCCAGTTGTGCCGTTCCTATGCCCAAAAGCATATCCACCCGCTGGAGCGTGAATCCTTTGAACGGTACTTCGGCTATGATGCCATTATGCGTGCCGCCAAGGATCGCACCACAAAGATCAAACACCAGTTCCGCTTTGACCTCAAAGCAGACGGCGACTTCCTCTGGTGCAGCTTCGTGGCAAGATTCCTCCGCAGCGACAGCGGCAAGCCCATCGTTATGTTCTACCTGCAAAATATCGACTCCGAGGTCAGAGAACGGGAGCTGCGTCTGCAGGAGCTGGAGCGGGCCAAGCAGGAGCTGCAGGCAGCCATCCGTCTTGCGGAGCAATCCCGTGTGCGGAAGGCACACTTCCTCACCAATATTACCTCCGATGCCCGCCTTTCTCTCAACCAGATCTGCGGAATGCTGGAACAGCTCCACGATGATCTGATCCTCAACAGCGACCAGAAAGAAGAATTTCAGCGGCTTTCCGGTGCCTGCGACCGCATTGAAGACCTCATTGAAAATATGAGGGATGTGCTGCTGCTGGAGAATCATATGCTGCCCTTGATGAAAGAACCTGTTTCCTTGCCGGAGCTGTTCTCCATCCTCAAGGAAAAGGCCATGCCCACGCTGGTCGGCAAGCATCTGCAGCTTACTACCTTTACCGATCATGTGGTCAATGAGATCATCTACTGCGATTCCAACCGCCTGCTGCATCTTATTGAGAATATTTTCCTGCATATTATCCGTGCCCTGCCTAATGATACGGAGATCACCCTGAGCCTGACACAGGCTGCAACAGGCACGCCCAATGTAGAACGCTTCACCTTCTCCCTCATCAGCTATGGTGACAGCTTCTCCCAGGATTTCCAGAAATCCCTCTGTACCCCCCTGCGGGCACTTTCCGGCATGAATGAGCTGGAACGCTCCATGTTTGCGGAAACAGGACAGGATAACCTGAATATGCACATCAACAAAAAGCTCATCGCTTTGATGGGCGGTACCCTGAAATATGAGCAGATCTCCGATCACGCCAGTGCGGTGCTGCTTTCTATTCCCCTGGCAGTTGCCATGGAACCTCCCTGCGTATTCCCCAACCTGCATCTGTTCCGTAAGCGCGCCATGCTGCTGGAGCCCGTTTCTCCCGCAGGAAAAGCATTAAAGGATATGCTGGCAGAAACCGGTATGTACCTGGAATGCCCCACCTCGGCAGAGGAGGCCGTTGCCATGCTGCGTCAGGCAGCATCCGCAGAGCCCTATGACCTGCTGATTCTGCCCCAGACCCTGCTGAACGAGAAGAAGCTCCCTTCCCTGCGACTGCTGCGAGCCATCAGCCCGGATACCGCTTTCCTTATCCGTGAGGATAAGCCCGCAACCCATGAGGTCAAGCAGGATGCGGATTCTGTAGATGCATTGACCATTTCTTCGCCCATCTTCCGTACCGCATTGGCACGGCAGCTCTGGACAATGACCAGCGCAAAGATCGCCGCACCCCAGCATATGGGTGATCTGCCCAACTGTACGGGTAAGCGTGTGCTGCTCATCGCCGCCAAGGAATCCATTCTGGAGCAGGCTGCTATTGCCATTCAGATGGCACACGCTGCGGTATATAAGGCATGGAGCGGCGCACAGGCAGTACAAATGCTTTCCGATGCCCCGGCCCATTTCTACGATATGGCACTGATGGATCTTCAGCTTGCAGATGACGTAAACGCCGCCCAGATCATTTCCACCATCCGTGAAATTGACAGAAAAGACATTGCCGCCATGCCCATCTACGGTGTAACAGATCAGGTGGCAAAGGTAAAACTGCCCGGTCTCACGGATTACCTGCACAAGCCCATTCAGCATGATGATTTGGAAGACCTGCTGGCAAAGCTTGCAGAAATGCCCAGCCACGATACCTATACAGATCATGCCGAAGCATAAACCATACCAAACAAAAAAGAGAAGCATCCCAACAGATGCTTCTCTCTTTTTTATCGAAAGAAATTGTACAGACCAATGATAAATACGATCAGCACAATGACAGGCAGCACATAAGTGCAGTAGCCCCGCAACCATGATGGCATCTTGGTGCCCTTGCCGGTATTGGCTTCCGCCAGAAAACGCTGCCAGCCCCAGCCCTTTTTGCTTGTGCAAAACAGAATAAAGAGAAAGGCCCCCACGGGCAGCAGCAAATTGCTGACCAGAAAATCCTCCAGATCCATAATGGTGCTGCCATCGCCAAAGGGTTGGATCCCGCTTAACAGATTGAAGCCCAAAGCACAAGGCAGCGAAAGCACAAACATCAGAATACCATTGATCAGACAAGCCTTTTTACGGCTCCAGCCAAACAGATCACAGGTGCAGGCAAGAATGCCCTCAAAAACAGTCAGCACCGTGGAAAGTGCCGCAAAGGTCAGGAACATAAAGAACAAACTGCCCCATACTCTGCCCAGAGGAACATGATTGAAAATGTTTGGCAGGGTGATGAAAATCAAGGAGGGACCGCTGTCAGGCTGTACATTGTAGGCAAAGCAGGCCGGAAAAATGATCAGACCCGAAGAAAATGCCACAAACGTATCCAGCAGTGCCACATTGACCGCTTCACCCATCAAAGCACGGTCTTTGTCCAGATAGCTGCCGAAGATGGCCATAGCACCCATGCCCAGACTCAAAGTAAAAAATGCCTGATTCATGGCACCCACGATCACATTGACAATACCTGCCTCCTGCATACGTCCGATGTCAGGCATCAGATAAAACGCCAGACCGTCCTTGCCGCCTTCCATGAAGAAGCTGTTGCCTGCCAGAATCACCATAATGACCAGCAGCGCAAGCATCATGTACTTGGTGACCTTTTCCAGACCGTTCTGCAAGCCAAAGGAACACACCAGAAAACCCAGCAGCACCGAAATACCCATACCCGGTATCAAAATAGAAGGGCTGCCCAGCATATGGTTAAAATGAGCTTCCACTCCTGCGGCATCCAAGCCTGCAAAATCGCCTTTGGCTGTTGCCACAAAATAGTACATCATCCAGCCGCATACTGTAGTGTAAAACATCATCAGCAAATAACTGCCGATCATGGCAGCCACACCGTGCAGATGCCACTTGCTGCCCTTGGGCTCCAACTGCTGATACATTTTCACGGGGCTTTTTCCGCTGGCACGACCCATGGCAAATTCCATGGTCATAACAGGCACACCCAGTACGATCAGAAAGAACAAATAGATCAGCACAAAAATGCCGCCGCCATACTGCCCTACCATGTAGGGGAACTTCCACACATTACCAATGCCGATAGCGCAGCCTGCGCTCAGCAAAATAAAGCCAAGCCGACTGCCCAGCTTCTCTCTTTTTTCCGTAGCCATACGCTCTGTAACAGATCCTTTCCTGTGCATATTGCATTGCACAACCATAGTATTATATCACATCGTGCAATGAATGTCAATGAACAGGCGTCATACTTTATTCATATATCTGTGCTATAATACTCTCGATGTGATCTGAAAGAAAGAAGGCGAGTGTTTTCCCGTGAAAACATTACAATGGAAACAACCCCGCACAGCATCCTTGGATATGTGCAGCGGACCAATTCTACCGGGGCTGCTTCGGCTTACCCTACCTCTGATGCTCTCCAGCATTCTGCAATTGCTGTTCAACGCTGCCGATGTGATCGTGGTAGGTAATTTTGCAGGAAAGCACTCATTGGCAGCAGTTGGCTCCACCACCGCACTGGTCAATCTGATGACCAATCTGTTTCTGGGACTTTCTACGGGAGCCAATGTGCTGGCAGCCCGCTTTATGGGCGCAGAGGAGCCAAAAAATGTCAGCAAAACCGTACATACCTCTCTGTTTCTCAGCATGGCCAGCGGCGGCCTGCTGACAGTCATCGGCGTAATCATGGCAGAACAGCTTTTGCTGTGGATGCAAACCCCTGTGGAGACCCTTTCCCTCTCGGTGCTGTATCTGCGGATCTACTTTTTTGGCATGATCCCCATGATGATCTACAATTTCGGTTGTTCTCTCCTCCGTGCCAGAGGCGATACCAAACGCCCCCTTTACTATCTGGCCTTTGCAGGCGTGATCAATGTGGTGCTGAACCTGATCTTTGTCATCGTACTGCACATGGATGTGGCAGGTGTTGCATTGGCAACGGTGATCTCCCAGTGTATTTCCGCCTTCCTGATCCTACGCTGCCTGATGAAGGAAACAGGCGAATTCCGCTTTACCTTCAAAAAATGCCTGCCTGACCGCAAAATCGCAGCACGGCTGCTGCAAATCGGTATTCCCGCGGGATTTCAAGGCGTGGTATTCTCCCTCTCCAATGTGGTGATCCAGTCCTCTATCAACGGCTTTGGCGATATTGTCATGGCAGGCAGTGCCGCCGCCGCCAGCATCGAAGGCTTTATCTGGGTCTCCATGAATGCCTTCTCCCAAACCGCCCTGACCTATATGAGTAAAAACATCGGAGCAGGCAAATACAGCCGCATCAATAAAATAGCAGCCATCTCCTGCGGCTGTGCCTGTGCAGCAGGACTGGTGCTGGGCAATCTGGCCTATCTGATGGGCACGCCCCTGCTGCATATCTATGATCAACGCCCCGATGTCATTGCAGCGGGATTGATCCGTATGCAGCTTGTATGCTGCTTCTACTGCACCTGCGGCCTCATGGATTGTATCGTAGGCAGCATCCGCGGCATGGGATATGCCGTGACACCCACCATCGTTTCCATGCTGGGAGCCTGTGGCCTGCGTATCCTCTGGATCTTCACCATTTTCCGCATTCCTCAATATCACACAGAGTTTATGCTGTTCCTCTCCTACCCCATTTCGTGGATGATCACTTTTATGGTACATCTGATATGCTTCCTCATCATGCGAAGAAAATTCCCCAAAGCCGATGAGATCATGCAAACGGAAACCGCATAAAAAAGCCCCCCGACCGTACCCGCTATGAAATGCTCCCCTTTTGTTAGACAATGTGGTATAATAGAGATATACCGAACCAAAGTCTAACGAAAGGGGGCATTTTAATGCCAAAAGGGAAACCAAATAAGCGGTATACGCCGGAGTTCAAGA
>SVNP01000011.1 GCA_015066805.1 Ruminococcus sp. | reverse complement strand
ACCCGTTCCCATTCCGAACACGGAAGTTAAGCTCATTCGCGTTGACAATACTTGGATGGAAGCGTCCCGGGAAGATAAATCGATGCCGGCACAAGCCAGAGAAATTCACTTCTCTGGCTTTTCCTGTTTTTTATATTTGCTACTTGATTTTTTTGCGAAATTGTGGTATACTATTTTCAATTGTTGGGGTATCGCCAAGCGGTAAGGCACCAGACTTTGACTCTGGCATTCGTAGGTTCAAATCCTGCTACCCCAATCCGAAAAAGACCGGCTTTCAAAGCCGGTCTTTTACATTTTATAGCGTTATAAGCGTTGTAAATGCGATCTGCTGCCACTGCATATAGAAAAAGCAGGTATCTGCATGACGCATAGGATACCTGCTTTTGGTGCCGCTGACCGGACTTGAACCGGTACGGATTTTCGTCCGAGGGATTTTAAGTCCCTTGTGTCTGCCGATTCCACCACAGCGGCATGAATCGAACATTAAAATTATAGCATATTCCTTGGGTTTTGTCAAGGGAAAGACCATATAATATCACACCCCGAAGCGTTGCGCCTCGGGGTGTGCATTTTTTTATCCAATGGGTAAACCGGCCAGAATACAGAGTATTGCGGTGGAATCCTCGGCGGTTACGCCGGTTACTCCGTTACAGTCTGCATTGACCAGACCCTGTGCCGATACGTTGATCTGAGTATCCTCAGCGAGGAAGCGGTTCAGCAGGATGACATCGTCGATTTTGACATTACCGTCGCAGTTTACATCGCCGAGGACTGCTGCGACAGGAGGCGGTGTGGTGGAAATTGTTGTAGTGGTCGTTGTGGTGGTAGTCGTTGTAGTAGTCGTTGTGGTTGTCTCTTTCGGTCCGTCAATCACGGTACCTGCCACTGCACCGATGGCTTCATCAATATAGAAGTTGTCGGTGCCTTCGGCGGTTTCTACATAAAGCTGCAGGTTTGTTGCGCCTGCGGGGATCACATAATTGGTATTGGCAAGCTGTACCCAGCTTCCCTGGCCTGCTGTTGCTTCCGCAATGGAGCCGTATTGTGTTTCGCCTTCACTGTCGGTATATTGCAGCTTCAGATAGAAGGTGGTTGCTGCCGCATCTCCATCCAGATTGGATGCCACTACGCTGAAGCTATATGCGTTGCCGGGAACAAAGGCTGCGGTGTTCAGTGCATGATAGGTGCCGTTCCATGCAGATTCACGATTTTGTACCAGCAGGGATTCTGCGCCCATGTATGCGGTTCTGCCGCTGAGAGTGATTTCTGCGGAGCCTCTGCCGTTCCAGGAATCGGTATCGCCCTCAAAGGTGCTGTGGAAGTAATACCCGTTGGCATCAGCCTCTACACTTGCGCTGACTACGAAGGTGGAAACGCTCTGTGCGGGCAGGGTTGCCAGGAAGTTGTGATCGGTGGGCTCCATTTTTCCGGTGTGTACAACTTTTTCGGTGCCGGAGGAACGATAGCGTTCCACATTGCTGATCTTCTCGTTGGGGAAGCTGAATTCCTGTACCACATCCGAAGAACCCTTGTTAATAGCTACCACGATGATTTCATCACCGTTTTTGTAGGCAGAAACCAGCAGATTGGTATCGGGCTGCTCAGTTGCACTGACTCGCACGGAGCCGGGGCGAACAAACTTGGAATACTGTGCCATCATATCACCACGCTTGGAAACGCTGCCGTCTTCCAGCATGGGGCCGTAGCTGCGGCGGATGTACCACCAGACATAAGCACTCATGTTGCCCACAACCAGACCGTTATGGATGTTTTCCGCAACATCCAGAGCCTGGGGCCAGGTGTTTGCGCTGGAGCTGCTGTCGGGCACATAAACCTCGGTCATCCAGATCTCCTTACCGCAGCTTTCCAGTGCGGGGTAGTCCATCCAGCCTCTCTGGGTACCGTAGAAGTGTGTACCAAAGAGATCACAGTTTGCCATAGCTTTCTGGTTGTTCATGATCTTGGCGTAGAAATTCTTGCCGCCATCGGCTACCCAGGAAGCGTTCTCGGGCGCATACTGGAAGGATTCGGGGGACATCAGACGGGTACTGGTGATCTGATCGCCGTAATTTGCAAGGAAGTCTGTGGTTTCATCGGAAGACCAGTATGTCCATTCTTTCGCATAATCGGGTTCGTTCTGTACGGAGATAGCGTACAGATCCACGCCATTCTGCTTCATGTAGTTGCCGAAATCATTCAGATGCTGTGCGTAAGCACCGTAGTTGGATCTGGGCAGGTGCAGCTTGCCGTTGGCACCGCCGGATTCTGCCAGATTGGAGGGCGGCTCCCAAGGAGAGGCAAATACCGTAACGCCCATTTCCGTGGCAGCCTTTGCCACAGGAACTGCTTTATACCATTGGTTGCGATCCGGGTTTACAAAGATTCGCAGGACTGTAAAGCCAAGCTGACCGTTGCCGTTGCCAAATGCAGTCTGGATCTGGTCACTGGTCAGGTCGGAGCCTGTCCATTCCGGGTGATTGATGCCGCCGAAGCCCCTGATGGACTGATACGTTGTGGCGGTATCCACCACGCAGACAGATGCTGCGGTGGAGCTGTTGAAGGGCATGGCGCATAACAAAGTCTGTGCTAGTAACCCCGAGGTGCAGATCGCCGCAAATCTGCGAAGAAAACGGCTTGTGTGTTTCATAAAATATCCTCCCAATCAATAGTCGGTGCGTGGTATTTTTCTACGCATCCATTATCATTATATCGTATTTGGTAGCATCTTGCAATAGTATTCTATGCTGATTTTATTTCACTTTTGTGCTACAAATATGCCGTAAACCTACATATTATCAGCGAAATTGGATATGTCGCAGCATAATTCTGTGCTTTTTTGTGAACTATCTGGGTGAAATATAACTATATTGCATTTTTCATAGGAGGCGAGTTGCAATCCTGGCCCCAATATGCTATAATATAGAAAATTTTTGCAGTTTCATGCAACCGGGTGGATCCGGTCTGCGAGATAGAGAACAGAAGCATATTCGGGGAGGTGTGGAGCTTGGAGGATGCCATGATCGTGGAGCTGTATTGGCAGCGGAATGAATCCGCAATAGCGGAAACAGCCGCCAAGTACGGAAAATATTGTTATGCCATTGCCTATGGCGTGCTGGGTAATTCCGGCGATGCCGAGGAAAGTGTCAATGATACCTATTTGGATGCGTGGAACAGTATGCCGCCTCATCGTCCGTCGGTGCTGGCAACCTTTTTGGGCAAGCTGACCCGCCGTATCTCCATTGATCGCTGGCGCAGGCGCAATGCGGATAAAAGAGGCGGCGGCCGTATGGAGCTGGTGCTGGAGGAATTATCCGAATGCATTGCAGCAGGCGGCGATGTGGAACGTACCGTTGAGGATCAGATGCTGGGGGAGAGCATCAATCGTTTTGTAAAAGCCTTGCCCCAGCCGGAACAACAAGTATTTCTGTGCCGTTATTTTTATATGGATGGCGTAGAAGATATCGCAAAGCGGTTTGGGTTTACGCAAAGCAAGGTGAAATCCATGCTGCACCGAACCCGTGTAAAGCTGCGGAAATTTCTGGAAAAGGAGGGCATGGTATGAGCGCATTACAGCTTTTGGAAGCCTTTGGCTCCGTAGATGACGACCTGCTGGTGCAGGCAAGAGAGCCACGCAAAGCCCGCAAACCGATCTATATGTCTGTGCTTGCCGCTGCTGCCAGCCTGTGCGTCATCGCTTTGGGTGCCTTTTTCGGTCTGGGCGGCATTGGTTCCCTGAATGAAATGCTGGATCCCGTTGTCAGCTCCGCACAATCGAAAGACTCCCACAGTGATTACGATACACTGAACAATGCCGCAGACAGCTCTGCCGACAGTTCCGTGAACAGCTCTGCCGACCACAGCAACAACAGCGGCGGTGATACGGAGCATAAGGAGGAAACCTTTCTTACTTCCGGTTCATCCGTGCAGTTGTCTATTACCCAATGGAATCACAACGGCTTTGAGGGCGTGGTCTGCAATGAAAACAGTGCCATGGATTACGGCACGGCGGTGAATGTGATCCTGACAGAAAAGACCATCTGCAAAATGCCCGTGGATCAGGAAGGCAATCTTGCCGGATTTGATATGAATGTGACCAATAGTGGCGTAGGTACAGAGGTTTTGGTGCTTTTCCAACGCAATGAGAGCAATGGAAAGGAAACGACAGTCTATGCCGATACTGTTATTTCTTATGTGCTGCCCGTACACAACACAGGAAAGGAGCCGGATTGACATGAAAGAAAAATTTCTTGCACTGACCCTTGCCGCTGCGCTTGCAGCTTCTTTGACAGGCTGTATGCTGCAGGCAGATGCCCAAGATCTGATGGAGGATATAAAGCCCAATGCCGTCACTCCGCTTTCCGCAGAGGATCTGTCGGCAGGGGGTGCCACCCTTACAGATTTTGCGGTACGGCTGCTGCAGGCTTCGGAGGAGAAAGACAAAAATACGCTGGTTTCGCCTCTTTCGGTGCTGTATGCCCTTTCTATGACCGCAAACGGTGCCAAGGGTGAAACGCTGCATCAGATGGAACAGACCCTGGGCAGCGATACAAAAACGCTGAACGAGTATCTGTACAGCTACCGCAATGCACTTCCTCATGGGAAGAATTATAAGCTGCATCTTGCCAATTCCATCTGGTTTACCAAGGATGAACGCTTTACGGTGAATCAGCAGTTTTTGCAGACCAACGGCGATTATTACGGTGCCGATATTTACCGTGCTTCCTTTGATGACAAAACCTGCAAGGAGATCAACGGCTGGGTGAAGAAGCATACCGACGGCATGATACCCGAAATACTGGATGAGATCCCCGAAGCGGCTGTGATGTATCTGGTGAATGCCCTTGCCTTTGAGGCGGAATGGGATGCGATCTACAAGGAGGATCAGATTTACTCGGATCAGTTTACCCTTGCCGATGGCACGACCCGCAATGTAAAAATGATGAGCAGTACCGTGCCGAAGTATTTGGAGGATGAAAACGCCACAGGCTTTATCAAGTATTATGCCGGTGGGGAATACGCTTTTGCCGCTTTGCTGCCGGATGAAAATGTATCCCTTTCCGACTATGTGGCAGCTCTCGATGGTGCAGCCCTTCATGATCTGCTGCGGAACGCAGAAGATATTTCCGTGCTGACCCGTATTCCCAAGTTTGAAACCGAATACAGCACCGATCTTGCCGTGGTGCTTGCAAAGATGGGTATGCCCCTTGCTTTTGATGCGGAGCAGGCAGATTTCAGTGGCTTGGGCAGTTCTTCCACAGGCAATATTTATATCAGCCGGGTGCTGCATAAAACCTTTATCTCCGTAGCGGAAAAGGGTACCAAGGCAGGTGCCGCTACCGTAGTGGAAACCATAACCAGCGGTATCCCCCTTTTAGATGGAAAGAAACAGGTGTATCTGGACAGACCCTTTGTGTATATGCTCATTGATTGCAATACCATGTCACCGTTTTTCATCGGTACCATGTATGATGTGCAGCAATAAAGAAAGGCAGGGACAGATGATGAAAAAATTACTTGCGATCCTTACGGCGGTGATGTGTATGGCAGCAATCAGCGGCTGCGGTGAGCAGCAATCCTCTCAGCAGGCAGGGGCAGAGGGTACGACCCATTCCGATGATGCCTACGGATTGGAAATGCGTGGCACTGTTACCAATGTATGGGAAGGTGCCTGTGAAATAGAAACCCCGGAGGGTGTGCCCTATCATGTTTCTCTGACCAATGTAGACGGCAACCCCTGTACCGTACCTGCCGTCGGCGATCAGATCACCGTTTTTTATGACGGCAAGATCGCAGAGAGCTTTCCCGCCCAGATCCTCAGTGTATATGAGATACGGGTCATCGGTACAAGTGCAGATGCCGCAAAATGGGGCATCACACTCAAAGCCGAGAAGGTATCTGCCGGTGGTATGACGCTGATCTGCTCCCAATCGGGCGGAGAACACGACGGCAAGCTGGAATACGGCTCGGATTACAAGGTAGAGGTGTTGGACGGCGGCCGCTGGCAGCCTGTGGAGCCTATCATTGATAATGCCGCATGGACGACCGTTGCCTATACGCTGGCAGAGGGAAGCACCGAAAAGCAGGTCATTGACTGGCGGTGGCTGTACGGCGAGCTGGCAGCAGGGCAGTACCGGATTGGCAAAGGCTTTATGAATTTCCGTGATACAGGAGATTTTGACAAAGCCACGGCATATGCCATGTTTACGGTTCCCGAAGAGCCACCGGTGGATGAGGAAGCTGCACTGCGGAATCGTGTGCCGGAGATGTTTGATCTTTCTGTACAAAAGGGCTTGTGGATCTATGTCACGACCTTTGACGGCAGCAGCTACCGGTATTCGCTGATG
This sequence comes from Ruminococcus sp., assembly GCA_015066805.1. Taxonomy (GTDB): domain Bacteria; phylum Bacillota; class Clostridia; order Oscillospirales; family Ruminococcaceae; genus Firm-04. The sequence continues at coordinate 68,937 of SVNP01000011.1, read as the reverse complement.
ATGGGGAAGAATCTGGGCTATACCTATGGTGAAGTCATGAAGGCAGAGTCTGTACAGCGTGAGGAAATGCAGTGCATCCTTTCCACCTATGATATCCCACAGGAAAACATCACGCTGATGCCCTATCAGCATCCTCTTTCCGGTTTTTTGTGGACACCTTCCGAGGATGAGCTGCATAATCTGGCGGCACAGCTTGGCATTCCCGATGCATCGGTGGTGGGTGAAGTTTTGCTGCTGCCCGAGCCTTCCGATGAGGGTACGGTGCCTGCGTCACAGCTTGCGTACGCCAATCATTATCGTGGAGAGAACCTGTTCTTTGGTGCACTGAACAGGGAAACTTTCCGGATCAGCAGTGTGCTGCATCTGCCCATCTTCAAAATGGAGAGCTGCGCGGAGCTGGAGCAGTTCAAAAACGGCTATTGTGCCAATCTGACCATTGACAGCGGCTATGGCGAGGTGCCTTCCTTTAACAAAATTACCGCAGCTATGGATGATGCCTTTTTCGAGCAGTATACTCTGCTGGTGGTGTATATTGGTGCCAACAGCGGCTCCTACCGTTATGCATTGGACAGCGTAGCCGTAAATGGTGAACATCTTTGTGTGCATGTCAGGCAGGTCAATTTCCCCGAAGCGGTGACCATGGATATGGCAGGTTGGTTTCTCACCGTGCCTGTGGAGAAATCTGCCCTGGAGGGTGTGCGGTATTTTGATGCGGATCTGAACAACATCCCGTAATGGCAAAAACGGAGATCATAGCGATCTCCGTTTTGTTTTGCTTGACATTTTCTCCCCCGTACCGTATAATAAGCAGTGTAAAAAATCCGAAAGAAAGGTGTATGTATGCAGTATCAACAGGTGGTGGAGGCTGTGTTTCTGTGCCGACTCAATCGGTTTGTGGCGCAGGTGATTGTAAACGGCAGAGAAGAAACGGTTCATGTAAAAAATACAGGCCGCTGCAGGGAACTGCTGATCCCCGGATGCAAGGTGTATCTGGCGGCAGCACAGAACCCCTTACGGAAAACCCGATATGACCTGATAGCGGTAGAAAAACAGCGCAGCGGTAAGCCGCCCCTGCTTATCAATATGGATTCTCAGATACCGAACGATGCAGCGGCGGAATGGCTGCGGCAGGGCAGGGATACACCGTTTTCTGCTTATGCACAGCTCCGCAGAGAAGTGACCTATGGCGATTCCCGCTTTGATTGCTATATCGAAGACGGTACACGCCGTGCTTTTTTGGAGGTAAAGGGCGTTACACTGGAGCAAAACGGCATTGCCATGTTCCCCGATGCGCCTACGGAACGTGGCATCAAGCATATTCATGGGCTGATGGACTGTGTGCAGGCAGGGTATGAAGGCTATATTCTGTTTGTGGTGCAGATGAAAGAGATCACCGCATTTTGCCCCCATGATGCCATGCACCCCGCATTCGGGGCGGCTTTGCGGGATGCAAAGGCAGCAGGAGTGCAGATTCTTGCAAGGGATTGCATTGTCACACTCGATTCGCTTCTTGTGGATGCGCCTGTCCGGGTGATGCTGTAAGCTCAGAGAAAATCCCGAACCGATGCGGAAAGCTGTTCTTCCTCGCTGATGAGCTTTTTGGCGATGTCCTTGGAGACCTCATCCGCTGCCTGATATTCGTTCAGGTAGCGTGCCAGAGATTTGACACCCATATTGCAGCCATCCACAATAAAATCGGCAACTGCACCGTCACAATCATCCATGGCAAGAGAAACGTTGGTCTTAAACCACTCCATTCCCTTAGCCATCATGGCAGGTTCTTTGCCGTCATCGTGATAATCCGCCAGTAAGGTCTGCATTTCCGCCTGCAGCTTGCGATGCTTTTGCAGGCTTTTTCTCATGATCTCCCGAAACTTCTCGCTTTTGATGTGCTTCATGGAGTCCTCAATGGAGGAAACCCCCATTTTGATGCCTGCGTCCGCCTCACGCAGTAAACGAATGGTATCCTGTTCGATCATACTACCGATCCTTTCCCTGTGAAAAATAATGACTTTGCAAAGCAAAGCACTCTGCTATGATTTCCCCATTGACGGAAAACATACAGAGTGCTTGTTATTTTATTGATGTGTTTGATATTTGCGGCAGATGCTGCGGTAGCAGGCAAGTCCTGCCAGCAGCAGTGCAGGAAAAACAATACCGCTTAAAATACCGGCCGAAAGACTTCCGCCTGCTTGCTCCGTTACCAAGCCAACTAAGGTCGGGCCGGAGCCGCAGCCCACATCACCTGCCAAGGCCAGCAGCGCAAACAGTGTGGTGCCGCCTTTTCGCAGTGCCTTTGCCCCCAGACTGAAGGTGCCCGGCCAGAGGATCCCCACAGAGAAACCGCAGACACCGCAGCCCAGCAATCCAAACAGGGGCAGAGGAGAAAGGGCTGTCAGCAGATAGGCTGCAATACAAAGCAGACCGCTAAACAGCATAAATCGCTGCAGATCAATTTTTTCACCGAATTTGCCGTACAGGAACCGTGCCGTACCCATGCAGGCGGCAAACAGCATAGGTCCTGCCAGATCACCGATGGTTTTACTGACCCCCAGACCCTGCTCTGCAAATGCCGATGCCCATTGGCTGACCCCTTGCTCAGAAGCACCCGCACAGACCATCAGCAGCATCAGCACCCAGAAGAGCCTGTTCTTCAGCAGCTCTTTTATGGGCATGGAGGCTTCGTCCTCATCCAGCAGCGGTGCAATGGGTAACCGCAGAAAGAGCAAGCCGTTGCACAAAGGCACCACAGCCCACAGCATGGCAAGGAACCGCCAATGCTCTACCCCGAATACCGCAAAAAATACAGTGGAGATCAGCACTACGCCCATATGCCCCCAGCAGTAAAAGGAATGCAGCAGGCTCATGGTTTTTTCCTTGTGATCGGTGGGACAGGCTTCTACCACAGGGCTGACCAGTACTTCCAGCAATCCGCCGCCGATGGCGTTCAGGCAAACGGCAATGAGGATGCCTGCATAGGGCGCAGGTAAAATCCCCGGCAGAAAAGCCATTGCCGGAAAGCCCACCGCCGCTGCCAGATGAGCTATGACCATGCCGGCACGGTATCCGATGCGGTCTACCAGTGCTGCCGCTGCCAGATCGGTCAGAAGCTGTACCGCAAAATTGATGGTGACCAGTGCCGTGACCTGGGGAATGGTCAGTCCCAGTTCCTTCTGAAAGGTGAGAAACAGCAGGGGGGCAAAATTATTGATGATGGCCTGTACGATGTATCCTACAAAGCAGCCCCGTACGGTATGATCGTATGTATAGCGCATAATAACCTCCGAAAAAAGCATGGCCTAGCCATTATACTCCCTTTTGCATGGAATGTCAAGAGGAAATTACTACTTGACAAATCCTATGATGATGCGTATAATAAGCATATGGAAATACAAAGATCGGGGGAGAGCGTATGTTTACAATTGATCGCATGGGATGCGGCTGCCGTCATGACGGCGATTTTATTCTGGACAGACCCATGGGCTACGAAGGCTATCTGGTGTTGTTTGTCAAAACCAAGGCGGTTTTTGTCATCGACGGAGAACAGACAGAAACAGAGCCTGACACGTTTATCATATTTGATCGTGGCACACCCCAGTATTATCGTGCTTGTGAGTCCGAATACATCAATGACTGGATCCAGTTTTCCTGCACGGAGCAGCTTACCTCGGAGATCCCCATTGTGTTCGATACACCTGTATACATCGGGGAAACCATTAACGTTTCCCAGTACTTTCAGCTCATTGCCGATTGCTACTACCGCACCAACAACAGCCGTGCGGCAGGGCATCTGATCCGTGCCATGCTTTCCGATGTGTTCTCCGACAGTATTGGCGAGGAACAGGCGGCGGTTGCCCATCATCGTGAGCTGCTGGATCTGCGGCGGCGGATCTATGCCCAGCCCATGGACGACTGGTCGGTGGATAAAATGGCGGCAATGATCAATGTCAGTACGCCGTATCTGCACGCACTGTACAAAAAGGCCTTTGGTGTCACCTGCACCGCCGATGTGATCCGCAGCCGCATTGAGCAGGCACAGCGATATCTTTCCTACACCGCCATGACCGTCGAGGAGATCGCTTTCAAATCGGGGTATAAAACAGCGGTGCATTTTTCCCGCCAGTTCAAAAGCATTACGGGCATGAGCCCCACCCAATGGCGCAGAGCCAATCGGGCAGGGTGATATGGTATGGGATTTGTATTTTTTGCTCCGTTTTAACGCACTGTATTATTCAGCGGATTTTGGCTGTATCCACAAAGAAAATATGCTCCCAAAACAGAATAGAAACCATAGGATATGTTAAGAATATAATAGCATATCCTATTCTTTTTGCAAATGGGATGTGTTATAATGGTACGGATTTCAGAAGAAAATGTGACCGCATATGCCAAGAGGTGAATCTCCCCATGATGCTGAAAAATACCTTTCCGCTGCAATGGCTGTGGCGGAATCTTCAGGGCTACCGCAGCAGCTATATTGTAGCGCTGAGCCTTTCGGTGCTTTGTAATATTCTGTACATCACCGCACCTTATTTTCAATCGCAGATCATAGATACTTTTATTTCCAACGAGAATGCCGCAGAAAACCTGACACTGTACAGAGATCGTTTTATTCTGCTGGTCGCTGCCATGATCCTGTTTACTTTGCTGCGTACCGTGATGCAGTATGCCTGCAATATGTATTACGAAAAGGCCTCTCAGGGTATGATCTATAAGATCCGCACCCACCTGTTCCGTCGGATCGAGAATCAGGATATGGCCTTTTACGACCGTTACCGAACCGGTGATCTGATGACCCGTCTGACCGGTGATCTGGATATGGTGCGGCATATGGTTTCGTGGGTCATTAAGGGCATTGTGGAATCCGTTGCCTTGTTTACGGCATCCATGGTGTATTTCTTTGTCATTGATTGGCGCACGGGGCTTTGTATTCTTGCCATGACCCCCTGTATTTTTGTCATTACCCGATTGTTTTCCAAAAAGGCAGGTCCCGCATACCGTCAGGTGCGCGAAAAACAATCCGCACTGAATACCGCAGCGCAGGAGAATATCTCCGGCAACCGTGTGGTTAAGGCCTTTGCCCGTGAGGACTACGAGATCGAAAAATTCCATGCACGCAATCTGGAATACCGTGAGGCGAATATCCATGCCTCCATGAACTGGCTGAAGTATCAGCCTTGGATCGACTTTCTGGCAGGAGCCCTTTCGGTGGTGCTGCTGCTTTGCGGCGGCTGGTTTATGATCAGACAACATCTGACGATGGGTCAGTATGTGGCCATTTCCGGTCTGCTTTGGGCAGTCAGCAACCCCATGCGGAATCTGGGCCATTATGTCAATGACTGCAACCGTTTTATGGCATCTGCGGGCAAGATCATCGAGATCTATTATGCCGCTCCCATGATCGTTGACCGAGCCGATGCCCCTGAAAACGAAACCCGCCTGCAGGGCGAGGTGGAGTTTGTCAATGTCAGCTTTTCCATTGGTGATAAGCAGATCCTGAAGAATGTGAGCTTTCACATCAAGCCGGGGCAGACCGTTGCCATTATGGGCGCAACGGGCAGCGGAAAAACCTCACTGGTCAATCTCATTCCCCGCTTTTTTGATGCTACCTCCGGCGAAGTGCTGGTGGATGGCATCAACGTGCGCCTGCACCGGTTGGAAACCCTGCGGAAAAGCATCAGTGTGGCAACCCAGGATGTGCTGCTGTATTCCGATACCATTGACAGCAACATCGCCTTTGGCGACAGCAAAATGGATGAGGATTATGTAAAGCAATGTGCCCGTCTTTCTGCCGCAGATGGCTTTATAGAGCAGCTCCCCGAGGGCTATGATACCATTGTGGGTGAGCGGGGCGTGGGTCTTTCCGGCGGTCAGAAGCAGCGTATTTCCCTTGCCAGAGCCTTGGCTGTGCGTCCTTCTGTTCTGATCCTGGACGATACCACCTCTGCGGTGGATATGGAAACGGAAGCCTTTATCCAGAACAGTCTTTCCCGTCAGTTGGATTTCCCCTGCACCAAGATCATCATCGCCCAGCGGATCTCCTCTACCAAAAATGCCGATCAGATCATCATTCTGGAGGATGGCATGGTATCTGCTGTGGGTACCCATGAGGAGCTGATCGGGCAGGCAGGCTATTACCGTGAGATCTACGAGCTGCAAAGCGGTCTGCATTGTGCGGCGGAGAACGGAGAGGAGGCGAAACAGCATGGCACGAAATAAATATGATGTGGATGAAGTGCTGGAAACCCCCTTTGATTTTACCCATCTGAAGCGTTCCTTTGTGTATATCAAGCGATATCGTGGCAAAATGCTGCTGGCTCTGCTGCTGAGTATGATCTCTGCTGTGGCAGGTCTGATCGGACCGCTGATCACACAGCATGCACTGGATGTGACCATCCCCGAAAAAAACGGCCGTCAGCTTGTGCTGCTTGCGCTGCTGCTGCTGCTCTGTACGGGTCTGAGCGTGGTGCTTTCCACCATACGTTCCCGTATTCTGACCATTGTGGGTCAGCATATTATCTTTGATATTCGTGAGGATCTGTTTGCCCATCTGCAAAAGCTGCCTTTTTCCTATTATGATGATCGTCCCCACGGCAAGATCCTCATTCGTGTCATCAATTATGTGAACAGTGTCTCCGATATGCTTTCCAACGGCATCATCAATTTCATCATGGAGATCCTGAACATGGTGTTCATCCTGGTATTTATGCTCATCGTGGATGTTCGCCTGACGCTGGTTGCTCTTTCGGGCCTGCCTTTGTTTATGCTGGTGATGTTCTCCATCAAAAAGCACCAGCGCAGAGCATGGCAGAGCGTTTCCAACAAAAGCTCCAACATGAACGCCTACCTGCAGGAGAATATTGTGGGCGCAAGGATCACCCAGGTATTCCACCGTGAGGAGGAAAATGCAGAGATCTATGACCGCCTGAATGAGAAATACCGCAAAAGCTGGATGCATGCCGTGATTTTTTCCAACCTGGTGTGGCCCGCAACCGATAACATTTCCACCCTGGTGCGTGCGGCAATGTTTGTGGTGGGTCTGCTGGTGCTGGAGCCCGCAACAGTATCGCTGGGCGTGCTGGCCGCCATGACAGGCTATGCTTCCCGTTTTTGGCAGCCGATCATGAACCTCTCCAACATCATGAACAACTTCATCAACAACATAGCGTATCTGGAGCGTATTTTTGAAACTCTGGATGAGCCTGTGACCGTGGATGACCGTCCCGATGCACAGCCCATTGGTGAGATCACAGGGCAGGTCAGCTTCCGCAACGTGACCTTTGGCTATGAAAAAGACATTACCGTGCTGGAAGATGTTTCCTTTGATGTAAAGCCCGGTGAAAGCATTGCTCTGGTAGGCCCTACCGGTGCAGGTAAATCCACCATTGTGTCCCTGCTTTCCCGTTTCTACAACCTGAATGAAGGTGCCATTCTGCTGGACGGCAAGGATATTTCGGAGGTCACGCTGCATTCTCTGCGTTCCCATATGGGTATTATGCTGCAGGACAGCTTCATCTTCAGCGGCAGTATTCTGGATAACATCCGTTACGGCAAGCTGGATGCCACCGAGGAAGAAGTGATGGCAGCGGCCAAAACGGTCTATGCACACGGATTTATCAGCGAGATGGAGGAAGGCTACTATACCCAGGTGAATGAGCGTGGTTCCAAGCTCTCGGGCGGTGAAAAACAGCTCATCAGCTTTGCAAGGACCTTGCTCAGTGACCCCAGGATCCTGATTCTGGATGAAGCGACTTCTTCCATTGATGCCCGTACCGAGGCTCTGCTGCAAAAGGGTATCGCAGAGCTGCTGAAGGGCAGAACCTCGTTTATTATCGCCCATCGGCTTTCCACCATCCGCAATTGCGACCGTATCATGTATATCGGTGAAAAGGGGATCCTGGAAAGCGGCACCCACGAAGAGCTGATGGCCAAGGGTGGGCTGTATTATCAATTGTATACTTCTCAATCTGCCTGAGGGGGCATACAGGTGGCAGAGCAAACGCCTTGCTGCAACGGGAGTTTTTCCCGATGCGGCAAGGCGTTTTGCGTGTGATAGAAAAGCTGCGGTCAGTTGGCGGATTTTTCCTCGTGGTATTCTTTTTCGGTGTTGACCTGCCAGATGTGGGTTTTATCCGTACCGCCATGCAGAATATGTGCGACTGCTTCAAAGGCAGTGGCCATGGAGTGATCCATGTTGTTGTAGCGATGCTGACCGTTTCTTCCCACACAGTAGAGGTTTTCAAAGCCGTTGAGATAGTCAATGAGGGTGTCGATGCTGTCGTAGGTATCAAAGTAGGCGGGGTAAGCCTTTTTCACCTTTTCTCTGTGGGAGTCTTTCACATCCGCCGCCGAACGGATCACACCCATGCGGATCAGCTCGGTAATGGCAAAGTCAATGCAGTCTCTGTCGGAAAGATTCCAGAAATCATCGCCCTCGCTGCAAAAATACTCCAACCCGATCCATACGGTGTGTTCGGGATCGGCAACCATATAGGGCGACCAGTTGTTAAAGATCTGAATGCGCCCAAGCTTGACTCCCGTATCCTGAACATAGATCCAGCAATCGGGTACAATGTTGCCAAGGGTTGGAATGTCTGTTTCGTTTTTGAGCTGCAGCTTGTCCACCAGCAGACCAACCGTTACAAAATCACGGTAGGGCAGCCCCTTGGCAATGGCAGCCACATCATCGGGGATATGCGGCATACCTGCTGCCAGATCCTTCAGAGGCATGGAGGAGATGAAAATATCGCCTTCCAGCCGATTTTCACAGCCTTCCGCATCGGTGTAGCTGACAGCGGTGATCTGTCCGTTTTCTGTTTCAAAGGCTCGCACGCTGCATTCCATGCGGATGATACCACCCATTTTGCGGATCTCCTCAGCGGTGGTTTCCCAAAGCTGCCCCGGGCCGAATTTCGGGTAATAGAACTCCTCAATCAGTGAGGTTTCCACCGCAGCATTTTCCTTTTGGGGGAGCAGCTTACGCATCATATCCTTCAGTACAGCGGTCACGGAAAGCCCCTTGACCCGCTGAGAGCCCCAGTCAGCGGAGATCTCTCTGGGGTGTCTGCCCCACAGCTTCTCGGTATAGCCCTCAAAAAACATGGAATAGAGCTTTTTGCCAAAGCGGTTGATGTAAAAATTCTCCAGAGAATCCTCTGTTTTTTTCATCATCGTACCCTTCAGATAGCTGCACCCTGCCTCCATGGTGGTGAGAAAGCCCATGTTTTTCAGGGTCTGCCATTTCAGGGATACGGGATAATCAAAGAACTTTTTGCGGTAATAAATTCGGGATACACGGTTGCGTACCAGCATCACACGGTCACTTTTCTGCGGATCGGGGCCATGCTTTGCCAGTTTTTTCTTTCGCTGCAAACGGATATCATCAAAAGAAGGCTTACCCTGCAGCGGCATCATCTTCTGCCACCACTGCATGACGCGGTCATCCTTGGAAAAGAACCGATGACCGCCGATATCCATACGATGCCCGTGATAGCGTACGGTTCTGGAGATACCGCCGATGGCATTGCTTTCTTCCAGCAGGATCACGCGATAATCCTCTCCTGCCTGTGTCAGCAGCTCATAGGCGGCGGTCAGTCCTGCGGGGCCTGCGCCGATGATGACAACTGTTTTCATGATGTAATCTCCTCCAAACTCAAAAGCATTGCACAGAATGCAATTGTTACTCATCTGCTCGCAAAGCAATGCTTTTGGTTGCGGGCTTTGATATTATTCTGTGGTTTTTCTTGCAATATAGTAACCGTCGTCGGTATCGAATTTGACGGCAATAACCAGTTGGGGATCCTGATCCAGCAAGCCATAGGGCTGAACCTCAATGGTGTGTTCTTCTTCGGTGCCGCCGCTGTTGATGGCAAAGGACCTAGGCAGATGCCTGTTGATCCACAGCGGCTCGATCTCGTAGCCGGTAATACGGTATGTGGAAAGATTTTCCACGGTAACGATATCATAGATCTGATAAATGGGTCGTGTGGTGGTTGTGGTGGTGCTTGTGCTTTCCGGCACAAAGGGTTCCGTGGTGGTACCCGTAGCCGGCACCGATGCGGTAGTTTCCTCTATGGAGCTGCTGCTGATGGGCGTTGTGGTCATCTCCGGCGTAGAGGTACCCTCCGGTATGATATAAGATGTGGTGGTTTCCGTATGCACAGTACTTTCCGCAGTTGCGGTAGTAGTCTGTGTAGTCAGTGTTGTGGCGGTGGTGCAGCTTTGCGTGGTGCTTGCAGTGCTTTCGGTGGAAGTACTTTGCATGGGCTGTGTGGTGATGGCAGCAGTGATATCTGTAGATGAGGTGACGGTTGTAGTGACTGTGGTGGTCGTGGTGGCAACCGGTGGTTGTGTGTGCGGCTTGGGCAGGCGGTTGATCCCCATATAGATCCCCGCACCGATCACCAGACAGGCGCATAGGCTGCCTGCGGCCGTCATACCGCGCATGATGATCTGCCGTCGTTTCTGCTGCTGCTGCAAGCAGGCATCACGGCGTTCCAGCACACGCTTTGCAATGTCCTCATAGTTCTTCATACACAAACCCCTCCTTTTCCAAATGCTTCCGCAGTGAGATTTTGGCACGGTACAGCAGATTTTCGATCTGCCTTGTGGTTTTATGCATCACCTTGGCTGTTTCCTTGTGATCAAACAAAGCAAAATACCGCAGATAAAGCACCTGACGGTACTCAGGCTTCAGTTGGGTCATAGCATGATGAAGCTGAAGCTTTTGCTCCTCACGGAAGAATGCCGCCTCGGCAGATTCCATTGCCGTAAGATTCTGCTGCGAGAGCAGCTCCTGTTCCCGTTTGTGCTTCCGCAGCAGATCCATGGCAGCATTGCGCCCGATGGCGTACAGCCATGTACGGAAGCTGCTTTTTTTGTGGAAGACAGGCTTTTGTACTGCCAGCTTCACAAAAGCTTCCTCGGCGGCTTCCTCTGCCAGATGCAGATTGCCCAGGATACTGTTAAGGTACCACAGCAGACCGTCCCAATAGCAGGAGAGCAGCTCTGTCATGGCGGTATCCTCGCCGTTGATATAACGGGTATAGGCATCCGTGCCCATATCGGTATTTCCGGACATTGCGACCCTCCTCTGCAGTAGTCTGACATAATTGTCATTTTATACTTAGACGGAGAAATTGGCAAAAGCTCTCACTTGCGGAACGTTCCGCCCTGGAGGAACGGCTGTGTATCATACTGATTTTGCAGATTTTGGGGGCATCACGCCGTCGGATGCAGATCGCACAGTTGGTGTAGTTAGTGTAGGTGATTTGAAGTTTCTCTATATTTTTTTCAGAGATTCTGTTTTTCGTATTCTATATGCTCTCTTTCAAAAATTCTCTCAAAAAATTGAAAACACCTACACTAACTACACTTTTTTCTGCGCTGCACTTTTTCTGTATCATGCTGTCAGCCGCAGGTTCTTTTATAAAAAACCCCTCCGATGAAAAGCATCGGAGGGGTTCGATCGAGATGACAGGATTCGAACCTGCGGCCTCTGCGTCCCGAACGCAGCGCTCTACCAAACTGAGCCACATCTCGGTATCAATGCCGTCGTCAAGGCATATTTCGCCTGCGACTTAAACATTATACCACAAACCAACAGGGTTGTAAAGAGGAAATTTTGCAATTTCGGAAAAATTATCAGAAATCACAATTTACCCCTTGAAATTTCAAATCGAATGTGGTATAATGATTACAGTCAAGAGTATGCCGTATTCAGATTCGGTCAAATTCCGGATTATAGGTGTGCGGGCCCTGTGCAGCAAAGCACCGTGAACCATGTCAGGCGGGGAACCGAGCAGCATTAAGCGGAACGCTAGGCGTGCCGCAGTCAGCCTGCACACCTATGCTCCGGAATTTTTTGTATCTCACAGCGAAAGGAGCGGTGAGTATGGGAGAACGCTTCCGCCGTGCGGCAAGGTATTTGATGCTGCTGCTGAAAGAAGCCGCAGCACCCGCCATGGTCATCATCGGTATGCTGCTGTGTATTCTGCTGTGCCTGCCTAAGCTCATGCCCGAAGATCCGCAGTATTATTTCACCATGCTGTTTTTTGTGATCTGGTTTACCTGTGCCGGCAATGTGGCGGCGCATCACAAGGTACAGCCGCCCAAGGGGACGCCGGAATACGTTGCCGTGATGAAGATCTTTGGCGGCAGCGGCAGAAAAGACAGATTGTTTTCCAAGGCCATGCAGGCTTTTTTTGAACAGGAGATCCCCTATGCGCTGGAGCTGCTGCTGCAGATCAGGGAATGCAAATGCACGCCCCTGCAATACAGCACCTGCTGCCATTATATCGGCCGCTGCTATCATATGATGGGCTGTGCTTCCAATGCAAGTGCTGCCTTTGAGGAAGCGGAAGCAGGCGGCTTTGTGCCGGAGATCAACCTGCTGTTCTGGGCACGCAGCCGCGGCCATGCAGGCGATGTGGAGGAATCCGCAGCCCTGTACCGCCGTTTGCTGGATATGAACTGCCCCAGGCTGGAAGTGGCAGAGGTGGATATGGGGATGATGTATCTCCATAATGACCGCCCCGCAGATGCCCTTGCCTGCTTTACCCACTCTTTGGAGGAGGGGAAAGCCCATTGCGATGCTCTTGGCGGCATTGCGGTGGCAAAGCTGCAGCTTGGCGATGCGGCGGAAAGTAAGGTTTACTATCAGAAGGCAATACGAGCAATGGATGCGGAAAGTGCCGCAGGCTTCCGAGAGGTATATGAGGAAGTCCTTCGGGAGCATCCGCAGCAAACAACAACCCCCGGAGAGGAGTGAACGGCTATGGCAGTGTATGAGGCTTTGTATCGCAAGTGGCGGCCCCGTACCTTTGATGATATCGTGGCACAGCCCCATATCACCACTACCCTGCGGAATCAGATCCTGCGGGATAAAACTGCCCATGCCTATTTGTTTACCGGCTCCCGCGGGACCGGTAAAACCACCAGTGCCCGTATTTTCGCCAAGGCGGTCAATTGCCTGCATCCCCAAAACGGCAACCCCTGCCTGGAGTGTGAGCTTTGCAGAGAAGCGGAAAACGGTACCCTCACCGATATCATCGAGATCGACGGTGCCTCCAACAACGGCGTGGATGAGGTCAGAAATCTGCGTGACAGCGCAGCGTTTATGCCCGTGCGCTGCAAATACAAGATCTACATTATTGATGAGGTGCACATGATGACCCCCGCAGCCTTCAATGCGCTGCTGAAGATCATCGAGGAACCGCCCTCTTATGTGAAATTTTTGTTTGCTACCACAGAGATCCACAAGATCCCTTCTACTATATTGTCCCGCTGCCAGCGGTTTGATTTCCGTCGGATCCTGCCGGTGGATATTGCTGCTCGGTTGCAGTATGTGGCTTCCAATGAGGATTTTACCGTTACCGATGCCGCTGCAGCTCGTATCGCACAGCTTTCCGATGGCGGAATGCGTGATGCTCTGAGCCTGCTGGATCAGTGTGCGGCTGTTTCCGAAACCGTGGATACGGATACCGTGGAGCTGGCCGTCGGTATTGCAGGTACAGAATCGGTATTTGCGGTGCTGCGCCATATTGCCGCCCACGATGCCGCTGCTGCCTTGCAGATGGTGGACAGTCTGTATCGGCAATCCAAGGATATGACACGCTTTGCCGATGAGCTTTCCCAGCAGCTTCGCAGCATTATGCTGCTGAAATCCGCACCCGATGCACCGCAGCTTCTGCAATGTATGCCCGATGATCTGGCACAACTGAAGGAGATCGCACAGCTCTATTCCATGCAGACTGTGCTGACGGCTCTGGATGCCATCCGCCAGTGTTGTGACCGTATGGCGCGCTCGGGCAGCCGCCGTATGGAGCTGGAAATGACTCTCATCCGTCTGTGCAGCGATGTAAGGCAATCTCAGGGGGACGAAAAAGCTTTCAGCGAGCGCATTGCCGCTTTGGAAGCACAGCTTGCGGAGGTCATGCGAAACGGCGTGCGTCAGGCACCCCGCCAGACATCCCGTCCTGCTGCCAGAAACGATGCTCCTGCCCAGCATTTGCAGGTGGATGCTGCCCCTTCTACCGATGAATTTGTGATTCTGAAAAGCTGGCCCTCTGTACTGGAACGGTTCGATGCGGTCAATCCGTCGGTATCCGGCCTGCTGCAGGGCTCCACAGCCTATGTCAGCGATGCCAAGGGCGTGCTGCTGATGATCGTGTGCAATCGGCTGTTCCGTCGGCTGTTTACCGCCGAGGATGCCAAGGCTCTGGGCAAAGCCGCAGCAGAGATCACAGGCAAGACCTATACCATCCGCTATAAATGCGAAGAACCCCGTGAGACGCAGGCCTCTGCGGTAGATAGCCTGTTGGAGCGTGCCCGCAGCAGCGGCATGGACGTTTCCGATGCAGGACAGAACCCAATTTAATCCGCAATACAATCGTGCCATGCACGGTTTGTATATATACCGCAGTTTTTCTGCGGAATGAAACTAAAATGTAAGGAGAAATTCATATGAAATCCAGAATTCCGAGACAGTTCCAGGGCGGTGGCCAGGATATGCAGTCCATGATCCACCAGGCAAAGAAGATGCAGGATCAGATCGCAACCCTGCAGGAGGATATTGAGCAGCGCAGCTTTACCGCAACCGCAGGCGGCGGTATGGTAACGGTTACCGTAAACGGTAAGAAGACCATCGAGTCTATTGAGCTGAAGCCCGAGGTGGTGGATCCTTCCGATATCGAAATGCTGCAGGATCTCATCATGAGTGCCGTGAACGAGGCGATCACCAGCGTGGAGGAAACCACCGAAAAGGAAATGAGCAAGATCACCGGCGGCGTAGCTCTGCCCGGCTTGTTCTGATCTATGGAACAATTCAGCGCACTGCCGCTGGTCGTTTTATCCGAGCAATTCGCCGCGCTGCCGGGGATCGGTATGAAAACTGCGCAGCGTCTGGCGTATGCCGTGATGGAAATGCCGACAGAGCAGGCGGAGGCTTTTGCTGCCGCCATCCTCAATGCCCGCAATACTGTGCATGAGTGCAGCAAATGCTGCAATCTGACAGAGCAGACAGTCTGTTCCGTTTGTGCCAATGTGAAGCGGGATGCTTCTACCATCTGCGTGGTGGAGGGCCCCAAGGATGTGACTGCTATTGAGCGTGTGGGCGAATATCATGGCGTGTACCATGTGCTTCATGGCCTGATCTCTCCGCTGGATGGCGTTTCCCCTGAGCAGTTGCGGGTGGATGCTTTGCTGGCAAGAGTACGCAGCGGCGGCGTGAAAGAGCTGATCATGGCCACCAATCCCAGTGTGGAGGGGGAAGCTACTGCCATGTATCTTTCCCGGCTGTTTAAGCCCTTGGATGTCAAGGTGACACGGCTTGCCTTCGGTCTGCCCGTGGGCGGTGTCATTGAATATACCGACGAGGTCACCCTGTTCCGTGCCCTTTCCAATCGGAGTGAGATGTGATGAAGCGGGGCGTGATCTTCGATTTTGACGGTACCTTGCTGGATTCCATGGGAATGTGGACAGGCATTGACCGTACCTTTTTGCTGGAAAACGGGATCGAGCCGCCCAAAGGCATCTCCGATATCGTCAAGAAGATGACCATACATCAATCGGCTGCCTATTTTGTGGAGCGTTTTTCCCTGGCTATGACTCCGCAGCAGGTGGAAGATCGGATCGAAGCCCTTGCGGATGAACAGTATCGGTATCATCTGCCCTTGAAGGAGGGTGCGGCCGAGCTGCTTGCGGCTTTGCATCAAAGGGAGATACCCTGCTGCATTGCCAGTGTGACCTATCCTTCGCTGATCGAAGCGGCACTGGAGCGTTTGCAGATCGGGCAGTATATCGACTTTTATCTGACACCTACCCATGAGGGCGAAGGTAAGCACACGCCGTTTCTGTATCATAGGGCGGCAGAGCGTATGGGCATTGCCCCCGCAGAAGCCGTTGTGGTGGAGGATTCTCTCCATGCGGCAGCAACCGCTGTAATAGCGGGATATTATACCATTGGCGTTTATGACCCCGTGGCAGATGGCGACTGGCAGAAGCTTTGCAGTCTTTGCCAACGCACAGAGCGTTCCCTGAAGGCTTTGTGTGACCCATCCTTTTACAGTATATTTGAGTAAACGCCGCCCATTGTAGCGGCGTTTTCTTGTGAGGAGGCATTTTTGTGCTCATCGACTTTCATACTCACATTTTTCCCGATGCCATTGCCCCCCGTACCATTCAGGCATTGGTAGGCGGCATTGTCAAGGAACAGGGCGAAGCCTATCTGGAGGGGAAAACCCTGCATTTTACCGATGCGACCCTGCAAGGTCTGCTGACATCCATGGAGGAACAGGGGGTAAACCGCAGCGTTTGTCTGCCCATTGTCACAAAGCCCTCGCAGACCGAGAGCATCAACCGCTTTGCCCGGGGCATCCGCAATGAAAAGACCCTTTCCTTTGGCAGCCTGCACCCTATGCAGGAGGATTGGGAGCAGGTGCTGGAATCTTTGGCGGAGCGTGGCTTTCGGGGCATCAAGCTGCACCCTCAGTTCCAGTTCTGTGATATTGATGCGCCGGAATCCCTGCGGATCATCCGTAAAGCGGAGCAGCTTGGGCTTCTGGTGATGTTCCATGCAGGTGTGGATATCGGGTTGCCGCCCCCTGTGTATGCCACGCCCGAAAAGATCCGCCATGTGCTGGAATATACTGAAGGCAGCCATCTCATTGCAGCGCATCTGGGTGGCTGGCAGATGTGGGATGATGTGGAACGCTTTCTGGTGGGGACTCCCGTGTATCTGGATACGGCGTTTATCAAGGATCATATGGCACCCGAACAGGCAAAGCGTATCATTGAAAATCATGGTGCGGAAAAGATCCTGTTCGGTTCCGATTCCCCTTGGGAGCGACCTGCGGACACGCTGACTTTTCTGCAGTCCCTTGGACTGACAGCGGAGCAGATGGATCGGATCACCCATAAAAATGCGCTGCAGCTTCTGGAAGGAGCCGATTCATGAAGTATGTGACCATTGCAGGTGTGACGGTTCCTCAAACCGCTGCACTGGCACCTATGGCATCGGTGGCAGATACCGCCTACCGCCGCCTGCATATGGAGCATGGTGCCTGTATGTGTACCGGCGAGCTGGTTTCCGCAAAGGGCTTATGCTACGGCAGCAAGGGCAGTGCAGAGCTATGCCGCATTTCCCAAAGGGAACACCCCATGGGTTTGCAATTGTTCGGCAGTGAGCCGGAATTTATAGGGCAGGCGGTGGAAATGCTTCTTGCCTATGCCCCGCAGTGGATCGATCTGAATATGGGCTGCCCGGTGCCGAAGGTCGTGGGGGGCGGTGCAGGCTCTGCACTGATGCGTACCCCCAAGCTGGCAGCAGAACTGGTCAGGGCGGCAGTAGCCCATGCCAAGGGTACACCCGTTACCGTAAAAATGCGGGTCGGGTGGGATGAAAACAGCATTAACGCCGTGGAGTTTGCCAAAACGGTGGAAGCCGCAGGTGCGGCAGCCATTTGTGTGCATGGCAGAACCCGTTCCCAGTTTTATAACGGTACTGCGGATTGGTCACAGATCACCGCTGTGAAACGTGCCGTGTCTGTGCCCGTGATTGGCAACGGCGATGTGAAAAGCGGTGCCGATTGTCTGCGGATGTATGAGGAGACCGGCTGCGATCTGGTGATGGTAGGCAGGGCAACCTACGGCAATCCGTGGATCTTTGATGAAATTACGGCTGCGGTAGAGGGAAAAGCCTTTATTAAGCCCACCATAGAACAACAATTGCAGGAGATGCTGCGGCATATCCGCATGATGCTGGAGGAAAGCGATAAATCCGAGGCTCTTGCTATGCGGGAGGTGCGTAAGCACGCACTCTGGTATCTGCGGGGCAGACCCGGTGCAGCGGCGTTTCGTGCGGCTTGCTGCAATCTGCAAAGCTATGCCGATGCCGAAGCACTGGCAGCCCGATATCTGGAGGGTTTGCCGCCTGCCGAAGCATGATTCCCGAAAAAAAGCAAACAATGATGTGAGGAATCCGCTGCCGTTAACGTATCCATAAGAGAAAGGAGAACTATGCCGTGAATGCTCTGCTTATGTTTGCACAGGTATCTGTCATGCGGGATGCCGTAACTGCCTTTGTGGTCATATTTACGGATTTTTGCGCCCTGATGATCCTGCTGGCTGCTCTGCGAGAGCGAAAATACGGAGATCGTGTATGGGCAAACGAAAGCCGCTGCCTGATGCTGACAGACGGAGAACAGGTTTTTTCTCTGGGGGCTGCGGAAATTCTCATCGGCAGACATATGAGTGCGGATATCCGCCTGTGGGATCGGCGTGTATCACGGTTCCATGCGCTGCTGGTGCTGCAGGATGGCAACTGGCGCATTGAGGATCTCCAATCGGCAGACGGAACCTTTGTCAATGGCAGAAGGATCCGTTCGCCCCGTGTGCTGCATCCCAATGATGTGATCCGTATTGGCGAAAGCAGCTTTACTGTGGTACGAGGCAGCGAAAGGGGGCTGCGGTGATGAAAGCTGTGCTGAATCCCAGAACGTCACGTTCCCACCCCTTTTTAATGCTGCTGACCTTGGCGGCACATACCGCCATGCTGCTGGCTGTGCTGATGACAACGGGTCTCAGTGCAGAGTTTACCAAGCTTGCCTGTGCGGTGTTGGCTGCGGATTTCGTAGGCAGTGTCGTGCTTTCTATGGTGCAGCGGCAGGCTTGTACCGTGGATTTTGTTTTTCTGCTGACCATCGGCATCAGTACGATTTATCAATCCTGTTTTGGCGGCGTAACCTTTGCCGCAAAGCATTATCTGTTTGGTCTGATCGCCTTTGTATGCTGTCAACTTTCCTATCTGCTGACCCGTAACCCATATCGTGCCGAACGGCTGAAGCC
Organism: Ruminococcus sp.; assembly: GCA_015066805.1. GTDB lineage: Bacteria > Bacillota > Clostridia > Oscillospirales > Ruminococcaceae > Firm-04. The sequence continues at coordinate 50,094 of SVNP01000011.1, read as the reverse complement.
CTTGTGGTATGTATTGTTCGGCGGATTGGTGCTTTCCATACTGCTGTTTACGGGCAGCCGCGGCATCTGGATCGATCTGGGCTTTATTACCTTACAGCCTTCGGAGTTTGTAAAGCCCGTGTTTGTTCTGATCTGTGCCACATCCATGCAGACCTTGCTGAAGAAAAAAGAGTGGCACGGCATTCATTTTGTTCCCGATAATCTGGGGATGCTGTTTTGTACCGCCGTGATCGCAGGCTTGCAGTGGTGGTGCAGAGATCTTGGCTCGCTGCCTACCTTTCTTGCCATTGCAGGCTTTGGTATTCTGCTGCGGATGTATTATCTGCGTGAAAAATGGTCCATGCGGCTGATCGTTTTTGTGGGGGTCTGCTGCTGTGTGCTGGCGGTAGGCGCTTTGCATTTTGCACCTGCCTATGTGCAGGATCGTCTGAATGTGGATATCTGGTCGGATATGTCGGGCAACGGATATCAGCAGGTGCGTGCCCTTACCGCCATTGCCGAAGGCGGCTGGTTTGGCAAGGGTGCAGGCAACGGCAGTCTGCATACGGTGGCGGCAGCCAATACCGATATCGTATTTGCCACCATCAGCGAGGAATGGGGTTTGTTTTCTGCCCTGATGACATCTGTTCTGGTGTTGTTTTTGCCTGCGGCCGTTCTGACCGTACCGCCGCGCAGCTATTATCATGCAGGACTGGCAGTAGGGGTGGCAGCCGTATTTATGGTGCAGATGACCCTGAATATCTTCGGCTCCTGCAACCTGATCCCCTTTACGGGTGTGACCATTCCGCTGATTTCGCAGGGCGGCAGCTCCATGCTTTCTTCGGGTATTCTTGCGGGATTCCTGAAGGCGGCACAGGCTCCCGTGCTGCGTGCGCCCGAGAGTAAGCAAAGGAGGGCAGATGCGTGAAACGAACGGTAAAATCTGAAAAAAGCACACCTCTGTCCGTGGCGGCACCTGCCAGCGTACTGCGTGCCGGACGTATGACATGGCTTTTGCTGCTGCTGTTTCTGGGGGCGTTGTGCTATCTGACTTACACGCTTGTAACGGAATCTCCCTATTACATGGCCATGTCCGGCAAGGCGGGCTACGGCATTGTATATGACCGCAAGGGCGATGTGCTGTTTGACGGCACTCATCCTTTGTCCGATTATCCCGCAGGGCATTTTGCGGATGTGGGCAACCTCATTGGCGATGCCGGCGGTCAGATGTCCAACACATTGGTGGCACGCAACCGTGCAGACCTTGCCAATTACAGCTTTATGAAGGGCAATGCACAGACCACCGCCAATATCCGCACGACCTTGCTGCATTCCGTAAATCGTAAGGTGTTTGATGCCATGGGCAGCAAGGAGGGTACTGTGATCGCCTGCAACTGGAAGACAGGTGAAATTCTGGTATGCTTCAGTAAGCCTTGCGTGGATATTGCAGAGGGCTACGGCAATATTGCATCCATGCCGGAGGGCAGCCTGCTGTGCAAGGCATTTTACCCTACGGTACCCGGCTCTACCCAGAAGGTTTCCACCCTCATTGCCGCTTATGAAACCTGCGGTGCGGAAAGCGTCAACAGCTTGCAGTTCGGATGCAGTGGTTCATGGCTCAATGAAAACGGACAGCGCATTAACTGCCACAAGGAGGAAGGCCATGGGATCCAGACTGCGGCACAGGCCTTCCGCAATAGCTGCAATCCTTATTTTGCACAGTTGGTACAGTGGGAAAAGCTGCCGCTTTCCCGTGTGCTGGAGGTTTTTTCCCGCATGGGTTACGGTGTCAACGGAGAATCCGCACAACCGCTGGCCGTAAACGGCATCAAAGCCTCGGCAGCCACCCTGACTTTGAAGGATGACGGCGATTTTGATACCCAGTGGGCTTGTCTGGGACAGGGTGATACGCTCATTAGTCCCTTGCAGCTTATGCTGTGGCAGGCCGCCATTGCCAATGGCAGCGGCAGTGCATGGCAGCCCTATCTGATCTCCGCCAAAACCGATGTCAACGGAAACTCGGTGGTATGCGGTACTCCGGGCAAAACCAAGGAAATGTTCTCGGCGGAAACCGCTGCGGCAGTGCGTGCCGTTATGATAGAAAACGCCGCTGCACAATACAGTACCCATTTCGGATCATACACCTGCGGTGCCAAAAGCGGTACCGCACAGGTCAATGATCACGGAGAGGAATACGAAAATGCTCTGCTGGCAGGATTTTGTACCGATGATGATCTGCCCATTGCCTTTTGCGTTGTCATTGAGCAGCGTAAGGCAGGGGAGCTGACACCTGCTGCATTGGCAGGTACACTGCTGCGGGCATTGGATGAAGCAATGTAAATCAGTGAAAAGGAAAAAAGAGGTGTTGTATCGCACATGAAAAAACAAATCAAAGAATGGCTGCAAGGCTGTAAACGCAAGGCAGATCGGGAAAGCGTGGGCTTTTGTGTGCTGGGTGCTTTGGTGCTGGTGGGCGGTTTTCTTATGGTTTCGGCCGCAAAGGAATCCTTTACCGTACCTATGATGCCCGTTTCCGCAGAGGAAATGAATACCCCTGCGGATCCTTCGGTGACCACCGCTCCTGTGTATATCGCTGCCGAGACTACCACTACAGCCACAAGCTATTTGTATGAATCCATTCCGGTGACGGATTTTACGGTTTCCGATCTGGCAAAGAATGTGGTGTCTGCTCTGGATTATACCCGGTGGTTTTACAGTGAGTATGAAGAATGCCGATATCTGTGTCTGCCGGCAGTGGCAGACCGTGCTGCGCTGACTATTTCTTATACTGCCGCAGGTACACTGTATCTGAATGATGTGGCTGTGGAATCGGGAAAAACCACCGACCTGTTAAGCACTGCCGATGTGTTTTCCGTGCGTGTGGGAGATACGGACTGCGGTACGCTGAAGGTGCTGCAATCGGATCTTGGCAGTATCTTTCTTTCCACACAGACCGGCGGTCTGGATTTTGTGGATACCAGTAAAGCCAATTCCGACAGCGGCGATACGTTGATGTTCAACGCAGACGGTACGGTGGAATATCTGGGCTCTTATGATAAGATCGACGGCAGAGGCAACAGCTCGTGGGATTACAGCAAAAAGAAATCCTACAACCTGAAAATGCCCAAGAAAATAGATCTTTTTGGGCTGGGTAAGGCCAAAAAATGGGCATTGCTTTCCAATTATCTGGATCATACCCACATCCGCAACAGTGTGGCCATGGCGTTGAGCCAAGGCAGCGGTCTGGAATACACCATGGATTCCATTTATGTGGATCTGTATGCCGATGGCGAATACCGCGGCACCTATCAGTTGTTCGAGCGTGTGCAGATCCAGAGCCAGCGTGTGGATATTGTGGATCTGGAAGAAGAAACCGAGGCTGTTAACACCGTAAAGCCGGAAGACTGCAAGATCATTTCCTCCAACGGTGTGCTGAAAACCTGTGAACGCGGAAGCTATCGCTACCGTGATGTGGCAACAGATCCTGCGGATATTACAGGCGGTTATCTCATTGAGTTCCAGACCAGCAACCGTTACGAAGCACAAACCGATGTCTGCGGCTTTGTCACCACAAGAGGGCAGTGTGTACAGTTCAAGGATCCCGAAAATCCCTCCAAAGCGCAGGTTTTATATGTGCGGCAGTTCGTGCAGGAGATGGAGGATGCTATCTACGCCGAAGATGGCTACAACGCAGCAGGCAAGCATTATTCTCAATACATAGATGTGGATGATTTCATGAGAGCCTATCTGATCCAGGAGATCACTGCCAATGCCGACGGCTCCTATACCAGCTTTTTCTTCTGGAAGGAATCCGATCTGTACGGTGACGGCAAATTCCATTGTGGACCTGTATGGGATTTTGACCTTGCCTATGCAAACTTTTCCCGTGCGGTAGACGGTCACGGCTGCTGCAATCCTCTGACGCTGTATGCTGCCCATTTGCCGGTGCATCGGCAGTTTGTGGCAGATGACGGTCTGGAGGTCCCGCTGGGCTGGCTGGGTACCATGTATCAGAAGGAAGAATACTACGCCGATATGGTCAAGTGCTATTTTGAAGTGTTTGAGCCCATGCTTCTGGAGCTTTGCGATGAAACCTCTGCCACAGGCATGGCAGCCATGGGGCAGAACTTGTCGGCTTCCGTTGCCATGAACAATGCACTGTGGAATATGCTGGGCAAAAACAAACCCCTGGGTCCTGTAAACGGCTATACCTATGAGGAATGCATCGGGTATCTGGATACGTTCCTCACCAAGCGGCAGGGCTTCCTTTCGGGGCTTTGGCTGCCGGAAGCAAAGAATCAGGCGGTGCAATCGCTGCAAGCTGTGTATGATGCCCTTCCCTTTGAACGTTACGATGCAGATGCTCTGGATACCCTTTCCGTCATTCTTGCAGATGGTTTCGCTGCCATTGAAGCAGCAGAAAGCTATTCCGAGGTAACATCAGCAGGTGCGGCGGCTGCAGATGCTTTGCAGGCAGTCTGCACAAGATATTGCTTTGGTGATTTTACGGATAATGGTGTGGTGGATACCATTGATGTCATCAGTATGCTGCAGCACTATACTGCGGTGCTGAATCAGAATGCACCTGAACTGACCGCTGTACAGCTTCAGAACTGCGATACCAATGCCGATGGCAAAATTGATACCGTGGATGCTGTGGTCGTTCTGCAATATATTGTGGAGCAGCTCATGCAATCCGAACAGACATGACTACGATACAGTAATACGAAACACACAGTATCCTTTTCGGGGTATTGTGTGTTTTTTTGTTTGGCATCTCGCCCGAAAGTTATGCCCCTTACAACAAAAAACAGAACAATCCGACAAAAATTGGAAAACCGTGAAAAACCGCTTGCAATCAAGAAAAAACCGTGCTACAATAACACGGTTGAAGGATATCACAGAACATACCGTGACGCATGGGCGCACGGCAGAAAGGACAGGATTTATGGAACAAACAACCGCAAAAAAGAAGCTGCCCGCACTTTGTCCCAAGCTGTTTGCCGTTCGTAAGGAGCTGACCAGGGCACAGCTTTTGAAGGATCTTGTAGCAGGCGTGATCGTGGCCATCATTGCATTGCCGCTTTCCATTGCGCTGGCACTTGCATCGGGCGTGAATCCGGAACAGGGCTTGTACACCGCTATTGTAGCGGGATTTCTGGTTTCCTTTTTCGGCGGCAGCCGTGTACAGATCGCAGGTCCTACTGCCGCATTTGCCACCATTGTAGCAGGCATTGTCGCCACCGATGGTATGGAGGGACTGGTTATCTCCACGGTGCTGGCAGGTATTATGCTGGTGCTGATGGGTGTATTCCGTCTGGGTGCTTTGATTCGTTATATTCCCGCAACCATCACCGAAGGCTTTACCTTTGGCATTGCCGTTACCATTCTGGTGGGGCAGATCAAGGATTTTCTTGGCTTAAGCTATACCGAGGCACCTGTGGAAACCATGGAAAAGCTGACAGTCGCAGTTTCCCATCTGCATACCGTTAATTGGCAGGCATTGCTGGTGGGAGCCATTGCTCTTGCTATTCTGATCTTCTGGCCCAAAAAGCTGAAAATGATTCCCGCTTCCCTGATTGCGGTGCTGGTCACTGCCGCACTGGTCAAGCTGACCGGTTTGCAGGTCAACACCATTGGCGATCTGTATGAGATCTCCTCTGCGCTGCCTTCTCTGCACCTGCCCGCTATTCATATGGAGTCCATTCGTGCCCAGTTGCCCAATGCCTTCACCATTGCCATTCTCGCCGCCGTGGAATCTCTTCTTTCCTGCGTGGTATCCGATGGCATGATCGGTTCCCGTCACAACTCCAATATGGAGCTGATCGCACAGGGTATTGCCAATGTGGGTTCTGCTTTGTTCGGTGGTATTCCCGCAACGGGAGCCATTGCCCGTACCGCAGCCAATGTCAACAATGGCGGACGTACCCCTGTGGCCGGTATGGTGCACGCAGTGGTAGTACTTCTGATTCTGGTTTTGCTGATGCCCTATGCCGCTTTGATTCCTATGCCCACCATTGCTGCTATACTATTTATAGTAGCATATAATATGAGTGGCTGGCGAGGCATCGTTCACACCATTAAAACAGCACCCAAAAGCGATGTGCTGGTTCTGGTGACTACCCTTGTGCTGACTGTTGTATTTGATCTGGTGGTAGCCATTGCCGTAGGCATGGTGCTTGCTGCTCTGCTGTTTATGAAGCGCATGGCAGATGTGACCGAATCCCGTGAATGGAAGCAGGCTGGCGATGAGATCAATGATCCCCAGAGCCTGCGGCTGCGCCATGTGCCCAAGGGCACCAAGGTCTTTGAGATCAACGGACCCATGTTTTTTGCCGCTGCCAATAAATACAGCTATGCGCTCCGTGCCAAGGATGTGCAGGTGCTGATCATTCGTATGCGAAATGTGCCTGCGGTGGATGCAACAGGTATCGAAACGCTGTCTGAGCTGATCCATTCCTGCCAAAAGAGCAAGATCTCTGTGATCTTCTCTCACCTCAACGAGCAGCCTGCCAAAGCCATGGAAAAAGCCGGGCTGATAGCTAAGCTAGGTGCGGATAATATCTGTACGGATATTGATGCTGCCCTTGCCCGTGCCGCCGCCCTCTGTGACGGCACTGAGAAGGATACTGAAAAAGCCTGATAAAATCAATCGCCGCTGAACGGAAAAATTCAGCGGCGATTTTTTGTTATCGTTTCCAGGTGGAGGGTCTGAACAGCAGCAGCAAGGGCAGCAGCTCCAGACGACCTGCCAGCATATCAAAAATCAGCACCAGCTTTGCGGGTACGGAGAAAAATGCGTAATTGGCTGTGGGACCAACCATCTCCAAACCGGGGCCGATGTTGTTCAGCGTAGCGGTTACGGCTGTAAATGTGGTGATCAGGTCGGTATCATCCAGCGTCAGCAGCAGCAGCGAAACCACAAAGACTCCGACATAACATACTGCATAGGAATGTACAGAGCGTACGACTTCACGATCCACTGCATGACCGTCTACGGCAATAGGCTTTACCTGCTTGGGGTGCAGCGTGCTTTTCAGCTCACGGCTCCAGCTTTTCAGAAGGATCAGAATACGGGAGACCTTCAGACCGCCGCCTGTACTGCCGGCACAGGCACCTACAAACATGATCAGTACCAGCAGCGATTGAGAAAGCTCATGCCACTGGTTGAAATCAGCGGTGGCAAAGCCTGTGGTGGAAATGAGGGAAGCTACCGTAAAGGCGGCATGTCGCAGTGCTTCTCCCAAAGAGCCAAACAGATCGTGGATATTCCATGTGATCAGGGCGATGGTAACAAGGACAATGCCGCCGAACAGCTTGACTTCATCGGTGAGAGATTCCTTCCATTTGCCGCGCAGCAGCAGATAGTAGGAGTTGAAATTCACAGAAAACAGCAGCATAAACACGGTCGTTACGATCTGAATATAGTTGGAGTAGCCTGCTAAACTATCGTTCTTTATTCCGAAACCGCCGGTGCCTGCCGTAGCAAATGCCGTATTGATCGCTTCAAAAAAACTCATACCGCCGCACAGCAGTAAGATGAGCTGCAAAACGGTCAGGGCAAAGTAGATGGCATACAGCAGAAATGCGGTGGTACGCACTCTGGGTACCAGTTTACCCACAGATGGTCCCGGGCTTTCCGCTTTCATGATATGCATATTCTGTGCGCCGGAAAGGGGCAGAAACGCCATAATAAATACCAGCACGCCCATACCGCCGATCCAGTGGGTAAAGCTGCGCCAGATCAATGCTGCGTGGGAAAGGCTTTCCACCTCGGTAAGAATACTGGCACCTGTGGTGGTGTATCCGGAAACGGATTCAAAAAGGGCATCTGTAAAATGAGGGATCTCTCCGCTGAAGAAAAAGGGGAGTGCGCCGGTAATACTCAGCAGGATCCAGCTCAATGCCACGATAAGAAAGCCTTCACGGGCAAACAGCGTTTTTTTGGCAGGTTTCCATCGGGTGATGAGAAAACCTGCACCCAGACATCCGGCAGCTACTGCCAGATAAACCCACACCACAGCTTCTCCATACAAAAAAGCGGTGAGAATGGGTATCACCAGAAATGCCGCCTGAAACATCAGCAGCATACCCAGTATATAAAGGATCATTCTGTAATTCATATTGTAATGCTCCGTATTCGTGTATCAGTCCCGCAGAATATCGGTAATATCGTTCAGCACCAGATCCTTGGAAACCACGATCACGCTGTCGCCCGGTTGGATTACATCCTGACCTTTAGGGGTGATGACTGCATTATCCCGCAGAATACCGGCGATGAGTACATTGGGGCGGAATCGGAGCTGATACAGAGGCGTACCTGTCAGGGCATTATCGTGGCGGATGAAGAATTCAGCAGCTTCCACCTTGCCCTTGATAATATGGTAGAGGGTCTCAATATTGCTATTGAGAGAGTTCTTCATGGCACGCACATAGCGGATGATGCTTTCACAGGTCACGCTTTTGGGGTAGATGATAGTATCCAGCGTAAGGCTTTTGATGACTTCATCAAAATCAATCCGGTTGATTTTGGTAATGAGCTTTGCCTTGCTCCTGCTTTTGGCAAACAGGGAAAGCAGTATATTTTCTTCATCCAGATTGGTCAATGCCGCAAAAGCATCCACGGTTTCCAGACCTTCCTCCAGCAGGATCTCCTGATCGGCAGCATCGCCGTGGATCACCAGTGTTTCCGGCAGTTGAATGGAAAGCTCATCGCAGCGTGCCTGATTCTTCTCTATAATAGTAGTGCGGATGCCGACTCTGGTAAGCATCTGGCACAGGTAGTAGCTGATCTCACCACCACCTACGATCATAACATCCTTGACGGAATCCGCCACATAATTGATTTTGTGGAAGAAACGATTCGCATTCTGGGGGGAGGCGATAATGGAGATCACATCCCGCTTGCGGAAGAGCAAATCACCGTTTGCAATGTAGACTTCGTCATCCCGTTCCACCGTGCAGACCAGTACATCGCAGTGCAGCTTGGTGGTGATCTCTTTGACCGTACAGCCTACCAGCGGCGAATCCTCCGGCAGAATAAACTTCAGCAGCTCGATTTTGCCTCTGGCAAAGGTTTCGATCTTAATGGCGGAAGGAAACCGCAGGATTCGGGTCATTTCGGCGGCGGCAGCCTGTTCCGGATTGATGACCATAGCCAGCTCCAGCTCCCGCTTCAGATAAGAAGCCTCCGAGCTGTATTCCGGATTGCGTACACGGGCGATGACCTGGCAGTTACCTGCCTTCTGTGCGATCAGGCAGCAAAGCAGATTCAGTTCATCGGAGCCTGTGACTGCAATCAGCAGGTCGGCATCCTCAGACCGCGCTTCCTCCAGCGTAGCATGGGTAGCACCGTTGCCTACCACGCCCAACACATCATGCTTATTGACGATGTATTCTACCCGATCACTGTCAATATCCACAACTGTGATGTCGTTTCCATTTTCATTTAACTGTTCCGCAAGGGCTTCGCCCACCTTGCCGCAGCCAACAATGATGATATTCATACCTTATCCTTTCGGCAGATGCCGGATCTTCAGATTGTTGCGTCAATACACGCATACATACTATACACCATTTTTCAGGGAAAGTCAATGATTTCCGCAGATTTCTTTTGTTTGGTCGTCGTTCGTGCCAAAGTTGCGTCGTTCGTGCCAAATATTACATAAATACTTGACAATTATCGTTACATATGGTACACTATAATTGAAAGGTAAATGTATCCATGTTCCGAGGGGGTGAAACCGATGCACTAAGAAATGCACACAACCTTTAGTAAAACCATGTACGAGGGCGAAAGCCCACCCACACCTATAACTGAATGAAGGAGGAAACCACTATGAAGAAACTGATTGCAACCCTTGCAAGCCTTGCCCTGTTGGCAGGTGCCTGCGTTATGCCCGCTGCGGCTGAAGAGACCTACTCTCTCGGTGATGTGACTATGGATGGTAAGGTAGATACGGTGGATGTAATGGCGGTGCTAGACCATTACTGCCTCGTTGAAGTACTTCATATGCCAAGTCCGCTAACTGACGAACAGACGGTGCTAGCCGAGGTAATTGGCGAAGGTATTATCGACACGCTTGACGCATTTTTTATCCTACAGTATTATTCTTATACACTGACCACCGACGAGCCGATTTCTCCCGAGGAGTTTTTCAAACAATGACCATGTAGTAATTATGGCCGCCTATAGGCCGCCAACGGATTGACCGCCCCTCTCAATGGGCAGAAAGGAAAAACCATGAAAAAGATTATCATGACATTCGTATTTTCGCTGATCGCAATTGTGGCATTTGCTTTCACAAACAATGCAGATGCATTGGCAGCAAGTGCGGCTAATGATTTGTCTGTCAGCATCACAAAGTTGACTGCCGCTGAAGTAGGCGCACAAGTCGGCGACTACAAGGTCACGTTATCCATTGCTCAAAACAACGGATTTGCCGGGTTGGGTGTTTGTTTCTATTATGACAATGTAAACTTTGAGCCTGTGGTGGATGACGATAATAAGCCCGTACACCAAACGCCTTTGAACATTTTATGTGCGAAATACGCCGACCATAATAGCGGTACGGTGGGCTTTTCAATGATATCTCAAGCCAATATAACTTCCAATGGTGCAATCGTTTCATTCTACCTGAGGAAAACTGGAAGTGCAGCAAATGTATCTCCTTTGGAAGCGGTAATCGTAGATCAGATGACAAACGATAACAAACAGTACATTTCTTGCTCCATGTCCAACCAGTGTGCCGTGCACAATGTATACCGTGTGGGTGATGCAAACGCAGACGGCAACATCCGTATTTTTGACGCATCGCTGATTCGTCAGATCGTTTCCAATGCCAACGGTGTGACTGTTACGGAGAATAACTTCATGAACTATATCACCACCACCAATGTGGGCGAGGGCGTTTGCTTTGCTCTGATGGATGCAGACGGCGATGGTGTTCTCACCAATACGGATGCTGACATCGTTACAGACTATATCGCAGGCTATCCTGTGGAAGATCCCATGCTGGATTATGTCACTGTTTATTTTACAATTAGCGTAAGTTGAGTATCAATCACCCCACAGAGGGTTATGCCTCTGTGGGGATTTTTATGCTTGTTCTCATGCGGAACGTACTGTAAAATTGTCAAAATGTTCCATTCCCTTGACAGTGGCATCAAAATATGATAGTATACAATCAGTACAAATACATATAGATTGTACAATACATAGTTGATCTGGGAGGATTCTGTATGAAATTAAGAAACAAAGTGCTTGCCTGCCTTGCAGCAGCACAACTGGCGGTCAGTGCCATGCCTGCTCCCGTGCAGGCTGCCACCGAATGGGTTCGTGTGGGCTGGCGGGGCGATCTCAATGGAGATGATACCATTACCGTTGCCGATGCGGTCATTCTGCAAAAGCATATTGCTATGCTGGAGAGTATTTCTCCCGATGTGGCAGCTTTGGCGGATATGAACGAAAATGCCATGCTCAATGCCGTGGATCTGACCTTGCTGAAGCGTTGTGTGATGCAGCAGATGGAATGGATCGGCATTTATGAGGAGGTTACGATCCCCGATGTGGAAAGCAAGTTCATTACACCGCCCATTGCACAGGTGAACAGCTCTCTGCCTAGTGATGTCACAGGTAATCTGGTGATCTTCTACATTGATTTTCCCGATTGTCAGTTTGGCAATAAGCTTTCCGCAGAGCAGGTCGATCAGATCGCCTTTGGTCCTGCTGATCCCAATTCCGCAAACTATCCCTTTGAGAGCATGAGCGCATTCTATGAGCGTTCTTCCAAGGGCAGCTTCCGTCTGACAGGCAAAACCTTTGCCTATACCGCACAAAACAGCATCTCTGTATATAATGATGATAAGGTTCGCATTGTAGAAGAATGCTATGAGGCCTTTAAGGACAGCGAAGATTTCACCAAGTATGATGCCGATAATGACGGCCGCATTGATGCAACGCTGATCTGTGTGCCGGAAAGTGCCAGCAACGATTATTGGTGGCCTTGCTCCGGTGCCTTTGGTGACGCTGCTTACCGTGTGGATGGTGTTGCTGTGGGCAATATCATTACCGGTTATGCAGTACCCTCCAATCCTGTGGATTTCAATTCAACTTATTTGCATGAGATGGGTCACTGCATGGGTCTGCCGGATTATTATTTGTACTATTCTAATGATGCGGAAGGTATGCACGGCTCTGCCGGTACCGAGCTGATGGATACCGATGCCCAGTCCGATTTTTCCGCATTCTCCAAGCTGATGCTGGGCTGGTTCCGTGAGGATCAGATCCAGGTGTATGATCCTGCCAAGGGTACCCAGAGCTTTACGCTGCACAATGCCCAGACCGATGACGGCAATTGCCTGATCATTCCTTATGGCACATTGAATGAAAACTATTGCTCCGAATACTTTATTCTGGAGTACGGTACCGATCAGGGCAACAATGCCATGATCAAAAACTCATGGTGGCAGACCATTGACAGCGGTATCTGTGCATTCCATATCCATGCAGAAATGTTCAGCGATTACTGGGGCAGCTACCTGAAGTATCAGAACGGCTCCTACTATACCGATTACAATGATGAAGGCATTCGTCTGATCCGTCTGGTCAATGATGGCGGCGGTGTGTTCAAAACTGGTTCTGTCATCAACAACAGCGTATCCGGCTTTGGCTGGTATGATGGCAGCGGCAACGAAGCCATTGACCCCGGTGTGACCATTACCATCGGCGAGGTAACAGGAGATTCCTACACCGTAACCGTATCTCCAAAATAAACAGCATATGCACAAACGCTGCGGTCTTTTTACAGATCGCAGCGTTTTTTTGTCGCATGAAAGCATCTGCGTTCTGAAACTTCCCAAGGCAGCATAGAATAATACAGATATCAAAAGGAGGTGTGCTGCATTATGGCAGAACAAGGCAACAGCGGCATTCACCATGCCATTCTGGAAAACCGAAATCATCTGCTGCTGACAGGCGTAACGGAAATCGACAGCTTTGATGAACGTGCCGTGGTGGTGTATACACAATTGGGTGAGCTGACGATTCTGGGAAAAAATCTGCATATGAACCGTATGAGCGTGGAATCGGGTGAAGTTTCGGTGGAAGGAGAGATCTGGGCATTGCGCTACGGCGACCGTGACAGACAGGCTCCCGTGCATTTGCTGGGGAGGTTGTTCCGCTGATGGAAATTCCCGAGCAGTTTTTTACCGTACATCAGGAAACTTGGCTGTTTTTGGGGAGCTGTCTGCTGGGGCTGCCCTTGGGTCTGCTGTGGGATGGTCTGCGGCTGCTGCGATGCTTGCTGCCCCACCATGCTGCCGTCGTCTTTTTGGAGGATGTGCTGCTGGTGTTTGCAGGTGCCTTGCTGGTGCAGTGCTACGCAGTGGTGTTCGCTCGCAGCGCATTGCGCTATTATGATGCCTTAGGCTGCTTCTGCGGATTTGTCATCTATTGTTGTACCGTGGGATCCGTAATGAGCAGGATCTTCAGCAGGATCCGACACGGTAGAGCTATGTTGCACAAATGTTCGCATCAAATTTGTTGTGGGATTTGGCAAAAAATCAGGTCGGTTTTTGTAGGAACTCCCGAAAAAAAGAAAAAATTGCGAAAAATGTCGGAAAATGCTTGACCAACAGACGGTTTTGCGTTATAATGTACAAGATAAGGAGCAGTGTCGAACACTGCCGAAATGTATCGAATGATATCAGCGAAGAGAGTGTGCTAGTGTGTTATGGAACGAAATAAAGGTATGCGCCGCAGAAACGCAAAAGAGCGTCGGCGGGCAATTTTGAAATATGTGATCGGTTTGGTGGCAGGCGGAACCTTTGCCGTCGTTTGCTTGATCTCCATGATCAGCAGCTTCCATACCTTGCAGCAGAAAAACCGTGAGCTTGAGGAGATCAAAGCAGCCACCGCTGTGGAACAGGCCGAAAATGCCGAGCTGCTTCGGATTCTGGAGGATGACGACATGAAGGCCTATATGGAAAAGGTCGCCATCGAGGAGCTGAATTACGCATATCCCAATGAGCGCCGTTTCTATGACGCTTCCAGAGATTGAGGCACTGAAAACAGACGCTTCATATACTTGAAACAGTGAGGTAGCAAAGCTATGCAGCTTGAAGTCGGACAGATCTATGAGGGTATCGTCAAGGGTATTACCCAGTATGGCGCATTTGTTGAGGTAACCGGTGAAGGAGAACCCAAAGCCGTTACCGGTATGGTGCATATCTCCGAGATCACCAATTCTTTTGTCAAGGATATCCACGATTATCTGTCTGAAAACGATACCGTAAAAGTAAAGGTCATCGGCGTAACGCCTCAGGGTAAGATCAGTATGTCCATCAAGCAGGCAGCCGCAGGCGAGGAGCAGGCACAGGAGCAGCGGCAGAAAAAACGCCGCGAAGCCCCCAAGCCCCGTGTTTGGGAGCCGAAGCGCAGCGTGCCGCAATCGGAAATGACCTTTGAAGATATGCTGCTGCGGTTCAAGCAGCACAGTGAGGAAAATATCTGCGACCTGAAGCGGGGCAGCGAGCGTAAGGGCGGCTCCCGCAGCAGAAAGTAAAACGGACAGCACGGCATCCTGAAGTGGTGCCGTGCTTTTTGTAAAGGAGGATGTGTATGCAGTTTCGGCATTGCCCTATGTGCGGTGAAGCACTGGAGCCCAGACCCATCGGTGATGAAGGCCTTGTGCCCTTTTGCGTGCAGTGTGATCGGCCGTGGTTTTCGTTTTCGTATCCCTGCGTTATCTGTACGGTGATGAACGAAACCGGTGACCGTGTGCTGCTGATCCGCCAGCCGGAGGTGCAGGGGCGCTATATCAGCGTGGCAGGATATGTGAAGCAGGGCGAAACCATTGAGGAAACCGCTCGCCGCGAGGTGCTGGAGGAAACCGGCCTGACGGCAGTGCAGGTACGCTTTGTCAAAAGCTATTTCTATGATAAACGGGATCAGTTGATGTTTGGCTTTGGCGTGCGGGTCAGGGAGGGCGCATTACGCCTTTCCTGTGAACTGGAGGATGCCTGCTGGTTTTCAGTGGAGGAAGCAAGAAAGCTGCTGCGGCAGGGCAGTATCGGTATCCAATTGCTTGAAGATTATTTGTTGCATAAGTGATGCTTTCTTAACAGCAATCACTGTTTCATCTGTTTGAAGCATTCTTTTTCATGTGTAGGATGTACCATAAATGGTACATCAAATATTCGGCTATCCATTGACAGTTCTTTCTTTTTGGTGTATAATAAAACTAAGTGTATGACATGACGTTTTTGATCTGGAAACAGGACGAAAGGAAGTATCTGCAATGGAGTCAACCAATCATAAAAACCGACTGATCCTTCTGATGTTGGAAATTATGAAGCAATATTCCGATGAGGAACATCGGTTGTCCCAAAGCGACATTGGTCGTTTGCTGAAAAGAAAATATGGTGTTCAGGCAGATCGAAAATCCATTCGCCGCAATCTCAATGATCTTGTGGAGGCAGGCGTGCCTTTGGGGTTTACGGAATCCAAACGAAAGAATCCCGACGGTACCGAGGAGATCGTTTGTACAGACTGGTATCTGGAGCATGAATTCAGCACCGGCGAGCTGCGCCTGATGATCGACAGTCTGTTGTTTTCCAAACAGCTTCCCGCAGCTCAGCGTTGTGAGCTCATCGCCAAGCTGGAAGGGCTTTCCAGTACGCATTTTCGCTCCGGCTTGCAGCATATTTATGCGGCCACACCCAATACCGCAGCAAATCCGCAGTTGTTTTACACCATTGATGTGCTGGATGAGGCCATCAGGCAGCAGCAGCAGGTGGTGTTTGAATACTGCAGCTATGATATTGATAAAAAGCTCCATGCCCGCCGCCGCGAAGACGGTACAGTGCGGGAATATCAGGTCAATCCCTATCAGCTTGCAGCCATGCACGGCAGATATTATCTCATCTGCAATAATGTAAAGTATGAAGGCCTTGCAAACTATCGGGTAGACCGCATCCGCAATATTCGTATAACAGAAACCCCCGCAGACCCTTGCGACGTATCCGAGGCTGCGGTGTTTGCCAAGCATATGTCAGAACATATCTATATGTTTACCGGTGAGAGCATTCCTGTCAGCTTCCGTGCCTGTCGCAGTATTATCAATGATGTGATGGATTATTTCGGGGAGGATGTACAGTTTTCCGATGCCACAGAAACGGATGTAACAGTTATGGTTTCTGTCAACGAAGACGATATGTTCCGTTGGGCAGTACAGTATTGCAGCAGTGTGCAGATCCTTAGCCCTGAGCCTCTGCGGCAGCGGGTCACGGATACGTTGCAGGCTGCCTTGGCAGAATACGCAATACCCGTACATATCGGTGGATGATCCCGCATAGGATGCAATATATTCCTATGGGGGAGGGCTTTGAATATGGAAGCTGCAAACAGCAGATCATCACAATACCTGCAGGATCATATGGCGACCCAAGGGCTGCTGGCGGTCAGTGCCGCATTGCTGTTCTGGGTGATGCATTGGTGCTGCCCTACATATAGCATTCTTTTGCTGGAGCGTTGGCGTTCTCTTTGTGAGGCATCGCCTACTGCGGAAGAATGGCTGCAGGTGGTTGTTTCATGGTTTGTGTAACGATTTTGGGTGTGCAGCTCCGCATTGATTTTACTGCGCCGGCACTGGGAGCCATGCTATGTATGATGCTCCCGCTGCCGGCCGTTTTGCAAATGTGCCTTGCCTGCATCCTGCATGAAGGGTCACATTTTGCGGCTTTATGGTATTTTGGCTGTCATCCCCGTACCCTGCGGATCTCTGCCTTGGGCATGGAACTGGGCGGGGAGCATCTGACGTTATATCCGCCTGTGCAGCAGGCCGTGATGCTGCTTTCAGGTGCAGGAATGAATCTGGCGGTGGGCTGTGTGTGTATGCTTCTGGGCATGGCAGATGCCGCCATGTGGCAGTTCGCCACTGCCTTGTGTAATCTGCTGCCGTACCGCTGCACTGATGGCGGCACGCTGCTGTACTGGCTGCTGGATGGTGTTCTGGGAGCGGCACAGGGTCATCATCTGCGAAGCATATGGCGGGTCTGGTCGGTGACGGTCACCATTGTACTCTCGTTGTTGTTGCTGCATCTGCCGGCTTGCCCCATAAGCATTTGGGGGATATTGCTGTTCCTTTTTGTTTGGGAATGGCTGCGGTAACAGAATCATCAAAAGAAAAGAGGAAAAGCAAATGAAGTTACATCTGGTGCTGGGCGGCGCAGGCTGCGGAAAATCCACTATGCTGATGCAGCAGTTGGCGCAAAGGCTGCATGCAGACGGACAGGTGCGTACATTGGTGCCCGAACAATTTGCCTTTACTTACGATAAAAATTTGTATGAGATGCTTGGGGCTGCTGCGTTTAATCGTTGTGTTACAGGCAGCTTCCGTAGCTTTACCACGGAAATTCTGGAGCATCTTGCCGATGCCCCCGGAGATGCAGCCGATGACGTGACCAAAACCATTGTGCTGCACCGTGTACTGCATCGGTTGGGTGAGAGCCATGCTCTGCGGTTTTATGATACCCAAGTCATGCGCCCCACTTTCCTGCCGGAGATGCAGAAGCAGTTGACCGAGCTGATGCAATCGGGCAATACCCCCGAACAGCTTGCGTTGGCTGCAGGCAGCACCGATGGCGTATTCAGTGAAAAAGCACTGGATATGGCGCGCATTTATGCGGATTATCTGCAGGAGCTGGAACGCCACGGCCTGCGGGATACCCTTTGTGATCCCATGATGGCTGCGGCACTGGCAGATGGCAGCGGATATCTGAAGGGCTGTACGGTGTTCTTGGATGAATTTGAATCTTTTACAGGGGATCAGTATGCTATTTTGGAGGTCATGCTGCGGGATGCAGAGGAAGTCTGGGTGGCTTTGCGAACCGATGACCTCGATGCACCCGACTATTCCCGTTTTGATGCGGTGAACACTACCTGCAGACAGCTCAGACGAATGGCAGATGCTTTGTGTGTGCCTGTGGAGCAGCACTTACTACAGGAACAGCATCGCTTTGCGTGCCCCTCTCTTGCCCACCTGAGCCGACATATCTTTACAGACAGCCGCCCTGCTTATGAGGGTGAATCCGTTGCGGTAACTGTGGTGGAAGCCCGTGATGTTACTCTGGAAGCCGAATTTACCGCTGCCAAGATCCGTGAACTGCTGTATCAGGGGGAGGTACAGGCTAAGGATATCATGGTGGTGACCCATGATCTGGAGCGTTACGGCTTTTTGCTGGAAGCAGCCTTTGCCCGCTATGAGATCCCTTATTTCATGGATCTGCGGCGCAGCGTACTGCATACCGCTGTGATGAAGCTGCCCATTGCCTTGCTGCAATTGGCGGAAAAAACCTCAACAGAGCATATTTTGCTGTATCTGAAGACGCAGCTTTCCCCTTTGCATCCCGCACAGGCAGCAGATCTGGAAAATTATGCTTATACCTGGGATATTGAGGGTGCCCTGTGGGAGCAGCCCTTTGTACCCGAAACCGATCCCGACGGCAGAATGGAAGCCCTGCGTATGCAGATCATGGAGCCTGTGCTGAAGCTGCGCCGCATGGGTGCCAATGCCGATGGTTCTGCTTTGTGTGCTGCACTGTATCAGTGTATGGAGGAAGCAGGGATCCCCATGCGTGTGGGTGGTCTGGCATCTCATATGTACGAACAGGGTGATGTCAGCGGCGGAAGAAATCTGCGGCGGTTGTGGAACCGCTTTACGGAGCTGCTGGATACCATGCACAATGCTCTTGCAGGAGATGTGCTTTCCTTTGCACAGTTGAGTGAGTTGCTTTCCGCAGTACTGCGGCAGAATCAGATCCCCATTCCCCCCCAGACGCTGGATGCGGTAACCGTGCAGACGGCTGCTGCTGCCCGTTTTGATGCGCCGAAGATCGTTTTTGTGCTTGGTGTGATCGAAGGGGAGTTTCCGGCCAATATTCAGACGGGGGGATTGTTTACCGAGCATGAGCGTTCCCTGCTGGAGCAGCAGGGTGTACATCTGGCAAGATCGGTGCGTGATCTTTGTGCCGATGAACGTCTTATCGTTTACAAGACTCTTTCGGCAGCATCTCATCACCTGCATCTTTCTTATCCTTTGGCGGAAGAGAACGGCAAACGGCTGCTGCCTGCCGCAGTACTGGCACAGATCCGATTGCTGCTGCCCAACCGAGATATGGTGTTTGCGGACACCTTGGGAGCCGAATTTTATGTCACCACAAAAAGTGCGGCATATTACAGCTTTGTACAGGATTATCTTCTGAACCGACAGGATGCGGAAACAGTAAAGGCTCTGCTGGAGCAGCAGCCCGAGGACAGGCTCCGTCTGGAACGCCTGCGCCGCACTGCCGATCCTGCTCGTCTGCGTGTCAGCGACCCGCAGCGGATGCGTGAGCTGACAGGCAATGCCCTGCGGCTTTCTGCCACCCGAATTGAAAATCTGATGGAATGCCCCTTTAAGGGATTCTGCGCCAACGGTTTGCGGCTGTATGTACGCCAAAAGAAGGATCTGAATCATCTTTCGGTGGGTAATCTGGTGCATTATTGCATGGAGCGACTGTTTACGAAATATCCCGCAAGAGAAGCATTTCTTGCCCTTTCCGAAGGCGATCTGCGGCAGCACGCAGAGCAGTGTGCGGCAGAATATCTCCGCACAGAGCTGGGAGGAGGCACCAACCGCAGCGCAAGGTTTTTGCAGAATTATCACGGCGTTACTGAAAAAATGCTTTCTCTGCTGCTGCATACCCAAGCAGAAATGGCACAATCGACTTTTTCGCCCCATGCCTGTGAGCTGGTCATTGGCAAGCTGGGCGAGGAAGAAGGCATTGCGCCCTTTACTCTTACCTTGTCTAATGGCATGACGGTGTATCTTAATGGTAAGGTTGACCGTGTGGACCTGTGTGAAAGCAACGGACAGACCTATCTGCGGGTGGTGGATTACAAAACCGGTGTCAAGGCATATCATCCGGGAGATCTGTATTACGGTCTGAATCTGCAAATGCTGCTTTATCTGTTTGCCCTGCTGGATGATGCACAAGCATATCCGCAGGTGCAGCCGGCCGGTGTGTTGTATATGCCTTCGGGCTCACCGGGGGTGGATCGTCAGCGGGATGATATGCAATCCGTTGCAGAGTATTTCAATCGTCATTTCCGCATGAACGGTACTGTGCTTTGCGACCGCGGTGTACTGACAGCCATGGAACAGAATGTGGCAGGAGTTTATATTCCCGCAGCTCTTGCCGCAGAGGATACCGGTACAGGTGCGCCTGTACTGACAGCGGACTCTCAGGTATTTACCGCCGTACAGCTCGGCAATCTGCGGAAGTATATTGAGGATATGGTCAGAACCTGCGCTGAAGGTTATCTGGAAGGTGACGTTGCGCCTTCTCCCATGAAAAAGAAAAGTGAAATGCCTTTTTACACCGATGCCTGCCGTTATTGTGATTTTGCAAGCATCTGCGGTGCAGGCATTACCCATGAGATCGTCCCGCGGTATCCCGAAAACGAGAAAACCGTGCTGGCAGCCATGGAGGACATTATGAACGGCAACACACAGGCTGACGGAAAGGAGGATGTATAATGGGCTGGACAGACCAACAGGAAGCCGCTATTCTTGCAAGAGGTGCATCACTGGTTGTCAGTGCGGCAGCAGGCAGCGGTAAAACCTCGGTTCTGGTTGAACGTCTGATTCAACTGCTGGCAGATGAGATGCATCCCACACCTGCGGAGCGTGTAGTAGTGGTGACCTTTACGAACGATGCCGCTGCAGAAGTACGGCAGCGGTTGGATATGGCACTTTCCGCCAAGCTGGAAGATTCTGCGGGCAACGTATGGCTGCGTCGTCAGCAAACCATGCTGCAAAGTGCAAAGATCTCCACCATCCACAGCTTTTGCTTTGATCTGCTGCGGGAGCATTTTTCTCTGCTGGATATTGCTCCGGGTTTTCGCATCATAGAAGATGCCGAAGAAGGTGGTCTGCGTACCGATTGCATGAGTGCAGCCATTGAACAGCTCTATGGGGCGGCATTGGCAGGAGATGCACAGGCAGCGGAAGATCGTGCTTTGCTGCTGGGGGCTTTCTGCGACAAAAACGATCAGGATTTGGATCGGATGCTGCTTTCGGTGTATCGGGATGTGGAATCCATACCTTTTGGGCTGACGCTGCTTGCTCAGGCCGCACAGCAGATGGAGCAGGGAGATCTGCCGCAAAAAGCCTTTGGCTTTATCCGTGAGGAACTGGAAGGGATCATTCGGATGTACCGTGCTGCCATACATGCAGCGGATACTCTGGAAAATGAAAAGCTGGATGCACTGCTTTCCACAGAGCTGCAATATGCTTTGGATGCTTTATGCGCTCTGAATCGTGAGGATGCGGCAGCCTTGGCAGATTGCCTGTATCATCTTCCCTTCAGCCGTATGGTTACTGTACGGAAAAAAGGCCCCGGCATAGATGAAGCCAAAGCCGTGGTAACGACCATGCGTTCTACCGCTATGCAGCATCTTAAGGATCTGGAGCATTGGGCATTGCCCCTGCGGTTTGCAAGGGAGGATCTGCCCAGACACGGTGCTTTGCTGATGGCCATGTATCGGCTGCTGCTGCGCTTTGATGCGCTGCTGTGGGAGGAAAAATGCGCCCGCAGTGTGGTTGGCTTTGCCGATGCCATGAAACTGACGCTTAAGCTGCTTGCCAATCGGAACGAGGACGGCAGCCTGAGCAAAACGCCTCTTGCACAGCAGCTTTCGGAGCAGTATGATATCCTGATGATTGATGAATTTCAGGATGCGGACAATCAGCAGGATCTGATCTTCCGTATGCTTTCCCGTAACGGCTCCGCAGAGCGTTACGGAGATAATCTGTTTGTGGTGGGTGACAGCAAGCAGTGTATTTATCGGTTTCGGGCAGCCAATCCCGCAAACTTTATGCGGGCCATGGAGGAATCTGCTGCCTATGTAGGCCCTATGCTGGAGCAGAATACCTGTATCTACCTGAATCGGAATTTCCGCAGCGCACAAGAAGTGATCGACTGCGTGAACCATGTATTTGGTATGCTGATGACCAAAGAAGTGGGTGAGATCCGGTATACCAAGGAAGAAGCACTGGAGATGGGGGCAGAATATGCTCCGGCGGAACGCCCTGTGGAGCTGCTGATGCTGCCCACCAACGGCAGACAGAGTTTTGAGGAAGAAGCGGTTGCCAAGCGGATCCGTCAGCATTTGGAGCAGGGGACACCTGTACAGCAGCGGGATGGCTCTATGCGCCCTTGTACCCCAAAGGATTTCCTGATCTTGCTGCGTACCAACACCCGTATGGGCCGCTTTGCCGATGCACTGACCGCAGAGCATATTCCTGTTTGTGCGGTGGAGTCGGGCGGCTATCTGCAATCTCCCGAGATTACTTTGCTGCTGGAGCTGCTGCGCTCGGTGGATAATCCGCTGCTGGATGTTCCCATGGCGGCGGCAATGCTTTCTCCCATGATGGGCTTTACCACCGATGATCTGATCCTGATCCGTCTGGCTGACCGAAAGGGCAGCTTGTTCGGCGGCTTGCGGAAAATCACCGAAACACCGCAAAGCTATGATGCGGATTTTGTCAAACGCTGCAGCGACTATCTGGCATTTTTGGAATCCATGCGGCTGTATTCGGCTGTGGAAACGCCCGAACAGCTCATTCGCCGTCTGTATCATCACACGGATTTTCTGGGTATGATGCAGCTTGCGGGAGATGGTGCCAAAAAGAAAGCCAATCTGCGTGCTTTGCTTGGCTATGCCCGACAGTTTGAATCCAACCGCGGCGGCGGATTGTCAGCCTTTTTGCGGTATCTGGATGCCATTTTGCAGAGAAAAAGCGATCTGGATGGCGGCGGTGTACTGGCAGGTACCGGCGATGTGGTCAGCATCAAGACCATTCACAAATCCAAGGGTCTGGAGGCTCCCTTTGTGATCCTTGCCCATTCCGAAACCTCCTTCACCAACCGCAACGATCTTGCACCGCCCTATCGGTATCACAGTGATCTTGGCTTTGGCTTCCGTCTGCGGGATCCGCAGCAGTACACCATTGGACAGACCTTACCCTATGAGGTCATTGCCGCTCAGAATCATCAGGAATCCCTCAGCGAGGAAATGCGCCTGCTGTATGTGGCTCTTACCCGTGCCCGTGAGCATCTGATTCTGCCTATTTGCTATGGTAAATCCGTTATGGAGCGTGCTGCCTCCTATGCTGTGATGCAGGAAACCTTTGGGGGACAAAGCAATATGCTGACAGGCTTTGCAAATTCTATGCGGGATTGGCTTCTGATGGCTTTGATCCGTCATCCCTCCTGTGATGCGCTGCGAAAGGCTTTGGGCATTGCTTGTTCCGCAGATACTTCCATGCAGCCCCTGGGCATTGGAATTATAGATGGCGAAGCGGTGCTGGCGGATACCAAACAGGAGGAAGAAGCGCAAGCCATCGGCTGTAATGCGGAACTGCTGGAAAAAATGCAGGTACACTGTGCATGGCGGTATACCTCTGCAACTGCAGGGCTGACTGCCAAATACGGCGTTTCCGAGCTGGTAAAAAAGGAGGATTTCTCCATGCCGCTGCGCCGCCCTGCTTTTACAAGGAATGTGCATGGCCTGACGGGTGCGGAACGTGGTACAGCTTTGCATACCTTTATGGAGTACGCTGATTTCTCCAAGGCTGCTGCCGATATGCAGGGGGAGATCGCTGCATTGGAACAGCGGGGCAAGCTGACCGCACAGCAGGCAAAGGCTGTGGCAGCTTCGGATCTGCATGAGTTTTTCAACTCACCGCTGTATGCACGCATTGCCGCATCGCCGCAGGTATTGCGGGAGCAGAAATTCACGGTGCGGATCGCTGATCTGCAGCTTGGCGAAAGTATGCAGGAGATCGCCGCACAATATGCAGGTACACCGGGTCTGCTCATTGGCATTATGGATCTGGTATTTGCGGAGGGCGAAGGTTATGTGCTGGTAGATTATAAAACCGACCGCAATGTTACAGCACAAATCTTGCAGGAGCGTTACAGCGAACAATTACGCTTGTATGCTGCGGCTTTGGAGCTGCTGACAGGCAAGCCCGTTACGGAATGCTGTCTGTATTCTCTCAGCCTGGGTTGTGCAGTACCCATTGAACGATAAAAAAAGGCCTCGGAAGCGGATTCCGAGGTCTTTTTGTTATTGGGCAGCAGGCTTTTTTCTTTTGGCGGCAAGCTTGCCGATGCCCCATGCGCACAGATCATACAGCCCATGAATGGCAAGACCGATGCACAGCGAGTAGCCAAAGATCTTCAGCGCAAGCAGCGGTGCGTGCTGCAGCCGTTCGGCAACTGTGGGGTATGCCCCCGAATTTTTTCCATGGCAGATAGAATCAAACACATACGAAACCAGGTATGTGGCAAGTGTGGAATTTCCCAGTACCTTCAGGATCTTGCAGACGGGCTTTGCTTTGCAGGTGATATCAAACAGCAGCAGGAAGATACCAAGGCTCATGCACATAATGGGCCAAGAGCCGTAATCTTTGTACCGCCAGGAGAAAAATACGTTATTGTTGTCTACGTTCTGCAGAGATTGGTTATAAGAGGTGGTGCAGAGCCATGCCAGTGCCATCAGGAACAAAGCAATGGCCAGCAGCTTATTCTGCAGATTGCGCTTGGGGGGATACTCACGGATATAGCATCCAATGAGATAATAAGCCACAGGATAAAGTCTTTGGAAATAACCGGGTACCAGTTTGATCTGCGTGGCAAAATCGTGGCCAATGTACAGACTCTGGGCAACAATGGTCACCAGCACCACGGAAACCACCATGGTCAGCTTCTGTTTTTGGCTGGGCAGCGAATTGAATGCCGCATTGATAAAGGGGATCAGCAGGAATATCGTTACATAGTATTCAATATACCATCCATAGTTGGCATTGTTGAACATGATCATACCGCGTAGGAAAGTCCATAGGGTGTATTCCTTTTTGAAATGCCATATGTTGAACTGTACACAGATCAGGCTGCAGATCAGATAGATCACCAGAATACGGATCAGACCCTTGTAATAATCCTTGGAGAGCGTCTTGTTCTTCATCAGGTATCCTGTGGTGATCATAAACAGGGGAACGCAATTGTATGCGATCCACAAAAAAGGGATGGGTGTTGCTCCAAAGCTTGGGGTAATGGGTTCGTAATAAAAGCCCGTATATAGGAAAATATGGATACACACCACCAGAAATAGTGCCAGTATCTTGATGATATCAATACCTACAAACCGTGGTTTTTGTGAGGCTGTCGTGCCGATATCGGCAGCAGCAGGTGCGTTTTGGACCATAATAGTCATACTCCTGTCATAATGAAAATGAGGGAAAGGGGATTCCCTATTCTGTATGCGAGTAAAAACAAGCAATCCTCACATGGTTTTGTGAGGATTGCAAAAGAAATCAGGCAGTTTCAATACTGTTGGCCTTCTGCAGATTCAGCAGATCCACAGCCCATTCACGCATCTTATACTTCAGAATTTTGCCGGCAACATTCATGGGGAATTCCTTGACATACACCACATAGCGGGGGGTCTTGCACTTATCCATGTGGGTGCGGACAAATTCCTTCAGCTCTTCCTCGGTTGTTTTGCAGCCCTCCTGAGGAATGACGCAAGCCATGATCTCCTCACCGTACTGTTCATCGGGTACGCCGATGACCTGTACATCCTTGACATCGGGATGAGTATACAGGAAGTCTTCGATCTCCTTGGGGTAGATGTTTTCGCCGCCGCGGATGATCATATCCTTAATACGGCCGGTGATCTTGAAGTTGCCGTCAGGCAGGCGGCGTGCAAGGTCACCGGAGTGGAGCCAGCCGTCCTTGTCGATGGCGGCAGCGGTGGCCTCGGGCATTTTGTAGTAGCCCTTCATAATGTTGTAGCCGCGGGCACAGAACTCGCCATCCACGTTATCGGGCAGCTCCTCGCCGGTATCGGGATCAACGATCTTACACTCTACACCAAAGATCGGTCCGCCTACGGTGTTCACACGGGTTTCAATGGAATCAGTGGTCTTGCTCATGGTAGTGGCGGGAGAAGCTTCTGTCTGACCATAGGTAATGCAGATCTCGGACATATGCATCTTCTCGATGACCTCTTCCATGGTCTTGATGGGGCAGGGGGAACCTGCCATAATGCCGGTACGCATATGGGAGAAATCGGTTTTGTCGAAATCCGCATGACCCAGCATGGCGATGAACATGGTAGGTACGCCGTGGAAGCAGGTGATCTTCTCCTGATTGATGCAGGCAAGACCCTTTCTGGGAGAAAATGCGGTAATGGGGGACATGGTGGTACCATGGGTCACGGAGGCAGTCATTGCCAGCACCATGCCGAAACAATGGAACATAGGCACCTGGATCATCATGCGGTCTGCGGTGGAAAGATCCATACAGTCACCGATGGCCTTGCCGTTGTTGACCACATTGTAGTGGGTGAGCATAACACCCTTGGGGAAGCCTGTGGTACCGGAGGTATACTGCATATTTGCCACATCATCCTTGTGGATGGTACGACGACGCTTTTCCACCTCGGTGAGGGGTACATTGCGGGAGAGTGCCACAGCCTCATCCCAGGTATAACAGCCGGGCTGACGGCTTTCGATGGTAACAATATTCTTCAGGAAGGGGAATTTTTTGGATTTCAGCTCACCGGGCTTGCAATCCTTCAGCTCGGGGCAGAGGGTTTGGATGATCTCGTTGTAATCGGTACCCTTGAAGCCGTCCACCATCACCAGAGTGTGGGTATCGGACTGCTTCAGCAGATATTCGGTTTCGTGGATCTTGTTGCCGGTGTTTACGGTAACCAGTACCGCACCGATTTTGGTGGTTGCCCAGAAGGTGATATACCATGCAGGTACATTGGTAGCCCAGATGGCAACATGATCGCCCTTGCCCACGCCCATGGCAATGAGAGAACGGGCAAAGGTATCCACATCATCACGGAACTGAGGGTAGGTTCTGGTGTAATCCAGCTCGGTGTAGCGGAAAGCATACTGATTGGGAAATTCCTCACAGATACGATCCAGTACATCAGGGAAGGTATAGGAGATCAGACGCTCCTTGGGCCAGATATACTGGCCGGTGCCTGCATTGTTGGTCTGCAGGGGGTGCTTGTGGCTGTGGCGATATTTTGCCATGTATTCCGCAAAGCAAGGGAATACAATGGCAGCATCGGAAAGTTCAGGCATCCAACGCTTGACCCATTCCAGAGAAACATAACCGGTGTAGTGAATGGTACCCAGTGCCTCCATCATGGCATTCAGCGGCATATCACCTTCGCCGGTGAGATGATAAACGGTCTTGCCGTTTTCGGTGGCACTATCCTTGGCGTGTACAAACTTAATGTATTCACCCAGATTGGCAACGGTGGTTTCGGGGGCTTCGTTCATGTAGCGGTAGGGGTGATGAATATCCCAAAGAGCAGCCACACGGCGATGTCCCACCTTTTCCAGCAAAGCCTTCAGTCTTGCAGTATCTGCATAGACACCGTTGGTTTCTACCAGCAGGGTCACGTTATATTTCTCTGCTTCGGGGATCAGTGCAGCCAGGGCAGCAGCAACGGCATCGTCATCCACATAGCCGGCAGGTGCGGGGTTCAGGTCACCCAGCACACGGATGTAGGGAGAGCCCAGAGCCTGTGCCAGTTCCATACAAGCCATCAGTTCTTCCTTGGTTCTGTCGGCGTGTGCGGCATCTGCAAGGCAGCAGTTGGAGCTGACACAGGGGATCTCCAGATGCAGTTGAGTGAGCTTCTGTACAGTTTTGGCAAGTTGTGCGCCGGTAAAGGGCTTGCTGCGGAAGGGATCCACAGGCATACCCAAAGAACGCAGCTCAATACCGTCAAAGCCCAGATCCTTTGCCATGGAATAAACATCAGACCAATCAAAATCAGGGCAGCCCAAAGTAGAGAAACAAATCTTCATAATCAGGTAAATCCTTTCTGTGCAATATAGAAGGAGTTATTTGGCGGTTTCGTCTGTTTTACGAATTTCCGCACGTTTGATCTTGCCGCCCAGAGTTTTGGGCAGCTCATCCACGTATTCAATCACACGGGGATACTTGTAGGGTGCAGTGGCCTTTTTCACATGATTCTGCAGCTCCTTGGTCAGTTCGGGGGAAGGTGTATAGCCCTCTGCCAGCACGATGGTTGCCTTGACCACCTGACCGCGGACGGGATCGGGGGCACCGGTAATGGCGGATTCCACAACTGCCGGGTGTGTCAGCAGTGCGCTTTCCACCTCAAAGGGTCCGATGCGGTAGCCGGAGCATTTGATCACGTCATCGTTTCTGCCCACAAACCAGTAGTAGCCGTTGGAATCTCTCCAGGCAACGTCGCCGGTATCGTAGTTTTCACCGCCCAGCACATCTCTGGTCATTTCGGGGTTTTTATAATAGCTGGTGAACAGACCCACAGGGCGTTCCTTATCAATGCCGCAGATCATAATGGTGCCTTCTTCGCCGTCCTCTGCCACAGTGCCGTCGCCGCGCAGCAGGTGGATGTTATACAGAGGAGATGGCTTGCCGGTGGAACCGGGCTTGGGGTCGATCCAGGGGAAGTTTGCAAGCAGCACAGTACCTTCGGTCTGACCGAAGCCTTCCCGCATCTTTTTGCCGGTCAGCTCATACATACGGTTGAACACCTCGGGGTTGAGGGGTTCACCTGCGTTGCAGAAATTCTGGATAGAGGAGAGATCGTACTGTGTCATATCCTCCTGCAGCATAAAGCGATACATGGTGGGCGGCGCACAGAATGTGGTAATGCGGTATTTGCTGATGACCTCCAGAATATCCTTGGGTTCAAATCTGCCGATGAAGTCATAGCAGAAGATGGTAGCACCGCAGATCCACTGGCCGTAGATCTTACCCCAGCCGAACTTTGCCCAGCCGGAATCGGAAATAGACATATGGAGCTTGTTTTCCTGCACCTGATGCCAGTATTTTGCCGTTACGATATGACCCAGCGGGTGGGCGTGATTGTGGCAGACCATCTTGGGCATACCGGTGGAACCGGAAGTAAAGTAAATGATAGCGGTTTCATCCCAACGGGTTGCATCCTCGCCGGTGGGGCGGGGGAAGGTGTCGGGATATTTCTCGATCTCATCGGTGAAGAAATCCCAGCCCTCAAAGGGCTCGCCCACAGCAACTACCTTCCGGAGAGAAAGAATCTCGGGGGCGGCAGCAGATACCTGAGAACGCACATAGGCATCCTCGCAGCAGAAAATGGCGGAAATACCTGCCATATCACCGCGGTAGACGATATCCTTTTTGGTGAACAGCAGGTTGCCGGGAATGAGAATGACGCCCATTTTATGCAGTGCGGTAGCAATGACCCAGTATTCCCAGCGGCGGCGCAGGATCAGCAGCACCACATCGCCTTTTTTCAGGCCAATGCTCTTGAAATAGTTGCAGGCACGGTTGGAAAGCTTGGAAATATCGGTAAAGGTGAAGGTTTTTTCTTCCTTCTCGTGGCTCAGCCACAGCAAAGCCTTTTTCTCGGGCTCCTGCTCTGCCCATGCATCCACGATGTCATAGCCGAAGTTAAAATCTTCGGGCACGTTGACACGGTAATTCTGCTTAAAGTCTTCATAAGAATCAAATTCAATGCGAGGCAGATATCGGTCCAGCAGCATTTGATTACACTCCTTGTCTTTTGGATACTTATTCGGCGATCATGGTCAGGAAGGTTGCATCGGTTTCGCCGACGCAGCGCTGACCGTGAGGATGGCTGGGGTTAAAGTAGATGCTGTCGCCGGCCTTCAGGATGATCTCCTGATCATCAAAGGTCAGGGCAATGGTGCCACGCAGTACAAAGTTGAACTCCTGACCGCTGTGCGACACCAGAGCAGCAGCCTCATCGGAGGGGGAGAGGGTGACCAGCAAGGGCTGCATGATCTTGTCGGCATAACGGAATGCCAGGTCCTTGAAGCGGTAGCCTTCAAAACGGCTGACACTTCTGCCTTCGCCGCTGCGTACCACATGGTAGGTATCCAGACGGCTTGGCTCACCGGTGACCAGTTCATTGAAATCCACACGGAACATATTGGCGATCTCATAGATCACACTGATGGGGAAATCGCCGTCCTTCTCATAGGCGGCATAAACCTCAGGGGAGATCCCCAGCTCCTGTGCAAGCTGTTCTACGGTGTAGTCACATACCTCACGCAGCTCACGGATGCGTGCGGCGATATCGCTGATATTCTGCATAAGTGTTTCCTCCCGGATATGATATAAAGTATACTGAAGGGAAAATAAAAACGGTGGAAAGCCTTTGCTCTCCACCGTTGATTGACTGACATAAGCGGTTTGGCGTACATAGCCCTTTCAACTGCTTTCGCGCACAACGAAGGAGACCTACGATAAAGAGACCGTAAGTCGCAGGACGCACAGCAGCAGAGAGAATGCGCTCATAAAAAACCACCCTTATCTATAATTTCACACTATTATTGTACCATGTTTTGCCCGATTTGTCAAGCAAAGCCGTGGATTTGGGCGGTTTATACAGTTTTATTCATCAATCTTGATGATTTTGCTTTGCTGCAACGAAAGCAGATAAATCAAACGGATCTCATCTCGCCGTTCGGGCTTGACCAGATAGTACATATAGCTTTCCATTACATTCAGCAGATGTGCCGCACGGCCTTCAATTTTGAAGTTGCGGTAGCCCATTTCCACATAGCGGCCATACAGGTCATCAGGGGAGATATGGGTGCTGAACTTGGTAGTGCCGTAGTGCTGTTCGTTGGCATGGGGGCAAACAAAGCTTTCGGGGTTGCGGAAGGGTACCGAAGCACCATTGCGCTGCAAATGCTCACAATAATGGATCTGTGTGCGGGCAAGATGCTGATAGTGTGCTTTTCTGCGCTGACAGTTGGGGGGACATACTGCATTCACCAGCAGCTCAATACGATCTTTATGGGGGAGCTGCTCCAGCACATCCCACTGATTATTCCAGTTATAATCCAGAACGGTCAGAGCGTAATCCTTTTCCAGCTCTTCCAGCAAAGCTTCACGGTCGGTGATCTGTTTGCAGGTGGAAGATACAAACTGATAGTTGGGGTAGTGCTTGCGGATGTATTTTTCCAGTGTGGGAGATACCACGATCACACCGTTGAGCTTATCCTCACGCTGGGCCAGCTCCAGACAGCGATTGCAGTGCTTGTCATCCAGATGGGAAGGATTGATCAGGGGATTGGTAAAGGTATAACGGAGGGAGATCCCTTTTGCGTTTACGGTACTGATGACGTAGCGCATGGTATCTTCGCTGTAAATGCCGTTGACACAACGGCCGCCGTTCCAGAGAGAGGGCGGAAAATCGCCGTAAAAGGATGCGATCTCCACATCCTCACGGAATGCATCGGGGAAAGCCTCCATCAGTTGGAGCAGCAGCATATTCAGATGGTAATTTCTGGTAAAGCCGGGCAGATGAAAACGGATCTTCATGGTAAAAACCTCCCTATGAATCGTGGCGGCGCAATGCACGCCGCAGATGTGCAAATGTTTTTTCTTCGCCTTGCTCCGCAAGCATAGTCAGCAGATGCTCCAGAGCGTTTGCGGTACGGGGGTGGATCACACGTCGCTGCTTGCCCCGCAGATAATACTCCAGCGGTGCAGCATCGGTGTAAGCATCCCCCAGATAAACTTTGCTGGCAGCTACTCTGTCACAGAACATTTCCGCTACATACCGCAGGGGCATGGGAACAGGCTCCATACGTTTGGTTGCAGGGTTATAATCTGTCCAGTATTCAAAGTGATGTTTGTTTCTGCCTTTATGGTGCATCCATGCAGAGGAATACCCCTTTTGCTCCCGTTCCTCCTCATTGGGGCTGCGGGTGCCCTGCCAGTACAAAGCACCTACCCAGAATTCCGCAGGGGAAAATTTGGAAAGATCGTGCAGCAGACCTTGCAGGGGGATACCGGCTCGGCAGCAGTGCTTCCATACCGCATGGCGGTGCTTGAGAATGGTTTTACAATGTTGAATGGGATGCAATCCGGTCACCTCCGTAAATGAGATTGCTCTTATTATACCATATCCGCCAAAAAAGTGCAAGACCGCCCAAAAGAAAACAGGAAAAACCCTTTTGCCGGATATGCTCTTCGACATTTTTCTCAAAAAGCATATGATACAATGGGGGCAGCTTACAAATCGGGTACAAAACGGACAAGTTTGGTATGCGGTGCGGGGCTTGAATACATACAGAGAACAGAAAGGAACCAACAACTATGGTGGAGCTGAAGCAGGAGCCGCAGCGTCTGACCGCGTATCTGTGCGGCGAGTTGGACCATCATCATGTAAAAGAGATTCGGGAAGCGGTGGATTTTGCCGTAAGAGAACAACTGCCGCCGCTGGTGATCCTGGATTTTTCCCGTGTGACCTTTATGGACAGCTCCGGGATCGGTCTGATTATGGGCCGTTCCCGCTTAATGGAGGAGTATGGCGGCGTGCTGGAGATCCATAATCCATCGGCACATATCCGCAAGGTACTGCGGATCTCCGGTGCCGACCGCCTTGCCGCTATCCGAAATCAGAAGACGAACAAAGGAGGTGCAGCAGTCTATGCGTACACTGAATGAATTGAAATGTACCTTTCCGGCACGTTCCGAAAACGAGAGCTTTGCCCGTACCATGGTTTGTGCCTTTGCCGCCCAGTTGAATCCCACGGTGGAAGATCTTGCGGATCTTCGTACTGCGGTTTCCGAGGCGGTGACCAACAGTATTGTACATGGGTATCGCCATTGGGATGGTGTGATAGGTGTTACCGTGCGGCTTTTGCCCGAAGGTGTGATCTATGTGCGTATTGCGGACAAAGGCTGCGGAATCGAGGATATTCCCAAGGCGATGGAGCCTTTGTATTCCAGTGCCCCTGCCGAGGAACGGGCGGGTCTTGGCTTTACGGTAATGCAGAGCTTTACCGATAAGCTGACCGTTCGCAGTACACCGGGCAAGGGTACTACCATCACTATGCGAAAGAAAATGTGCCATGCAGCAGACCAAGCCGCAGATTAACGCCGAAGAGCATCTGGGCTTGGTGCATTTGTGTGCCAACCGGCTGCGCGGCAGGGGCATAGAGTATGAAGAACTGTATTCCGCCGGCTGTGTGGGGTTGGTGAAGGCTGCCAACGCTTTTGATGTACAGCGTGGTGTATGCTTTTCCACCTATGCGGTGCCGGTCATCATGGGGGAGATCAGACGGTTGTTCCGGGACAGCGGAACGGTAAAAATCAGCCGCCGGCTCAAAGAGCTTTCGCTGCGGGCGGGACAAGTCTGCGAGCGGATCCGCAGAGAGACCGGTACCGAGCCGACCGTTTCCATGGTGGCGGATGCGTTGGGTGTATCCGAAGCAGATGCGGCGGAAGCCTTGTGCGCCATGCAGCCCGTGCTTTCTCTGACCGCCTGTACTGAGGCTGGAGAACAGCAGATCGATCTGCCGGTGGAAGCCCATGATACAGCCATTCAGGAGAAAATGGCATTGCATCAGGTCATGGCACTGCTGCCGGATGAAGATCGTATGCTGCTGGAGCTTCGCTATACCCACAATCTAACCCAGACCCAGACCGCCGCAGAGCTTGGGATCTCTCAGGTGCAGGTTTCCCGCAAGGAGAAAAAGCTGTTGTTGTTCCTGCGGGAGCAGCTTCTGCAATAAAAAAGGGAACGGTCTCCCGTTCCCTTTTGATGATTCAGCTTTTGGGCTTTGCGGCATCGCCCACATGGCGTACCACATTGCCTTTTTCATCCACAATGGTAGTGTGATCCAGAATCCCCGCAAGATTTCTGCGGAATGCTGCACGATATGCTTCCCGCAGGTCTGCCTGTTCCTGCTTTTCGTCTTCGGTCAGACCTTCGGTTTTGGCTTTCCGTGCCAGTTCGTTGATACGGTCAATCATTTTTTGATCCATGATGCTATCCTTCCTGCTTGCAATCCTTGTTTTCTCATGATATAATACTATCATAGCATATTTGAAGAAAAAATGCAAGAGGAAAGGAACGGAATCTATGATCGCATTGGTAACGGGTGCATCCCGTGGGATCGGGGCAGCCATTGCAAGAGAGCTTGCGGCAAAGGGCTGTCATGTGCTGATCCATTATCACCACAGCCGTGAGGCAGCGGAAGCTCTTGCCGAAGAGATCGGCGGCACGCTGTATTGCGCCGATCTGGCTGATCCCGCACAGATCGACCGCATGACGGAGGAGATCCTGCAAAACAGCGGTGGTGTGGATATTCTGGTAAATAACGCAGGCATTGCGATGGAGGGCCTGTATCAGGACATTACCGATGCGGATGCCCGACGCTTATTTGCCATCAATACCGAAGGTGCCATGCACTGTACCAAACGGCTTTTGCCTGCCATGCTGCGCAAGCATTGCGGGCGTATCATCAATATTTCCTCTGTATGGGGAGAGGTGGGTGCCGCCTGCGAGGTGCATTATTCCGCAGCAAAAGCAGCACTCATCGGCTTTACCAAGGCACTTGCCAAGGAGGTTGGGCTTTCGGGCATTACGGTAAACTGCATTACGCCCGGTGTGATTGACACGGACATGAATCGTGTTTACGATGCCGACACTATGGCTGCTCTGACAGAGGAAACCCCCGTGGGGCGAATTGGTACACCGGAGGATGTGGCAAGGGCAGTATGGTTTTTTGCGGCTCCGGAGGCCGATTTTATTACGGGACAGATACTGGGTGTAAATGGGGGATTCGGCGTATAATACTCCTTGTATATTTTTGCGTGATGTTGACAGCTTTGGATTTTTGTGCTATAATAATGGCACAAATTGAAAAGAGGAGGAGTTCCCCATGCGTACATCCCGTAAGTACATTGCTGCACTGACCGCTGCGGCAATGGGCATTGTTTCCTTGCCTGCGGTCATCTCTACTTCCGCTGCCGATGACGTGATCTATGCCACCGATTTTGAAGACGGCGAGATCCTGTTTACCGGTCGCGGCGGTGTAGAAGTCATTGAGGCTACCACCGAGCTGCCTCACGGCGGATCCTATTCCATGTGCATCAGCGGCAGAGAGAAATCCTGGAACGGCCCGCAGTTCCTGCTGGATGAGCTGTGCGAGCCCAATGTGGAATACACCGTCAGTGCCTGGGCAAAAAGTGAGTGGTACAGCACCCTCAGCCTGAGCATGGAGTACACCGATACCGAAGGCGAGCGGCATTACAGCAACCTGAAGTCTTTTTCCGGTGATGCCTGGAATGAGTTTTCCGAGATCAAATTCAGCTTTACTGCGGATATGACCAATGTGTATCTGTACTTCGAATCTTCCGATGCTTCCTGCAAGCTGTATGTGGATGATTTTGTCATTGCTCCCGCACCCGTGATCCCCATTCAGGATGATATTCCTTCCCTGTCCGATCTGTATTCTCCCTACTACAATATCGGCACGGCTATCATGGCTTCCAATCTGTCTTCCCCTTCCTTTATGGATCTGGTGCAGAAGCACTTTGATGACAGCATCACCTTCGGCAATGAGCTGAAGCCCGATTCCGTTCTGGATAAGGCTGCTTGTCAGGCTATGGCTGCCGAGGGCGATGACACCAACCCGCAGGTTACCCTTTCCGCTTCCAGAGGTCTGCTGAACTACTGTCGTGACAACAATCTGCCTGTGCGTGGCCACGTTCTGGTATGGCACAGCCAGACTCCCGACTGGTTCTTTAAGGAGAACTATGCCGATGACGGCGCATGGGTCACCAAGGATGAAATGCTGGTGCGTATGGAGAACTACATCAAGAATGTGTTTGCTGCGCTGGAAAGTGAATATCCCACCGTTGATATTTACGCATGGGATGTAGTGAACGAGGCCTGGCTGGATAACGGTTCTCCCCGTAATCCCGGTGAGCAGGGTTCTTCCGGCTCCAACAATTCCGCCTGGGTGCAGGTGTTCGGTGATAATTCCTTTATTGAGCCTGCATTTGAGTATGCCAGAAAGTATGCACCCGAAGGCACCAAGCTGTACTACAATGATTTCAACGAGTATATGCCCGAAAAGACTGCTGCTATCGTGAAAATGGCAACTGCACTGCAGGAAAAGGGTCTGATCGACGGCATCGGCTGCCAGTCTCACCTGGATGTGTCCTTCCCCGGTATCTCTGCCTATGAAAAGGCCATTGCCGCATTTGCAGCAACCGGTCTGGATGTACAGATCACTGAGCTGGATGCTACCACCTCCGATACCTCCGAATCCGGTCTGGCAACACAGGCACAGTATTACAGCGATATCATGGATGTGCTGGTGAAGTATGCAGACAGCATCTCCGCTGTTGTATTCTGGGGCGTAACCGATGACCAGAGCTGGAGAGCAACCAGACTGCCGCTGCTGTTTGATGCTGCTTTCCAGGCAAAGCCCGCATACTATTCCATCGTGGATGGTCTGGAAATGCCTGATCTGCCCGAAACCACCACCACGACTACTGTTACCACCACCGAGACCACTGTTACTTCTGTAACCGGTGGAGAGTATACTGTTCTGGGTGATACCAACTGCGACGATCTGTTTAAGATCGCTGATGTGATTCTGCTGAACCGTTTCCTGGCAGAGGATGATGCAATTACCATTACCGATGTGGGTATGGCAAATGCAGACTTCAATCAGGATGGCGATATTAACGGTGATGACGCCGTTGCAATGCTGAAAAACATTGCAGCTTTGGATTGATCCTGTTTGTAATACAAGAAACCCCGCTCTTCAATGGAAGGGCGGGGTTTTTTCGGTTTATCGGATCAAAATGCGCTTGACCAGCGTCAGATCAACAGCGGTGATCTTGCCGTCCTTGTTCATATCGGCAATGGCTGCCTGATCGGGTGTCAGCATTTCGGCCAGCACCAGATGCTTCTGCATCAGCACCAGATCTGCCATATTGCAGCTTCCGTCTGCATTGATGTCACCGTTTATGAGCTTCTTCTGCTCGGTGACTGCCACTGCGTAGTTCACACAGCCGGATTGATTCACAGCTCCCAGCGTTACGGTTTCGCCGGTGGCGAAATCCTTTTTGTACAACTGATAGGTCACAATGGGATCGCCGTTATCGGTGAGGGTTTCGTTGGTTTTTTCCCAGCCGCCCAGCCATGCCGGAACATTGGTAATGCGGCTGTCCAGAGCCACATATGCGGTTGCATCTGCGCCTGCAATAAAGGTTGCCTGATCGCCGGAATAGCTCTTGGAATCACAAGCGGTACGGATCCACTCTGCGCCATCCAGTACAGCGGGAATTGCGGTAAAGGTGTATTCTCTGTCACCGAACACCACACTGCCGTTCTGTACGCCTGCGGTTTCCACAGACCACTGTGCGGCATTTGCCTTATCATTGACAGCCAGCTTGGTGATGTACTTACCGTTTGCGTACTCAATGGGTTTGATGACACGCTCCTGACCGGACCATGCAACGGTCTTTGCACCCCAGATGGTCTGGTTGTTGCTGCCCACAGCCGTAAATACCATCACACGATTGCCCGTGCTTTCATCGTACTCAGCGGCAAAATGGCCACGGTAGGTCACATTGTTGATTCTCAGGGTTGCATAGGAGCTGATTTCCGATTGCTCCCAGGTGCCGGAAACTGCACCGGAGATGGTGCCATCGGCATTGAGGGTGATGTTCTGATAATTAATGATTGTGCCGTTGGTAGCAAGACCGTGGTTGATATACTCGTAGGTACCGACCAGATCGTTCTGGTTATAACCTGTTTCCGACCAGGGCTTAATGCAGTATTCAAAAGGAATGACAACAGGCCAGCCGTCTTCGCTGAATGCCATGGAATGTACACGCACCTCGTGGAACTCTGCACCATCATCGAATCTGGTGTGGTAGATCAGATACCATTGGCCGTCGTCATCACGGAGAACAGAGTTATGACCGGGAGCCATGTATGCGGTGTTCAGGCAACTGAACTTGTAATTTCCCATTACCTTCAGGCCCACGCTGTCCAGGTTGGAATTAGAATTCAGTACCATGTTGTTGCCGGCGGGATCCAAAAACGGTCCCAGAGGACTTTGGGAACGTCCCACACGCATATTGTAGCCGCCGTTGGAGGCCAGTCCGCCATAGGTGACCCACAGGTAGTAGTAGCCGTTATCCGGATTGTACTCAATAAAGGGACCCTCACCGGACTTGCCGTAGCCGCCGGAGATCTTGGTGCCGAAGTAGCTGTCTACCATTCTGCCGTCGGAGGTGGTGCCGGTTTTGGGGTGAATCACACGACCGGTGGTCTTATCCAGCTCCAGGGTAAAAATACCGCCTGACCAGGAACCGTAGGTCATGTACATTTTGCCGTCGGG
Source organism: Ruminococcus sp. (assembly GCA_015066805.1). Classification (GTDB taxonomy): domain Bacteria; phylum Bacillota; class Clostridia; order Oscillospirales; family Ruminococcaceae; genus Firm-04. The sequence goes on along the minus strand of SVNP01000011.1, from coordinate 11,815 downwards.
AGAGGTGTAGATCGTGGGATCAATGGCATTGGGGAACAACTGGTTGTTGAAGTTGTTGTTACGGAACCACTGATCGTTGTATGTTACCTGACCGGAATTGATCAGTTCATCCACATTGGTGGAGGTATATTTCTTGTTTACGTTCTTTGTGGAGCTGCTGACCCATTGATCGTTGGCGGTAAAGCCGGAATAGATCAGGTTATCCACAAAGGTATAGGGGCCTTCCACATTCTTGGAAGCAGCAAATGCAATCACAGAACGAATATAGGTGGAAGTGGTGCAGAAATACATCAGATAAGCACCCTTAGAGCCATCGCTGTTGACAAAATCGGGGTTCCAGATCACATCGGGTGCCCAGACGGAAAAACCGCCTTCACAGTCTTCCAGATTCTCGCCCGCCCATGCAAACGGAGAACGCAGATTGGAAGAAAGATTGCCGAACAACACATTGTTGCCGGTTGCATAGCCGTTGGTAAAGCGGGTCCAGTCACGCAGATTATCGGAACGGGCAGCCTCAATATGGGAACCAAACACATAATAGGTGCCGTTGGTCTTCATAATAGAGGGATCATGTACCGAAACTCTTCTGCCGGCTGCTGCCGAAACTTCTTCGGCTTGTTGGGAAATGGTGCCTGCGTGCAGTCCGGTAATTGCCAGAGCCACAGCAAGCAGAGTGGAAATCAACCTGTTTTTTCTCATTTTCAAATCCTCCCTTGTCTTTCTGATCACAAAGCAGATGCGCTGCGATGACCGCACAAAGCTGTGAGAGGGGAATCACAGCTTTGTACTGTCCCATAGTGCAAAATTACTTTGCGTCCATTTTATTATAACCGCAACGGCAAAGATTTTCAATTACGGATTGTCTTTTATTCATGATGTATTCGATTATTTGTCATTATTTCAGCAGGAAAAAACCCGGCTGACGATAAAACGTCATAAGAAACGCCCCTCAGCCGAGGGGCGTTTTGCATATGAGGTTTGCCTTTGCCACAGTGAGAATTGAGAATCACTGCATGGTAATTTGAATGATCAGCTTGCCTTCCCGATATGCGGCATGGATGCTTCCGCCCATGCGCTTGACCAGCGACCGTGCAATGGAAAGCCCAAGCCCTGTGGAATGATGTGCGGCCTCTACGGTATAGAATCGGTCAAAAAGCTGTTCTACCTCTACCGCAGACAGTTCCTTTGCCGTGTTGGAGAATGTGATCTCGCCTGCATCGGACAGTGCGATCTGCAGATCACCGTCACTGTACTTGACGGCGTTATTCAGCAGATTGGAGAAAACCCTTGATAATGCCGCCCGATTCACATTCCGTATAATGCGCTTTTCCGTGATGGTGATTTGCGGTGTAATGCCTTTTTCGGAAAGTGCGGGATAAAAGCTGCTGATGCTTTCCGCCAATACCTGATTGACAAAGACGTCTTCTGTTTCCATATCGGTTTCGTCGGCAATGATAACGGAATAGCGGAACAATTCCTCTGTCAGATGCTTCATCAGCTCTGCACGGTCTTTCATGATGGCAATGTATTTTGCCTGTTTTTCGGGATCGTTGGTCTGTTGGATCATATCCAAATATCCGTAAATCGCAGTCAGCGGTGTACGGATATCGTGGGAGATGTTGGTGATTGCATTTTTCAGCTCGGTATTACCCTGGTGATATTGCAGATGCTCCTGCCGCAGCTCCTTCAGCCTTACATTGATACTGTCTGCCAGATGCCGCATATCTTTATCGCGGGAGGAAATATCAATGAGTGTATTGGTATCGGTTTTCAGCTTTTCTTCAAAGGAATCCGCAATTTCTCTTGCCGATTTTTTCAGCAGAAACACCTTTACCCATAAAAACATGATCGCAGCGACCGCTGCAGCAAGCAGCCATTCCATTTACACACCTACTTTATATCACACTTTTGAAAATGAACCAGCCCGATGACAGTAAAAACAAGGATCATCACAACGGATATGATGAGGTTTTTTTCAATTCCGTCGGGAATCACAGCGTAAGAAAAATCAAACAGACAGCCTTGGGGGAATGCGCTTGCCAGAACGCTCAGCACCTTGCTTTCGTGCTTGAACATACCGAAAAGCATGGAAAGATTCAGCGCATATTGCACCACAAGGATGATGATGGCAGGCTTACCGTTGCGCAGGAAATTACCTAGCACCAATGACAGCACCGTGCTGATGGAAATGAGCATCACAAGCATAACGGAAAGAGAAACGAAAGCGGCTTTCAGGGTGTAGCCCTCATAACCAAAGGCGAAGATCGCCACGGCAAAAACGGCAATCTGATAGCATACAAAGTAGATAGCCGTTGCTGCACTCATGGTGATGAGATTTGCCAAAAAGATCTCCGCACGTTTATGCCCGCAGGTAAGCATATTTCTGACGATGCCATGACGGAACTGTGAATCCAGCAGTACCGCAACGGTAGCAGCCGCCACAAAGGGAAGAATAATGGTGGAAAAGCCGGGTGCAAAACCCAAAATCGTTCCCTTTGTCAGGATCACGCCTGCATCTTCAGGCATATTGTAATTGGGAAAGAGATACATCGCCGCAGTCAGTCCGCCGCCGATGGCTGCACAGATCAGCATTGCCAGATAAAAATATCTGGATTTGAACAGTTCGTGGAAATTGGTATTCAGCAGCTTAATCATGACCCTTGCCTCCCATCAGAGAAATATAAAAGCTCTCCAGACTCTCATCGTGTTCTTCCACCGAAAGCACCTCACAGTTTTCCTTGGCCAGTGCAAGGGTAAGCTGTGTGATGTTGGGCTTGGCATACACATCGGCATGTGCATCGTCAATGATGGTGTATTCGTATCCCAGTGTATCCAGCACTCTTGTCAGTGCCGCCGTATCCGAAACAGTAAGCCGCATACATTTTCTGCAGGCAGCATCCAGCTCCTGTGCGCTGATTTCGCGCACCATGCGTCCTTTGTCGATAAAGCCGTAATGGGTAGCAAGACGGGACAGCTCATCGAGAATATGAGAAGAGATCAGTACAGTGATCTTCTTCTCGCGATTGAGCTTGAGGATCAGTTCACGAATCTCCACAATACCCTGCGGGTCCAGTCCGTTGATGGGCTCATCCAATACAAGGAAGTCAGGATTTCCGCAAAGGGCAACAGCAATACCAAGCCGCTGCCGCATACCCAGTGAGAAGTTTTTTGCCTTCTTCTGATCGGTACTGTCAAGACCTACAAGCTGCAGCAGTTCCTCAATGCCATCAAAGCCGGGCAGGCCCAGAATGCGGTATTGCTGTCTGAGATTCTCCGCCGCAGTCATATCCGGATAAATAGAAGGGGTTTCCACCACAGCGCCCATTCTGCGTCTGGATTTGGAGATGGTACTGTCTGTGTGCTTGACATCATACAGTGTAAATTCTCCGCTTGTGGGATGCTGCAAACCACAGATCAGACGGATCAGTGTAGTTTTGCCGGCTCCGTTTTTGCCCACAAAGCCATAGATCGAGCCTTTCGGCACGTGCATAGTCAGTCCGTTCAGTGCTTTGAAGCCTTTATAGTGCTTGCAAAGATCTTTTGTGCTGAGAACATAGTCCATACGTTCATCACCTTTCCTTTCTGAAACCATGATACCATGAAACAGTTAAGAAAACGGTTAAGAAAAGAGTTAAGATACCGTTAAGATTTTGCGGAAAGCAAAAAGCCGATGCCCCATACGGCAGAAATATAATCGTTCCCCGTTGCGGTTTTCAGCTTTTTCCGCAGATTGTGAATGTGTATTTTCAGGGAATCTTCGGTGCAATCCGGTGTATCCATGCTGATGCTTTCAAGGATGGTCAGCTTGGCAACGACCTGTTCGGGATTTTGCATCAGCAGCTTGAGGATGGCGTATTCTGTTCTGGTAAGCTTGATGTTTTCAGCGTTTGCTGTTACTGTATGTGCATCGGTATCCAGTGTAATATCATGGTAGGTGATGCAGTTTGTACAGACATCATTTGCATTTTTACGCAGTTGTACCGCGATTCTTGCAAGAAGCTCCTGTATATTGAAGGGTTTTGTGATATAATCGGCAGCTCCGTCCAGCAGCAGCTCTACCTTATGGGGAATATCTGCTTTTGCACTGACCACAATTACAGGGATATGACTGATCTGCGGCAAAAGTGCTTCACCTGTCAGACCGGGAAGCATCAGATCCAGCAATACCAGATCAGGCCTGCTGTTGGATAACAGCATCAGTGCTTCCGTTCCGGAATAGGCTTTTTGTACGGTATAGCCCTCTGCTATCAGAGCTTCGGAGATCATATCATTGATACTTACATCATCGTCAACGATCAATATGTTTGGCATGGCGTGGTTCCTTTCTTGAATGCTTTGTTTATTATATCATATTTTGTCTGCGTATTCAAGTGCAATGAAATCAGATGTATACCCAACAGGGGAGAGGGGCGGTCTATCTTGTATGACCGGGAAATATCCGTCTTCCATTTGATTGAGCAAAGCAAACGTCCCGGAAGTGTGTTCTTCCGGGACGGTTTTATGTTTACTGTGCCATACCTGCCAGCATTTTCAGCAATACCGTGGTATCATCTGCATTCACATTGCCGTCTTCGTTGAGATCGGCAACTGCAATACCTGCATCGGTAATGGGTACAGTGGTATCCTCCGCAACATAGCGGGAAAGCATAATGGCATCCGAAATGGTCATTTTGCCATCGGTGTTGATATCACCATAGCCGGACGCAGAAATGATACCCTTTTTTGCTACTGTGGGCACTTGCTCGCCAATCAATTCGTAGGCGGAAAGATCAACTGCATCCTCTGTAAATCCCACAGGGAACTGGTCCGTAGTAAAGTATTCGCTGTGCACATTTTGTAAAGTAACTTCGCCACGAACAAAATTTGCGTTGTTGGCAAGAATAGGACACCGGATCAAAATACTGCTTGTAGAAGAAGGTAATGACAAAAAGACGATCTTTCCATTTTCAGAATCATATGCGACAAAACCGGTGTTTCCACCGTATACATAGAATGTGTTGGCTGCCAGCATATCGGAACAATATTGTTCATACATCATAAAAACATCCTGACTGTCAAAGTTACCGTCTTCGTTCATATCGGCTTGCATTCTGTTTGTACCTAAGATACTGTTCATCATCTGATTATGGTTGTACTCATCCTGTGCCAAGCGGATATCAGACAAATCCAAAACGCCATTACCATTGAGATCTCCACGATCTGCAGATGCACTGACTGTGGTTTCACGCATTGCGGATACATCGGGAACGATTCCGTCAGGCAATAACAGATCTGCCGTAACCGATGTAAAAGGCACTGCCATGCTGTAAGAAACAGAAAGTAATGTGGATGCATCCGGCTCAATTACAATATTGCCGGGCGTAATGCAGTTGGCATCTCCATTTTCATACAGATATTGCAAATATTGCTGATAGTATATGGTTGCATCTTCTTCCGTCATGCCATCGGGAATTACCAGCGCACCGTTTTCCACTACGAATGTTGGGGTTTCTTCGGCGTAAACAGGGGATGCCATAGCGTTGGCGAGAACTGCAAGAGATAACATCCAAACGCAGTATTTCTTCATGATAATCATCCTTCCGTATAAAGTAGATTGAAAGCTAGCGATCATTCTCCAGTATTAGCTAAAGAACGAATTTCGAGTTCCAGCCACATACTGATTGATAATCGCAGCATCAACGTTGTTAACAATGTTATCAAAATTGACATCAGCTGCAACATACTGGTCATAAGTAAGCGTTTGCATTTCTGCTACAAACTGAGTTATGAGAACTCTGTCTTCGTTACTAATTCGACCATCACCATTCACATTGTGACTCAATATTATCTTAATGCATCGGACTCACATCCCCGAATAATACAACATCAAAGCTCTATGGTGACAAGCTGCCCGCGGTGTGTGGACGGGCAGCCTGCCTGCGGCGATCGATATAGTTGCAGAAACGACCACCGCCGAGAAAAAGAAATAAGCAAACAGAAATGGAAACAGCCCCTTGGGACAGGCGTTATTTTCCTACTCGTCAGATCCATGATCCCCAAGTTCTGACTTTTCGATTGTTGCGAAATTTCTTGTGGTCTTTGAGAAAAGCACAAAATCGGATCAAGCGATTTGTGCAGTGTTACCGTTTGTTATTGGGATGCCCGTCATACAACGGGCACCCTGCAAACATTGGGTTTACTTGCTCTGCTTCTTCAGAGCAGCAGGCTCCTTGGGCTGATGGGTAAAGCCAACAGATACCTGACCGGCAGCCTTACGAGCAATGCTTGTTGCACAGGCAGTCAGGCTCTGTGCCAGCTTGTTTTTCAGCTTCATAGCGTCTCCTCCTTTCTGTAAGTGTTCCAATCGGCAACAATGCCACAACCGAAAGCAATGACAAAGCTGCCACCACGCCATAAAACGGCTCCATGAGATAGCAGCCGATGGCAATGGCACAATCTGCAAGGAAAATGCCCTTAGCAATGGTATGGCACTGCTTTCGTTGCGCTTCTGTTGTCGGTTTGTGCAAGTTTTCTACGGGTCCGAGATACCAGATGCCCAGACCGCACCACATAAGAATCAGAATTTCATAATCGATTCCGCAATAGGGAGTCAGTAATTTTCCAAGCAGGATCACCAAAAGATAGATGCCGCAGAACGTCAGATTACACTGCCAATAGCCGGTACAGTGATATCCTCCGATGTACAGCCGGATGATAGCAAAAATTACACCAAACAGCACCGCAGGGATCAATGTATGAGTCAACGCACCGATCACAAGCAGCAACACAAAATTCATCATCGTGGAGAGTGTGATCTCGATTCCGTAAGCACAGATCTCCTGTGCGTCCTTGTCATCCAATGCCGGGTTGCATCGATGCAGCTTCCCGACCATCCACCATGCAATCTTATGATACATCACTTTTCCCCCTTCGTTTTATGATGATAAGAGCGGTTTCATCGTTACCAGCATTATAATCATGAAAAAATGAAAAGTCAAGAGTTTTTGGAAAATTTGGCACGAACGACGCAACTTTGGCACGAACGACGACGAACCCCCCTTGAAGTCCTTCAAAATATCTGGTATAATGTAAAAAACGACAAAGGAGATTTTGTAAAAATGATGCGTGCTGCGATCTGTGATGATGACCCCATCATGCTCAAGCAAGTGGAAAAAGTGGTAGCGGAAACCTTTGCAAATGAAACCTTCTCCTGTAAGCTTTTTTGTTTTTCCGGCGGCAAAGAATTACTGGATGCACATTCCGCAGAACCCTTTGACATTCTGTTTCTGGATATCTATATGCCCGATTGCAACGGCTTTGATATTGCAAAGGAGATCCGCCGTCAATCGGATAAGCCATTGATCCTGTTTGTATCCTCAAAGAGCGAGCTGGTGTATGACAGCTTCAATTACCGCCCCTTTTATTTCGTACAAAAGGGTGATCGTCAAATATTGCAGGAATCCTTGAGAAGCGTAGCCAGAAAGATTATTGCATATGTAAAGCGAAACGAACTGCTGACTCTGGATATGGGTGTTGGGGAACAACGTACTGTTTGTGTCCGTGATATTCTCTATCTGGAAAGCCGTTCGCATTTTACGGATTATCACTTAAATAACAAAAGCCTGATCCAGATACGGCAAACCATCACCGAAGCCGAAGAACTGATGGTGCAATATGCGTTTGTTCGGATTCACCGACGGTTTATTGTGAATATTCATGCGGTAAAAAAGCTGAATTTGTCGCGCTTTTCCAATGTGGAATTATTCTCGGGCGTAACATTGCCCCTTGGACGTACTTACAGGGAAGCGACAGAGCAAAAATACAGAGATCGGATGCGAGAGATTTTATGACAGATTTATTGTGGCAGTGCTGGGAACTGCTGATTACCCTGATTGAAAGCAGTATCGGTATGCACTTTGTGTGTACCTTTTTAGGCGATGATGTGCAGGATCGCCACGGGCGAAAACACTGGCTTGTTCTGACCGTTTTGTTTGCATTTACAACAACGCTCCTGAACATGATCATGGCACCTTACCACTATGAAGGGGCTTTGATGGTGATCTATTGCCTGGTTGTATTTTTGTATGCGCTGTTTGTTTTACCCGGGAAATTACTCGCCAAAGCATTTGTGTCGGTATTTTTCCTTGGATGTATCCTGCTGAATTCTGCAACCATCTGCAATTTTATCAGTTCAGTGACCAATGTACCGTTAGAAAGCCTTTATTCGGAATCAGGATTGCTGCGGATGCTGACGATGGTATCCGTACAGCTTGCAAATTATCTCATCTTTCAGATACTGCTTCAGATTCTTGGCAAAGGCAAAGTACGATTGCATAAAACAGAATGGTTACTGCTGCTGTGCATCTTTGCCGCTTCCGTAGGCGCAATCGTAATGGTGCAATCCTCTGTATTGCAATCGGAGATGACGCAAAACAGCAGGATTTTGCTGCTTGGCGTGGATATGACAATCGTTGCTATCAATCTTATAGCGATCCGACTGATCGTTGTGCTGAATCGGCATCATCAGACCGTACTGGAAAACGAACAGCTTAAGATGCAGATGCAATATCAGATGCAATACGCAGAAACGGTCAGGCAGCAGGAAGAAGCCATCCATATTCTGCGGCATGATTTTAATGCTACAGTGACTTCGCTGAGAGCTCTTCTGCAAGAGAATGACCGCACAGAAATAGAGCAGTATCTAGATTCTTACTGCGAATCCTTGAATGCAACCGCTTGCATCGTTCATACCAATCAACCATTTGTCAATGCAGTTCTGAATACAAAACTCAGCTATGCCAAAGAACAGAAGATACAATGTTCTTGTCACTGTCCGGCGGATCTTCCGGATATTCAAGGTATTGATTATTGCAGCTTACTGGGGCATCTGCTGGACAATGCCATTGAAGCAGAACTGCAACAGCCCTCACCGGCGATTCTTGTGAACATTGCGTATATTGACCGTCAATTGGTGATTTGCGTGAAAAACCGTATTGCAGAAAGCATTCTGCGGACAAATCCAAAGCTGAAAACCACCAAAGGCAATACTTCCGAACATGGTTTGGGTATTCTGACGATCCGACGCATTGCCGACCGCTACAACGGCAGTGTGGATTTTTATGAAGATGACGGTTGGTTTGTGGCACAAGTTGAATTGCTGATGGCCACAGGATGATCTTAAAAGTGTACCTTGAGCAATGATAATTATTGTCAGAAGCCGGAATGTTCCGTGTCCCGTGCAATCTGATGCCGTCAATTAAAACAGCTTAGTTCAGCGGTATGACGAAACACTCATCATCGGACCTAAGTAGAGGGATATGATCCTTCAGCTGCGAACTTGACAAAAATTGACAAATATGCTATGACAAATAAAGAGGGGATTATCCCGCATATTTCATAACACATAATTATTTATATTGAGTCACAAGGCTCGTACATATCATACCTTTCGCCGGACACAGATTGTTGTGTCCGGTTTGGTGCGATGTGTACGAGCCTTTTTGTTTTGGTATTTTGAAATTGGAATGGTAATCGTCATGAAACAGAAGCAGCAAAATATCCATGTGCGAAAAAGTGGTTCGTTTTTTTCGGGCGGTAATGTATTAGAGCGAACTATTCCCACTCGAATCAGCAGTGTATGTGGAGGGGGAATCGGCATAAGGAAATGAAAAATCCCTCGGAATTCCGAGGGATTTCGTTGGTGCGAGTAACAGGAATCGAACCTGCACACCTTGCGGCGCGAGAACCTAATGGCAGCGTCACGTCAGTGGGGTTAATTCCTGCACCAAAGCCGTATGCCAACCAGTGTGTACACCGTTGTTTTCATCAGAAGAATCAAAAACAGCAATGGTATATTACAGTTTGCAGGGTACAGTGCTGTCAGCCCCATGCCGCAAAAGAGATATCGTCCTACATTTTGCGGCAGCAGGTCGGCGGACAGTGCAGGAAGCATCAGCACCGCTGCGGAAAAAAACAGGCTGATCGTAGTTTCCCGACAAAGCATAGTGACGATACAAACCGCCAGACAACCACATCCCATACAGCAGGCTTTGTACAGTACATCGGTAAGATAAAACTGCAAAACGGTAGTCTGCCCGTAATCGGGGTAATCCATCAGATTGCTGAGTGGTTGATGCAGATGTTCCGTTCCGGCCTGTGCAAGGTAAATCGCACTCTGTATGCCGCTGAACAGCAGGGACGTGCTGAACGCCAGCAGAAATGCAGGGATCAGCTTATACAGTGCAACACGGATATGTCCGTTGGGCGTGGTTAAAATGAGACGGTAGATGCCGGAACGGTATTCTCTGTCAAAAATCGGTACAATGACACAGAGCAGTGCCAGCACCAACAAAAACGGATACCCGGTGTCATCCAGAAACCGCTTGATGTTTGTATCGTAGAAAATGGATTTGGCAAAGTCCTCTGCACCATCCAGATAGGCACATTTTTCCGAGAGATATTGCATGGTGGAAAGCTCAGCCTGTGCAATGCCGTAGGCATCGGTAGCCGTTTTGAACTGCTCTAGGGTGAGTGTTCCATCCAGATACGCCTGTTGTACGCTGCCATATTCGGCGCAGATGGTCTGAATCTCCTGCAAATGGTTGTTGATGTTTTCGCTGATCTCTGCCGAATAAGCACCACCGTATTCTGCTGTGAATTTGCGGTACAGGGTATCGGAATAGGGCAGCTCGGTGAGATCAGGCAGAAGTCTTGGCAGTACGATCTGAGCAATCATGGCAACCGAAAGAATCAGCATTGCTTTACCATGCTGTGTGATTTTGCGCCATTCATCCCAAAGCAGGCTCATGGAGCTTCACCGTCCCGCCCCGATTGATTGAAGTAGTAGAGGTACACATCCTCCAGATTCGGTTCTGCCGCAACGGAATGGGCAAAAGGTGGTGCATCCGAAACGGAACGAATCATCAATGTCGTATCGGATTTGATCAGATTGGCGCAGGCGTGTTCCATGACATAACGCTCCGCTTCTGCTTCATCCGAAGGCGTGTTCCATACCTTGCCCCGAATCTTTTCTTTCAAAGCATCTGCCGTATCTGCACCGATGCAATGCCCCTCTTTCAGCAGAATGCAGTGATCGGAGATGTATTCCACATCGGAAACAATATGGGTCGCAAGAATGACGATCTTTCCAAAACCGATCTGACCGATGATGTTACGGAAACGCATACGCTCTTTGGGATCAAGTCCTGCGGTAGGCTCATCCAGAATCAGCAGTGCGGGATCTCCCAGCAGCGCAGCGGCAATGCCCAAACGCCGCTTCATACCGCCGCTGTATTGCCCTACCTTCTTTTTGTGGTCATCGGTGAGATTGACAAGCTCCAGCAGAGTATCAATATTCTTTTGAGGATGCCTGAGCCCTTTCAGCTTTGCAAAATACCGCAGGATCTCCTCGCCTGTAAATCCGGGATAAAAGCCCGGTTCCTGCGGTAAAAACCCCAGCTTGGAGCGATACGCTGCCCCCAGCTTGCCGATTTCCATACCGTCTGCCAGAATCTCACCGCTGTCCGATGCAAGCAATCCAACCAACAAATGCATCAATGTCGTTTTGCCTGCACCGTTTGGACCCAGCAAACCGTAAACGCCCTCGGTGAAAGTCAGATTCAGCGGCGAAAGCGCCAGTTTTTTTCCGTATGCCTTGGAGATGCCTTTGCATTCCAGCTTCATGCGTAGCCCCTCCTTTCGATAGGCAAATGGGTCTGGGCAGAAAAACTTCAGTTCAAAGCTGCCTGCCGAGCGGACGAGCCGTTCACAGTCCACCGCATCATTCAGTCGTGCCATAAAATACCTGTCGGGAACATCATCAAACACAAGCTGATGA
>SVNP01000010.1 GCA_015066805.1 Ruminococcus sp. | reverse complement strand
GCTTATTTGGTTTCCCTTTTGGCATTAAAATGCCCCCTTTCGTTAGACTTTGGTTCGGTATATCTCTATTATACCACATTGTCTAACAAAAGGGGAGCATTTCAAGCAGTTTCACGGGTTGTTTTTTGTATTATGGATGATTTGCCCAAGGGTGGTATTGCATGGGATTTTGCAATTGTTATTGGGTGATCAGTTCCTTGTATTGTGCCAAAAAGGCATCGCTTACGATCTTGCAGCCCTCATCGTTGGGGTGTCCGCCATACAATGCCTTGGCAGGTGCAGAGGGATCAGAGAGCAAGGAAGCGAAATCAAAGTAATTTGCGCCCCATTGTGCAACGGCATCAGGCAGCAGCGTGTTCAGCTCTGTGCGGATGCCCTCCTGCAGCTCTCTGTAATCAAAGGGCGGTGCGTTGAACACAATAACCTGACAGCCTGCGTTCTGAAGGGTGGCAGTAATGTATTGGATCCAGCTTACAATGGAGGATGCGGCATTGGGGGAACCCACACCGTATTGTCCGGAAACCATATCATTGGTGCCAAAAGCCACTATAACAATATCGGCGTGAGCAGCACGCTGTAACCAGTCGCCGTTTGCAGCACAATCGCTTGCACGGGCGTGACCCAGACCAAGATTCCAAAGGCTGTAATCGGTACCAAGCTCCTTTGCGATATTGGCCGCCCAGAAGGCATTGCCGTACTGGGTGGTCTGGCAGCCTTGGGTAATAGAATCGCCTAAGGTGACGATCCTTTTTTTCACAGGGCGGTTGCAGCCGATGAGCTGCGGCAGGGGAATGGTATTATTGTAGATGAATCCCGAGCCGTTGTTGTAGTAGGTGGGAGCCAGTTCTGACATGGCAATGGCAGGAAGATCCTCACCCTGAACCGTCCATGTCCACACCAGATAGGAGCCTTCGGGCACGGTAAATGTCAGCGGGTCGCTCCAGAAGGTTTCACCGGGAGCAACGGTTTTGGTGGCATTGCCATCAAAGGTAACGGCGGTTTCATTGCTCACAGCAGAGGTTGCCTCGTACTGTGTTGCCACTGCCACACTGGCTGCGGTGATCTTATACTCGCTGCCCTGCTTGCCTACATAGGAATGCTTGCCGTCATTCCAGGTGGAATCCACCGTATTGGAAAAATAGAAGCAATATTCAAACTCACCGTAGGCCTCTACGGGAAGAAATGCACGGTAGGTAACGCCATCTGCGGCAGAAACCGACTGATTGTTGCCGGTTGCAATAAATGTATTGGAAACATACTTGCCGAAGGGCGTATTGTCTGCGGGCTTTTCCGGCTCGCCTGCCGAAGAAGCATCCTTGCCGTTACAGCCCGTAATGCAGGTAAGCATCAGGGCAGAAAGCAGCAAGGCTCCTGTTTTTTTCAGAGAACGCATGGTAACTTCTCTCCTTAGCGAAGATTTTTCTTTGTCTTTATCATTTTCATGCGAGTAAATTCTTCCCGCTCTTTTTCCTCCAGGTGATCGGAGATCATACGGATGGTTTCTGTGTATCTGGGGATCAGAATATTCTTCAGGGCATTGGCGCGCTTTTGTGTAGCAGCAATGGCTCCTGCCAGACGATACACGCCGTTATCCACAGCAGCAAGCTGCAGCGTGATATCACGCACCTTACAGAACGCGGCATAGGCGGTATCCAGCTCAATATTGGTGCTGAGAAAGCCATAAGGGATCAGAGGATCCTTAGGGGAATGCTCTACTGTAGGGATCTCCACCCCCATAACGCTGCGTGTGTTCACATGGACGCTGTGATCCACAGGCACCATGTTGGCATAGGGGTCAATCACACCCAACGTGATATTGGCACTTTGCAGCATGGCGTAGGCCTCCACATAAATCTGCTGAATAGAGCCACGGAGAGATTTTGCCTGCTCCACAAGCTGCATCAGCTCACGGGTCAGAACATTCCGCTTTCTGTCCATGAGATCATACCCCAGTTTACACAATGCCAGAGAGTGTTTTGCTGCAATGAGATTGCCTTTGGTCGGAATGATCGGCGTAGCCATAGGAGATCACTCCTTTCCGCAAAGACGCTGCATGGCATCGGGGACATAATGTGCCTTACGCATGGCTTCATCCACACGGTCCAAAGCGGATTCCGGCAGAACGGAAAGCAGCAGCCAGCCCAGATCCAATGTTTGCTCAATGCTGCGTTCTTCGGTGGCACCCTGTGCCAGAAAACGGGATTCAAACAGCTTGCCGAATTCCAGATACTTACGGTCAAGATCGGAAAGCTCCTCCTCGCCAATGACCGATGCCAGCGAACGGGCATCCTGTACCTGTGCATAGGAGGCAAAAAGCTGGTTTGCAACTGCGGAATGATCTTCTCGGGTGTAGCCTTCGCCAATGCCGTCCTTCATCAGACGGGAAAGGGAGGGCAGAATAGAGATGGGCGGATACACCCCTCCCTGCTCCAGAGGACGATCCAGAACGATCTGTCCCTCGGTGATATAACCCGTCAGGTCGGGAATGGGATGCGTGATATCATCGTTGGGCATGGTAAGAATGGGAAGCTGTGTCACACTGCCTTCCACCCCTTCGATCATGCCTGCACGCTCGTAAAGGGAAGCCAGATCGGAGTAGAGATAACCCGGGTAGCCTTTTCTTCCGGGGATCTCACCCTTAGAGGAGGAGAATTCACGCAAGGCCTCTGCGTAAGAGGTCATATCGGTCATAACCACCAGAATGTGCATATGCTTTTCATACGCCAGATATTCGGCGGCGGTCAAAGCGCAGCGGGGAGTCAGAATCCGCTCAATAATGGGATCATTCGCCAGATTGATGAACATGGCAACATTCTCCAGAACACCGCTTTCCGCAAAGCTGCGGCGGAAGAATTCCGCAACATCGTTCTGAATGCCCATTGCAGCAAAGACAATGCCAAAGGGCGTGTTGTCATCCTGTGCGATCTTTGCCTGCTGGACAATCTGTACTGCCAGCTTGTTGTGAGAAAGACCGGTGCCCGAAAAAATGGGCAGCTTTTGTCCGCGGATAAGAGTTGTCAGGCAATCAATGGCAGAAATACCTGTCTGAATAAAGTTGCGGGGATAGTGCCGTGCCACAGGATTCAGGGGCAGACCGTTGATATCGGCATAGGTTTCGGGGAAGATCTCACCCAGACCATCGGCAGGGCGGCCTGCACCGTTGAATACACGACCCAGCAGCTCACCTGAAAGCGGAAGCTCCATAGGCTTGCCGCTGAAGCGGGTGCGTGTGTTGTGCAGAGAAAGCCCGCCTGTGCCCTCAAAGACCTGTAAAACGGCCTTGTCGCCCTCCAGCATTGCCACACGGCCGGTACGCTCGGTACCGTCATCCAGTACGATACGGGCAAGCTCATCATACCGGATTCCTTCCACCTGATCCAGCACCACCAGAGAACCGTTGATGCTGTGCAATCCGATATACTGTAAATTGCTCATGTCAACGCTCCTCTCTGTGTTGTAACTGATCCAGTGTAGTATCAATAAACTGCTTTAATGTCCGGAACATTTCCGGTGCATGGTTGGGGATCTCATATTTCACAGCAATGACTTTTTCAAACACACCGCTGTTTTTCAATGCCTGCAAAGAGGCTCCGCTGTTTAATACAGCTTTTGCCTTTTGCTGTAGGTGCAGAATGGTATCCATCATCAGATATTGCTTTTGCAGAGGGACATAGGTATCATCCTTGTGGTAAGCATTTTGCTGCAGGAAGCCCACACGGATGACTCTTGCGATCTCCAGCGTCAGCTTTTGTTCCTCAGGCAGAACATCCGCACCAATCAGGCGAACAATATCCATCAGCTCGGTTTCTTCCTTCAGTACAGAAGCAAGCTCGGCACGCATTTTGGTGAATCTGGGGTTCACCTCCTTGTTGTAATAATCGGAGAGATCATCCAGATATTCGCTGTAACTGATGGTCCAGTTAATGGCAGGGTAGTGCCTTGCATATGCCAGGGATTTGTCCAAGCCCCAGAAGCAGCGTACAAAACGCTTGGTATTCTGTGTCACAGGCTCGGAGAAATCGGAACCTTGTGGGGATACCGCACCAATAACGGCAACACTGCCTTCGGCACCGCCCAAGGTTTCATAGCAGCCTGTACGCTCATAGAATTCAGACAAGCGGGAGGGCAGGTAAGCGGGGAAGCCTTCTTCCGCAGGCATTTCTTCCAATCTGCCGGAGATCTCACGGAGAGCCTCTGCCCAGCGGGAGGTAGAATCCGCCATAATTGCGATATGGTAGCCCATATCACGGTAGTATTCCGCAAGGGTAATACCCGTGTAAATGGAGGCTTCACGGGCGGCCACAGGCATATTGGAGGTATTGGCAATGAGCACGGTGCGCTCCATCAGGGAACGTCCGGTGCGAGGGTCTTTCAGAGCAGTAAATTCCTCCAGTACCTGCGTCATCTCGTTGCCGCGCTCACCGCAGCCAATGTAGATGATAATATCCGCATCGCACCATTTTGCGATCTGATGCTGTGTCATGGTTTTACCCGTACCAAATCCGCCGGGAATCGCCGCTGTGCCGCCTCTTGCAATGGGGAAAAGCGTATCAATGACACGTTGCCCCGTGATCATGGGGCGTGACGGCGCAATTCTTCTCAAAGCAGGGCGAGCCTTACGGATAGGCCATTTCTGACAAAGTGTCAGGGAATGCACAACGCCTTTTTGATCCTTGACCCGCAAAATCTCATCGTTGATGCGATAGCGGCCGTCAGATGCGGCATACACCACTTCGCCGGAAAGGTTTGGGGGGATCATACACAGGTGTAGGATCACAGCGGTTTCCTGGCAGGAGGCATATACTTCACCGGGATGCACCTTGTCATGCTCCTGAAGTTTTACGGTTACATCATAGGTTTTTTCTTCATCCAGAACGGGCACTGCAAGACCATCGGCAATAAATGCGCCGGAGGCACTTTTCAGTTGATGCAGAGGCCGTTCAATGCCATCAAAAATATTATTGAGAATACCGGGACCCAGAGTCACACACATGGGTGCACCGGAGCCTTCCACAGGCTCACCGGTACGCAGGCCACCGGTGCCCTCGTAAACCTGAATGGTCACTTCCTCGGCAGTCAGACCGATGACTTCACCGATCAGGCGGCGATTTCCTACATAGACCATCTCCATCATAGAGAAGCCTTGGGTCTGGCGCAGTTTGACAACAGGTCCGTTAATGCTGTAAATGGGTGCGGAGATCATGATTGGTTTCCTCCGTTTTCAAGCTGTTCCCGATGAAAATGTCGGATCTGTTCTCCAAGAGCATCATCCAGCGTGTGATTTCTGCAGCGTTTGCCATCGGGGGAAAGAAGCGTGCAGCCCCCAAGGACAATAGAGGCATCTGCGGAAAAGCAGCAGCTTTTGTGGCAAATGGCTGCCAGAATATCGGCATACTGTAAGTCCGCCTCCCGCAGGAGAATGGTTGTGTTTTCTTCGGGTTGAAGCGTGGTCAGCAGATTTTTCAGCCATGGCAGATAGCTTTCGGATGCGGCAAACTCCGCAATGCGCTTTTCCAGATCAGCAAAGAGCTGCGAAAGATGTCTTGCCCTTCTCTGCAAAATGGCGGTATGGAACTGAAAGCTGTTTTGTGCCAATCTGCGTTGGTATTTCAAAGCCAGAGCTTTTTTGGCAGTGGTAAGCTGCCGCTGTGACAAAGCATTGCTTTCCCTTGCGGCATTCTGTGTGATCTGTTCAGCCTCTGCACGGGCAGCCGAAAGCAATTGTTGTGCCTCGGATTCCACATTACTGTCCACGGATGCAATAAACTGCATCAATTTGCGGTTTGCGTTCATAGGTATACGGATCCTTTCAGATGTGAATGCCGATGGTTTCACGCAGATAGCGAGACAACGAATCTGTAACATCGGTATTGCCATGTCGGTCGGGGATGGTTACCAGCAGGGGCATGGTAACGGTCTCCTTAAAGCGTCTTACCTCATTTTCGCAGAGCAGACAGAGCTTTTCGGTCATAAACACAGTAGCCACATCGCTGTCTGCGGCGATTCGCTGCAAAGCACCCATAACTTCAGCGGGCTGGTGAACGATCTCGCCCTCCACACCTGCAAGGCGCAGACCCAGCAGCGTATCCAGATTATCACTGATGAGATAGCAGCGCATTACAGTTTATTCAGGATCAGAATAGCGATCAGCAGGCCGTAAATGGCAACACCCTCGCCCAAAGCAACGAAGATCAGAGCCTTACCGAAGGATTCGGGTTCTTCGGCAACGGCACCGATCGCAGCAGGGGCAGCGTTGGCAACGGCAATACCGCAGCCGATGGAGCCGATACCCACAGAAAGTGCAGCAGCCAGATAGCCCAGACCGGCAGAGTTATTCACAACAGTCTCAGTTGCCTCGGCAGCGTGTACAAGGCCATCCACAGGGAGGATAAAGGCGCACAGCAGCACCGCTGCAAATGCACACAGATTCATGATCAGGGCAGAGCGTACAGTTTTACCGGATCTCCGACGGCGCACCGCAACATACAAGGGCATGGAGATCAGAATGATGATCAGCAGAGGAAGCAAAAACAGTTCAGCAACAGTCCAGATAGACATAAGAAAAACTCCTTTCACCGCAAAGCGGCTGTAAACATTCGGTTAAGATTTGAAAGAAACGGATTCTGGGTAGCGGACAGCAATGGGAGTAAAGGGTTTGCCCTTTCCATCGTAGCAGCGGGAGAAGATCTCGTAGAACTCCAGACGGAGCACCTGAATACCAACGATCAGACCCTCCAGACACATAACAAACAGGTTACCAATGATGACCACCACCACCGATGCACCTTCTCCCATCATCTCGGAAAGCACCATGACCACGCTCATCAGACCGGCGTGGGAGAACACAAAGCCACCCACACGGATGAACGACAGCATATTGGTGGCGTAGCCCAGAATAAACTCAAAGCACTCAAAGAAGTTGGAGGCAATGAAATCCACCACCGAGGTATGATGCATGGGCTTGCGTGCTACCAGTGCGCCCAAGGGCTCACGGAAGAACATCATCAGCAAAGGCAGCACCAGCAGGCAGATCACATAAGGCGCTGTCAGCAGGTTGATATCGGTAAACAGCATACAAACCAACACGCCGAGGATGGCGGCAAAGAAGATGAAGCCCATAACGCCGTTATTGCCGAATATCGCATCTGCATAATCCTTGCGGCGCAGCTTGACGATGATATTGACGGTAATGGCCATGAGCATGATTACCGCACCGATGCCGATGGCACCGTAGATGAACCAGTCGGTATGTTCCATAGCGTGCAGCGGTAAAAAGTCCATACCTATGTTGTGGAACACAGGATCCAGCCAATGCTCGTAGCCGAATACAGAGCCGTACAGCAAGCCAAACACCGCACTGGAGATGCCGATGCGGGTAAGAATGGGTGCCAGTGCGATCTTTTTCTTTCGCAGACCCAGCACAAAGCCGATAATGGCCATAACCAGACCTTGCCCCAGGTCACCGAACATCAGACCAAAGAGAATGGTGTAGGTGACCGCCAGCAGTGTAGTGGGATTAAATCCACGGTAATCGGGCAGACCGTACATTTCCACAAACATGGAGAATGGTGCGGAGAAGCGATTGTTCTTCAGCTTTACAGGCGGAGAGATGGCAGCCGAATCGGGCGGATCCTCATAGGATGTGACAATACCCTCCACACGTTCCGCACATTTGCGGAAATCATCCAGCCTTGTGATCGGTACATAACCCATCAGAGTGAATTTATCCTTAGTGATCAGGCATTGACTGCGGAGGCGATAGATTTCCTCACGGTACAGCAGGTAGCGGTAAATGCGGCTGAGCAATTGGCTTTCCGCCTGTAAGATGGCAGTGCGTTCCTTTTTCAGAGAGTCAGCCAGTTGCTGCTGCTCTTCCAGAGCAGTCTGCAGATCGGTCATCGCTTCCTGAGGCGTACCATGGATAAAAGCGGGAATATGGAATTCCTCAAATAGCAAAGCCTTCATAATACCATCGCTGACAGTAGCTTGCTTGGGGGTGGTAAAGTAGAAGCCCCAAGCATAGTCATGTGCCAAATCATAGGCACGGAACAGCAGCTCAGGATTGTTGTAAAGCTCCAGCTTTTGCAGGCTTTCGGCGGGCATTCTTCCGAATTTACAAACGATGTTGCGGCATTGCAGCACCTTTCCCAGATCATCCTCGGTGCCCTTGAGATGCTGTAAATGCAGGAGTGCATTGCGGTATTCCGTGATCTTTTCGCTGGCAGCGGTGTAGTCATTCTTCAAGGAGCTGAGCTTTGCGGCAATGCGCTCCAGATTCTCACGGATGAATTCGGGTGACATGGTTTCGCCGTCTTCGGCAGCCTTCGGATCTACAACCTCCTGCAGATCCATAGCTGTAAAATCCTTCAGAAGCTGTGCATAGGGGTTATCTTCGGGTGGCAGAGCATTTTCCTCGGCACCCGGCAAAATGGCACCGGCGTTTTCCAAATGGAACACACCGCTTTCCAGACAAGCCTGTAAAGCAGGGTTCAGCAAAGCAGGCGTACCGCCGATGGTCACAAGCTTTAACGGTTCAATGGACAAGCGAAAACCTCCTTTCAGACATTCATGATGAGAAGGGACTCCACATAAGATGCGGGTTTGTCGTATCGGATCCCTTCGATGATGGTTGTCAGATTGTCCACTTCCACCTGCTGCAGATAATGGACAGCATACAGACTGACCGATGCGTGGTCGGAGAAGCGCAAAGCGTTTCTTGCCGTGCGGCACCGCAAGGTCTGAAAGCAGTGTTCCATCTGCAGGTGGTGAGGCAGCTCTCCCGGGCTGCCCAGCATTCTTCCGTAGCGGGTATTCATAAGGATCCTGCGGAAGGATTCGGCATCGGGCGCATCATATAATGCGCTGCAAATGCGTGTGGGCAGATTCCCACGGATGGGCAGCATCAAAGAACGCAGCGTTGCCTGATCGGTGCGAAACACACTTTTCAGGCGGTAAGCGTTGATGAGATTGATCAGGTCGATCTGTTCACGGATCAGATCCAGTAACGCATCCCGGTTTTTGGCTTTCATGACCCGTTTGGTTTCGTCCATCAGGTGCTGCATATAACCTGCACGCAGGGCGATCTCACAGGAAAAGTAAGAAAAATTCCCCTCTGCATCGGAAAGAAAGGGTTTTAGATGCGTGTAATAGATGGTATGCTTAACGGCTTCCAGAATTTTCTCATAGGAATCAGCCTTTGCCAGTTCCTCCAAAGAAAAACAAGTGTAAGGAGAAAGCCAGCTAAACATCTGTGTAATATAGGAGTTATTATGCTGCGGCAGAAGCTGAATGGCCTTCAGCAGTTCACGGATCTCATAATCCATGATCACAAAGCGGAAAAACGGCGTATTCCGAAGCTGCTCCAGCCTGCAAAAATGCAGATATTGCTGGAACACCGCCCTGCGCAGTACGCTTTCCAGGTAGCCGCGATGCACCACAGATGGCTCCATATCTGCAAGAAGCTGTCGGTAGGCATCGGTCTGCTTCAGAAAGGCAGCGATCTCAGGTACCGTATGCATAGACATCATCATGCGGTACTGCTGCGGACGCAGGCGGTTGCCGTAAATGGCCCGCACCGAGGCGACCGTTGCACGATACATTTTAGTTGCCATAGGAATGCTCCGCTCGTTTCAGCACTTTTTCCATCAGGTCAGCCAGAAGCACCTCATGCTGTTCATCAAAGCGATGGGTCAGCTCTGTGGTTTTGGATTCATATTCCGCCAGTAAAGCCCGATATTTTTCTTCATATTCGGTGCGTTCGGTTTCTTCAATTTCAAAAATCAGATCTTTGGTGTGATGACTCATGGCTTCGCTGTGGGCAGCGGCAGCCTGTTTTGCATCTTGGATGAGCTGCTGACCCTCGGCAACGGCGGCAGAACGTCTGCTTTCCGCATTGGCATCGGTTTCCAGCAGCAATCGGATGGTATCATCCATCATGGAATATCATTCCTTTCGACAGAGAGAATCATTTCCAAAAAAACTCAATCACTAGTCATTATACACCCATTGTGTCCTATTGTCAAGGAGATTGCAAAGAAAAAAGAGGGTACAAAGCCCCTCTTTTTTTCGTATATTTTATCAGTTGCGGATGCTGTGCATGGGAGCAGGGATCCGTCCGCCGCGGGCAATAAAGCGATCTGCGCTTTCCTGCTTTACGGGCATTACAGGGCCGCTGCCGAACAATCCGCCAAAGTCCAGCATTTCGCCTTCCTTTTTGCCGATTGCGGGGATAACGCGCACAGCGGTGGTCTTGTTATTCACCATACCAATGGCCGCCTCATCCGCAATAATAGCGGAAAGGGTAGAAGCGGGAGTATCACCGGGTACCACGATCATATCCAGACCCACAGAGCAGACAGCGGTCATAGCCTCCAGCTTTTCCAGTGTCAGCACGCCGGATTCTGCTGCAGCGATCATGCCTGCGTCCTCGGAAACAGGAATAAATGCGCCGGAAAGTCCGCCAACACTGGAGGATGCCATAACGCCGCCCTTCTTTACAGCATCATTGAGCATAGCCAGAGCAGCGGTGGTGCCGTGCATACCGCAAACGGAAAGACCCATACCTTCCAGAATATGTGCCACGCTGTCGCCTACAGCAGGAGTAGGTGCCAGAGAAAGATCCACAATGCCGAAAGGTACATCCAGCATTTTGGAGGCTCTTGTACCCACAAGCTGACCCATTCTGGTGATCTTGAAAGCAGTGCGCTTGATGACATCGGCGATCTGATCTAAGGAAGCATCGGGATACTTGGCAATAGCCGCACGCACCACACCGGGGCCGGAAACGCCCACATGAACTTCACAATCCGGCTCACCAACACCGTGGAATGCGCCTGCCATAAAGGGATTATCCTCAGGGGCGTTGCACAGAACCACCAGTTTTGCAGGGCCAAAGCACTGCTGATCGGCGGTTTTTTCTGCGGCCTCCACAATGATCTCACCCATGAGCTTAACCGCATCCATGTTGATGCCTGCCTTGGTAGAACCGACATTCACGGAAGCACACAGGCGGTTGGTCACAGCCAGAGCCTCCGGCATGGAGCGGATCAACCGCAGGTCACCCTCACTGAAGCCCTTGTGTACCAGTGCGGAATAACCGCCGATGAAGTTCACACCTGTGGTTTCGGCAGCACGCTGCAAGGCCTTGGCAAGCATAACGGGATCACCGTTTTTGGTAGCGGCAATAAGCATAGCGGCAGGGGTGATGGAAATTCGCTTGTTGATGATGGGAATACCGTATTCCGATTCGATCTGTTCGCCGGTTGCCACCAGCTTTTCAGCCTTGCGGGTGATCTTCTCATAGACATTGCTACACATGGTCTGCATATCGCTGTCGCAGCAATCCAGCAGAGAGATACCCATAGTAATGGTACGGATGTCCAGGCATTCATCCTGGATCATGCGTATGGTTTCGAGAATATCGTATGTATTGAGCATTGCTGCCTCCTAAATGCGGTGCATGGAATTGAAGATGTCCTCGTGCATGGCATGGATGGAAAGCCCCAGATCCTTGCCAAGCTGTGCAAGCTGTTCGGACAGCGTAGCAAACCCGCAGTCCAGCACAGAGATATCCACCAGCATAAACATGGCGAAAACATCCTGCAATACGCTTTGGGAAACTTCGATAACATTGGCATTATTCTTGGCACAGATACCGCTGACTTTATGGAGAATGCCTACGGTATCATGGCCGATCACGGTGATAACTGCTCTCATAACAGTCCCTCCTAGTATTTTTTCCTATTATAGCATATTTTCCTTACTTTGAAAAGGGCTTTTACGGAAAAATCGCATTTTTCTTATCATTTGGAGTGGAAAGAACAGTTTTTTGTATGTTTGCACAAAGAGTCAGCTTTTCTGATGGGGGAGAAATTTAGGCGGCAGCGGAGGAAACCCCAGATACTGCAAAGCATCACCAATGCGCTGCCTGCCTTCTAAGATCAGCAGCTTGGAGGTGCCGTGGGCAAGGATCCTGCCTGTTTCATCTTCGATCACAGCCTCACACAGGCACACACTTCTGCCCTCCTTGACCGCAGTAGCGGTGGCAAGGAGTTTCCCCTTCTGTGCCATGGCCAGATGATTGACCTGCAGATCCAGTGTGGTAAACCCTGCATCTTCGTCGCGATTGCCGTAAGCCGCCCAATAGGTAACGGTGTCGATGACCGAAGCATACACCCCACCGTGTACCGTGCCGAAGGGATTGCATAACTGTTCTGTGATCTCTGCTTCCACAGCGGCATAGCCGTGATCCAGCCTGACCAGATGGATACCGGTATAGGCAAAATATGCACTCTGATTCACCATACGCATCAGTGCGGAGCAATGTGCAGGGTTCAGCTTTCGGGTCATGCAGCAGCCTCCTGAAATGATATATTCTTAGGATGCCGCAAAAGTGCCGCATCATGCAAAAAAGATCCGTGAGGCAAAGCTCACGGATCTTTGGGAACGTATCAGACTTCTGCTTTATCGGGTGCCTGTGTAAAGGAGAAGGGATATTGCCGCTGTACAGCATCCACAAATCCGTCACGGATCATTTCAATCATAAACTCCACGATATTGGGATCAAACTGCTTGCCTGCATTGGCCTGCAGCTCCTCAATAATGGCATCCATGGACATACAGCCGCGGTAGCAGCGATTGCTGCTCATGGCATCAAAGGCATCGGCAATGCAGATGATACGAGCCACCAGCGGAATGCGGATCCCTTTCAGCCCTTCGGGATAGCCCGTGCCGTCGTAGCGTTCATGATGATAATGTGCGCCATCCTGAATACCGGGAATTGTGGTAAAATTCTCTAGCATTCTGGCACCCAGCGTGGTATGCTCACGGATGCGCGTATATTCCTCATCAGTCAGTTCGGAGCGTTTTTTCAGCACCGCATCGGAAATACCGATCTTGCCGCAGTCATGTAGCATGGAGGTGTAGTAAATGTGAGAAATGGAGTCACTGTCCAGACCCATGCGGAATGCGATCTCCACGCTGTAAGCGGAAACTCTCTGGGAGTGACCTCTGGTATAGGAATCCTTGGCATCAATAAAGCTTGCAAAGGTCTGCATGGCCTGATTGATGATCTCCAGTGCCTCTGCCTGCCGCTTTATGAGGCTTTGCGTGCGGAAGTGCGTCAGGATCTGCGTGACCACAAGGATCACCCACACCACTGCAAGCAGTATAGTCAGATAAAACAGGGGAGTGCGGTAGGGGTTCACGATATGATAGCCGTTTACGGTGTACGCAACAGGTGTCAGCAGTTGGCGGGAATACATCACTGCACCGAAGGTCATAGCGGTATCATCATCGGGGGTAAAGGAAAGGGTATTGCCCGAAATGACAAATTTACCGTTCCAGGAACTGTCGATCATAGGGGCTTCGTTAAAGGTAACAGAAACCGTCCAGTCACGGAAATTCAGTTCCTCGGAAAGTGCCAGAACACCATCATATTGTGCGCCCGCAGGGGTGCTTGGGTGCAGCGACTCATCCATCCACTGTTTGGTAACGGCCATGGAAAAGGAAATGCCATCCTGAGGCAGCGGATTGCTCGGGTCAAACTGATACACACATCTGCGGTTGGACTGTGTTTTGGCAAGGAAAAGATTCAAAGGGTAGCAAATAATGATTGCAAGGGTCAGGATTACCATAGCTACACGGAACACCGAACGATTACGCTGCAGCAGACCGACATAATCCGCCATCAGCTCAAAAGCGGGGATCTCATGCTTCTGTGGCTTGCTGGAAATCACACTCATGTGGATCACACTCTTCATCTGTATAATAATGTGCACAAAGGCATCCGTTGGAATCTGCTATCATTATATCATGTTCCAAGGGTAGTTGTCAATTGCTTTTTGTGCGAATATTCTTCCCTTCAGACCGCAATGTACTTGACATCGCTTATGGTAATATGATATAATGCAACTACGGAGCAGGCCCATGCCTCGGCAAGCTCTGTATACTGATTTTTTCGTGAACGAAGGGAGAATATGTTTTTATGAATCTTTGTGTTTTCGGCTCTGCCAGTGCGGAAATTGACCCCCTGTACATTGAAACAGTAGAAAAATTCGGTGAAATGATGGTTGAACGCGGTCACAGTCTGGTATTCGGCGCAGGCGGCAATGGCCTGATGGGTGCCGCAGCCAGAGGCGTATATCGCAAGGGCGGCTATATTTACGGCGTGATCCCCGCATTTTTCCGTGATGAAGAAATCGAGCTGATTTTTGAAAACTGCTCCGAGATCCTTTACACCGAAGATATGGCAGACCGCAAGGAAGCCATGGAAGATCGTGCAGATGCTTTTGTCATCACCCCCGGCGGCATCGGTACTTTTGAGGAATTTTTCCAGGTTCTCACCGCAAAGCAGCTTGGCAGACATACCAAGCCCATTGCCATCTACGATGTCAACGGCTATTATAAGGAACTGATTGCCCTGCTGGATTATTCCGTGGAGCATAAGTTCATCCGTTCCGACTGCAAGGAGCTGTATTTTGTCAGCGACAACGCAGAGGAGATCTTCCACTACATCGAAAATGATGCGCAGCTCAAGCGCAATGTCCATGATCTGAAAAACGGCTGATATGCCGGTATAGTGATACATCAAAAAAAGACCGGTCCGCAGCAGCGGATCGGTCTTTGATTTTGTGGGTGAGAACACAGGGTACAGAGAAAAGAAAAACGCACCTCTGCAAAACAGAAGTGCGTTTTGAGTGACCCGTACGGGAGTTGAACCCATGATTCCACCGTGAAAGGGTGGCGTCTTAGCCGCTTGACCAACGGGCCAAAAAAGTGGCTGCGGCAGGACTTGAACCAGCGACCGATCGGGTATGAACCGATTGCTCTAGCCAACTGAGCTACGCAGCCATCTCTATCAGTGCAAGTGACTTCTCACTTGCGACTTAAACATTATACCGCAATCAGCCGGAAAAGTCAATACCAATTCGAGAAATTCTTCCTTTTTGTAGAAACAAACAAATAAAGCAATGGAACAAAAAGATGCATTGTGCTTTTTGTCCACAAAATCAATGTTTCCTTCATCTGAGCCAAGCCTCCCTTTCCCTTTTTCTGCTGTTTTGCCGTAAAATCAGAGGAATGTCAGCCGAAAATCACCGAAACCTCTTGCAATCCTTTGAAAAATATGATAAAATAACAGAGTATGTGCAGCGTTGTGCTGCAATCAGTTGATGTACGAAAGGATGAATCTTTCCATGAAAGTTGCAAACTTACTGGGTGAGCGTTTTAAGGATGCCCCCAAGGATTGTTCCATTGAAAGCCATGCGCTGATGATGCGGGGCGGCTATATGAAGCATATGGCCAACGGTATCTATTCCCTGTATATGCCCACCAAGCGGATCACCCGCAAAATTGAGCAGATCATTCGTGAGGAAATGGATGCCATCGATGGTCAGGAGGTCATGTTCCCTGTTGTCATGCCCGCCAGCCTTTGGGAGGAATCCGGCAGATATTACAGCATCGGCAGCGAAATGGCACGTTTCAAGGATCGCTCCGGCAACGGCGTGGTGCTGGGTATGACCCACGAAGAGGCCGCTGTCCATCTGGCAAGAGATACCGCAAAATCCTATGCGGATTTCCCCTTTATGATCTATCAGATCCAGACCAAGTTCCGTGATGAGCCCCGTGCCCGCGGCGGTCTCATCCGTGTGCGTGAATTTACCATGAAGGATGCTTATTCCTTCCATACCTCTCAGGCTGATCTGGAAACCTACTATCAGCGTGCCTTTGATGCCTATAACCGCATCTTCTCCCGCTGCGGCTGCAAGAATTTCATTTCCGTGCAGTCCGATTCCGGCATGATGGGCGGCAGCATTTCCCACGAGTTTATGCTGCTGACCGAAGTGGGTGAGGATACCCTTGCCATCTGTGATTGCGGTTACAGCGCAAATATGGAAGCCGCAGCCGTGATTCTGGAAAATATCCCCGGTGAAGTGCAGGCTCTTACCAAGGTGGATACCCCCGATGTGAAGACCATTGACGATCTGACTGCCTTCCTGAAAATCGATGCCAAGCAGCTTTGCAAGGCGGTGGTATACCGCAAGAATGAGGATGACAGCCTTGTAGTTGCCTTTATCCGCGGCGATCTGGAAGTCAATGAAACCAAGCTGCGTAACTACCTTGGCTTTGAGATCCATCCTGCTGCCGAGCTGACCGCAGACAGCGGTGTGGTGCCCGGTTTTATCGGCCCCGTTGGCATGAGCAAGGATATCGTTACCGTGTTTGATGCATCTCTTAAGGGCATTGAGGCTCTGGTTTGCGGCGGTAATGCAGTGGATACCCACTATACCGGCATGAATATCAAGCGTGATGTGGGCGATGTGACCTATGTGGATGTTGCAAAGGCGTTTGCAGGCGGTATCTGCCCCAATTGCGGCAAGCCCCATATCCGTGTAGAAAAGGGCATTGAGATCGGTAACATCTTCCAGCTTGGACAGAAGTACACCAAGTCCATGGAAATGACCTATCTGGATGAAAACGGCGAGCGTCAGTATCCCATTATGGGCTGCTACGGCATTGGTGTCGGCAGATTGTGTGCTTCTATCTGCCAGGAAAGCCGTGATAAATTCGGTCCCATCTGGCCCATGTCCATTGCACCCTGGCAGGTTCAGGTGTGCAATCTGCGTGTGGATGATGCTGCCGTAACCGAAACTGCCGAAAAGCTGTATGCCGATCTGCAGGCAGCAGGCGTGGAAGTGCTGTATGATGACCGTGATATTCGTCCCGGTGCTATGTTTGCCGATGCCGATTTGCTGGGTGTGCCTGTACGAGTGATCGTCAGCCCCAAAACTTTGGCAGAAGGCTGCGTGGAGATCGCTGCCCGTGACAAATCCTTCCGTGAGAATGTGCCCGTTGCGGAGGCTTTGGATTGGCTCCGTGAGCGTGTGGCTGCCATGCTGGCAGAATATCGCTGAAAAACAGGTGACTGATATCAAAACGATATTGAAATGATATCAAAATGATATCCATACCATATCAGCATTACAATACAAAAAAGATTCTGCGGCAACTGCTTGCAGGATCTTTTTTTATGTTTTATTTGACAGCGACAAAAGTGCATATTCATCACAGCGTCGGAAATACTACCATTGCCCTGCATCGCAGGTGAATTTGCGGAAAGGAATGGGCATATGAAGAAGATGACGATCGCCGCTGCTGCGGCTGCACTTCTGGTGAGCAGTTTGTTTACAGGCTGTGGTTGTATGGCTGAAGAAAGCTCTTCTGTTCCCGAGAACAGCAAGACTTCTTCTTCCACTACAACAACTACTACCAAAGCAACCTCCGGTACAGATGCTTCCGGTTCTACCACTTCCACCACCAAAAAGGATGATTCTCTGCTGGATGATGTTACTGATGCAGTAGATTCCGTTGTGGATGGTGTGACAAGTATCCTGACGGAAGCTACCAAGCCTGTTGGCACCAACTGAGCCTGACAAAAGAAGCCTCCTATGAAATCACATAGGAGGCCTTTTGTTATTCTTTGGGAGAAAAGGGGAAGGAAGGCATCATGGAAAGTTTGAAGAGATTTGCCTTATGCTTGCGGTCAATGCGTTCCTTGATTTCAGGGGAAGGTTCAATACCCTCACGGAGATATGCGTCAAGCTCTTTGTAGGTAAAGCCCAGATTATCCTCATCGGTTTTGCCTGTCAGACCGTCGGAGGGCGGTTTTTCCACCAGATTTTCAGGCAGTCCCAAGGCTCTGCCCATGGCTTTTACCTCGGTTACGGTAAACTGCGCCAAGGGAGCAAAATCACCTACGCTGTCACCCCAGCGGGTAGAGTAGCCTACCCAATCCTCGGAAAGATTGCAGGTATTGGCAACTCTGCCGTTGATACTTTGGGAAACCGCATACACCGTTGCCATACGCAGGCGGGGCGGAAGATTTACCGTTGCCTGCCGGCTCATGGGCAGTTGTGCGTTGATTTCTTCTGTCAGGGCATTGGCACAGGCACCGATGTTGACCGTATAATTCACAATACCCAAATGCGAACAAAGCTGCTTGGCATCGGCGATGTCGGGCTGTACGTTGTTGGGCATCATCACGCCTACCACACGATGCACGCCCAATGCACGGCAAAGCAGGGCGGCACACACAGAGCTGTCTTTTCCGCCGGAGATGCCCAGCACGGCAGGGCAGCCGTCGCCGTTTTCCGCAAACCAGTGCTGGATCCAGCGGCAGCAATCGTTGATGGCGGATTCTACATCAAAATGATACATAATGCTTCCTTTCTAGCCGGTAAAGGCTTCCGTAAAACGGTTCATCAATGTGGTAAGAGCCATCATGCCCACATGAAGGAGTGCTGCAAGCCATAGCCCCCATGAAGTCCATGCAAGGGGGGCACAACGGATCTTCTGAAAAGGGGTATCGTCGGGCAGACGTTCGGTGGAAAGGGTGTAGATCAGCATGATCATACCCAGTACACATACGATGACGGTCACAAGCGTAAACAGCTTATCCGCCGAGTTGG
Organism: Ruminococcus sp.; assembly: GCA_015066805.1. Lineage (GTDB taxonomy): Bacteria > Bacillota > Clostridia > Oscillospirales > Ruminococcaceae > Firm-04. Next base: position 57,478 of record SVNP01000010.1, on the reverse strand, counting down.
GTGCGATTTCGCCCAGGCGGGTAAACAGCATGGAGGTAACGTTTACTGTAAAATGGACGATCATGCCGGGTACCAGCGAATTGTGCTTGATGGTGATATAGCCCAGCAGTATGCCCAGGAAAAATGCCAGCACACCTTGTGGCACATTCTGGTGTGCCAGTGCAAAAAACAGGGCAGAGGTGAAGATTCCGAAACGCTGACTGACACGGCTCATATTTTTGAGAAATACGCCGCGGAAGACCAGTTCTTCGGTGATGGGTGCGATGAGACAGGTATACAGGATCGTAACCAGCAGCTTGGTGGGGGAATCTCCCATGGTCATATCGGGGGCGGAAAACAGGGGGTTACCCTCCCGCAGCAGGGAGCCGATATAATCTACGCCATAGCCTGCACCAAACTGGATGAACAATCCCAGCACACAGTAGCGCAGCACGCTTGGCAGGGAGATATCACGGTCTTGGAAGAAGGACATGGGTCTGATGCGTGTGAGCTTGCAGCCCAGGAAGAATACGGTCACGTTGCTGATGAAAAATCCCAGAAGATTGGATGCCATTTCCACGGAGCTGTCTGAGAGATACTGCTGGGCGATCTGCATATAATTCCCCGGCAGCTCGCCCTCCAGTGCATGGGCATCAATAAGCCGCAGCAGGAATATAGCTGCCATAAACAGCACGTTGGCAATGAGCGCTGCAAAGGTGAAATCAAAAAATGCCAGCAGTCCTGCCAGTGTAAAATATCGGCGGATGGCTGTTTTTTCCCGTTTGGAGGGGGACAGAGGCAGCCGACAGCCCGGAATGCGGATCTGGGGTACGATCTCGGTATAATCGGGGGTATAATCCGTTTCCTGTGTGGGGTTGCGAAAAGGGTCAAAGGGATCAATGGGCTCGTTGATACCATTGACATAGGCGGTATCGCCGATATGGGAGAGGGTTTCGATGTTGCAACACATCCTTTCTGTGATTATCGCAGGGTTACGATGGTGACACCGTCTTCACCCTCACCGTACAGTCCCAGACGGAACTCCTTGACATGCTTCATATGGCGCAGATGGGCGTGAATGGCTTTTCGCAGCACGCCGGTACCCTTGCCGTGTATGATGGTAACACAGTTCAGTCCCGACATCACGGCACCATCTATGAACTGATCGGTCATCATGATGCCTTCATCGGTGGTGCAGCCGCGGATATCCAGCTCCAGAGAGGCTTTGCGGGTCATCTGGGATTTGGAGGTGATCACCGCATTGCGCTTTTGCTTCTGTTGAGTTCCGCCGTTTGCGTTGGGTTTTTCCAGCCGCAGGGTATCTACGGAGACTTTGGTTTTCATGGCACCGATCTGTACGGTGACCATGCCTTTGTTATCGGGCAGGGTGGCGACAGTGCCGCTTTTGCCCATTTTTGTGACCGTTACCGTATCGCCGATCTGCAGGGGACGGGGCAGCACATAGGCACCTTCCTCCACAGTGGGCTCCGATTGTTGGTACAGACCGTCGATGGTCTGGCGGGATCTGGCTTTCGCAGCGTTGATTTTGTCTGCGAAATCTGCTTTGTCCTTTTCTTTTTTCAGGGCACGCAGCTCCTCCAGCAGGGAGGCGGATTCGGTCATGGTCTGCTCGATGATCTGTCTTGCCTGACTGCGGATGCGATCCAGCTCCTCGTTGCGGCGGCGCTCCATTTGCTCGGCTTCTTCCCGCAGTGCTTTTTCATGCTCGGCTGCATCTCTGCGCAGACGTTCCAGCTCTTCGGCCTGGTTTTCCAGCTTGACTCTGGCACGCTCCAGCTCTTCAACGGCGGCTTCAAAGCGCATATTCTCCGTGCTCACAAGCTGTCTGGCGTGGTCGATGACATCCTCGGGCATACCCAGAGAACGGGAAATGGCAAAGGCGTTGGATTTACCCGGAGATCCCAGCAGCAGACGATAGGTGGGACGCAGGGTTTCCAGATCAAATTCACAGGAGGCATTTTCCACATCGGGGGTTTCAATGGCGTAACGCTTCAGCTCCTGATAGTGAGTGGTTACCATCAGTGTGGCACCCTGATCCTTCAATCGCTCAATGATGGCAACTGCCAGCGCAGCACCCTCTACGGGGTCGGTGCCGGAGCCAAGCTCGTCGATCAGCACCAGAGTTCGGTCATCGGCACGCTCCAGAATGGAGATATCCTGCAAGGTATGGGCACTGAAGGTAGAAAGGCTTTGCTCGATGCTCTGTCTGTCACCGATATCTGCAAGGATATGATTGAATACCGAGAGCTTACTGCCGTCGGCGGCGGGGATCATCAGGCCGCACATTGCCATGGCGGAAAGCAGACCGACGGTTTTCAGGGCGACGGTTTTACCGCCTGTGTTGGGGCCTGTGATGATCAGTGCGTGGTAATCCTCACCCAGAGAAAGGGAGATGGGTACCACGGTTTTGGGGTCGATCAGAGGATGGCGGGCTTTTTTCAGTTCGATGCTGCCGTCATCGGTCATCCGGGGGATACAGCCATGCTGGTGGGCTCCCAGATTGGCTTTGGCAAAATACAGATTCAGCTCGGCGGCGATTTCATATCCGCTGAGCAGGGCGGGGGCTGCCTGACCGCAGGCGGCACAAAGACGCTCGATGATGCGGTCGATCTCCTCCTGCTCCTGTGCTTCCAGCAGGCGGATATCATTGTTGGCATCCACGATGGCCATAGGCTCAATGAAGTAGGTTTGCCCTGTGGCGGAGGTATCATGAATGAGGCCTGCCACATCGCCGCGGTGCTCTGCCTTAATGGGCAGCACATAGCGGCCGTCACGGATGGTAACGATGCTCTCCTGCAGGTAGGTCTGCATGGAGGGGGATTTGATCATTTTTTCCAGCTTTTCACGGAGCCGCTGACCTGCCTGTGTGATCTTTCTGCGGATGGATGCCAGTGCGGGGCTTGCAGCATCCGCAAGCTGTTCTTCGCTTTCAATGGAGCGTTCCAGCAGGTCGGCAAGGTAGGCGTCGGGCTGCAGCCGTGCAAACAGATCGGAAAGGGAGGTTTCCATGCGGTCGCAGTGGGCATACCAGTCATCCAGTGCGGAGATCTGCCGCAGCAGACGGGCGATCTCCAGCAGCTCACGGAGAGAGATCCTTGCACCTGAGGTGGTTCGTCTGACCGCCGAGCAGACATCCTCAAAGGAATAAAAGGGCGGTGTACCGAAACGTACCGAAAGAGAAAAGGCATCCTCGGTTTTTTGCAGCTCCTGCCGTACCCGATGCAGGTCATGATCGGGCACAAGAGAGCGTGCCAGTTGCTTGGTGCGCTCATTGGCGGCTTCCGCAGCCAGAGATTCCAGCACCTTATGTAGTTCCAGGGTAATATAATCCTGAGAAAGATTTGTTTGATTCATAGTATTTTCCTATCAGGTTGTGCCTTCACAGGGGGATGGCTCCTGTGCGGCAAGGGCATGATAAAATTGCAGGGTCTTGCAGCGGATTTCCAGCCGCAGGATGAGATAGCGTTCGGTAAAGTTGCCAAGCTCCTTTTGCTCGGCGGCACCCATACGGAAATGAAACAGTCTGTCGAAATCCGCAAGGGCGATATGGCGTATGGCGCGCAGCGTACCCACGGAAACGGTCATGTCCTGTGGGGTGGTTTCCTCGCAGCAGTCCTTGCAGAGGAAGTAGCCCTCCTGCAGGCGCATGACTGCTTTTTGCGGCAGATAGCTGCAGCAGACCCGACAGCAGAGCACATCGGGCATCATACCCATCTCCGATACCAGACGCAGCTCGAAAATGGATTTCAGCAGGGGAAGGGGACGGGTGTGCTCGGAAAGATAGTGCAGACAATGCAAGAACAGCCGCAAAAGCTGCGGCTGTGACTGTGCAGTGGCGATCCTTTGTGTCAGCTCGGCAAAATAGGATGCCAGAGCCAACGCTTCCAGATCATTACGGAGCCCGTAAAACAAAGAGATGGGAACGGCACTATCCAGAAAGAAACGTTCTCCGGACTGCCGCAGGCAGTATTCCCCATAGGCGAATAACTGCGCCAGCGCAGCATATTTGCTGCTGCTTTTTCTTACGCCCCGTGCCCGCACGGTGAGCACGCCGTTTTCCGTGAGAAGATCGACGATCTTATCACTCTCGCCGTAGGCTGTTTCCCGGATCACCAGACCCTTGACGGTCAGGAGCATGGGGGGATCCCTCCTGTCTTGCACAGTTGCGGTACTGCAGATAATCGCGGATGGAACCGCTTTGATAGAACGCTGCCCAGCTTTGGGCAGGCTGTCTGTTGTTTTTTGCAGATGGCATTTCTTCCACAAAAACTACCTCCTTTCCAATCGGTACCGGAGGTAGTATTGGCAGATTCGGTTTGGATTTACATGGGAAAGATTCCCTTATTTTTCAAACAGTCCAAAGCTCTGGATGAGACCTTCACGGTTTCTCCAGTCCTCCTTGACCTTGACCCACGTCTGGAGGTTCACCTGAATGCGGAAGAACTGCTCCAGCTCGGCACGGGCGGCGGATGCGATCTTCTTCAGCATAGAGCCGTTTTTGCCGATGATGATCCGCTTGTGGGATTCTCTTTCGCAGTAAATGGTCACAGAGATATTGAGGATATCCTTGTCATCCCGTTCGGAGAACTGCTCTGTCACCACGGCAACACCGTGGGGGATTTCATCCTGCAAACGGCAGAGCATCTGTTCACGGATCAGCTCCGCTGCCAGCACACGCTCGGGCTGGTCGGTCATCATATCCTCGGGGAAGTAGTGGGGACCGGGCTGTGCAAGCTGCATCAGCTCCCGCATCAGCAGGTCGATGCCGTCGTTTTTCAGCACGCTGACGGGGATGATGGTATGGGGCATCCAACGCTGCTGCACCTGTGCCAGCATGGGGGCAAGCTTTGTCATAGCGGAAGGCAGGTCGATTTTGTTGAACACAAAGATGACCTTTGCCTTCTGCGCGGCGAGCTTGTCCAGCATAGCCTGCTCCGGCTCACCCAGCGGGCGGGTGCAATCCGCCATAAAGATGACGCAGTCGATATCGGAAACAGCCTCTTTGGCTGCCTGTATCATGTGATTGCCCAGACGGGTCTGTGCCTTATGCAGACCGGGGGTATCGGTAAACACAAGCTGTGTTTCGCCTTGATTTACAATACCTGTGATGCGGGTACGGGTTGTCTGGGGCTTGGGGCTGACCGATGCGATCTTTTCACCAATGAGGGCGTTGAGCAGGGAGGATTTGCCTGCGTTGGTGCGTCCTGCAATGGCGGCAAAGAGGATTTTGGAGCCGGGCTGCTTGGGTGCGATCATATGAGCCATCAGTCTTTCTCTCCGGGGGCAACGTAGCTGGTATCACGGGCAAAGCCCAGCTTTTCCAGCACGGATTCTTCCTTCTCACGCATCAATCTCTGCTCCAGAGGGGATTTTTCGTGGTCATAGCCCAGCAGGTGCAGCATGGAATGCACGGTGAGGAATGCGATCTCACGCTCCAGCAGGTGGCCGTACATATTGGCCTGCTTGACTGCCATCTCCATGGAAATGACGATATCGCCCAGCACCACAAAGCCGTTTTCGGGGTTGATCTGCAGCTTGTCCCCTTCGGCCTGAGGGAAGGAGAGCACGTCGGTGACGGAATCCTTATTGCGGCAGGTACGGTTCAGGGCACGGATCTCGTTATTGCTGACAAAGGAAACGCTGATCTCCGTATCTCTGCCGAAGCCTTCGGTGGTCAGTACTGCCTGACAGCAACGGCGGATGAGCAGACGCACACCCACGGGGATCTTGACCTGATTCTGATCGTCCTTGATATAAACCTTTAACTTAGCCATTTTTTGATTTCTTCCTTTCTCTGAATGATTGATGTTCGTAATTCGCATAGGCGGTGATAATATCCTGTACCAGGTGGTGGCGCACCACATCTTTTTCGGAGAAATGGTGTATGGTGATGCCATCCACGGTTTTCAGCACCTTCATGGCCTCAATCAGACCGGAACGGCCGGGTTCGGGCAGGTCGATCTGGGTGATATCGCCCGTAATGACCATTTTGCTGCCGGTACCCAGTCGGGTCAGGAACATTTTGATCTGCTCCGAGGTGGTGTTCTGTGCTTCATCCAGAATGATAAAAGCGTCTTCCAGCGTTCTGCCGCGCATATACGCCAGCGGTGCGATCTCTATGATGTTCTTTTCCAGATCTCGCTGGACGTTTTCGGCACCCAGCATATCATAGAGGGCATCGTACAGCGGGCGGAGGTAGGGGTCCACCTTATCCTGCAGATCGCCGGGGAGAAAGCCCAGCTTTTCACCTGCTTCCACGGCAGGTCTGGTTAGGATGATTCGGCTGATCTCGTGGGCTTTGAGTGCTTTTACCGCCATTGCCACTGCAAGGTAGGTCTTACCGGTTCCCGCAGGGCCGATGCCCAACACGATGGTATCCTGTGCAATGGCATCCAGATAGCGTTTTTGTCCCACGGTGCGGGGGCGTACCGGCTTACCCGATACCGTCACGCTGACGGCATCTTCTGTCAGCTTTTTCAGATCCTCCGCTGCGCCTTCGGTGACCATGGACACCACATAGCGCACGGTCTGCTCATTGAGGGTGCCGTTGCTGCGGGCGGTGGCAATGAGAGCCTCCATGGCTTTGGCGGCTTGTGTGACGTTAGGCTCTTCGCCTGTGATTTTTATGGCTGTACCGCGGTTGATGACTATGACCTGAAACTTTCGCTGGATCAGGTCAATGTGGGAATCATAGCTGCCAAAAACCGTGGCGATGAGTTCATTGCTTTCGGCATGGATGAGTTGTTCTGCCATGAAATCCGTGTGCTTTCCCGATGAAAGCAGGCTCCTTTCACGCTGTAACGAGATTACAGCAAAATTCTATGTTCATTATACCATACTCGAAAAAAAAAGGAAATAGTTTTATTGCATTTTCACAAAAATTTCGCTTGTTTTTCCGATAACGCCCTTGAAAATATAGTGGATTTTCAGCGATATACCCAAATCATCAACGGTTTGTATGTACTCTTTGCCTAATATCTGATCCTTACTGTGAAAGTTTTGCTCAAAGCGCAGGGCTTCTTCCTCCTGCATTGCCGCGATCTCCTGCGGGGAATATACGGCTATGGTGGTTTCCTGCCGGGAATAGCGGCAATCTATTTTATAAAAGGGCAGTTCACGTCCAAACAGCTTCAGGGGGGTGGCAGTTTCGGTGTAGATGAAATCCTTTTTGGGGGCAGTAAAGCCGGGAGAAAGAGAAAACCGCTTACCGAAGCACTCCAGATAGGTGGCATTGCTGACAGCTCCCGTTACGGTAGTTTCCTTACAGAAGGGATGGTAAAGATGCAGGGTCTCTTCATAAATGCCTGTAATGATGCCATCAGCGTGCTTGAGATAGGAGATCCCCCGTACATCCTCTGTTACGCCGCTGATGAGTACATCGCCTGCTTTGACCGCATCGCCTACGGAAACCAGTGCCTTGCCGTTATACACCTGCATTTCGGTGATCTGCGCTGTGACCGTTGCCACATAATTGGTGGGAATACGGTCGGCATACCGTTGGGGAGGTTTGGTTTCCTCTTCCAGCTCTACCACAAGACGGCCACCTGTATGGCGCAGGGTGATCCATTCCAGATCGGATACCGCAAGACGGAGCTGCTGCTCTGCCAGAGAAAGATCCAGATCCGCATAGGCGGCACCGCGGCAGATGCCAAGCTCCTCCATGACGCGCAGCAGGTGAGTGTCGGAGATGGTTTGGTTGCCGTAGATCTCGATGCTGCGGATGGTACTGTTGCTCCACCACAAAAAGGCTGCCGCAGGGAGCAGGCCTGCCAGCAGACCGTATCGCAGACGCAGGGGACGCAGGCGGACCCGCCAGCCTTTTTCTTCGGTAAGGGTGATGCGGATATCGCAGGCTTCTGCCAGACGGAAGAACAGCTTACGGTAATGGGGGTGGATCATGCCGTGGAAGCGGCCGCCCATGATGACCTGCCGCATACAGGGGATGTTTTCTTTCCGCAGGGCATCCCGAAAGGCTGAAAGCTGTGCGCCTTCCGCTACGAAACGGAGATAGGAGGCGAAGGCTTTCATTGCAGACCTCCGTCCAGTTCAATGGTTGCGATCTTTCCTTCGATATGCAGACCATCCTTGCCGAAATCGGTGGCGGTGAGATGCTCGCCCCAGATATCGACGGTATGCTTGGCTGTCTGTACACGCATGAGCAGCTCGCTGCATTCCAGCAGACGCTTGCAGGGGTTGAAAAACACATCCGTATTGCCTACGATCTGGATATGATCGTGGGGAAACAAATAGCCGACAGACATAAAAACCTCCCATGGTTTGGCAGAATATGATGATTTTCTCTGTGCTGCAATATATGGCGGTTGTTCTGAAACTATGCAAAAGCCGCATACAGTACATCAAAGTACAACCATGAAACGAGATGATCCTTTGCCATCTGCTGTATATCGTGTACACAAAGCCTTGCTTTTGCCTGCGCTTGGGGCTTTGCTGATTTTGCTTTCTACCTTTTCCGCTGAGCTTTCGGAGATCCTTGGGCAGCGGCTGCTGTATTGTATGGAGCATCTGATCCCTGCATTGTTCGGAGGAATGCTGATTTGCAACTTGGCGGTATGCTGCGGTGCGCTGCAGCGCAGTGAGCGTTTTTTGTGCCGCAGAGGACTCAACGGTCCTTTGATCACTTCTTACATCATCAGTCAGGCGGCGGGGTACCCCGCCGGAGTGATCTTACTGAAGGATCATGTGGCGGAGGGGATTCTTTCCCGAGATCAGGCAAGGCGATATGCTTGTGTCTGCTTTGGTGCGGGGCCTTCTTTTATTGTGGGATTGGCAGGGGCACAGCTTCTGGGCAATGCAATGGCAGGTTGGCTGTTGTTTCTGTGCTGCTGCGGAGCAAATCTTTTGGTGGCTTTGATGACTTTGCGGGGGCAGTGGCGGTGCCCTGCAAGATCTGCGGCTGTAAAGGCTGATGATGGGATATCTGCTTTGGTAAAGGCGGCACAACTGACCATGGATGGTCTTTGGCGCATTGTGGGGATGGTTATGCTGTTTGGTGTGGTGCGGTTTCTTGCAGAAAAAACGGGTGTGGTATATCTGCTGACAAAAACAGGGGAGTGGCTTGGGCATTCCGCTGCAGGTGCCGATGCTTGCTTGGGTGCGCTGCTGGATGTGACTGCGCTGCCGGAAATCTGCGGTGCGGGCTTTCCCTACCAAAAAATGCTGCCTGTGATGGCTGCTGCTCTTTCCTTTGGGGGGCTTTGCGTGCATTGTCAGAACCGTGCCATGGGCGGCGGATGGTTCCCTGTGGGAAGGCTGCTTTGGATGCGTGGCCTTACGGCAGCTCTGGCGGCTGTGCTTTGTGCACTCATGTTGCCGTTGTTCCCGCCCCGGGAAGTGGCAGATGTCTTTTCGGCACAGCCTGCTTTGTCGAAAAGCGGCTCTTTGCTGCCCTCTTTTTTGATATTTTGCACTGGTTTTCCGTTATTTTTAAAAAAAGACTGGACAAAATGAAAGAAATATGCTATAATGTAGACAAATCTTTGATACTGAGGTGACCGTAATGGGTTTGTTTGATGCTTTCTCCAGAGGTGGCAAGTACTTCGGTAAGTCCATTGAGCCGCGCTGTGAGTACTGTGAATTCGGCAAGCGTGCCAAGGATGGCGACAAGGTACTTTGTTCCCGCAAGGGTCTGGTCAATGCCGGTGACCACTGCCCCAAGTTTACTTATTCTCCTCTGAAGCGTATTCCTGTGAAGCAGATGAAGATGGTCGGCTTCCTGGAGGGCGACTATGACGAGAAAAATTACGATGAAGAGGAAACCGCTCAGAAGGATGCAAAGGCTGCTCCCAAGAAGGATGCCCCCAAGGCTGAGCCCAAGAAGGAAGATCCTGCTCCTGCTCCTGCTGCTGCACCTGCTGCCGTAGCTGCTGTTTCCGATGATCTGGCTGCACTGGCTGCTGCCGCGGATGCTGTTCCTGCCGAGGCTGCCGCTGCGGATGCTGTTCCTGCTGCGGCTTCCGATGATCTGGCTGCTCTGGCTGCTGCTGCGGATGCTGCTCCCGCTGAGCAAACAGATGCTGCTTCTGCACTCTCTGCTATGTAAGACTTCTGACACCAACAACAAAACCCGTGCCGAAAATACATCGGCACGGGTTTTTGCGTTACAGTAAAAGGATCGCCAGAGAGAAGGTGAACACCAGAGCCATCTGGATGATCAGTGCGAGGACCATGTTGGAGGTGCTGGTACCGCCTGCTTCCTCCAGATTTGCATAAAGCTGTGCGGGATCGGCGGTTTCTTTGGCGGTTTCCTGCTTGATGCTGCGGATCTTCCGCAGGGCAAAACGGAAATAGAAATAATTGGCGAAGAGACAGCACACCATAGAGAAGATCAGGTCGGCAAAGGCAGTCAGATTCAGCAGCCATGTAAAAACGGCGGATTCCATGTTGATCCAATCAATGCTGATGCCCATTTGTTCTGTGACCATTACCAAGGTGGAGGGCAGGGAAATTGCAAACTGCAGCACAATGGATAATAACGTCATTGCCCACATTTTGCGGTTTGCAAAATACAACTGGGGGAAAAACAGGGCAGTCAGGTTAAAGGACATTTTTTTGCCCGTCAGCTTCATTATGCGGAACATGGGCAGGTAGTAAAACCGATTGGTGGCAATAAAAGAGGTCATCTCCTTGATGGTGGTGTCCTCCAGTTTTTCTTCGGGATCCAGCCCGAGACAGGGGTCGTTGTTCATGCGGATGCCATCGTACATGGGAGCGTTGGAGGGGTCGTGCATACCGTTTTGCTCCCGCTCGGCTGCCTGACGGCGCATTTCCTCCTGATGGGCGGCTTTCTTTTCCGCTTCCTGCTCCTTGTGCTTCTCGATCTGCCAGCTTCCGCCGCTTTCATGCAATGGGGTATTGATGCATTTTCCTTGTTCACGGTAGCAATGTCTGTGGTAGGGGGTGCCGCATTCGGGACAGACGACGATGTCATCCTCCGCAGAGAAGGCTTCCTTGCAGACCAGACAGACCTGTCCGCTGTAATCAATCATGGATATGCTTCCTTTCACAATAAATCTTTCATAACCTGTATTGTACCATACTTTTTTGATTTCTACAAGGGGGCACCCTGTTTTTTCACAGAATCTTCATCTAATCCGAGAAAAAAGCTCCGTAAATCCAACTTTTTTTCCAAAACCCCTTGCAATTTGAGATAAAGTATGCTATAATTGACAAGAAGTATATTGGATTCTATGTCCCAACGGAACGAAAGGAAGGTATCACAGAAGTGAGCATTATCGAGATCATTGGCGGCGCTGTGCTGCTTATCGCTTGTGTACTGCTGATCATTCTTGGTCTGATGCAGGATCAGAAGGCCGACCAGAACATGGCATCCGCCATTACCGGCTCTGCATATGATTCCCAGTTCAGCAAGAATCAGGGTCGCACCAAGGAGGCTATCCTCAAAAGATGGACTCTGTGGCTTGCAGTGGTGTTCTTTGTTGCAACTCTGGTTGTGACCATCGTACCTGTTTATCTCTGATAACAGCCGACGCTCTGTGTTCCTGTGCGGATACAGAGCGTTTTTATTTTTATAAGAAAGGAGTGTCGGGGGAATATCACCCGACAACAATACAGTATGCCCAAGAAAAGAAAGCATTCTGCCCCCAAGCGTATGGGCAGGGAGAGAGCCCAAAGGGAAGCCCCGGGGCAGAAGGAACGGAGATCACCGCCCGTGAAGGAAGCGGAAGTGACTCATTATATCAATATCATACGCACTTTTTTGAGAAAGTCAGGTCAAAAGCCCATTTCTCCCAAGGAGCTGGCTGTCAGATGCGGCGGCAGGGGCAGTTATGCCTTTACGGAGGCACTGCATCGTATGGAGGCACAGGGAGAGATCGCACGGAAGCATAACGGCTATGTGCTTTCTGCGGCGGTTGGCATGATCAGGGGCACGGTATGCTCCGTGAACCGCACCTTTGGCTTTGTCCGCCCCGAAAACGGCGGCGATGACCTTTACGTTGCAGGCAAAGATCTGAAGGGTGCGCTGCCGGGAGATCTGGTGCTGGTGCAGCCCATGGGCAGAAGTCCCAGAGGAGATTCTCCCGAAGGCTCCGTGGTTACGGTTATCACGGAAAGCACCATGCCTGTTTCCGGTGCTTTGGTGGTGGATGATACGGGTGTCATCCGCTTTTTGCCCGATACCCTTTGCAGACAGCCTTTGTTCATTACCAATGCCGCAGATTGCGGTGCGGTACCCGGTGATAAGGTGCTGGCAACTGTGGTAAATCGCGGACGCCGGCATTCCGATCATGAGGTGCGTGTGGATGCTGTTCTGGGCAGCAGCGATACCGCAAAGGCTTGCTCAAAGGCGATTGTTGCTGTCAGCGGCGCACCTACGGTGTTCTCCGATGCCGCTTTACGGGATGCGGAAGCCATGAACGCTGCGGGGATCCTTGAGGAGGAGCCGGCAAACCGTCTGGATCTGCGGAACAGCGGTGATGTGATCTTTACCATTGATGGTGCCGATACCAAGGATATTGACGATGCCATTTCCATTGCCAGAACGGAAAAGGGATATCGGCTTGGCGTGCATATTGCGGATGTTTCCCACTATGTACTGCCGGATTCTCCGTTGGATGCCGATGCCTTTGCAAGGGGTACCAGCGTGTATTATGCCGATCAGGTGATCCCCATGCTGCCAAAGGCTCTTTCCAACGGCATCTGCTCGCTGTTTCCTCAGGTTGACCGCCTTGCTCTTTCCGCTTTGATGGAGCTGGATGAAAAGGGCGAGATCGTAACCTATCGCTTTGAGAAAACCGTGATCCGTTCGGTGGTGCAGGGTGTGTACCGTGAGGTCAATGCCATTTTCCGTGAGGAAGCGGATGACAGTATTCTTGCCAAATATGCTGATGTGCTGCCTTCTCTCTATACACTGCGGGAGCTGCTGCAGGTTCGGCTGGCTGCCAGAAAACAGCGTGGTGCGCCTACGCTGGAAACAGAGGAAAGTGCTTTTTGTCTGGATGCGGAGGGGGTTTGCTGCGGCATTGTGCCTCGTACCAGAGCAGAGGCAGAGGAGCTCATAGAGGAATGTATGCTTCTTGCCAATGAAGCTGCCGCACGGTTTGCACGCTCAAGAAATCTGCCCTTTGTGTATCGTGTGCATGAGCTGCCGCCGGAGGAAAAGGTAACACGGCTTACCGAATCTCTGGATCTGCTGGGGATTGCTCATCCTGTAATGGAAAAGCCCTCGCCCAAGGATTATTCTGCTGTGCTTGCATCGGTGGCGGAGCATCCGCTGAAGCCTGTAGTGCATCATCTGGTGCTGCGGGCCATGGCAAAGGCGGCGTATTCTCCCGAGCCGCTGGGTCATTTTGGTCTGGCACTGAAGGATTATGCTCATTTCACGTCACCCATCCGCCGTTATCCGGATCTGACGGTGCATCGCATGATCACCTCTGCTATCAGGGGAGAAAAGCTGCCCCATGCCATGAAAATGGTGGCCGATGCTGCCGAACAGAGCACTCGTACAGAGCTGCGTGCCCAGAACATTGAACGGGATTGCGAGGAACGATATCATGCGGAATTTATGCAGGGACATATCGGAGAGGAATTTGACGGTGTGATCTCGGGGCTGACGGATTCCGGTATTTATGTGATGCTTGCCAACACTGTGGAGGGCATGATCTCCATGAGTGAGCTGCCCTGCGGCAACTACGATTACGACGGCTACTTTACGCTGACCGAGGTACGCTCCGGCAAAAAATACCGCTTTGGCGATGCCATGCGGGTACGGTGCATCCGTTCCGATGTAAACAGCGGACACATTGATTTTGCCATGGCGGAATAAACAAAGAGAGCAGTATCCCAAACAGGATACTGCTCTGTCTGTAGAGAAACTCCATTCGGCATTTTTTTGAGATCATATTTGAGTTATCACGTTGAAAACGTTCCACCGGAACGTTTTCAAGAGAAAGTTTCCTAGAAAACGAAACAAGGGGAAAGCGGTCTTGTTCGCTTTCCCCTCGAAATGCTGTCGCATTTCTCACCCTATTTCTCCGCGCGCCGAAAAAATGGCGCAGAGAGTTCCGCTGTCTGCGGACAGCGGCAAAGGGCTTTGCCCCTTGACCCCACGAGCTTTTGAAAAAGCTTGACCAAAACTTTTATGACGGCTTTTTTCGAAAAGCTGAGCAGTATCCCAAACAGGATACTGCTCTTTCTGTTGTATTCAGCCCAGATGCTTGTGACGTGCGTCCAGCAGGGCACGGATCTTCTCGTGGGGGTCGATGACGGAGCTGATAGAGATATCATGGTTGATGGCTGCGATAAAGTATGCGGCATACTTGGAAACATCAACCTCGTGGAACCAGGGACGCTCCAGCAGTTCAGGCATACGATATGTAAGGTTGGTGCCGAACACGGCATCCAGCATACCATCTGCATAGGCCTTATCGAACTTTTCCAGACCATGGGTGAACAGGCCGTAGGTTGCGTATGCAAAGATACGGTTTGCGTTCTTCTTCTTCAGGGAGTATGCCAGATCCAGCATAGACTCACCGGAAGCGATGATGTCATCGGCGATGAACACGGTTTTGCCGTCTACGGGGTTACCCAGATACTCATGGGCAACGATGGGGTTCTTGCCATCCACAATGGTGGAATAATCACGGCGCTTATAGAACATACCCAGGTTGACACCCAGCATGGTGGCGTAGTACATATTACGGCTCAGGGCACCCTCATCGGGGCTGATGACCATGAAGTTGTCGGGGGTGATGTCCAGATCGGGCATGGTACGCAGCATGGTCTTCAACACCTGATAGGAGGGGATCACGTTATCAATGCCCATGAGAGGCACAGCGTTGCTGACTCTGGGGTCGTGGGCATCAAAGGTGACGATGTTCTCCACGCCCATGCTTTCCAGCTCCTGCAGAGCGTAGGCACAGTCCAGAGATTCACGGTAGTTTCTGCGGTGCTGGCGGCCGCCGTACAGAATGGGCATGATCACATTCAGGCGGTGTGCCTTACCGGAGGCTGCCTGGATGATTCTCTTGAGATCCTGGTAGTGGTCATCGGGGGACATGGCGTTGTCCTTGCCGAACATTTTGTAGGTGCAGCTATAATTGCCTACATCTACGATGATGAACAGATCCTTACCGCGGACGGTAGAACGGATCAGGCCTTTACCGTCGCCGGAGGCAAAACGGGGGCATTCGCAGTCGATGAGGTAGTTTCTGTCGGGAATGCCGTTTTCATTGGCCCAGGAAACAAGGAACTGGTTGATCTGTGCGCCCAGTTGCTCGGCACCGGGCATGGCGATGATGCCCAGAGGGGCAACGGATTGATTCTTGCGGTAAAGCGTATCACTGGCTGCAAGCGTCATAATCGGTACATCCTTCCACATTTTTTGAACATTCGGCAGACGCGCCGTAGGGGGTATATCAAACCGCAATTGCCTGCGGTTTATGACAGGATTTATTTACAGAACTGCTCGATATAATTGTCGATATCCTGCTGAATGATGGTGCGGGCGGTTTCTGCATCGCCAAACTCATTGACGGCGGTGGATTTCTTTTCCAGCTCTTTATAAACGGAGAAGAAATGCACCATCTCCTTGAAGATGTGGGAGGGCAGGTCATCGATGCTGGTGTAGGTGTTGTAGTTGGGGTCATCAAAGGGGATGGCGATGATCTTGTCATCACGGTGTCCCTGGTCGATCATGCGGATGACACCGATGGGATAGCAGCGCACCAGCGTCATGGGAAACAGCGTTTCGGAACAGAGGACAAGCACATCCAGCGGGTCGTTGTCATCTGCGTAGGTGCGGGGAATCAGACCGTAATTGGCAGGGTAGTGGGTTGAGGTGTGCAGGATACGGTCCAGCTTGATAAGACCGGTTTCCTTATCCAGCTCGTACTTGTTTTTGCTGCCCTTGGGGATCTCGATGACGGCAACAAAATCATTGGGGGTAATGCGCTTGGGGCTGATGCTGTGCCAGATGTTCATACAGTCCAAAGACCTCTCTTTCCGACATTGATACTTCTAATATAGCACAAACCGTCGGGAATGTCAATTCCGCCTTTTTATTTTTGTGATTCTGCACGAATTATGCCCATCTTAGGGCAAATCTATGACAGCTTTTTCTCTGTGTTCATATATTCTTCACGGAAGTTGGGTTTTCTCTTGCAAATGGTGGGGGGATATGGTATAATGAATCAATCACCGTTGGTGGAAACCATTCTTTTGTTGTAATATGTGCACAATAATGCTGCCGTGGATTTGTGCATATCGCTGAAATTCAAAAGAGGATGAACCAAATCGGGGTGTTGAAACGTATCCCTTATGTGACCTGCGGTGTTTTACCGCAGAAATCAAAAAAAGAAAGACGAGGCAAAGAATGAAGCAATCATTTTTATATCAGGAGATGTCCTGTCGGGAGGGACATCGTTATATACAGGAAATTATGCAGGAAATGCGGAAGGTGATCGTTGGCAAGGATACCGTTGTGCTGAAGGTTCTGCTGGGTTTCCTTGCGGGCGGACATATTCTGCTGGAGGATATGCCCGGTGTGGGTAAAACCACACTGGCACTGGGTTTTGCCCGTACCCTTGGGCTGGAATATCATCGTGTGCAGCTTACCCCTGATGTGCTGCCCAGTGATATTACGGGCTTTTCCATGTACCATAAGCATTCGGATTCCTTTGTGTTTCATCCCGGTGTGGCGTTCTGTAATCTGCTGCTGGCAGATGAGATCAACCGTACCTCCTCCAAAACGCAGTCTGCGCTGCTGGAGCTGATGGAGGAAGGCTCTGTCACGGTGGATGGACAGACCCATGTGCTGCCTAAGCCCTATTGTGTGATTGCCACACAGAATCCTGTGGGCTCTGTGGGCACACAAATGCTGCCTGAATCACAGCTTGACCGTTTTATGCTGTGCCTGAATATGGGCTACCCCGATCTGGAAAGCGAAGTGGATATTCTGCGGGGCGGTATTGGCAACAATGCCATAGAAAACGTAAAACAGATACTGGACGAGCAGTTGCTCATTGCCATGCAGCGGCTTGTGGCACAGATCTATGTGGACGATGCCATTCTGCGATATATTGCCCAGCTTGCGGCTGCCACCAGAAATCACCCTATGCTGCGCCTTGGCGTCAGCCCCAGAGGTTCTCTGGCACTGACTGCCATGGTGCGTGCCACCGCACTTGCAAGAGGCAGGGATTATGTGATTCCCGATGATGTTTCCGTGGTCATCGGTGATGTGTTTACACATCGTATGCTGCTGCATCCCAAGGCCCGCATGGAACAGCTTACGGCGGATGGTATTCTCAGGCAGGTCTGCGGCAGCGTACCTGTTCCCGAGGTAAAGGGCGGCGCATTATGATTCTTCATAAGCTGATCTATCTGCTGCTGTGGCTCTGCTCGGTGTTGTTTTTTGTGATGTATCGGGGCGATCTTTCCTTGCAGCTTCTGATCGTCTGCACGCTGTTTCCTGTTCTGCTGTTTTTGCTGCTGCTGTGGCAGAAGCTGACGCTTTCCGTACATCTGGAGGCGGACACCCATGAGGCTGCGTGTCAGGATCGCTTTTATGTGCTGATACATATGCGGGGCAGATGCCCTGTTCCCGTACACTATGCGGTTGTCACCCTGAACTACATCCATTCTCTGGCAGGGGAACCCGATATGCTGGATGTACATGTTCCCGTGATGGGCAGCAATGCACAGGTGGTCAGGCTGCCGTTCAGCACGCCCTGCTGCGGCAGGATCACCGTAACGGGCAGCGATATTCTCATTTATGATCCGCTTTCTTTGTTTTCCATGAAGGTGAAGTGCAGAGATCGGGTTGCTGTGACCATTCTGCCGGAAACCGATTGTCTGCAGATGCTTCCTGCTCTGCCTGCTCCCGGCGATGCAGAGCAGAGTGAACGGTTTTCCGAGGTGCGTAGCGGCGATGATCCTTCGGAGATCTTTTCCGTGGAGCCCTATCAGCAGGGTGATGCGGTTTCCGGAATCCACTGGAAGCTGACTGCCAAAACCGATACCATGATGATCAAGCATTTCAGTCTGCCGCTGGATGATGATATTCTGTTGTTTGTGGATTACCGCCGCTGCGGTGACGATTGCAAAGATACCAAGCTGCTGCATCATGTGATCTCGGTGTATGCATCTCTTTCCTTTCTGCTGACAGAGCAGGGCTGCAGCCACCGGCTGATGTGGTACCCCTTTGTGCGCGGCGGCTTGGAGCCTTACGGTTGTCAATCGCAGGAGGATACTGTGGATGCTCTGCGTGAGATGCTGGCTTCCGCACCTTATCCCACGGGGGAGGCCGCTTTGCTTGGCATGGAGGAGCTGCCCGCTGCCCGAATGATCTACTGCACAGCCTTGCCCGATGCGGAAACCTTTATGCAGCTTTCCGCTTTTGCGGCACACTGCCGTGTAATGGTGTTCTGTATCAGCTATGAGGAGCATCCTGCTTTGCCGCAGGATACCTGTTTTGAATGCTATCCCGTTTATGTTCCGCAGGATGCGGATGGGGAGGTGTGATACGATTATGGCTATGATCCGACGTCGCAAACGCTCCAAAAAAGATGTGATCTCTTCGGAACGCTCCTGTGTCAATCTCCATGATTCCGTATCCATGTCCTTGCAGAATGTTCGTCCCGTACCTCGCAATCTGCTGCGATGTGCTTTGGCTTTGCTGGGTGTATGCTCGACCTTTGCCGTGTTTTTCGGTTATTTTCCGCTGCCTGTCAATCGGGGACAGTTTTATTTGGCTGCAGTGCTTGCCACTTTGGTGTTTTCCTTCTTTCTGCGGAAGCAGCGCTCTGCCGTATGGCTGTATGTTCTGCTGCCTGTTGCACTGCTGCTGTGCTGCGTTCCTCTTTGGGATGAGCTGCACTACGGTATGGAAAAGGCTGTTGGCTTCGTGCAGGCTGTCATAGATGATAAGCAGTTCATCCTGGGCAGACCCGGCTGGAAGATTACATGGTCTGCACAGCAGTGCCTGCAATATGCTGTTACCCTTTGCGGTGTGTGCCTCAGCTTTTTGGTATGCCTGTTTACGGTTCGCAGACCGCGGTTTATCCCTGTTTTTCTTCTGTTGATGGGCTTTGTGGAGCTGGGTTTGTTCCACGGCAAGCGCACAAGCTCCCTGGCGGTGTTCTGCTGGATCGCTTATATGGTTGCCATGATCATTCTCACCGATGGCAATGAGAGCTTTGGCAGACAGAAGAACAACAAGTATGTGTTCTTCTATGTGGAGCATACTTTGTTTGCAAAGCCCGGTATGCGCTTTATGCCCACCGAATGCATCGGTTGGGTGGCGGCCGCTGCTGTGATCCTGCTGGGCGGTGTGGGCTGTGCGCTGACCCGAAATGAGGCAAGAACACGCGCCGCTCATGAGGTCCAAATGGAGATACGGGAAAAGTGGAACGGCTTTATGGATCGGCTTTCTTCGGTTGGAGAGGGCAGCTCACCCTTTGAGCCTGGCCCCATGGATTCTGCCGAGGAGATCACGCTGGCTGAGCGGAATAACCCGAAATTTAACAACAAGACTGTATTTTCCTTTTCCATGCAGTCTCCGACAGAAGCGGAGACCATGTATCTTAAGGCCAATACCCATTCCGTATACACAGGCAGTGCATGGCTGCCCTTGCCCGAAGCTACCTATACCCTGTGGCTGGATCTGTTCAACAGCATGAAATCCGGTCAGAGTATGCCACAGGCACCCATCCGTGATGCAGGGTACAGCTCTGCGTCCATCACCTATCCCAACAGCCGCAGTGCCGCACAGAAATATCTGCCCTATCAGGCGGTGTGGGATCCGACCGCACGATACCGCTATGATACGGATATGCTGCTGGATCGGAACGATCACCAGACTTATACCTTTGATCCCGAATACCTGTTTCAGGATCATGAGATTTTAGAGCGGTTTTCCCATCCCACAACAGATGCTATGGAATATTACGATCAGGGGACGCATTCTCCTTTGATCGTCAACGAATGGAAGCAGTATGACAGCTTTGTGCGCGTGAATTATTTACAGGTGCCCTATTCCGATGCCATGAATGCCATCCGTGACGATGCTGCCGAGGTGCTGAACCGCTCCTACAACAACACCGCAGAGGCATTGCAGGCCATTCGTACCTATCTGCACAGCAAGGCTGTGTATTCCCTGGAGCCTGAAATTGTGAGGGACGACAGGGATTTTGCATCCTATTTTTTGCTGGAAGGCGGAGAGGGCTACTGTGTGCATTTTGCCACCGCAGGTGTACTTCTGTGCCGTATGCTGCAGATCCCTGCCAGATATGCCTCGGGCTATGTGATCTTTACAGAGGATTTTGAGGATTCTTTGCAGCAGATATCCGGTTATACTTACTACTACAATGTCAATGTACAGGATTCCCGTGCCCATGCCTGGGCGGAGATCTATCTGCCGGGCTTTGGCTGGATGCCCTATGAATTTACCGCAGGCTACACCGAATCCGACAATGCACAGGCTGTTCGGCCTCAGACCACCGATGGCAGTACATCTTCCACCACAACCACTACGACCACAGGTTCAGACGTTTTATGGACGGACAACACCACACAAAGCAGCTCCCGCACCGAATCCGTGATACTGACAACGGATGGTGAGGGGCAATCGTCGGGAGGCGGCAGCCTGAAAACTGTAGTGCAGGTGATCCTGTGTGTGATCTTATCTATGGCGGCCATTGCAGTGCTGATGGTGCTGTATGTGGTCATACATCGTGTGATACATGAAGCCTTGGAAGGCCGTATGACACAGAACGATCCCAACCGCGGGGCGGAAGAATCCTATCGTTTTCTGCTGCGGCTGCTGGCTGCGGAGGGGATTCATCGGCATCCGCAGCAATCCCATGAGGAGTTTGCGCTTATGGCAGAAACCCTTTGCAAGGCCATTCCTGCGGGTGCTATGGAGCACACGGTGGAAACCCAACTGGCTCTGACCTTCAGTCCACAGGGCGTTACCAAGGAACAGGCAGAGGAGCAGGCGGCATTTGTCCGTGAGCTGACCCGTCGTCTGTACCAACAGGCTTCACCCTTCCGACGCTTTGTGATGCGTTGGGTGCGCCACTGGATCTGCTGAAACGAAAACATCCCCGTGTTTTGCATACACGGGGATGTTTTCCGTTATTGAAAGGGTTTGCGGTTATTCGCCTGTGGAGGTGCTTGTTTCGGTTTTCTTTGCCACCTCATTCACATCCAGACCCAGCAGCAGGGAAGAATCGGAGCCGTTGACCATGGGAAGCTGACCATCCCACTGCTCCAGCATCTTGTTCTGCAGCACCAGCTCGGTGAGAGAATCGTTGAGCAACTGGTTGGCATCGGCCTGTGCCTGTGCCTGCGCCATGATGGCCTCGGCTTCCGCTTCGGCAGCAATGACCTTCTTTTTGGCTTCCGCTTCGGCAATGACGATAGCCTGTTCCTGTTCGGTCTGGGTCTTCAGCAGATTCTGCTCGGCAACCTGCTTCTGCTCAATGGCGGCATTGAATTCTGCGGAGAAATCAAAGTTTACGATGTTGAATTTTTCGATCAGCAGACCGTACTCACCCACCTTGTAGGCAAGGTTCTCCTTGATCTCCTCACCTACGGCACTGCGCTCGGTAATGAGCTGCTCTGCGGTATAGCGGGCGGTAACGGATTTTACACTTTCCTGCACGGCGGGCATCAGCACAACTGCCTGATAATCAGAGCCGATGTTGCGGTAGATCTCCGCAGAGGCGGCAGACTGTACACGATAGTTCACCGCAATGGTGCTGCTGACAGTCTGAAGGTCTTTGGAAACAGCGGGTGCATCCACCTCATAGACCTGGATCTGGTTGCTGACGGTTTCCACGCTTTGTACAAAAGGTATCTTCAGATGGAAGCCCTCGGACATGGTGCTTTCGCTGACCTTACCCAGTGTGACTACCACGCCGGTATGACCTGCGGGAACCACGGCGGCGGCAGAGGCGATGAGAATGATAGCGGCAATGGCTGCACAGCCGGCGCCGATGATTTTACCGGGCTTAAATGTCTTTGCGCCTTTGGGAAGATTACCTGTAAATACTGTTTGTGCCATGAAAAATTTCCTTTCTGTATGTAAAAACGTTGGCGGAGCTTCTCGTGAGTTCCATGTTCCAATGATACCACATTCTACAAAAATTCGCAAACCGAAACAGCACGGGCTGAAAATTGAAATCTGCGTATTTTATGGGCTTTTCTTCTGTTTTCTCACGTTTTCTATGTTTTTCATACTCTGCCGACTTTTTGTGTTCTCTTTGGGCAAAAGGTACTGTTTGTCGTTTGTTACCGTCCTTTTTGAAGCGTAAAATTCTTTTTTGGGGGCAAATCCCGTTTTTGCAGCAAAAAGCACCGATCCGTAATGGAAAGGTGCTTTGATTTTATGCGTCCAAGGCCTGCAGCAGATGTGCGATCACGGCATTGGAAACCGCCATACCCTTCTCGGTCAGATGCAGTCTGCCCTTCTGAAGCTGCAAATAATGTGGAATCAGGGGCTTTGCAAGGCGCAGCAGGGCATCCCGTAGACGGGGAAAATCGTCGGGGCAGATGCCTTTCTTCAGGCGCAGCCCCAGCATGATGCGTTCTTCGGCATCACAGGCGGTTTCGGATTCTACCTGCACAGGCTGTAAGGGAGCGTTGAGAAAATCCTCTAAGGATGCGGGCACATAGGTGCGCTTGCCGCCATAGCAGCTATGTGCGGCAGGCCCCAGCCCGATGTAGGGTTCACACCGCCAGTATTTGAGATTGTGGCGGCTTTCAAAGCCCGGTTTGGCATAGTTGGAGATCTCATAATGTACAAAGCCTGCTGCCGTCATGGCTGCGGAAAGCTGATGGTAACGGTCGGCGGCGGTGTCATCATCCGCAACGGCAGGTGGATTTTGCCCGAATGCTGTGCCTTCCTCAATTTTTAACAGATAGGCGGAAAGATGCTGCACGGGCAATGATACGGCCTTGGCAATGCTATCTGCCAGAGAATCCTCGGTCTGCATGGGGGTGCCCAGCATCAGGTCGGCTGAGATGTTTGCAAAGCCTGCATCGGCGGCAAGGCAGATGGCTGCTGCTGCCTGTCGGGCACCGTGATTTCTCCCAAGAAGGCGCAGCTCCTCATCACAAAAGGATTGCACACCCACGGAAAGTCGATTGATGCCTGCACGATGCCAGCCTGCAAGGGCTTTGGCTGTCATGGTGCAGGGGTTTGCTTCCAATGTGATCTCGGCATGGGCGGTGAGGGAAACGTTATTTTGCAGGGCTTCCATGATGCGCTT
This sequence comes from Ruminococcus sp., assembly GCA_015066805.1. Taxonomy (GTDB): domain Bacteria; phylum Bacillota; class Clostridia; order Oscillospirales; family Ruminococcaceae; genus Firm-04. The sequence continues at coordinate 34,229 of SVNP01000010.1, read as the reverse complement.
GAGGGCATCCTCTGTTAGCAGAGATGGGGTTCCGCCGCCGAAATACACGGTATCTGCCATGATATGACGAGGGAGAGCAGTGATATTTCGGCAGAGGGCATCGGTGTATTCAGATGCGGCAGTTTGGCGGTAGGGGAGAGAATAAAAATCGCAATAGGGGCATTTTTTTGCACAAAACGGCACATGGATATAGATGCCCACCGATGCGGCGGTATTCATGAGGCGCGTTTGATGGCAGGGATCAGCTTGCCCACGAACATATTGAAAACAAAGTTGAACACATAGGCAATGACCAGCGGCACTACGCCAAACAGCAGGATATCCATTTTGGAATCATGGGTAAAGTAGGTGATGAACACCATCACCATGGCAATTGCCAGTGTAATGGAATTGACCACCAGACATAATTTGCCGTTGACACAGCGGAATCCGCAGCCCTGACAGGGCTTGCCTGCGGAGGACATTCCGCCGCAAAGGGCTTTTTGAATGGGCGTAAAGGTTTTTTCACCGCAATGGGGGCAGGTGTGCTTCATAACAGGTTCCTTTCCCGATGAGGGCTTATTCATCGAACTTGAGTACAGCCATAAATGCGTCGGAGGGCACTTCCACGGTACCCAACTGACGCATACGCTTTTTACCTTCCTTCTGCTTTTCCAGCAGCTTCTTTTTACGGGTGATATCACCGCCGTAGCACTTGGCAAGCACGTCCTTCCGCAGAGCCTTGACAGTCTCACGGGCAATGACCTTGCCGCCGATGGCTGCCTGAATGGGCACTTCAAACAACTGGCGGGGGATATTCTCCTTCAGCTTTTCTGCGATCTTTCTGGCACGGGGGTAGGCTTTGTCCGCATGCACGATAAAGGAGAGGGCATCCACCACGTCACCGTTGAGCATAAAGTCCAGCTTGACCAGCTTGGAGGAGTCATAGCCTGCCAGCTCGTAATCCAGAGAGGCATAGCCTCTGGTGCGGGATTTCAAGGCATCAAAGAAATCATAGATAATCTCGTTGAGGGGCAGGGTATAGTGCAGATTCACACGGGTCTCATCCATGTACTGCATATCCTTGAACACACCTCTGCGCTCCTGACAAAGCTCCATAATGCCGCCTACATATTCCGAGGGTGCCAGAATATCCGCTTTGACCATGGGTTCTTCGGCATCGGCAATATTGGCGGGGTTGGGGTAGTTGGAGGGGTTGTCGATCATCAGCACCTCACCGTTGGTCAGGGTAACACGGTAGATAACAGAAGGTGCGGTAGTGACCAGATCCAGATTGTATTCCCGTTCCAGTCGCTCCTGAATGATCTCCATATGCAGCAGACCCAAGAATCCGCAGCGGAAGCCGAAGCCCAGTGCAATGGAGGTTTCGGGCTCAAAGGTCAGGGAAGCATCGTTGAGCTGCAGCTTTTCCAGTGCATCACGGAGATCGTTGTAGTGTGCACCATCGGCGGGATAAATACCGGAGAACACCATGGGGCTGACCTTGCGGTAGCCTGCCAGCGGTTCGCTGCAGGGGGTTTCCGCAGAGGTAATGGTATCACCCACCTGGGTATCACCGATGCTTTTGATGGATGCAGTCAGGTAGCCTACTTCACCGGCACGGAGAATACCCGTGTTGATCAGCTCTGTGGCACCCATAACACCTGCTTCCACAATGGTGAACTCTGCACCCGTTGCCATCAGGCGGATCTTGTCACCGATACGCACGGTACCTTCTTTCACACGGATGTAAATGATAACACCCTTGTAGGAATCATAGTAGCTGTCAAAGATCAATGCCTGAAGGGGGGCGTTTTCATCACCCTTGGGTGCGGGGATATCCGTTACGATACGTTCCAGCACCTCTTCAATATTCAGGCCGCGCTTGGCGGATACTCTGGGGGCATCCATGGCGGGGATACCGATGACGGATTCCACCTCCTGCGCCACACGTTCAGGGTCTGCGGAAGGCAGGTCGATCTTATTGATGACAGGCACCAGCTCCAGATCGGCTTCAACGGCAAGATAGGTATTGGCAAGGGTCTGGGCTTCAATGCCCTGGGAGGCATCCACGATGAGCAAAGCACCCTCACAGGCAGCCAGAGAGCGGCTGACCTCGTAGTTGAAGTCAACGTGACCGGGGGTATCAATGAGATTGAACAGGTAGGTTTCGCCATCGCTTGCAGTATAGTTGAGGGTGACGGCACGGGCTTTGATGGTGATGCCTCGTTCCCGTTCGATATCCATGTTATCCAGCAGTTGTTCTTCCATATCACGGACAGCGACTGCCTGTGTCTTTTCCAGAATACGGTCTGCCAAGGTGGATTTACCGTGGTCAATATGAGCTATGATGCAAAAATTCCTGATTTTCTGATTGGCCAAATGGGTTTCCTCCATTCTTCATTACATACTGTTTCATTATATCACAGTTCGCAGAAAAATGCAATTGCTTTTTGCATATGGATGGGAAGGGAATTCAGCATTTTGGCTATAAAACAAAATTGCTTTTTGATAATTTCGGAAACTGCAAAGTGGTTTTTCAACAGTATTTTCGGCAATTTCAACGAAAAAGCTCTCGGATTTTCTACGCTGCAAAAATATTTATTCACATCTCGTTCACAAAATGTACATATATGCAATGGAAATTTTCGGTATAATATAGTTGTCGGTTTATGTGCCGATGAGAAGTGGGTCAAAATATGAAAGAGAGGCTGATTTTATGTACCATTCCTTTATGAAGCGGGCAAAAGCTGTTCTGTTAAGCTCGGCGATGCTGGTTGGTGCCATGACCGTTCCCGGCTCGGCTCCTGCAACCGTATCTGCCGCAGATACAGACAATTATGCCAAGCTGCTGCAGTACACTATGTACTTCTACGATGCCAATATGTGCGGTTCTCAGGTCAGCGAGAACACTGCGCTGAACTGGCGCGGCGACTGCCACACCGGCGATGAGGTCGTGGGTGGCTTCCATGATGCCGGTGACCATGCTGTTTTCGGTCTGCCTCAGGGCTACACCGCAGCAACACTGGGCTGGGGCTACTACGAGTTCAAGGATTCCTACGATAAGCTGGGACTGACCTCCCATCTGCGTACCATTACCGATTATTTCGCAAAGTTCTTTAAGGACAGCACGGTCCTCAGCGGCGGTTCCGTTTCCAAGTTCCTGTACCAGAAGGGTGACGGTGACGTGGACCACCAGTACTGGGGCCCGCCTGAGGCTCAGGAATCCCAGCAGGGTACCAGAAAAATGTTCTGGACTTCCGGCGGTGCCAGCGATATCGCAGCGGAATATGCCGCAGCACTGGCTGTCAACTACCTGAACTTCGGCAACGAGGAAGACCTGACCTACGCAAAGGCTCTGTATGATTTCTCCACCAAGTATAATGCCGTGGCCACCGAGGGCTGCTCCGCTTTCTATGAATCCGAGGACTATGCCGACGATCAGGCATGGGCAGCAGGCTTCCTGTATCTGGCAACCAAGGATTCCAAGTACAAGAGCTTTATGGATAACTATTTTGCTACCGGCAACCGTCAGTGGGGCGAGGTTTACTACACCCATTGCTGGAATAACGTAAACCTTGGCGCAGCCTGCCTGTATGCAGAAACGGGTGCAGACTGGAAGTGGGCGAACTCCTATGTCAGCAAGACCGCTACCGGTTCCGCTTTTGTGCCGATCCAGCAGTGGGGCAGCACCAGACTGAACACCGGTCTGCAGCTTCCCGCACTGGTCGTTTCCAAGCATACCTCCAACGATTATACCGCATGGTGCAAGGCTCAGACTGCTATGATCCTGGGCGATAACAGCATTGACAAGTGCATGGTCGTTGGCTTCAGCGACAATTCCGCAAAGAATCCTCACCACCGCGCAGCCTCCGGCTATGCCAGCTATGGTGAAGTCAATAAGAGCACTACCGTACACCCCACCAACAGCAAGACTCTGGTAGGCGCACTGGTAGGCGGCCCCAAGTCCTCTGATTTCTCCACTTATGTAGACAGCATGCAGGATTACGTCTGCAACGAGGTTGCCATTGACTACAATGCTGCTATCGTTGGCGTGGCTGCTGCTCTGTATGAGAAGTTCGGCACCGGCTCCGTGGACAGCTCCATTGTTGGCGTGGGCGATGTGGATACGCCTCCTACCCCCGGCTCTTCTACTACTTCCTCCACCACTACCACCTCTACCTCTGTGACCACCAATAACCCCGGCAGCGAGGAGACTGTTGAGCTTGAGGTTTCCAAGAGCGATAACAAGTGGATCGTTATGACCAACGGCGCAACTGAGCTGGAGATCAAGATCAGCGGCGGTGTGGCAGGTGCACAGGCAAACGGCGGCTACGGCTACTGGGATAACAATGCAAATGCATGGAGCGACAATAGCTGGAACACTGTCTACTTTGACAGCACCGGCAACGCTACCTTTACCATTGATATCCCCGCATCTGTTTCCACCGATAAGGTTGAGATCCAGGTTTACTACTATGCTATGTGGGACAACGGTTCCTCCAGCATGGTGAATCAGGATCAGTCCAAGCTGGACTTTAACGTTTACGCAAATGTTCCTGTTGTGACGACCTCTTCCACCACCACTACTACCACAACAACCACCACTACTACTACTACTACTACCACAACCACTACTACTACCACTACTACTTCTTCCACCAGCACCGATCCTCTGGATGTGCTGCCGGGCGATGTGAACTGCGACGGTCTGGTAAAGGTTGGCGATGTTATCCTGCTGAACCGTTTCCTGGGTGAGGATCAGACCATTCACATTACTTCTCAGGGTATGGTCAATGCCGATATCGACGGCAACGGCGTTACCGGTGATGACAGTGTTTCCATTCTGAAGATCATTGCCGGTCTGCTGTAATCACTTCAGGGCTTATTGACCGCAATACGACAAAACTGCGTATAGTGTGATGCTATACGCAGTTTTTCTCTCTTGACAAAGCTTGCTGATCAAGGTATAATGGGAGCTGCGATCCCAAAGAAAAGGAGGTATGTGCAATGAAATTCCAAAAGCTGACGCTGCGTCAAGGCTTCAGGCGGCTGTTGTTCTATGGGTTGGTGGCGGTGATCCTCATTCCTGTTTGCGTGTTTTCCAATACGCATCTGACAGTGACCGAATACGACTTTGCTCATGCCGATATCCCTGAGGGCTTTGAGGGCTATCGCATTGTGCATCTTTCCGATCTTCATAATGCGGTGTTTGGGGAAAACGATGAGAAGCTCATCGGGAAAATTACGGAGCTTGCCCCCGATCTTATTGTTCTCACGGGAGATATGATCGACGCAAGCAATCACACGGATTACGACAAGGCTTTGCTGCTGATGAAGCAGCTTCCCGATATTGCGCCCACCTATTACGTTTTCGGTAACCACGAGCTGGAGCTGCCGAAGGACAAAACAGCAGAATTTGTTGCCATGGCAGAGGTCTGCGGTGTACATTACCTGAATGATGAACAAACGGTCTTGCAGGCGGAAAACGGAGATGAGATCACGCTCATCGGTCTGAATGACCGCTCTCTGGATACCCTTACTTTGCATCATATGGTGGAGTGGGAGTACCGCAGAAAGTTTCATCTGGTGCTTGCCCATGAGCCTCAGCTTCTTTCCCACTACGCCAAAGCCGATGTGGATCTGATCCTTTCGGGGCATGCCCATGGCGGACAGTTCCGTCTGCCCTTTGTGGGCGGGTTATATGCTCCCGATCAGGGTCTGTTCCCAAAAATGACGGAGGGTCTGCATGAAAAAAACGGTACCGCTATGATCATCAGCCGAGGGCTTGGCAACAGTGCTTTTCCTGTGCGCCTTGGTAATTTCCCGGAGATCGTCTGCATCACCCTGCATACACAGGCATAAAAACGCCGTATGGACAATTTTTGGTTCCATACGGCGTTTTTTACATTGCTTTCATCATAAGAACGGCAGCTTCCGCAGGCTGCTCGTAGTAGTTTGCACGGTAGCCGTTCTTCACAAAGCCAAGACTTTCGTACAAGGCTTGGGCTGCCGTGTTGCTTTCCCGCACCTCCAGATAGCATACGGTACAGGTTTCCTTCATCCATGCAAAAAGATGTTCCATGAGAGTTCTGCCAAGCCCCATGCGGCGGTACTCCGGCAGCACCGCCAGTGCATTGACGGTCAGTTCATCTGCCACAAAGCCGCAGTTGACAAAGCCCATGACGGTATCCCCGCTGACAGCGGTAAGGGTGATGGCCATGGGATTGGTCAGCTCCCGTGCATAGGCACCTGCTGACCATGGCGTGGTAAAGCAGGCGGCTGCGATCTCCGCAACCTGCACCACGGTGGTTTCGTCCATCAATGTGACGGTAAACTCAGCCTTTGGCATCATACCAGCTTTTGCCCTCCTCCACATCGGCAGTCAGAGGAACCGTCAGGCTGCAGGCCTGCTCCATTTCCTCTTTCAGAATACGGGCTGCTGCTGCCGCATCGGCAACGGGAGCTTCCACGATCAGTTCGTCGTGGATCTGCAGGATCAGCTTGGCCTGAGGCAATTCCTCGCGGAGCCGCCGCCATACCTTTACCATTGCCATTTTGATGATATCCGCTGCGGTACCCTGAATGGGAGTATTCATGGCAATGCGCTTACCTGCTGCCTGTACCATTTTGTTGGAGGCACGAAGCTCGGGCACGGGACGCTTTCTGCCAAACATGGTGGAAACATACCCGTCCTCTTTGGCTTGTGCCACGGTGTTTTCCATGAATTGCTCCACACCGGGGAAGGAACGGAGATAATCCTTGATATAGCGGTCTGCCTTGGGTACGCTGACACCGATATCCTTGGAGAGAGAAAAGGCACTGATGCCGTATAAAATACCGAAGTTGACTGCCTTTGCCGCACTTCGCATTTCTTTGCTGACCATTTCTTCGGGGAGATCAAAGACCTGTGCAGCGGTGGTTCTGTGGATATCTTTGCCTTCCGCAAAGCTGCGGCGCATATTTTCATCTCCGCAGAGATGTGCCACCAGCCGCAGTTCGATCTGGCTGTAATCCGCATCCAGCAGAGTATGATCTTCGGCGGCAATGAAGAATTTCCGCATTTCCCGTCCCAGCTCGGTACGCACGGGAATATTCTGCAAATTGGGCTCTGTGGAGGAAATACGGCCTGTACGGGTCTCGGTCTGGCGGTAGCAGGTATGGATCCTGCCATCGGGGGCAATGGTTTTCAGCAGGCCCTCCACATAGGTGGAGTTGAGCTTGTTCAACTGGCGGTAATGCAGTACTGCCTCCACAATGGGATGCTGCATCCGCAGACCCTCCAGTACCTCTGCGTTGGTAGACCAGCCTGTTTTGGTCTTTTTTCCCGCAGGCAGACCCAGTTCCTCAAAGAGTACCGTGCCAAGCTGCTTGGGGGAAAGAATATTGAACGTATGCCCTGCCATTTCGTAGATCTCCTGCTCCAGCCGCTCAATATCGGCTGTGAGCATATCACCGAAGGCCTGTACGCCCCGGGCATCCACCCGAACACCCACGGTTTCCATATCCGCAAGGATCTCCACCAGCGGCATTTCAATATCCCGCAGCAGAGATTCCATGCCTTGTTCTTTCACATCCTCCAGCAGGCGGGCACACAGGCGGGGCAGTACAGCGATCTTCGCAAATCTGCCTTTTTCTTCGGGGTAGGCAATGCCCGCAGCGGCACAAAGACGCTCAATGGTATATTCGGGTGCGGAGGGGTTCAGCAGATAGGCACAGATGGCGGCATCGTTGGTGAGATTCCGCAGGGGATCACCCTGTTCGCCGCAATAGCGGTACACAGGCTTGCAATCAAAGCCCTGCTTGGCAACGGCAGAGCTGAAAAATGCTGCCTGAAGGGCTGCATCGGTGATGCGTGTCATTTTGTCATCCCATGCCAGATACAGCAGCTTGTCCTCATACATAAAGGTAACGGTGAGATCCTTTCTTTGACACAGCTTGTGCAGTTCCTCGGCAGTAAGAGTGGTTTCGGTGGGCAGGGGGGGTTCCTCCGTTGCTGTGCTTGGTGTGATCTCTGCGGCAGCCGATGCCTTTACCTGCAGCCGTTCCATCAGCTTGAACAGCTCCAGCTCTGTCAGCAGAGCAGCAAGCGCAGCTTCGTTTCTCGGCGCAGGCAGATAGTCATGCAGTGCAGTGGAAATGGGCGCATCGGTGACGATGGTTGCAAGGAATTTGCTCTGCATGGCATCCTCGTAGCCGCTTTCCAGCTTGTGGCGCACCGAGGGAGTCAGTTTCAGCTCGGGGAGTTTTTCGTACAGGGCTTCCACGGTCTGATGCTCGCTGATGAGTGCCTTGGCGGTTTTCTCGCCAATGCCCTGCACGCCCGAAATATTATCGGAGCTGTCACCCATCAATGCCTTCAGATCAATGAGGTGGATGGGGTCAAAGCCGTATTCTTCACGGAACAAAGCAGCATCATACAACACCTGCTCATGATTCTTGGCAAGGCAGACCCGCACATGATCATTGATGAGCTGCAGATTATCACGGTCACCTGTCAGCAGGACACATTCCGCCGATGCGTGGGTACAGGCTGCTGCCAGAGTACCCAGAATATCATCGGCTTCCCAGCCCTCACAGGTAACCACCTGATGCCCCATGGCCGTAAGGATCTGCTTGGTCAGGGGGAGCTGCATGGCAAGCTCTTCGGGCATACCCTTGCGGTTGGCTTTATAGGCCGCCACCGCCTTATGACGGAAGGTCTTTGCGGGAAGATCAAAGGCCACGGCAAGACCGTCGGGCTGATGATCGGATATGGCTTTCAGGAGGATATTGAAAAATCCGAATATGGCATTGGTATACACGCCCTTGTGATTGCTCAGAGGCTTGACACCGTAATAGGCACGGTTGAGAATGCTGTTGCCGTCTACTACCAGCAGCTTCATAAAAATCATCCTTTCGGGATCAGAATAGCGTATCATCTTATTGTACCACGGTTTTTGTGCATCGTCAAGTGAGAAAAATGACGGCCTTGGTCAAAATTTACAGAAAAGGCTTGACCTTTTCTTAAAATATGGTATAATGAGATGATAGGGGGTGGAGCCTTGAAGAAAAAATTTCAGTTGATCGTAGTGACAGAACAGCTTTTTGATGATTACACCTGGGGTGTGCTGCATGGCGTGTTTGCACAGGCACGTCACGAAAACGCATCTCTGATGATCGTTGCGCCCAATAACCCCGATCCCGAATATCGGGAGCATTTTGTGGGGGAAAGCAACATTTACCGCATGATTCCCTTTGAGCAGGCTGATGGTGTGCTGTATATTCCATCTCAGCGTGAGGATGCACCGCTGACGGAAATGATCGGGGAGATCCTTTCTCGGCAATGCAAGGTGCCCTGCATCACCGTTGGCAGACAGACAGGCAGCTATGATTGTGTGAGAACCGATGCCGATGAACAGATCCTGACGCTGCTGCGGCATATGACGGATTATCACGGGTATGATTCTCTGGGCGTGGTCACCGACAGTGAGCATCCTACGGAATCGGAACGCTTTGCAAGGGTCATTGCACAAAATGCAGGCTGCCCTGTTACCTTCTATGATGGAAGGGGCTCCGATGAAACGGTACGCAGGCTGGGGGAGCAGATGCTCAGCGGTGAGATACCCATGCCCCGTGCCATGCTGTTTTCTCATGATGCCATGGCCATTGCTTTTTGTGAATGTATGGCGGCAGGCGGCTTGCAGATCCCGCAGGATGTTGCCATTGCAGGCTTTGGAGACAGTCTGGAGGCCGCATATCATATCCCGAAGATCGCAACGGTTTCGCTGCCTTTGCATCAGGCAGGTGCGGAAGCGGTGGCTCGGCTGTCGGCACGCTGCCGGGGCTTTGAATACGAGCCCTGCGATATCGCCAAGGGCAGCGGCTCCATGGAATGCGGCACCACCTGCGGCTGCTCGGAGCTGGATATGGCATTTCCCATGATGGTGTTCCGCAGAAAAAAAGCCCAGGAACAGTGCATGAAGGCTTTTGAAAACGGTAATGTTATGGTTTCACTGGAATGTGCGGAAAACCTGATGCAGTTTGTGCAATGTTTGCAGGAGAAAACCTCGGTGCTGGGCGGCGTGGTGCAATACGCACTTTGCCTGTGCAAGGACTGGGATGAGATGGAACAGCAGAATACCTATCGCACAGAGGGCTATTCCGAGATGATGCAGGTCAATGATTCTCCCGGCATTCCAACGGTATTTCCGCTGGCAAAGGTGCTGCCGCCCTCTATGCAGACCGATGCGCCCACAGTGGATGTCATATTGCCCTTGCACTTCAATGACCGCTGCTATGGATATTCCGTGATGCGGATGGGCGAGGAGCCGGAGTATTACAATCGGGTTATGGCCTTGTGGAATGAATGTGTCTGCAACGGACTGGAATTCATCCGTGTACGCAATCATCTCATGCGGGTTTCCAGCAAGCTGGCTTTTTCCGCTGTGCGTGACCCCTTTACGGGTCTGTTTGATCAGCAGGCGATTCCCGGTATGATCATGCGGTACGGCAACCAGCTTGCCGTTTCCGGCAGATATCTGATGCTTGCCGCACTGGATCTGGACTACCTGACCTACATCAACAATCAGTACGGCTATGGGGAGGGCGATAAGCTGATTCTCAACATGGCAAAGCTCCTCAGCAGCATCTGCGGTATGGAGCAGACCTGTTTCCGTCTGGAAGGCGGCAGATTTCTTGTGATGGGTGCGGTGGATACGCCACAGGAATGCGAGGAATGGCAAAGATCTCTGGATATACAGGTGCGGGAGTACAATCAGATTAACGGGCTGCCCTATGCGGTTTCCTTTTCGGTTGGCTTGGATTGCTTCCGCTGTGATGATAACATGGATTTTAACAGCCTCATCGGTGCTGTTATCACCCGGTGCGACCACAAGCGGGAGGAACGGCGGCAAATGAGCGCACTGCCCCATTATATGGAGCTGCTGATGCTGCGGAAGATGATCTACGCAGAGCCGCACCACCGCTGGAACATTGATGAAATGTGCAGCAGAGTGTATCTGAGCCGTACTTACTTCCAGACCATTTACCACAAGTTTTTCGGCATTAGCTGCAAGCAGGATGTGACCGACAGCAAGATGATCTGTGCCAAGCGGCTGCTGCGTACCACCAATGCTTCCATTGCAGAGATCGCCGAGCAATGCGCTTATGATAATGTGACCTCGTTTTTGCGAAGATTCAAGCAGTGTACAGGGTCTTCTCCCGATCAGTTCCGCCGTATGATGCAGATGGGATGAAGGCTTTCTGCGGCAGAAAGTACAAAATGCAAATTTTACATTACAATTTAGAATTGACGTTTTGTAGAATCTTTGGTAGAATATACACATTGAAGCTCCGTCAGAGAGCAAATACAGGAGGGTTCTATATGAAACAAGGACAAAAGGCAACGGCTGTTGCTTTGTCTGCGGTTCTGGCAGCATCGGCTTTTACGCTGGATCTGCCCATGACGGTCAACGATACCTTGACGGCAAAGGCTGCAAGCATCAGCGATATGCCCAGTGAGTATCAGTATGCCGCCGACTGGATCTGGACAAACCGCATCAGCAACGAGGATTCTACGGGATCCAAAAGCAGACGCTACAATGTTCTGTTCGATCAGATCATTGCAGGCAAGGGTACTTTGAACTATGTGGTACGCTGGCAATCCTACAAGCAGGTAACGCTTGCACAGCGTCAGGCCTTTGAAACACTGGTGGAGGACTCCATCAACGCATGGACAGATCATCTGGTAGGCTACGAGAACTGGCCCTACGACCACGTTAACGTGAATATTGTGGGCTGGGCCGTGCTGGATGCCAACTCCATTGTGGACAGACAGCCCGATGAGGTGGTATGGGATAATCTCCATTCCGCTTATGATCCCCAGTATGATACCTCCAACGGCAGAGAGGAGATCCCTACGGTGCTGCCTTCTGCACCCGAGGAGCTGTGGAGCTTTAACTACTTCCACGACCGCAACCATGTGTACCCCGGTACTCGTTTTGATATGTACCTGTGGTGTACGCAGGGCTGGCCTGATGTAGGCGGCTGCGGCGGTGACTGGGGTCAGCGACTTTCCGATAACGCCTACCTGGGTATGGTCAACGGCACAGGCTTCCCTCATGTGCATATCCATGAGCTGGGTCACGGCTTTGGCATGACCGACTTCTACGGCGGCGAGGGTGCCAGCGACGGTTATCCCCCCGGGGGCTTCCCCGGCGGCAGATCCATTATGATGGCAGGCTCTTCCTCCGAGATCACTGATTTCGATGCCTGGATGCTGCGCTATATGTGGACAAAGGTTTCTGCCGAAAGCGGTCGTTTTGATCTTGCCAATGCAGTGGATCCTTCTGTGACCACTCCCACCACCACTACTACTACCGTTACAACTACCACCACAAGTGCAACGGTCAATACCGGTGTGACCACCACCCCCGAAGGGGATGTGATCAAGCTGCCCGTGAACTATGACAGCGGCAATGCCTTCTGGCTGGTGGATACCAACGGCGCAAAGACCATTACACTGGAGGCTATGGGTCTGCCCTGGGCTGCGCTCAGCGGCGCATACGGCTATTGGGATTCCAACAGCAACCAATGGCTGACAGGGGAGTATATGTACGAAAACAGTCTGGGCGATGACGGTATTGAGACCATTACCATCACCCTGCCCGATGATGTTGCTACCACACAGCTTCAGATTCAGGTGTACTACTACGCCCAGTGGGACAATGCTGCCAATGATATGGTCAGTCAGGATCCCTCTGCTCTGGTGTTCAATGCTTACGGCAATGTGCCTGTGAATACGACTACATCTACCACCACAACAACTACTACAACGACTACGACTACCACCACTGTCACAGAACCCATTGGCGCAAGCCTGTTGGGCGATGTAAACTGCGATGGTTTTGTAAAAATCGGTGACGTTATCCTGCTCAACCGCTTTATTGCCGAGGACAATGAGGCAAAATCCCAGATCAGCGATCAGGGTCTTGCCAATGCCGATTACAACCAGAGCGGCTCGCCCAATAACGATGATTCCACTGCTATCCTCCGTTACCTTGCAGGCTTCAAGGATTAATTTTGCCCCCCTTTTCGCAGACAGCTCCCTGTGCTTCGGTGCAGGGGGCTGTTTGTTATATGAAAAATATTTCTGTTTGGGCGGCTTAGCTTCTTGACAAATGGTGGGAAACCTGTTAGAATAGAGTAACACTCGCAAATATTGTGGTTGATTCTCCTCCAAAACACAACATATAGTGTTTTGGGGCGGGTTTACACCGCAAAAACTGCGTAGAATCATCCTGCGCCGGAAAATGCCTTCCATATGTGCGCAAAAAGGGGAGGAGTCGCTGTGATCTTAGCAGGGATGCAGAATCTTACACTGCTGGATTTTCCCGGCAGAACAGCCTGTACATTGTTTACCTATGGCTGTAATTTCCGCTGCCCGTTCTGTCATAACGCTCCGCTGGTAACACAGAAAGCCCCCGATGCACCCGTGGATATCGAAACTGTCTACGCCTACCTGCAAAAGCGCAGGGGGCTGCTGGATGGTGTCTGCATTACCGGAGGAGAGCCGCTGCTGCAGCCTGATCTGGCAGAGTTCATCCGTCCCATTCGGGAGATGGGCTACGCCATTAAGCTGGATACCAACGGTTCCATGCCGCAGCGATTGATCACAATGTGTGAAAGCGGTCTGATAGATATGGTTGCCATGGACATCAAAAATGCACCTGCGCTGTATGCCGCCACTGTCGGTACCGAACAGGTATCCGTGGAGGCTGTCAACGAAAGCGTGCGTTATCTGATGAATGGCAGCATTCCCTATGAGTTCCGCACAACCGTGGTACGGGAGTACCACAACGAAGAATCCTTTGCCGTCATCGGCGGCTGGCTGAAGGGTGCCAAGGCGTATTATCTTCAGCAGTTTACGGATTCGGGTGCACTGATCCAAAGCGGGCTCCATGCCTGTACACCGTCGCAGATGCGCCGTTTTTTGGAGATCGTGCAGACCAACATACCCCATGCAGCGTTACGAGGAATGTAACACAACAAAATTTGAAAAAAGGAGTCGAAGCATTATGTATCAAGTTACAAAACGTGATGGCAGCGTAGTTGCTTTCGGTCTGGACAAGATCGCAAAAGCAATCGAACTGGCATTCAATGCACAGGGCAAGCAGTTCCACCCTGCGGTTATTGATATGCTGGCTCTCAAGGTCACGGCAGATTTTGAGCCGAAAATCAAGGATGAGCTCATCGCCGTGGAGGATATTCAGGACAGCGTGGAGGCTGTTCTCATTCAGGCAGGCTATGCCGATGTGGCAAAGGCTTATATTCTGTACCGTCGTCAGCGGGAAAAGCTGCGTAACCTGAAGTCCACCATTCTGGACTACAAGGAGATCGTGGACAGCTACGTTAAGGTAAGCGATTGGCGTGTGAAGGAGAATTCCACCGTGACATACTCTGTCGGTGGTCTGATCCTGAACAACTCCGGTGCCATTACCGCACACTACTGGCTCTCCGAGGTTTATGATGACGAGATCGCCAATGCACACCGCAATGCCGATATCCACATCCATGATCTTTCCATGCTCACCGGCTATTGTGCAGGCTGGTCTCTGAAGCAGCTCATTCAGGAAGGTCTGGGCGGCGTGGAGGGCAAGATCACCTCTGCACCCGCAAAGCATCTGGCAACCCTCTGCAACCAGATGGTCAACTTCCTCGGCATTATGCAGAATGAGTGGGCAGGCGCACAGGCCTTCTCCTCCTTTGATACCTACCTGGCACCCTTTGTCAAGGCGGATAACCTGACCTACGATCAGGTGAAGAAGTGCATCGAGTCCTTTATCTTCGGTGTGAATACGCCTTCCCGCTGGGGTACGCAGGCTCCCTTCTCCAACATTACGCTGGACTGGACCGTGCCCAACGATCTGGCAGAGCTGGAGTGCATCATCGGCGGCAAGCCCGCAGGCTTTAAGTACAAGGACTGCAAAAAAGAGATGGATATGGTCAATAAGGCCTTCATCGAAACCATGATCGAGGGCGATGCCCACGGCCGCGGCTTCCAGTATCCCATTCCCACCTACTCCATTACCCGCGATTTTGACTGGTCGGATACCGAAAACAACCGTCTGCTGTTTGAGATGACCGCAAAATACGGTACCCCTTACTTCTCCAACTATATCAACAGCGATATGGAGCCCAGCGATGTACGCAGTATGTGCTGCCGTCTGCGGCTGGATCTCCGTGAGCTGCGGAAAAAGACCGGCGGCTTCTTCGGCAGCGGCGAAAGCACCGGCTCTGTGGGCGTTGTTACCATCAATATGCCCCGCATTGCTTACCTGGCAAGCGACGAGGCCGATTTCTACCAGCGTCTGGATAAGCTGATGGATATTGCCGCACGCAGCCTGAAGATCAAGCGTACTGTCATCACCAACCTGCTCAATGAGGGTCTGTACCCCTACACCAAGCGGTATCTGGGCACGCTGGATAACCACTTCTCCACCATCGGACTGATCGGTATGAACGAAGTGGGCCTGAATGCCAAGTGGCTGCGTAAGGATCTGACCCATACCGAAACACAGGTGTTCACCAAGCAGGTATTGGATCATATGCGTGAGCGTCTTTCCGATTATCAGGAGATGTACGGTGATCTGTACAACCTGGAGGCTACGCCCGCAGAATCCACCACCTACCGTCTTGCAAAGCATGATGTGAAGCGTTATCCCAACATCATTACCGCAGCCAAGGCAGGGGATACCCCCTATTACACCAACAGCTCTCATCTGCCGGTTGGCTATACCGCAGATATCTTTACGGCTCTGGATGTGCAGGATGAGCTGCAGACCTGCTATACCTCCGGTACGGTGTTCCATGCTTTCCTGGGCGAAAAGCTGCCCGATTGGAAGGCTGCCGCTACGCTGGTCCGCAAGATCGCAGAGAACTACAAGCTGCCCTACTACACTCTTTCTCCTACCTATTCCGTATGCCGTCACCACGGCTACCTGGTGGGCGAGCAGAAAATCTGCCCCGAGTGCGGTGCAGAAACCGAGGTTTACAGCCGTATTACCGGTTATTATCGTCCTGTGAAGAACTTCAATGACGGTAAGGCACAGGAGTATGTTGACCGTAAGGTATACGATATTGCCAATTCCGTGCTGACCCGCAACGGTGTGCCCGCAGATACCGAGAGCTCTGCCGCACCTGCTGCCTGCTGCACCGAAACCGAGGCAAGTGTGATGCTCTTTGCGACCGCTACCTGTCCTAACTGCCGCATGGCTGCTACCTTCTTGGAGCAGGCAGGCATTCCCTTTGTAAAGATCATGGCAGACGAAAACCCCGAGCTGGTTGCAAAGTATGGCGTAAAGCAGGCTCCCACACTGATCGTGGAGCATGACGGTACCTTCGATAAGATCGTTAACGCATCCGAGATCCGCCGCTTTGCCAATCAGGCAGCCGTGAAAAACTAAACGAGGAGAGATCCATCATGGTGTATGATGTGATTGTCATCGGCGCAGGGCCGGCAGGTATGACTGCCGCCCTGTATGCCCGCCGTGCGGAGAAATCTGTGTTGGTCATTGAAAAAGAAACCTTCGGCGGACAGATCACTTTTTCCCCTAAAATTGAAAATTTCCCCACTCATGCCGAGATCAGCGGCAGTGCTTTTGCAGATCTGCTGCTGGCACAGGTACAGGCACAGGGTGCGGATATCGAACTGGATACCGTAACGGCCATCGCCAAAAACGGTGATATCTTTGCGGTGCAGGGTGAGTTTTCCGCCTACGAAGGCAGAACGGTCATTCTTGCCACAGGTGCCAAGCACAGAATGCTGGGACTGGACAAGGAAACCGAGCTGGTGGGCGCAGGCGTTTGCTACTGTGCTGTCTGCGATGGTGCTTTCTATCGGGGACAGAAGGTTGCGGTCATCGGCGGCGGCAATACTGCCTTGCAGGATGCTATTTTGCTTGCCGATCTTTGTGAGGAAGTGACCGTGGTGCAGAATCTGCCGGAGCTGACCGGTGAAAAGGTTTTGCAGGCAAGATTGCGTAAGCTGCCCAATGTGCGTATCATCACCGATGCCAAGGTCACTCAGCTTTGCGGTGAGGATGCTCTGGATGGAATCCATATTCAGTTGGGTGCCGGTATGCAGCAGCGTCTGGATGTGACAGGTGTGTTTGTTGCAATCGGTCAACAGCCCGATAATGAAGCCTTCCGTGATTATGCTGCACTGGATGATTGGGGCTACATCATGGCGGATGAACGTTGTACCACACAGACGGAGGGTCTGTTTGTGGCAGGTGACTGCCGCACAAAGGCGGTCCGGCAGATCGTAACCGCTACTTCCGATGGCGCAGCGGCTGCTTTGGCTGCTTGCCGCTATCTGGATGCTCAATAAAAACAAGCATCTGCATGATCTGTTGCATACAGACCGTGCAGATGCTTTTTTGTATTCATTTTTTGTGGGCAAGCCATTGCTGAATGCCGCTGAAAATGGTAAATGCCACCTTCTGACGGTATTCTTCCGTGGTCAGCAGGGCGGCTTCATCCGCATTGGAGAGGAAACCGCATTCTACCATGACCGTGGGATTTTCACAATAGTAGCATAAAAACAGCTCGGAGCCGCACAGCTTGATCTCCCGTTGGTTTTGCGGCTGAAGCTGCTGTCGGAACTGATCCTGTAAGCTTTGTGCCAGTGCTTCGCTTTCACTGTTGGTGTTGGCGTAAAACATCTGCGCGCCGCTGTATTTGGGATCGGTAAACTGATTCTGGTGAATGGAAATGCATACAGCGTTATCATACTTGTTAAACAACGCCAGCCGATTGTCCATATCCGAGCTTTTTTGGTTGGCAATGCCCTCAATGCCCTGATCATGAATGGAACGGTCGGTTTCTCTGGTTACCTCTACATGGTACCCGAAGGCTTCAAGCCAATCCCGCAATGCCAGCATGATCTCCAGGTTGATGCCCTTTTCGGGTACGCCCTCTGCCGTGGAGCATCCGCCATCCATGCCGCCATGTGGCGAATCTACTAAAACCGAGTCCGAATTTCCTCGTATATACGTCGTTTTTTGAGTTGATTATAGCACGGATTTTATAGCTTGTCAAGGGGTGAGTGTGGTGTGCCTTGCCATATCGGCACCATCGTCCTGCAAAATCAGAAGCAGCATCCTGAACGATTATGACGAGATGGATACGAAATATGCATTTTTTTACAGCAAAGATCGAAAGTATACTTAGAACCTTTTGCGGTAAAAACGAAAGTTTGCAGTGCAAACGGGTATGATACGCCTTTGTATCATACCCGTTCTTCGTTATACCACTGCCTCAAATAGTGTTTTGTCGCCGATCTGAATGGTTTTCGTGCCGACCTGTTTATTCTTGTTGAAGTTGAAGCTCAGCATATAGCCTTTCTTGATATGGAAATAGTCCAGATACTCGGCAAGCTGTTGTTCGCCACGCTCATTGTACTCCTTGCCGCGCCAGATCTTCATTTCGATCACATATTGGTGTCCTAAATAGTCAACAATCACATCTGTACGGGTCAGATCTCTGGTTTGTGCTTCAATGTAGTAATTACCGGTGCCGTTTATGATCGGGCGAAGATAAATCAGGAACAGCTTTCTGCCGTCATCTTCAATGAACCGCTCGGTCTGTTCGCCGTAAATATCATGGAAGTACTGCACAAACTTTTCGAGAATCAATTCCATGTTCAGCTGACCGTTTTGCGTGAATTGCGGCTTTTCGGCTTCGGCAGCACGATAAATCTGCGTATCGGTCACACCGGGATCCGTCAGCAGCATATCATAAAACCGTGTTTCAAAAATACGGTTGGCAATGACAAGACTGCCGCTTTGCACCTTTGCAAATCCGAACATGATAGCCTGCTTGGTGGCTTCATCGTCGGGACGGTAGGGAATGCGGCTGCCCTTTTCCAGCAGCGCGCAGACCTGCTGTTTCAGAGCCGGATATTGCTCCAGCTTATTGATGAGGGATTCAAACAGGGGAGCCTGTACAAACAATACCTGTCTGACTGCCTGCTTTACGCCCTGCGCCGTCCACACTTCCGATGCGGCAAGCGCAGTGTTCTCGTCCATAAACTTGCAGATCATGGATACCAGAACCGGATAGCCGGAGGTATAGTCGTAGATGATCTGCGAAACGGCGGCAATATCCATTCCGGTGCTGTGGTCGGCTTCATATTCTTCGAGCATACCGGCAATGTCGTCTGACGAAAAGCTCATATCGATCTCCAGAGCCGTTGCGATGTTCCAGGGGCTGTTGTGCTTATGCTCGGCATCCGAACGGATCTTCAGCTGCAAATTGCGGATATCGTGAACGCCTGCAAGAATCACGGAATGGAATGCAGGCACGGTATCGCGGTTCAGATAGTAACCACGGAGCTGTGCCAGAAAATCCAGAAACACCTGATTATTGGAAGCGCTGTCCACTTCATCAATCAGCAGCACGATGGGTTTGGCGGCTGTCTTGCATATTTTAGCGAGACAGCGGAAAAGCTCTACCAGTTCGATGGGTTCGGCTGCCGCTTTCTGCATGGCTGCAAGCTGACTGTCCAATTCATCGGTCGTATCAAGCAAATCAAACAGAAAACAGAATGCCTTTACAAACGCCTTTGCAAATGCTTCTTCCGTTTGGAACGCTGCACTGCTCATTGCGGTCTGGAAGTCCATGTTCAGCACATAATAATCGTTACTGAGATAGCCTGCCAACGCCTTGAGCGTAGTGGTTTTGCCGTACTGTCTGCCGCGGTTGATCGTGATATATTGCCCTGCATCCACCATTTTTCGGATGGCTTGCAGACGGCTTTCGAGATTCACCATGTAATGCAGCCGAGAAATACAGCTGCCGGTGATGTTGAATACCTTTTTCACAGTCTCACATCCTCTCTGATGCCTAGTATCGTTATTATAACACATAGAACAGGAAAATGCAAGCCGCTCTCCTCCAAACAGCTTGCATTATATCTTCCAGTGAATATGTATCTCCCGTACACCCTGCTCGTCCGTCATACCGATCTCAATGTAATCAATAAACTCATCGGCAATGGTGCGGTCCAGCTGCTCAAAGTGTGTGTACTGCTCCAGCAGCGCTCTTTGCCCTGCGGCGTTCTCTATGCGCTTCCGGCAGGCAGCGATCTGCTCGCACACAGTCTCTATCCGTTCGGAGGCTTGCTGTTCCTCCACGGTCAGGCTGCTGCGGAATAACTGATAATCTGCCTCTGATATGACCCCATCCAGCTTATCCTTGTACATGGCAACCAGCCGCTTTTTTGCAGATTCCTGCCGTTCCTTCAGCTTAGCAAGACTGCTTTCCAGTGTTTTCAGCTGGTCGGAATGAAAATCGTTGAAATGAATCTCATCCGATTGACAGTAGGATTTCACGATGCTGTTCAGCTCATCCAGAATGGTCTTTTCCAGCATCTTACCGCTGACAGAACGTGTATTCGGACAATTCATGGCACCTGTTTTATAGGAAGCGCACTGCAAGCCGTAATATTGGATGGTTTTCGCCTTGTTGTAATAGACATTTCGCTTCATGGGTCTGCCGCACACAGCACAGCGCACCTTGCCCGAGAGAGGAGAGAGGGTCTGTGCGTTTTTTCCGGTACGGGCTCTGCTGTTGAGCCGCTCCTGTGCCCGTGCCCATGTTTCCGCATCAATAATGGCTTCATGGGTATCCGGCACACGAACCCAATCGGAGGGGTTGACCTTTTTCCGTTTCTTGTTCTTGTAGCTGACATGGTGGGATTTTCCTTGCACCAGCGTACCCGTATAGACTTCATTGGTGAGTATCTTTGACACGGTTGATTGCGTCCATAGCCCACATGAATTACTGGCATCGGCGTTGCAGTTGGTATACTTGGAACCGTTTGCACGCTTATAGGCACTGGGACTGAGTATACCATCCGTATTCAGCTGCTGCACGATTTTCCGATAGCCTTCGCCGCTGATATACAGATCGAATATCCGCCTGACAACGGGTGCAGTCTCCAGGTCAATGATGAGATGATGCTTATCTTCGGGGTCGATCTGATATCCGTAGGGCGCAAAGGAACCGATGAACTGCCCCTGCTCCCGCTTATAGGAGAGGGTACGGCGAATCTTTGCGGAGATATCCTTGACGTACATCTCGTTGTATGCACTGGTAAACAGCCGTATGGTGCCGTAGCTCTCGTTTTCCGTATCCGCATGATCTGCCACACCGATAAAGCGGATGTCCCATTCCAGAAACTTATCGTTCAGATATTCTTCAATGACCATGGTATCGCGGGAGAATCGGGACTGGTCTTTGCAAAGTACAATGTTGATTTTACCCTGTTCGCAGTCCCGAAGCAACCGACAAAATGCCGGACGGCTGCGGTCAATGCCGCTATATCCGTCATCCACATAAATGTCGTAGATCTCCCAGCCCCGATCCAAACAGTAATCCCGGAGCATTGATTTCTGGTTGCTGATACTCTGGCTGTCATGGGCATCAGATTTATCCTTGTCCTCGATGGACAAGCGGCAGTAGATTCCCACTTTCGGCATTGACCGCACCTCCCTTCTATGTAAATTCTGCGGATTTTATCCAGCTTTCTTCATTTTATCGTTGGCAATCTTCTCGATCTTTTTCGTGACCGATTGCTTGAGCCGCTCCTTGCTCGGTGCTGTGAAGCTGCTTCGGACTTGTAGCCGTTCTTTCATAGAAATCCCTCCCTTCCGTTCATAGTATGAATTGCTCGGCGTACTTATGTCTGCCTGCTTTTGACAAAATCGGCATTTTCCTGTATAGTAAATGGTAGGCGGGGCTCCCGAAGGAGCCTACGCGGTACCGGTGATATCCTAATCATCATTTGCCGAGGTGTTTGGAATATAGCTATCGATTTTACCGTTCAGAATGGTCGGAATGTTCCGCTTCAGGTGGCGGTCGTAAAAGCTTCCCTTGACAATCGCATTACCACGCTGCATTGTATCAAAGCGTTCGGCTTCTGCCTTATGAAAACGCAGCTCGTCGGCGACCAGCTTAGCGGAATTCTGTGTCGGGCACAGGAAAATTTGAATTCCTGCCTTGCCCATAACCTTACCCAAATCAGTGCTGCGAGGATAGTAATCCTGTGTGGCACCGTAGAAGGATAAGTGATATTTCCGGCCTTCTGTCATGATTTTAAAAATCGGACTGCCGGCGGAACAGTTCTGATTTTGCACCTCATCAATGAAGATGTCGAGTGGTACATCCGGATTCTCTTGCTGGTATTTGATCAGCGTCGCCAAGAGCATGTCGATGACTTGGTTTCCTTGCTCCATCATTCCCGACGCTGTACGGATAATGATGATCTTGGCTGCCTTATCCTTCAAATATGCACCCCACGATTGTTGTGACATACCGCAGGCATCGATATCATCAAATAACGGTTCCAACCGAGTGCGCAAGCTTTCATAAGTTGCACCCTGTTCGGCGAGCATTGTAAGAATGTGGCGTGTACGAATCAGCTCGTCCTTCCCAATGATGGTGAGCATGTCTGAGAACGCAGAGCGCAGCTTGTTTGACTGCGTAGGAGTCAGTTCGCCGGTTCCTGCTTTCAGGACGTTCAGAAGCTCCTTTTTCTGCATGGGAAGCGTGGCATCCCGATCAATGCCAAATAGGTTGATCGGAATACCGCTGCTGTCGATGTCATGCAACACGAAATTGCAGTTGACATACTGCGGTGAAAGATTGCGGCATAACGCCTCTGCAGTAAAAGAATCGGAGCTGTTAAAAATCACGACTCGATGTCCGATTTCGTGATTTTTAGCAATCATCTGACTGAGCAGATGCGTTTTTCCTGCGCCGCTCTGTCCGCAGACATAGCAGTGTCGGTTTTCCACATCCTGATACCGAACCTGGAATCCGGCATACTTACCGTATCCATTGTTCAGCAATGTAATATAATCGTACCGAGGCATTTCATCCGCCGTTTGCCAATACGCTTCACAATCCAAGTTTTCAAGCTGGTGCACAACATCTTCCTCCAGGATGGAAATGTCAATACAATACCAATAAAGCCGCACGGAGGTTCCGTTAAGGTCATAAACCTGAATCGGACTGGTATTGCCGTCCGTTGTGTGCAGCAATTTGTGCTGCCGCAGTGCATTGATACACCCCTGGCGGTTGTGCCTCATCTGTATCGGCATGGCTTCGGTGATATGATCCAACGTATCCCCGCTGATAAATACACGATTACCATCGACAACGACGATTGGAGCCTCCGGATCAATTTTCGTCCGCTGACGCTTCTGCACAGCAGTAATGTCTCCGGTGCGAAGACGGTTGCTCAGTACAGCAGAGAAGTCACGGATCACCATCTGATCGGCCTCAACTGTCAAATCTTCTTTATTCAGCAGATCTGCTATCTGCTGCCAGGCTTCTGGTGCAAGTAATGTGTTCATATGCAAAAACTCCTCCATATATTGTGCGGTAATATGAAAGAACTTCCAAAAGGATAGAATTCGCTCCGACGCATTGGCACAAGCCAGGGTTAGCTCTGACATTTGTTGAGAAACCCGATTGAAAAATGCCTGTGTTTCTGAAGGATGAGATATCGCTGTCCGGATGATCAACGATTCCATTCCCTTGGTCAGATAACTCAGATATCCCGGATTTGCGTGTAATGCAACGTCGTCCATCGACAGAGTCCAAATGTTTCCTTCTGTAATTCTGCGGGTGATGCCGGCAGCGTATCGGGATATCATCATAATAATATTTCGCCCCCACTGATTACTGTTAGCCACATTCATGCTTGCTCTCACCAGAAATCGGATGGCCTCATCAATTTTCGCATTTTCATCCGCCAAGGAATCGTCGCAGAAAAGAGCAGTACCGTCGTAAATATTACTGAGATAATGCTGGATTTTACTCGTGCGGCATTCCAGATTCGGGATCGGACACGTTTGCGTGTCATGGAGACAAAGCATAGCTTTCAAGTGGGATGTGGTTACTGTGTCGGACGGGCGGACCATAAACAGGAAATTCGGATAATTTTCTGCCTGTTCAAAGAAATACAGCAGAATCGATGAAACAGCCAATAATCCGAGCAGCATGAGCTTCGGATGTGAACCATACAGCGATGCCCACTCCGAAAGAAATGCGTTTGAATCCATAGGCGGCATTAGTACGGTACGTTTTTTTATACTCGGGTGAAGGATTTCATCCGGAATTTGTTGATCAGGCTGATTAGCGACAAATTCTAACCTTCCGTCAATTGACCTTATGAAACCCGGATGGGGATACAAGAATAATTGCTGTGACGGCACAGTACTTATTTGCCATCCAATCAAATCGTTAATCTGACAATTGGGAGTGTGGGGAAATACCGAGATTTCGCGCATGTGTTTATGGAATTTTCCGTTGTGAAATTCATCATCCGGTATGATAGCCCTGTGCTCTCTGTCCGTAAAGTAGCCTACAAGGTGAGAGTTAGGTTTACCTGAGATAGGGTCTATACCTTCCAAATGTGAAACAACGTAAAAACGTTTCGTAATGGCTTTCTGCTTTCGTGAAACGCCGTTTACAATTTCTGTCCAATACCAAATGTCTGCGTGAGCATCGTACTGATAGGCAGTATGAATCGTTTTCGATTCCGGAATTGACTTACCGATATTCCGCCTGCTTGTCGGATCGACAAGGCCACCGCCGGTATAGAGCGCCATTG
This sequence comes from Ruminococcus sp., assembly GCA_015066805.1. GTDB lineage: Bacteria > Bacillota > Clostridia > Oscillospirales > Ruminococcaceae > Firm-04. Next base: position 9,586 of record SVNP01000010.1, on the reverse strand, counting down.
TACGCGGGTCCTGCGGCGGGTATGCCGCCGCAATCTTTTCCGGAGGTATACCGGAATCTGGAAATGGGTTCCACTGCGTATAATTGTTGAAATTGTGCATAAATAACCTCCTTGTTGTTAACTCGAAAACAATCTGAATTTTCAGGAATTATAGGAGCAAAACCGAATCATCCCATCTTATTCCTCAAAAGAGGGGGGATTCTTGCTTTTTTCAGAGCGTCGGCTTTAACGCACCAATAATTTTTTTGTTTTCGTTTTTTTGAAGAGCTAACCTGGTTGGTATTTTAATGGAAGTAAATCCATCGCCTAGCTCTGTATGTTTTTGTAGATACACCTCCTTTCCATGACGAAAATCCCACGTTAAAACCATCAAAACCGGACCGGTTTAGCTGATTTTTGATTTCCGCTTAAAAACAAAAACGAAATCGTAGTATTTCTCGTGATTTTGTGGCCACGATCATATTATACACCTTTTTCGGTGGCGTGTCACTGCAGTAGGGTATAATACCCAAATATCTTCATGAACTGTAAACTTTATGATTTAGGAGGAGAGTTGTATGTATTTTGCTCAATATATCCGTATGCTTTACTATTGCATTGAGCCCGAAGAACATATGATTCAATTTACGGAAAATTTTTTTAAAAAAAGCTGTCAAGAAAGGTAAGCTAGACAACTATTCTACAGAGTCATATAAAAAGTTTTGTGGAGGAATAGGCAAAGGATCTGGTAAAAACAGAGAGATTTTTGGTGATCACATCGGTCATTGTGCTAAGAATATTTGTAATGAAATATGCAAAGACGAATTACAGAAGTATTTACAAGATCTTATGTTCGAAGAAATAATAGAGCAGGCTTGCGAAGGGTTCAAAGACTATATCCCAGATATCAATGCTGGAAATTGTATAGGAAAGTTAGTTGATCTTTTTCAGATAATCATTAAGAATGCGGCTAAAAAGAAGGATAATAAGCCTGCGAGCGATGATATTTACGAGCTTGCTTCTATTCCGGAAAATATTCTCAAAGAAATTAACGAAACTATCAATGATGTCTTAACAACGATGGAGATGCTTAAAAGTGTGGGATGCCAAGTAGCAGATTGGGTAGTTTTGACTTCGAAACAGCAACCGCCTGAAATGTGCCCTGAATGGAATGAATTTCAAAAGAGGTTTCAGGTGTACCAAGAACAAAACAGCAGACTGCGTGTCTATTTCCAAAAATACGAGTGCGAACTCTTCAAATCTGCGTCTCCTTTTTCCCAACAACTTACACAGAAGAATTTTTTGAGTTGCTCAAGCCAGGTAGTACTATCACTATTAGATGCGATGCCTGTATCCAAATATATGGTTGCTCTTGAGTGTATATCAATAGAACTTGAGCAGTATTTGGCTTGAGCAATTACCACTTTTACCACTCATTTTACGTATTCTTTTTCTCTGCCCATAATTGGGCAGAGAATCTACATACTATTGTAAAGCCGATAGTAATGCGATCTTGAAATCCCCAGCAAACGCATGGCCTCTATGGGCTTCATCTGTCCGCAGCGGACTTTCGCCATAACCTCCCGCCAGTTATCCGGTAGGGGTGCAAGCGGTCGTCCGAAGCGGACGTTTTTCTTTTTTGCGGCTTCGATGCCCTCACGCTGTCTGGCACGAATCTTCAGACGCTCGTTCTCGGCAATGCTGCCAAGCACTTCAATCAGGATTGCGTTTATCATATCCATGACCCACAGCTGCTCCGGCGGAAAGTCTGTGAGCGTGGTGGGGATATCCAGAATCTTCACGCGAACCCCAGCCCCCCGGAAGTGCTCCAGCTCTCTCTTGATGTCCGATTTGTTTCTGCTGAGCCGATCAAGCTCCTTGATGACCAGTGTATCACCACTGCGGAGAATCTGCCGCTTGAGATATTGATATCCTTCACGCTCCGTATCCTTGCCGGAGCACTTGTCAATGATAATGTTCTGCTCGGGCACACCGAAGCCGGTCAGCGCTGCGATTTGCCGGTCTTCATTCTGCTCACGGGTGGATACACGGGCGTAGCCATAAATTCTGTTGTCCATACTGCCTCCGATCTGTTCCAAAAAGCTGCGGTGACTTTCGGTACATTCCAAAAGTCAGAACCGCACTTTTTGGAACACTATATTCGTTGTTTTTCGCTTATCTCAAAAGGTATACCTTTCAGAATACCATGTGGCTGCGTTCATACCTCCGCACAGGCAAGCTCCGCCTGCAAAGCTCCGGGATCCATCAGAAACGCCTCTACCTCATCGTAGGTGTAGCCCATATCAAAGAGATACTGCACTTCTTCGGGCGTCACACCGTAGTAGCCGCATAGGTCTGCCAGCAGATGGTACTCAGCGTGGAGCCGTGGGGAATGGAAAGTGTCCTCCCATGGATAATAGGATTGAGGATAGCGATAACTGAACCCATAGGAATCCTTCTGTACCGTGTAGCAGTCACGGGTGATGCTGCCACACGAGTCAATACAAAGGATTTCGCCCTCCGTTACGTCGATCACCGTGTGCTTCTGCCATTGGAGATGCATACGCCGAAGAGCATCCTCCATGATTTCCTTGGTAGATGCATACACATAAAGCCCCGTCGCAGGGAAATGCAGCAGATACAGGGGACTTTCACCCTTGACAAAGTAAAGCCGATTCTGCATATCCAGCAAGGTGAAGGTGAAATATCCACGCACTGCCTCTGCTGCATAACGCAGGGACTCAAAGGACAGCTTCCTCTGGGATTCGATCAGCTGTACCGCAATGTAGCTGTCCGTTTCAATGTCGGTAGCAGGGAGATTCTTCTCTCTGCGCAGAGAATCATCATTGTACAGCACGCCGTTATGCGCAAGAGCAAAGGGCATATCTGCATAGCCGCGAAACGGATGGTTGTTGCAGTTTTTCTTCTGATCGCCCTGGGTAGTAAAGCGGGTATGTCCCATAAGAGCCGTAGTATTGTCGGGAATACGGAAATGCATCTTGTGGGCAGGCTTGGGGCGTTTGTAGATTTTCAGCTCGTTGTTTTGAATATATGAGATCCCGCTGGCATGAGTACCACGCACCTCCGATGCATGGGCAAGAAGCTGCACCAGCTTCTGCAGAGTCTTATGAGATGTCTGCTTGCCGTAATCCAGAAAACCGAATAATGCACACATTGCTTTTTCCTCCTTATTTCAGAATATCGCCCCACAGAAGGGGCGCAGAATCGTCCTCCTGCATCTGAATCAGGAACGGGATCAGCTGCAGCATCATCCCGATCACCGTCAGAATCTTACATGCATTTTTCATTACAATTCCTCCTCTGTTTTGATTTCTTCGTTGATATACAGGCGGCGTTCTTTCAGGTATTGAATCAGCTCCGTCTCGTTGATGTGCAATACAAAGTCCGACCATGACAGCCCCTTGATCTCCTCATCGGACAGATACAGTGCCGCATTGCAGATATGCTCTACCAGCTGCAGAGTCGCAAACAGCGTGTTGCGCCGCAGGGTGCCGCGGAACATCCGGAACTCAATGGTGTGTTCGTTGCAGAGATTGACGGCAGTATATCTTCCATAGGCGCTTTTTGCCTTATCCAGAATGGCTTTCGGCTGATGCTCATAGCCGTAGCGTGCCGCCCAGCGGTTCATATTGGCTTCGCTCCTGCGTGAAAACCGCAGCATCTCATTCCAGTGGGCCTCCACAAAGTAGAGGATGCGTGAGATCGTCTCCTCCTGTATCGCCTGATTGGTGCCCAGACTTGTCCGATCCACATGAATATGCAGACCGCAGGTGCTTGTTTGGTGGGAACGGTATTCCATATGCACTGCCTGATGTAGCAAATCTTCCCACGGAAACTCCTCCAGGTGATAGACAAGAGACATGGGGTGCGTTACAATCTCCATACCGTCATCCAGACTGCCGTCGGATTTGATGTAGATATGCTTGTGGTGACGGTTGGCGATTTCCAGCAGCGCTTCGGCATTGTCCTCGTCACGTCCGCCGTAGTCGATCTCCAGCTCCACGCCGAAGAAGCGGCTGCCGCTGCCGTAAAATACAGGGCGGGGCTTATAACCGTATTCCCGTATGGCCTGATTTTGGCGGCTGTAACAATCCGCACAGTATTCTTCATCTTCATCGCCGTACACATCATCCGAATGAATGATGCGGCTGCATTGCTCGCAGCGGGTGTAGCAGCGTTCATAGCAGGAATCACAGACGCAAATATGCTCGTCAGCGGTCGCGTTAACGTTGAATACCCGACGACCGCAGCATTGGCAGACAGTACATTCCTCACAGGAGCAATCCGAACAGACGATGGAATCTTCCACCTCCACACAGTCGTCATCGTTTTCTAAGGTGCATTCGCACAGGACACAGATTCTTTCGTTTTCCATTGAAACCTCCATAAACAAAAATTGCCCCTGTCGATTGACAGGGGCATTCAGTATTCTTCCGCAAGCAGCATGGTGCTGTGCGTATTGTCGTCGATCACATAAATCTTTGCGGTGATCGGTTCGGGCGTGGGGAGCAGATACTCCATACGGTAGTACGGCTGCTCCGATGTGTGGCAGATACGCTGCATACCGTTGATGGCTCCCAGCTCGAATACCTGCAGGTAGTCTTTTGGCTCGGGCATTGCGTCAATGCATTGCCACAGGAATTGCTGCATGACAATAGGAACAGTTCCTTCGATTCCTTTTGTCAGGTAACGTGGATTCCGAAACATGATTCTTTCCTCCTTTCGTTGATTGAATGCGCCTTGAGCTTCCGCCTCTGTGGCATCACAGTAATCATATATATATGGAAAACGAAAAAAATCGCCTGCATATGCAGGCAAAAATCAAAATCTTCAAAAATGTAATACAATATGATAAGAACGAGCGAAGCGAGAGACCTGTAATATGAATATTATGATAATTATGGAGGATTTGACTATGAGAAAACAATCAGAAAAGAAAGATGTCATTCGATCAGTGCGTATGACTGAGGAAGAAGATCAAAACATTGTATGCCTCGCCAAGCAGCGAAAACAATCCGTATCTGCTTATATGGTGGAGCAGTCAATGCATCCCGGACATGGTATGCGACCGGAACTGCTCGTTCGGATACAGAATCTCCTCAATACAGCCGTTCGGATCGAAGGAAAACTGGAACCAGAAGCGCTCAATGAAATGAGAAAGGAGGCGAACGATATATGGTCATTGTTAAAGTAAAGCGTGATACATATGGCGGAGAGCGATATCTGCTCAATGCCTGCCGCTATCTTGAAAATGCGGAAAGAAACATCGACTGTGACGGGTACGGGGTTGATCCGTATCAATTGGAATACACCGTGCACCAGATGATGCAGGTAAAGGCGTACTTCGGCAAGACAAGCGGCAATCCACTGATGCATTTTGTGGTTTCCTTTGACCAATCGGTCAGAGATACGCAAAGAGCTTGTATTTTGAGCAGACAGATCGCTGCTTATTTTCACTCACAGTATCAGGTGCTTTGGTGTGTGCATGAAAAACATCGGCAGAGCTCGTTCTATCACTGTCATATTGTCATCAATTCAGTCAGCTACATCAACGGTATGATGTATCACAGCAGCGCAACGAATGTACAAGCATTTTGTGACTATGTATCTGCACTGACCCAACGCCCTTGTAGATTTGTATTTGAGTAGCAGATATAGGAATAGCCCGCCAATCGGCGGGCTTTCGTGCATATGATGTTCGTGTCAGTCCTTTTCCACTGCGGATAGAAAAGCTCTTATAATCGCAATCAGCTCTGTCTGATATTGCTCGGGACATTTGGCGATCAGTGCAGAAAGCGTATGGAGCTGTGCGTTTGGTGTCGCACCAAACAAAATCTCATCTGTGGACATACAAAGCAGATCGGATAGCTTGGCAAGGGTCTGAATCGACATGCCCTTTACCCCCAGTTCAATATCTGCGCAGAATTTTGTGGACACATCCAGGGCTTCTGCCAACTGTTCTCGGGTATACCCTAAAAGTTCTCGTTGTGTACGTACACGCTGTCCCATTTGTTTATAGTCGATATTCCGCATTTCTTCCATCCTTTTCGGTGATTTCTCTCCTATTGTACTACAAATTTTGGTGGATATACATAAACTCTCGGGGTTGACAAACAAGAACTTATAGTGTATAATAGATGTTAATCCTGTCGGATGGTGTGATATTTTGATGCAACTCGCACTTAACTCTTTTTGGAGGGAGCGCTTTGAAATTATTAAAAAAATGCCTGAGCTGTCCTTATCACTTAGGAATGATCAAATGCACGCAGAATCCATGCTCCAAATGCAGATTAAGCAATAAAAAGACGCATCCATTTCATGAGCCTATCATTAAGCGGGATATACCGATAGTTGAAAAGGAGAGTGATAAGTAATGATAAATATACGATTAATATGTTGCAGCATATGCTAAGTAAAATCCCAGCTAAGTTAAAGGAGGTTCTAATATGCCGGTTAGTGTTAAATGCTTTATTTTTTCGATGATAGGGGCTTTAGTTTTTGGAGTATGTGGCTTTTTATTCCCGATCACTGTATTGATTTCTACTTTTTTTGGGATAATGGCAGCTATAAGTCTTTGTATCTATCTATTCCAAAAGATAAATACAAAACATCACTTTATAGTATCAGGTTTATCACTGCTCATTTCTGCTTGTTTTATGAGTGTCATGTATGCTTTTTCATGCTCGATAAATAACCGTCTTGACGTAATTAACTTTCCTGAGAAATTGAATCATAACATTTGCTATTACGGAATGACATTCTGCTTTGTCGGAGCAGTCGCTTGCTTTTTGATATATGGCTATGATATCTTTATTACAGCAGCACTTAAATTCACGAAGAATCATAATATTGTTATGGTGAAATTGTTCCGATTTGCTTTTTATTGTGGATTTGCTTTCGGATGCATCGGAGTGTTGCCAATCATTCGTGAAATCACCGCAATTTCCAAACTCTTAGTCATACTGTTGTCTTTTCTTGTTATGGGACTTGTTTTTGCACTTATGTTTGGTTATACCGAAAAGAATTTCGCGTCAAAGTTTTTTTCCTCCAACATTGCCTGCTTAATTCTTTCTATTACGTTATACTATTATTTCAATATGTTTCACAGCAATGATCTACAGATAATGGTCGATCTGGATGGAATCACCGAATACGCGTGTGTTGTATTCATCGTATTAACTATACTTGCGCTATTCGTCCTTATGATCATTGAAATCGTCACACCTTCTGCTTCATTTATGGATTTTTTTAGTCCCTTGCTGTATGCTGCAATTGGAACTATTGTTTCGGGGGGACTTCGTTATTTCGGCTCACCACTTCCATTTATTCCGGACATCATGAATATGTTTCTGTATATTGCGCTTATCGCTTTCGTAATAGGTTCAGCAGTCAGCATAATGAGTATTGCGTTTAAAATGATTTTTACAGGAATAAAAACGTCTGATGTAAGTAAGATCGATATTGATATCGATAATGAAATGAAGAGGTGAGGATTATCTATGAGCAATACAGATGTCACAAAGAATGGCTCCGCTTCATGGAGCATTGGCGTTATCATTTACATTTTTATAGTAATCATTGCAGCTGCTATATACATACTTTTCTACAAAGGATATAGCGAGAAACATGAACAAGATGAAATTCTCAATTCTAATTATGCTGAAACAGTTACAACAGATATCACAACAACTATATTTACAAGCCCGGAAGAAACCACTACAAGTTCTGTTACAACTTATACTACTGAATCTTCAACTACACATTCTGAAGTCACAACCAGTACTGCATCAGAAATTACTACAAAAACGCAGACAACAATAAGTGCTGTTCCTTATGAAACGTATGAATCCGCAAGTCTTCGAGCACTGGAGGACTTCATGCTTGACAACTCTTTCAATGACTCTGTAATGTATGGCTTGTGCGATATCAACGCAGATGGTGTGCCGGAGCTTCTGATCAACTATGCTACGGAGGCTGACGATATGACCTCCATGTACATTTTTTTTGAGACCGATTACAGACAAGCAGTGTCATTTGGTGGGAGTGCAGAGATATGCGCTGCGCAGCATCTGATACAGTCATTTGGCTATGGTGGTGCATCGGTACGAAAGATCTTTGAGATGGATGCACGGGGTAACATTTCTTCAAAAGATGAGCTTTATGAGGAGTATATCAGCGTTGATACAATGTACTATGCTTTGAATGGCATAGAGATCGGTAAAGCTCAATATGATGAACTGAACGAGTATTACGTTCATTGAATGTCAATATTGAGTAGGTGAAAGCTTTGATTAAACGTATAGAGATCACAAATTTCAAATCAATCGAGTCTTTGAAACTATGTATTCAAAATGAACACATAATTGGTATTTTAGGTAAGAATGGAACGGGAAAGTCTACCCTGTTTCATGCTGTTAACTACTTCTTTTCCAAACTAAATAAGCAACACTCAGATGATGTAGTAATTGACGGTGTGAATCCGTATGTTCAGAAGTGTACCATTACAATATCCTTTAATCTGGCGAGAATGTTTATGAAATCCAAGGGCAACAAAGAATTGTCTGAAATCATGAATTTCATTCAAGAATATCAGCAAGAGTTCTTTGGGAAAGTTTCTGATGTGCTATCAATAACCATGATTCAATATAGAGATGGACGAATTGTATGGAGTATTGATAAGAAGTACCAGGAGAAAATACTGAATGCAATCAAAAGATATTTTCCCATTTATTTTATTAATGTTCGTAATCTTGATTTACAATCATGGAACAAACTATGGGATATCATCGGTGATTTGTTGATGTCGGTGCCTCGGGAAAATGTAGAACACCTTAAGAAACTGGATGAAGCGTTTTTTGCAATATATGGCGAACGATACATCAAAAGCAAACAGAAAATAGAAGATACCTTCAAAGAAGAAGGAATCAGCTTGGATCCATTTAGTTTTCGTTCGAGATTTAAGGATGTATTTAAATTGCGTTTTGGTGGAGAGCAATTTGAATTTAATGAACGGAATCTGGATTATTACTCTGATGGAACAAACTCGTATAAATATCTGAAGTTATTGATTTCGTTGATTCCTTATGTGTCAGAGTTGAGCTGTAAACATCCGCTTATCATGATAGATGAACCAGAAATAGGTTTGCATAGTGCATTTATTACGGAATTGGTTGAATGCATACATCATAGTATAGAAGATAAGGCGGTGTTGCTTTTTACAACCCATTCTCCAAAAGTAATTGAGGAGCTCACCAATCAAGGTGTTGAATATGCATTATATCGCACTTCGGATTATAGACTGCACACGATTCTTACAAAATTGAATCTGCAATGGCTGAAAGACGGAAAACATACCGTAACCATTAAAGAAACGGAATGCTATTTCAGTGATTATCTTGTTTATGTGGAGGGTGAATCAGAGGTACAGTTATTTCAAAATAAGTACTTACGAAGATTATTTGAACTGACACCCAAAAGTTAGACAAAGAATAATAGAAAACATTGTGCAAAGCGATTAAGCGGCAGGCTTGGTCGCTTTGCTGCATTATGCAGCAGTTGAGAGACGGTATTCAACAGGCGACATTCC
>SVNP01000033.1 GCA_015066805.1 Ruminococcus sp. | reverse complement strand
GGATGCAGCAGAATGGCATAGGGCTTGCCTTCGTGATGAATGATTGCCAGGAAGGTAAACAGAATCTCGTTGCCGTCTTCATCTTCCAGCAGAACGCTGTCCTCGGGCAGCTCCTGCTCATTGTTTCTGATCTCTTCGGACATAATGCACGCATCCTTTCGGTTCATGTAGGTAGGGATATTATACCACGTCTGCCGTGGAAAAGTCAAGGGAGTCTTCAGGGGGTTCCCAGCAGAGAGGGCACAGCGGACAAATTCATATCCTTGCAGAAATTGCTCATCTCATACAGTACCAGAACATCATCGGGGGCTGCGGCAAGCAGTTCTGTCCAGGTGCCGTCATTGTACCGCAGATCCACCATGGTGACAGTATCGTAATGCTCCAGCAGAAAAGGCACAAAGCAGTTGGCGTAGGAATCCTTGAACACCAGCAGGGAACGCCCCGTACCTGCGGCAGTTTCTACGGTAACCTGCCCGTAGTTTCCGCCAAAGAACACCTTGTACTGATCCTTTTCGTGCAGGGCACTCATTTCCAGCACGGAGATCGGCTTGCCATCGGCAGTGACCTGCACCTTGGGCAGCGAAAAGGGAACTTCCACCGTATCGGTGGGGCCTGCGGCATCCAGCACCTTGGCATCCAGCGTACCCCGGAAGGATTCGCTGATGATCTTCAGGTCGGCTTCCTCTTCGGTCATGGCGGTCAGCCCTGCGGCCTGTGCAAAGGCTTCGTAGGCGGCAAAGGCACCGCGGGTGTTCCAGTGATGATCGGTGCGGTAATAGAGCTGCTCTCCGCTGTCGGTGCGGGCGGCAAAATCTGTCCGCAGATCCACCACGGTGCAGCCACGGTTTTCCAGCAGGCCAAAGGCAAGCTCCATTTTGCCGGATTCATCGTAATAAGGGGCATAGGAAGGCAGAGCTTCACGGCAAATCAGACCTGCGGTGGGGGCAGGCAGAAAATACAGGCTGCTCTGGGGCAGGGCTTCTGCCAGAGCAGCCACTGCCTGCACATTGGCGGCAAACCGTCCGTGAGAGATGTCGGCAGCGGTGCATTTCTCAAAATAGAAATCATCCTTGCCCAGATAGACTCCTGCGATCTCCTTTTTTCCCAGCCATTGCTGCATTTTGGATTGCAGCGCTGTCCATGTATCACGCATGGGCATCTGGTCGCTCATATAGGCGGTGATATCCTCCTGCCAGCTTCCGTCGAGAACGCCTTCCCATGTAGGCTTGGCAGAGGATTGCAGATAACGGTTTTCGTTTTCCGAGTAGGTGCGGGGGGTGCGAAGCAGCATCACACCGCCCGTAAGGGTGAGAGCAGCCATGATTCCCACAGAAAAAACCGTTTGCAGTTGACGTTTCATGGTGATGCCCTCCTTTCAGAAGCGGAAATACAAAAACGGATTGTAGCTGTCTGCCACTACGGAAGATACACTCAGCACCAGCAGCAGAATACTCCATACAGCCTGCATTGCGGTGGCGGAGGAACCCTCCTTTTTGCCGAACAACCGCTTGCCCAGCCATGCGGGCAGTGCGGTGGAGCCAATGGCCATCAACACAAAGAGGATACCATTGCTTGTGAGATGATACAGAGATTCCTCGCTGAACCAGCCGTTTGCACCGAACAATGCGGTAAAATACTGCCGCAGTGCGGTGAAATCCTCGTTGGCAAACAGTACCCAGCCCAGAATGATGAGCAAAAGGGCGTAGGTATGGCGGAGAAAACGGGGACATTTTTCCAGCACCTTTTTGAGAACCAGCTTTTCCAGCACCAGCAGCACAAAGAAATACAGGCCCCACAGCACAAAATTCCAGCCTGCGCCATGCCAAAGGCCGGTCAGCGACCAGACCACCAGCAGATTGAAGATCTGCCGGGGAGCACTGCAGCGGTTGCCGCCTAAGGGAATATATACATACTCACGGAACCAGGTGCTTAAGGAAATATGCCATCTGCGCCAGAAATCCGTAATGCTGTCTGCCTGGTAGGGGTAACGGAAGTTTTCCACAAAATCAAAACCGAACATTTTACCCAGACCAATGGCCATATCGGAGTAGCCGGAGAAGTCAAAATAGATCTGGAAGGTGAAGGCCAGCGCACCGATCCATGCGGTGAGAGCGGGCATATCGGCAGTTTGCAGGGCAATGGCATCCCAGATCTTACCGGCCTGATTGGCAAGCAGGGTTTTTTTGCCCAGACCGATACAGAACCGGAACAAACCGTTGAAAAACTGTTCCGTGCCGTCATCCCGCTTGGCGATCTGTGCTTCCACATCGGCATAGCGCACAATGGGACCTGCGATCAGTTGGGGGAACAGGGTCACATACATGGCGAAATCAATGGGGTTTTTCTGCACCTTTACCTCGTTGCGGTATACATCTATCACATAGGAAAGTGCCTGGAAGGTGTAGAAGGAAATACCAATGGGCAGGGCGATCTTCAGCAGGGCAATGCCTGCACCGCTGACGCTGTTGATGGCGGTCAGAAGAAAATCCGTATACTTAAAGAAGCCCAGCAGTCCCAGATTCACGATGATGGTAACGACGAGGGCAGCTTTTTTACCCTTGGGCTTCTCCTTTTTGGCAAAGGCACCCACAGCAAGGCCGCCCAGATAGTTCACCAGAATGGAAAAGAGCATCAGCAGGACATAAACAGGCTCACCCCATGCATAGAAGATCAGGCTCATGACAAGGAGAAAACCGTTGCAGATGGCAATGCCTGCGGGGTGGTCACCGCCGGCCAGACGCAGCAGGCGATAGCCCAGTACGGTTATGGGCAGAAAGCCGCAGAGGAAGATCAGGCTGCTGAATACCATAAGGGGAAGTTCCTTTCGTTTGTTTTACGGCGTTTTGTCTTTACTGTTAAGAGAGATAAGCGGCCAGCTTACCCACCAGATAGCTGCTCTGGATCATGGAAACATTGTTGGCAAATACCACATCTGCATTGGGGTGCTCTGCCACGAAAGCAGTCAGATCGTGCCAGTCGTAGCGGTAATCAAAGGCATATACCGTTTCATAGGAATCTGCCAGGAAGGGGATGATGGCATTGCCATAGGATTCCTTGATGATAACGCACACAGAGCCATCCTGCAGGGCGGTGTTTTTGGTTACTACCATGGGGTTGTCGCCGCCTGCAAAGGTAGCGTACTTCATACGGGCGGTGTAGTCGGTCACATCGGAGAGCAGCGGCCAGTTATGTACTGTGCCTTCTGCATCGGTATATTCCAGAGAGATGGCATCCATATTCTTGGGATAGTGTACCGTTACCGTATCGGGGTTGGCGGCCAGCTTGGGATTTTCGTTGCTGTCACGGTAGAAGGTGCCCAAAAAGCCGGGGAAATCCTTGGTGGTCATGGCATCCAGCGGGGTGGCGGTTCTGCCGGTCATACCGCAGAGTACATCGTAGGCATAGTAGGCACCCAATGCTGTCCAGTGGTGATCTGTACGGAAATAGACATACTCTGTGCGGTGGGAGCGCAGTGTATCATAGATGGATACAGGCTTTACATTGCCGGCAAGCTTTGCGTGCAGCTTTTCGATGGCGGTTTTCTGGTTGGTAGAGGGTACAATATCCACATACTCATCGGGCAGGGTGATCCCCATGCTGTTGGGGATTATCATAGTATACACATTGGCTGTGGCAGGCAGTGTGGCTGCAAAGGTGTTGATGGCGTTGGCATACTGGGTTACATAGGTATCATTATAATAGTAGCACTCGTATACCGTATCACCGTCACGAACGACAACGCCCAGCTCTTCATAATCCCCTTGGGAGGGAATGACACCGTTTTCCCCTTGGGTGGGAGTCGTGACGGTGGTTGTGGTGGTTTCCTGAGAGAGCGTGGTGGTGCTGCTCTGGGTAGTGGTGGAGGTGGTTGTGGTGGCAGCGGCAGGCTCCCGCAGGTCTGCTGCGGCGGAGGTACCGTTTTTCAGGATCTCATTCACGATCTCACGGGTGGCTTTGGCATCGGGAGAAACACAAAGCACGGCATAATTGCCGCTGCTGACGATGACGGCGTTTTCCAGCTTGGGCACCTGCTCCGGAGCGTAGCGTTCGTATTCTCTTGCCATTTCGTTTACATAGGTCTGCATGGCAGAGCGGATGCCTTCGGCACCGGCACTGTCTGCGGCACAGAACACAGCGATCATATCCGGCATAGTGCCTGCTGCGGCATAACCTGCTGCATCTGTGTAGCCGGTCACGTTCATCAGCAGAGCCATGGTATCGGCTGCGTTTGCTTTCAGCTCAGCATCCAGCGGGATCTTCCGATACAGGGTATCCGCAAAGCTTTGTGCGGTAATACTGACTTCGGGGGTGCTTAAATCATCTGCACAACTGCTGCAGATACATACGGTGCTGATGGCAGCCAGTGCCAGAGCGGTATATCTTCCCATTCTCATTCGATCTATCGTTCCTTTCTATCAAGCAGGAGGGTTTTACCCTCACGGAAGCATACGCATACACTTCTATTATAACCCTCTGTGCATGGAAAATCAAGACCTTTCTTCGACCTGCCCTGCCAATTCTTGACAATTCCCGACAGAGAATTTTAGCCATTTTGTTCGCATTTATCACGAAAAAACAGCGGCTCCCCAAAGGAGAACCGCTGCTTTTCGATGGGATGATTACTGCATCTTATATGCGTCGATCATCTTCTTACTGATGTGACCGGAACGCCGACCGTAGCGGCTGCCTGTCCGCACATAGATGGTGGTGCCGTTTTCTCCTGTCTGCAGCTTGATTTCCAGCTTCATAGATTGCTCGTTCACAGGCACCACATCAATGTGGTCAATGACCGCTTTGATCATTTCGTCGATCTGCAGGCGGGTCATTTCCTGCTCGGGATCGTACATGGTTTCAAAATACCTGCGGATGCGTTTGATGCCCTTTGCGTATTCCGCATCCCGATTGGTCTGCTGTTCCAGCTTCCGGATCTCGTTTTCCAGCTCGGTGATCTGCCTGCCGAAGACGGTGTTGCGTTTGGAGAATTCTGCCTTGGTAATGGTGGAATCCATGTACAGCTCCAGCAGCTTTTCCTGTTTTTGCTGCTCTCGCTGTACCTGTGTGTGCAGTGCGGCGATCTGTCTGCGGAAGTCCGCCGATTGATCGGCCTCCTGATAGATCCGCAGGAAGGTTTCGATATAATCCTCCAGATGGTCTGCGATCTCACGGAAGAAGCTTGCAAGGATGGGGTACAGCTCGTCTTCCATAATGGCGAAGGATGCACAGGTCTGTGTGCCGAACCGCCGCTTTTCACTGCAGATCCACTGGTAAACCGGATGCCCCTTGGAAGCACTGTTGGAGAAGCTTGTGCGCCAGTAGGGGCGTTCATGGGCACTGCACCAGATTTTTCCCGTCAGCACGCTGGTATCCTTGAAGGAATGACTGCGGCTTTTGATGATGCTGCTGTGCTCTTCCAGAATGCGGTTGCATTGCTCCCAGATCTCCTCGCTGACGATGGCAGGCACCACTTCGCCGGTTTCATCCTTGTACATGACCCATTGATCCTCCGGCAGAAAGCGTTGCTCTCTGGTACGGTAGTCTATGATCTTCACCTTGTTGCCGCAGTAGTATCCCTTATACTTGGGATTGCGGATGATGCCTGTAATGGTGTTATGATGGATGCGGGTACCGTTTCTGCCGCGGTAGCCTTTTTCGTACAGCAGACGTTCCAGACGGCGTGTGCTGTAATCACCTGTGGCATACAGCTCAAAGATCGTGCGAACCATTTCCGCTTCCTTTTCGTTGATGACCAGTCGGCAGTCTACCTTATCATACCCGAAGATGCGGTTGTTGCCCAGCACATTACCCCGCTCAATGGAGCGTTTGTGTCCCCAGCGTACCCGCTCCGAGAGCTTACGGACTTCATCGGCTGCGATACTGGACATAATGGTCAGACGCATTTCGCTGTCGGTATCAATGGTGCAGATGTTGTCGTTCTGGAAAAATACTCCCACACCTGCCCGCAGAAGATCACGGGTATAGGTCAGGCTGTCAATGGTGTTGCGGGCAAATCGGCTGACCTCCTTGGTCAGGATCAGATCAAAGCGGCCGTTTTTGCCATCCTCGATCATCTGCATAAAAGAGGTGCGGTTTTCGGCATTCTCTCCTCGTACTCTGTCCACATAGCCTTCCACATAATTCCAGTTGGGATTGCTGCGGATCATTTCCGTAAAATAAAGGATCTGGCTTTCGATGGAGTTTTCCTGTTCCTCACGGGTAGTGGATACTCTGGCGTAAAAGGTAACGTTGATGGGCAGGTCAAAAATCGTGATGCGTTCCTGCTTCATGCGGTTGGCTGCGGCATAAATATCCATTTGCGATTCCTCCTTAGGGTACTTCTTGTTTCATCATACCATGCTGCCTGAACGGGTGTCAATGGAAATGCTTTCCTGTCTGTGGGGTAATTCATGCAGTGAGCTTTTCGATCAAAGCTACCATGCGGTTGTATTTGCCCTGATCAATTTCACCTTCCCGCAGCAGGATCTTTGTCCAGGCAACCAGTGTCTGTTTTTTGCGTGCCAGTGCGGCAGCGGAATCCGTTTTCATGCAATCAGCTCCTTTTCCCATAGTCTGGGAAATTTCCGGCTGTTTCATGCAGGGGGATTCCTTTTTTTGCATGGGGGCAGGCACAGGTCGGCAGGCAGATGTGCCTTGGGTTTGAGGTACGGTCATCGTCCGTTGCATTGCGCCTCTCTTTCTGCTGCCTTTTTATGATGCGGCAGCACTGCATTTTCTCTTACGGTGTACTGCGTCAATCTGATTATACTCTTTTTTGATCCGAAATGGAATCATCATACGCAACAACAATTTGTCGCCCGTTTTGTACAATAGCAATGAATGTGCATAGCGATGGGATCGTGTTTCCGAAAGGGGTTCGGGTTCTCCCGACCTGCTGCGTTCGGTGGGCCGCTATGCGGACTGCCGAAGGCGATGCTGGCAGGTTTCACCTAATCGCAGAATGAACCCACTCGACCGCATGACACCTGCCAAAAAACTCGCAAAATCGGGGGATTATACACGGATTTTCACTTTGAGACACCTTTGCCCCACCGATTTTTGCAAACAGACGCCTTTACTCGAGTAGCCAAAAACCTCGCAAAACGGCGAGCTTTGCTCGACGAAGTGGGCGGATAGGCGGTTTCAGACGCCTATCCTTTAACCGGCAAACCATGTTGATGAGTATGACGCCCTGTTTCAGGGCGTCACCGACTCACTTTAATCGGCACAACTATCCACGCTTGCGATTTTGGCACCTTTCACCCCGATTGCGATCGGGGTTCGTGAGGCTCTCCGTTTTCTTTCGGCGTGCGATACCCTGCACAGCTTGCAGGCCATCCGGCCCCGACTGCGATCTCAGGATATGTCCCGAATCTTTTCAAAAACGACCGGATGATTGGCAGAAGAGAAAAAGCGGTGCGGTGTGCACCGCCCTGTTCAGTGATCGAACCATTCTTCTTCCTCATCCATTTCCGGCGCAAGGAACGCATCGTAGTACAGCACATCGGCCGGAGGATAGTTGACAAACGCAAGCGCATATGCGTTGGGTGCCTGGCATCCGCTGAGATGACAACGATGCTCCACACGAATCAGATCCTTTGCGGCCAGAGTTTTCATGGCACGGTCAATCTGACGCACGGAAAGATTGGTGCCTTTTGCAATCTTACGGCGGCTGATAATGGCACGCTCCGTCTTTTTGTCATACACAGAATGCAAAAACAGAATCACTTTGAACTCGTTAGGATTGGTGAACAGCGTCAGGTGTGCAGGGTAGCTGTTCATCTCACTGGGAAACATACGATAATACTTCATGTCTTTTCTCCTTTTCTGAAGATAAATATATCTTCTTCGTCTTGTTCCATTCATCTTGTTAGGGTGCGTCAAGCAACACAAGCCGTGTCATCGTTTACACTACGTCAGATTGATTTCATAGCTGTTGCTGCGCATGACCTGTCTGCGGTAGTTGCGTGTCACGGTGATGATGCCTTTCTCCTCCAGATGCTTCAACGCTTTCACAACGGAACTGCGTGAAATGTGACAGTCACTCACAATGCGGTTGTAGCTGGGAAAGCATTTGCCTGTGACAGAGTTTCTGCACTTGAGGAGATAGCACAGCACATGAAACTCGATGGATGACAGGTGAAAATCAAATGCGCTGTTGGGGATGCGTGTGAAGTTTTCCATGGCATTCCTCCTTTCTGTATGGATTCTTTGCAGCTTTGCAAATGCGTGATGCCTTTCATGCTGTCGGAGAGGATCGCTCCCTGACCACTCTGTTCTGACTTTCATCGCCTGCTGCATTGGCTGTGCAGATCTGAGATCATATTGTTCGCTCACTTGCTGCTGCAAGGTCATGGCGTATGTCTCAAGCGGCTGGTACGGCTCACCACCCCACCATCAGAACTTCGTTTTGCAATGACTGCGATTCAATTTTCAAGATGCCTATGTAGTTTTGTATCCTGTTTCACAATTCCCTTTCACCCTGTAGCCGAGGAAAAGGGGTGTTTTATGCATCGACCGATGAATTTTGTAGACTTGCACAAATTCCGGATCTGTTTTTGTGCATTGTGTTTCGTTCAACCCCCTCTACTGAAAGGGGAACGGCACGCCCCTTTACATAGCCCTTTTTTCAAAAAGTATTTGAAAATTCAGAGAGATGCACAATGGAGAACCGGCTTTGAGCGCACTCTGCTGTGCAGTTCCACAACAAATTCTCAAAAAACACTCTATGCAGATCCATTGACAGACAGCATTTTTCATGATATAATCAAATTAATCACATCGTGATATGACAAAGGAGTGAGATAATGAAGCTGAATATGGAATCACAACGCATGGAGTTACAGAAAGCGGCAGCAGCTCATGTGCGGCATTGCAGATATGAAAACAACTATGACCGCATCATAAAAATCTGTGGTGTTGCAGGCTGCGGAAAAACTGCTCTTGCAGCTGCGTATGTGCAGAACACAAAGTTCCATTGTTACTTTTCCTTTCAGGGGCTTGATCAAAAAAATGCACTGACTGCGTTCAAAAATACAGTCAGTGCATGGGCAGATGTATCTTCGGCAAGCAACTGGGCAGAGGTGTTTCGGTTGCTGGTACCGTTTTTCAAAAAGCACACAAGCAAATTGGTGCTGGATGATATGGAGCATTTCAAAGGCTGTGATGCTGTATTGGATGCCATTGCGGGGCTTTCGGAGTTTCTATCGGATATGAAGAATCTCTTTTTTCTTCCTTGCAGATATGCTGCATCCTTTGGGGAGCATCAGACATTTTACCTTTATCCATATGATTATACGGACATCAGAAAAGCGGTTCCGACCATGGCTGCACCGGACGTTGCAAGGGTATATGCAATGACAGGCGGCATCGGCAGACTGCTGGCAGATTATGATGAAAAGGAATCCTTCCAGACCAATCTGAAACGATGGATGCAGCCGGATTCGGTATACCATTGCACCATGCGGCAGATGGTGGGTGACAATTTCCGCACGCCGGCATCGTACCATGGGATTTTGTATGCAATCGCAACGGGACAGCATCGGCTGAGCGAAATTGCCAAAGCAATGGGTGTACCCAATAATCAATGCAAAACATATCTGGATGCGTTGATTGCAGCCGGCTTTGTGGAAGTGAAAGAGCATCGGTATACGATCGTTCATCCGTACACATTGTTCTGGCACAAATTCCTTTATTTGAACACAGGAAGATTGGTAACCGACAGTGCTGCGTTAGCAGAAGAAATCCAAACGGAGGCAGATAACTTTGCACTGAATGTCTGTATGAAATATCTGCTGGAAAAGCTGCCGTTCAGCTTGCATCAAGATGCAGTGTGGCTGCAGGGTGAGGCTTTTGATTATGTCATCCGTGATGGCAAAAAAACAATTCTGGTCAAGCTGCCCGAGCAGATTGATTGGCGCTGCACCAAGACAGAACTGGAGAAGCTGTACGACAGTGTGACGCGATTTAGCGCAGCCTTTTATGATGCGGAGATCTGCATTGCAAGTTTTCATCGCTTCAGCAACTATTGCGTGGAGGAATCTGCAAAGCTGGGGAATTTGCATTTGGTGGTGGGATGAGTTGGATATTGGGAAAAGGGTGCAGACTGCTGCTTGGTGGGCGGTGCCAGCGGCGTGGTTTCTGCAATACCACAAGGGCGTACTCCTGCCGGAATACGCCCTTGTTTTGTGTTATTTTACGAATGCAGCAGCCAACGCTTCAGCAGGGTCAGATCTCTGGTATCCAGAGAGAAGTCCGTATGCACATCTGCGGCATAGCCTTGTTCCCATGTAAGAGTCTGCTCTGACAT
Organism: Ruminococcus sp.; assembly: GCA_015066805.1. Classification (GTDB taxonomy): domain Bacteria; phylum Bacillota; class Clostridia; order Oscillospirales; family Ruminococcaceae; genus Firm-04. The sequence continues at coordinate 2,954 of SVNP01000033.1, read as the reverse complement.
CAATGCGGGCAGCAAAGCTGCGGTATCCTTGGGAGTAATGGCACCGTCAAGGTCGATATCTCCGCGCATACCGCGCTGTGTATAGGGCATTCCATCTGCAAAGCGGATGATAATGTAGTTGAGATTGATCGCCTTATCCGCTGAGCGGAAATTCAGTTCCAGATAGCCGCCTGTAACGGTTACTGTTCCTGTGATGGCACTGCCGTCTGTTGCACAATTCTGAGCGATGAGGGTTTCATTGGCGGTACCCATATTGGCATATACACTGGGATTTTTGGAGCAGCCCCAAGGATCACGGAAGCTCATTTCAACAGTATAAGTGCCATCAGGCAGGGTAAAGCCATAATTGATATGGCGGTCAATATTGCTTTCGTACTGATTCTTTGTATAGCGGAAGGAAACGTTCTTATTGGCACCATCACCGGGAGCAGCTTCATTGGGCCAGGTGTTGGCAGTATAGATGCCGCCGCTTAAGGCAGAACCGTTATGCTTGTCGGTGGGATCGTCAATCAGACCCCAGCTCATGCCGGATACCTCATCCTCGGCAAACAACTGCTCGGTCACGGAGTTGAACCAGCCAAGGGTATCGGAACCGGTCAGGGTGGTAACATCCTGATCGCCGCAATCCACAAAGTAAGCGATATCGGTATCAAACTGATAGTAGGGTCTGACTGCGTTCATGTAGATGAAATCACAGATCTTAGCGGATTCCTTGTCATTATTGGCGGAGAAAGTCACATCCAGCACAGGAACCTCTCTGCCGTTTGCCGTGATGGTATGCACACAGCGGGAAAATACCTCAGGCGGAATGGGAATACGGACATCATAGGTTTCGGCAGAGCCGTTATGATTGAGTGTTTCTGCGTAGAGTACGGTATCACCTACACGCACACGAATGGTTTTGCCGTTATCTGCATGGCGGAAGCGAACCGTCAGCAGGGAGAAGGGAGCATCGGGGTCAACCTCCATCTGATAGGAGAAGTAACCGCCTGCCTGTGCAAAACGGTAGGTGGAATCATCGGTAACGCCTGTGGTATGGAATTCCCGCATATTATGCTGCTCATCGTTTTCATACTGTCCGTAGCCGGGCTGTACCGTATCGGTTACGGTGAGCTTGGCTCGGGGCGGCTTTTCATCAATGACGGTACCGTTGGAAAGGAATTTCCAGTAAATGCCGTAACGCTGCTGATATTGCTGATAATGAGGGGTAAAGGTCAGCGTCTGGTTGGTATCTTTCAGTGTAAAGCGGAGAGAATCGGGTTCTCTGGTAAAGTGGTCGTTGATCTCTGCCATAAATGCAGCAACGGACTGACCTTCCTGTGCAAGAGTAATGTTCTGCGAGCCGACGATCTGCTCCTTGGGAATGGTGACCCACATACCGGTGGAGCCGGTCTGCATATTTTCCTTGCCCAGCTCTGCGCTCAGCACCAGAGGCCCGTAACGGAAGCCATATACTGCCTTGTTATCCGGCAGGGTATGTGCGGTGACCTGCATGGGGATCTTTACGGTGATGGTATCACCGCCCTTTACGCCGTTGATCTCGGCATAGCCGTCTACGGTTTGGTAGCTGTAATTGCTGCCGTTGACGGTAACGGTCATATTACCTGCCTTCCACTGCGGGATACGCAGCAGCATATTGCAGCTTCCGCTGCCGGTTACGGTAAACTCTGCGGTGTCGGAAAGCGGAATGCGGCTTTCCTGTTTTACGGTAAGGTTTTTCTCTGCCCATGCGATCTCGGAGCTTTGATACAGATTGACATACAAAGCATCATCGCTGTGCATATAGATGGTATCGCCCAGCTTGGTAAAGCTTTCCATACCGCTGCCCGTGCAGCACCAGAAGCTGTCATAGGGGGTGGAATATACCTTGAAATATCCTGTTGCCATGGGCTGGAAATAGGTTGTCATGCCTGTTTCGGGATTCTGGGAGGACAAAATGGAATTGTAATAGGTGCCCTCATAGAAATCCATGTATTTTTTATCGCCTGTGATCTTGTAAAGCTCACGGCTGAGCTTCAGCATATTATAGGAGTTGCAGGTTTCGCAGTTGCAGTTGGTGCGCTCGGCGTCCAGAACATCATCCTTACCGAAGTGCTCCCACTCGCTGTTGCCGCCTGTAATGTAGGTGTGGTGTGTGATGACCATATCCCAGAATGCTTCGGCATATTGCAGATAACGGGAGGCATCTACTTTTTCACCGCCGATGGTTTTGCCGTCCAATACCTGATAACGCCGCAGCGCGCCGAGGAATTTGGGAATCGTCGTGTTGGCATGGCGGTTGTTCAGCGCATCGGCACCGCCGCCTAACACCTGCTCGTGGAGATAGGTTTCATCAAAATAGTGGGCTGCAATTGCGTGGGATTCCTTGCCCGTGATCTCATAAAGCTGATACAGACAGTCATTCATGCCGCCGTATTCAATGGAAAGCACGGTGTTGTGCGTTCCCTGATCCCATGTGGAGCAGCGGTTGTAAGTCCAGTCACCCAGACCGGAGGCGATGGTTTTGGCGGTAGGCTTTCCTGTCAGACGGTACACATCCACCAGACCCTGCACCAGCTTATGCATGGTGTACCAAGGCACCCATGCTTCGTTGATGATATTGGTTTTGCCCTGCTGAACATAATCAAACTGTTGTTCCACATTGTTGGCGTTGGTGACCTGTCCTGCCCAGAGGTAGCCGGGTCTGCCTTTGGAATTCTGCTGACATTCCTGCATACCTGCCAGCAGCTTATCCAGAATATCATCCAGCTTGGCACGCTGTTCCTCTGTCAGTGCCGGATTGCGGTAAGCCTGTGCGCAGGCAGAAAGATAGTGTCCGATGGTATGACCTTGAAATGCTCCCCTTTTGTTAGACAATGTGGTATAATAGAGATATACCGAACCAAAGTCTAACGAAAGGGGGCATTTTAATGCCAAAAGGGAAACCAAATAAGCGGTATACGCCGGAGTTCAAG
>SVNP01000032.1 GCA_015066805.1 Ruminococcus sp. | reverse complement strand
GAATGTCGCCTGTTGAATACCGTCTCTCAACTGCTGCATAATGCAGCAAAGCGACCAAGCCTGCCGCTTAATCGCTTTGCACAATGTTTTCTATTATTCTTTGTCTAACTTTTGGGTGTCAGTTCAGCTTCACGGGTTGTTTTTTTATGCTGCATTGCGTATGGTGATGATGTATCCGCCCATGTTATCACCGGATGTGGTAATGGGAAGATCCTTGGGTACGGTGATCTCTGTCATACCGCCATCTTCTGCGGCTGGCACATAATAAACCGTATAGCTTGCATCGGATGTGGTAACAAGCAAGGGGTTGCCTGCATCATGAGATTCCCGCAGCAGGGTAAGATATTCCTCCAGACAAAGATTTTCCTGTGTCATATACACGGCATGAGGAACACCCACATAGCGGTAATGCCAGATCTGCTGCTGCATACCGGTCTGTGCGGATTTATCAGCGGTAAACCGTTGTACAAAACCATATTCCGCACAATGAGATTGCAGCCATGCATAATTGCCCTCCGGCTTAAAGGGAGAATGCGTACCCTGTGCTTCATCCCACACTGCCAGATCTAAGGTAAGACCCGATGCACGCTCGGGAATGGACACCTGATAGGCAAGGGCAGTTGGCGTATTAGTGGTAGCATAGATCATCACATTGCCCAGATTGGTGGCAGCGTAGAAATCCTTGAACATGGCAATGAGATCGGCAGACATGGTTTTGGAAATTTGCAGACTGCGGGAGGGCAGACGGAAATGGGCATAATTCAACTCGGAAAAAGCCACATAATTGCCTTCTCCCTGCCAACCGTATGTATCATTGACCAGCACCAGACTGCCCGAATGGATCTCCGAGGCAAGCAAGGTCAGCTTGGGCAAATTGACATCCTGAGTGGTCGTGGTGGTAGTTGTTTCCCCACCGGAAGGCTGTGAGCCGGGGTCGGTAGCAGTTCCCGTCGGGGTCGTGCCGTAGGGATCCACTCCGGAATGGGTCTGTACGATGAGCTGACCGTTTTCACCCTTCCAGCTATTGTAGGCACGACGAATAAAATCCGCTCCAAAAATCAAAAAGATGATTGCAGACAAGATCACGGCAATGCGTCCGTAATCAATGCGTCTCGCCATGGTAATTGCACTCCTTTTTTTATTCTTCGGGTTTTACTTCCTGTTGGATGAGTTTTTCCTCGGGAGCAGGCAGCAGCGCAGCAACCGCCTGCTGCATTTCTGTTTTGATACGCCGCAGCTCTCTGGGATTTGGCTCGGTAAGGGGGGCCTCCAGCAAACGAATGGGCTGACCGAAGGTCACGGTAATACGACTGCGAAACCGCAGCTTACCCTGAAACTGCACCGATACAGGCACCACATCTGCGCCTGCCTGTGCCACAATATAGGCTGCACCTGATTTGAATCGCCCCAGCCTGCCATCCTTGGAACGAGTACCTTCAGGGAAGATCAGGCCGTTTTTGCCTGTATGCAGCCGATGAGAAAGCTCATCCAGCGGAGAAAGATCCCCGCTGCCGCGATCAATGGCAATGGCTCCCAATGCGGTAATGATCTTCTCAAAAAAGCGGTTGCGGAACAACTCCTGCTTGGCAATGAAGCAGAATTCATGCTTGCTTGCCAGCATAGGAATCAGAATGGGATCTGCATTGCTGCGGTGATTACTGACAAACAGATATCCGCCTTGTTCGGGAATATTTTCACGCCCTACCGTGCGGATCGAAAATGCCAGATGCATCACAGGGCGCATAACTGCCAGTGCAAAACGATAAAATTTACTCATTCCAGATTCAAACGCTCCTTACAGATCTGATACAGTGCCTCTTCGGACTCCGCCAGATCATAATTTGTGGTATCCAGCAAAACAGCATCCTCGGCCTGCTTTAAGGGTGCAACGGCTCTGGTAGAATCCTGATGATCTCTCTGCACTACATCTGCCAGTACAGAATCAAAATCAGGTGCAGCATCTCCCATTTTTTCAACCAGCTCAAGATGCCGACGTTTTGCCCGCTGCTGCGGAGAAGCAGTCAGAAAGATCTTCACATCCGCATGGGGCAGCACCACCGTACCGATATCTCTGCCATCCATAACCACAGACTGCTTTTTGGCAAGCTGCTGCTGCAGATCGAACAGATAAGTGCGGACCTCCGGGATGGCAGAAACACGGGAAGCCGCCATGGAAACCTCTGCTGTGCGGATCTGATCGGACACATCCATATCATTGATGAAAACACGCTGAGAGCCGTTTTCATATCGCAGCCCGATATGCAGCACCGCCAGATGCGAAATGATCTCCTCCATAGGCTTCAACTGATTCAGCAGCGCATAGTACGCAATGGCACGGTACATGGCACCCGTATCCACATACACATAGCCCAGACGCTCTGCCAGCTTGCGGGCCAGTGTGCTTTTTCCTGCTCCGGCAGGGCCATCAATCGCAATATTACAAATCCCTTTTTTGTTTGACATCATTCACCCTCCGTATTGAAATTATATAGAACATCCCGCAGCATAGCCGGTTGCAAAGGCAATCTGCAGATTATAACCACCTGTGTAAGCATCCACGTCCAACAGCTCCCCTGCAAAGAATAGCCCTTTGCACAGCTTGGATTCCATGGTCTTGGGCGAAACCTCTTTCACAGAAACACCGCCTCTGGTTACAATAGCTTCTGCAATGGGACGCATACTGCGGCAATGCAGAGGCATGGCTTTGACAATTTCCAGCAATTTGGTACGCTGAGCCTTTGTCACACTGTTCACACGCAGATCATCGGGCAGCTCTGCCAGACGCATCACTACGGGTATCATGGAAGATGGCAGCAGCTTTTGCAGGGTATTGCAAAGCAATCGGTTAGGAGATTCTCCAAAATCCCGCAGAATACGGGCATCCAGTTGTTCCTGTGAAAGAGCCGGCTTCATATCAATCCATATCTGATAGCTTTTTGCCTGTTCGGGATCCATCATGGCACTGGCAGAGAGCACCAAAGGCCCTGAGATTCCAAAATGAGTAAACAGCATTTCGCCCTGCTCCGCAAAGCAGATTTTTTCCCCCTGCTTTACTGTCAGCAGCACATTTTTCAGAGAAAGCCCACTCATTTCCGCAGGATATTCCTCCACAGTAACAATGGGTACCAGCGAGGGCTGAGGCTTCACAATGGTATGTCCCGCTGCCTTTGCAAGCTGATAGCCATCTCCGCAGGAGCCGGTACGAGGATAGGATGCACCGCCTGTTGCCAGCAGAACGCTTTCTCCGTAATAGCATTGGCTGCCGCATTTTACGCCGATACAACTGCCGTTTTCCAGACAAAGACCATCCGCTCTGGCGTGTATGATCTCCACACCTGCTGCTTGCATGGCACGCTGTAAGGCCTGCACAATATCTGCGGCACGGTCACTTTGCGGAAAAACCCTTCTGCCACGCTCCACCTTCAGCGGAACGCCTTCCTGTTCAAAAAACTCCATAACATCCGAAGGCATACAATTAGAAAATGCCGAGTACAAAAATCTTCCGTTACGAGGAATATTGGCCATCAGCGTGTCCATATCGCAGGCATTGGTGACATTACAGCGACCTTTTCCTGTAATAGAGAGCTTATGTCCCAATCGGTCATTGCCTTCCAGCAGTAAAACCCTGCGCCCCAGACGAGCTGCGGTAACAGCCGCAAAACAGCCTGCCGGTCCGCCGCCTACTACGATCACATCATGTTCCATTTTGTATCATGCGACGAAACCGACGGAACAACTGCTGCTTTCGATGCTTTGTGGCAGTCTGATCCACCTGCCAGCCCTCGGCAGTCTGCACCAGAATATCGCCCTCTGCCACAGAAATACCAAGCTCTGCGGCAGCAACAGTCATATGGCGCACAGGCTGTGCATCCTCACTGATCTCCAGAATCACAGTCTGATCTTCCAAGCGATCCACCAGAATCATCACCATGCCTCCTTTCCTACTTCATCTGCCTGATAATGCACCGTGACTTTTAACGTGCTGCCATCGGATGAAAACAGCACATCGCCGTCCAGATCGGTGCGATAAACCTCATCGGTATATTGGCTGATACGCTGCAGGCATTTTACCGAGGGATGACCGTAATCATTATGCAGCCCTGCGGATATGCCTACACACACGGGCTGTACCGCAGCCAAAAAAGCGGCACAGGTAGAGGAATTACTGCCATGATGTGCACATTTCAGCACATCGGCGGGGGCAATGAGGCCCTGTTCCACAAAATCCCGTTCTCCTTTTGCGGTCAGATCTCCGCAAAACAGAAAGCTGACCGACTGATGATCCAAACGACAAAGGAGCGAACAATCATTCAGATCAGTATAATTACTGTTATCCACAGAAAGAAATGTCAGTACCGCATCATCCAATACAAGAGTATCTCCGCATTGGGGGATAGAAACCGCTGCACCGGAAGCCTCAACCACATCCAGAAAGGTTTCAAAGTATGCAGATGTAGGTGTCAGTGATTCGGGGAAATCACACATCACCAGCTTCCCTACAGGTATTTCCTCAAAAACAGAGATCAATCCCCCGAAGTGGTCATAGTGGGGATGAGAATTGATGACGTAATCCAGCTTTTTGACCTGCAAAGCGTGCAGCATACGCACCAGATGATCGCCCTGCTCCCGTTCACCGCCATCAATGAGAACATTCATGGTTTCGGTACGGATCAGACATGCATCCCCCTGCCCCACATCCAGCATGTACACACGCACTTCGCCCGTTGCAACGGGCGGATGATTGGGTGCGATATAATATCGGAAGGCAAGACCTACCAGAAAGATCAGCAGAATATTGATTATTTTGGATAACGCTTGGCTCCCTTTCCGCCCTGAGATGTTTGATTCCGATGGCGACCGCCGCCGCTTTTTCCGTTCCATGCAGTGCCTTTTCCTTTCCCGACCTGTCTGCTGCCGCTTCTGCCGGATGCTTCTGCCGGCACAAGACAATGGGGTCCGCTGCCAATCAGATCTCTGCGGTTGGCTTTCCGCAGTGCCGCACGGATCACCCCATGGTTTTCCGGCTTGAAATACTGGAGCAGTGCTCGCTGTTCTGCCTTTTCTTCAGACGTTCTCGGAACATAAATGGGCTGCAGCGTGTAGGGATCCAGACCGGTATAATACATACAGGTGGAAAGCGTTCCCGGTGTGGGATAAAAATCCTGCACCTGTTCAGGGCGCAGCCCTTCTTCCTTCAGAAAGCAAGCCAGCGCAATGGCATCCTTGATGGTGCTGCCCGGATGAGAGCTCATAAGATACGGCACCAGATATTGTTCCAGATTCATACTTTTGGTCAGCCCGTAAAACCGCCGCTGAAATGCCTTGTATGCCTCAATATGGGGCTTACCCATGGCATCCAGCACAGGGGCGGAGCAATGCTCGGGAGCGACCTTCAACTGACCGCTGACGTGATAATGCACCAGCTCACGGAAAAAGCTGTCATCCCGATCCTCCATCAGATAATCATAGCGAATACCCGAACGGATAAACACTCGTTTCACCTTGGGCAGATTCCGCAGCTTCCGCATGAGGTTGAGATACTCTGTATGATCCACACGCAGATTCTTGCACGGGGAAGGAGCAAGACATTTTCTGCCCTTACACAGACCATGCTCCAACTGCTTTTCACAGGATACATGACGGAAATTGGCGGTAGGGCCGCCTACATCATGAATATAGCCCTTGAAATCAGGCAATGTGGTCAGAAGCTTGGCTTCTTCTATCACGGATTCCGCACTGCGGACAGCGATTCTTCTGCCCTGATGCAGGGCAATGGAACAGAAATTGCAGAATCCGAAGCAGCCGCGGTTATGGGTAATGGAAAACCGTACTTCTTCAATGGCAGGCACCCCGCCTTCCGCCTCATACATAGGGTGATAGGTACGCATATACGGCAGCGCATATACGGCATCCAGTTCTTCGGTAGTTAATGAAACAGCGGGCGGATTTTGCACCAGCATTTTGTCACCATGCCGCTGAATGACCCGCTTGCCGTATACCTCATCCTGCTGATCATACTGGATACGGCAGGCACGGGCATAGGACTCTTTATTTTCACACACCTGCTCATAGGAGGGGCATTCCGCACAGCCAATAGGAGTATTGGCAGGCTCTGTCAGATAACAGGTGCCTCTTACCTCGGTAATGGATGATACAGGCACACCGCTGTTCAAAGCATCGGCAAGCTCCACAATACTGTGTTCGCCCATGCCAAACATAAGAATATCCGCACCGCTTTCCACCAGCACCGAGGGCTTTACAGTATCCTCCCAGTAATCATAGTGGGCAAAACGCCGCAGAGAGGCTTCCAGACCGCCGATGAGAATGGGGACATCGCCGTAGGCTTTGCGTATCATACGGCAGTAGACCGTTACGGCACGGTCGGGACGTTTGCCTGCTTTTCTGCCTGCGGAATACGCATCATCGCTGCGTTTCTTCTTGGCAGCGGTATAATGGGCTACCATGCTGTCGATATTGCCGGCCGTTACCAGAAAACCGAGTCTGGGACGCCCAAAGCGTTTGAAATCTGCCACAGAACGCCAATCCGGCTGGGGCAGAATTGCCACCGTATATCCCTTGGATTCCAACACACGGGAAATGATAGCAACACCAAAGCTGGGATGATCCACATAGGCATCACCCGTAATATAGACAAAATCGGGCTGAGAGATCCCCCGTTCCTGTAATTCTGCGGGAGTAACAGGTAAAAATCCGTTTGTCATTTTCCAACCCTCCAACGGCGGACTTGTATGGCATGGATCAGATAGCCAAATATACAAAAAAGAATCGGGACGGCAGCATAGATCATCAATGTGATCATTCTCTGCTGCCGTACGGATGCCATGATGTCTGCAAAATCATCAGGATAGAGCATCAGCTTGCAAGCAGGCAGCAAAGGAACGCCAATCAGCCAGAGATAAGGCTTTACATGATAAGAAGCTGCCGGCTTCAGATACAGCAAAAGAGTAAGGATTCCCGCAATGACCGTAACAATGATCTGACGCTGAAGACTGAACAGAAGCCATGGTATACCATATTCCCACAGCAGAAACATAACAGCATAGGTAACAATCACGCAGACCCATTGTGCCCAGGCAGGCATCTGCTTTGCCATACCGCCTCACTCCTTTCCGTTCATTTATCCGTCGCTGACATCGCCGCCCTTTGCGGCAAAGCGCAGCTTCCACTCGGTCAGCTCCTGCGGAGACATCAGTACCTTACGGGGCTTTGCACCCTCGGAAGGGCCTATGATCCCTCGTTCTTCCATAGATTCCATAATACGGGCAGCACGGGCATAGCCCAGCTTCAGCCGCCGCTGCAATGCGGTTGTGGAAAGCTGTCCCATATCCACAGCAAGCTCTGCGGCACGGATCAGCAGGGCATCATCACCGGAAAGACCGGAGATATCCTCCTCATCGTCATTGGGTTTATCACCCTTGGCAGTGGGAATATTCTGTTCCACCGCCTCAATGATCTCCAGATCGTATTCGGAGGATCCATTACTCTTAAGGAAGCTGGCAACAGCCTCCACCTCGGCATCGGAAGTAAAGCAGCCCTGCACACGCTTGGGCTCACGCCAGCCATTGGGATAAAACAGCAAGTCACCGTTGCCAAGCAAGGTTTCCGCACCGGAGCAGTCCAGAATAATACGGGAATCCTGTGCCGATTTCACAGACATACCGATACGACTGGGCACATTGGATTTGATCAGACCTGTGATAACATCCACGGTGGGACGCTGTGTTGCAATGATCAGATGAATACCCGCTGCTCTTGCCTTCTGAGCAATGCGGATCACAGCCGATTCCACTTCCTTGGAGGATGCCATCATCAGATCGGCAAACTCATCAATGATAATCAAGATCTGGGGCAGCTTTTTCATGCCCTCGTTACGCTCGGCAATAGAGTTATAGCCCTTCAGATCACGCACACCGTACTGGGCACACAAAGCATATCGCCGTTCCATTTCGATGACAGCCCAGTTCAGGGCACCTGCTGCCTTCTGGGGATTGGTCACCACAGGTATCAGCAAATGCGGAATGCCGTCATAGGGAGCAAACTCAACCACCTTAGGGTCAACAAGGATCAGACGGACTTCCTCGGGAGAAGCGTGGTACAGAATGCTCATGATAATGGAGTTGGTACACACGGATTTACCTGAACCCGTGGTACCTGCAATAATCATGTGAGGCATTTTGCCAATATCGCCAAGGATCACATTGCCGTCGATATCCTTACCCACGGCAAAGGTCAGCTTACTTTTGGATTCCTGAAATTCGGGAGTTTCCAGAATTTCACGCAGCGTTACCATATCCTTGGTATTGTTTGCAACCTCTACACCCACGGCAGGCTTACCGGGAATGGGAGCCTCCAGACGGACGGATTTACCACCAAGATTCAGACCGATATCATCTTGCAGAGAGGTGATCTTGGAGATCTTCACACCCGCTGCGGGCTGGATCTCATATCGGGTAACCGTAGGTCCTCTGCGGATGCCTGTGATCCGAACCTGAACGCCAAAGCTGGCAAGGGTATCCACCAGCAGCTTTGCTTTTTCTTTCAGTTCAGCGGATTTATCCGCATCATTGACTGTGTTGTCCACATAATGCAGAAGGGAAAGAGGCGGTGCAACATAGGGAACAGGCTGTTCCTCAGCATACAGGCTTTCATCCAGCTCCTCTTCCACGGTACGCAGCATATTGCTTTCGGGAATGGTATCTGCGTTGGCAATAAGATCCTGCAGGGCCTTTTCATCCTCTGCTGTAAAGCCTTCGGCAAAGCTGCCCTGCTCCTGAGAAATGGGATTGGACTCCGCAGGTGCGGCAGTTCCATGATGATCGAAAATAGGGATATCCACTTCAATATTGGAATACGCTTCCCGCGCAACCGATGCACCGTTGATCATGGGCGGATCATCCTCAACAGAGGGTTCCTCCTCATCAAATGCCAGAGGCAGAGGAGTATCATCGGCAGCAGGGGCAGGCTTTTCCTTCTTCTTGCGGCGATCCTCCTTGGTTACGGCCGGCTCTTCCCACGGGGGCAGATCATCGTCTTCTTCCTCATCACGGATCGCTTCAGAGTAATCATCGTCGTCATAGTCGTCGTCTTCGTCATCATACTCATCCCGATCGGTCGCAAGCCGCACGATTTCTTCCCACATCCACACAAAGGGCTTGGTACAGATCCGCAGCAGATCGGCAAAGCTGATATTCATCAGCAGCATACTGATAATGGCGATCAGCAGAATAATAATGATCCTTGCGCCGATGAGATCAAACAAAGCCACCAGAGGAAATGCGATCACAGCAGAGATCACACCGCCGCCGCGCAGGGTTTGTCCTTCGGCATACAATGCACGAACCGTTTCGGCAAATCCAAGATCTCCGCTGAGCTGCTTGCCGAAAAACAATTGCACAAAGGCACTGAGGAACATAATCAGCAGACCGCCGAATACAGCTCGCTTGGAGGTGGTGTTATCGGTATCCACTGTCACAAGATATGCAAGATACAGCAGGATCAGGGCAAGAGGAAATACGGAAAAGCCGAATAATCCACGCAAAACAGTGTGCAAAGTCAGCCAGAATTTTGCACCCGGGAACAATGCAAAGAGTGCCACAAAAACACCGATGGCGCACAGAATCACAGATACGATCTGCGGATTCATCGTGCGCTTTTCGGGTTTATTGGCTCCGGAGCATCCTTTTGCCCCGGAGGATGGTGTTGCTTTCTTTGTGTTGGCGGCAGCCGTTTTGGTCTTTGCGGCAGTCTGCTTACCGGATCTGCTTTTGGCAGTGGTTTTCTTTGCAGCCGTGCTGCTTTTACTCTTGGAAGCTGCCGCAGTTTGCTTTCGTTTTGCGGTTCCTTTGGCAGAGCCGCTTTGTTTCTGTGCCATGTTGTTCCTTTCTTATGTATGGATTCTATCAGGTAAACAGCCAATACCCAAAGGTAAACAAGCTGACGATCAAAGTATAGATAGAAAAGACGTGGAAGTTATCGGATTTCACCAGCCAGTTCACCATTTTGATGGCCAGCACGCCCACAACGGCTGCAACTGCAAATCCAATGCCGGCAGCCAGCCAGTTGACTTCCAGAGTACCCTTTGCCGCATCCACCAGCTCAGAGGCACAGCCACCGAGAATAGCAGGAATGCCCAGCACAAAGGAATACCGCACGGCAGTTTCTTTATCCAGTCCGGTAAACAATCCGCCGCTGATGGTAGAACCGGAACGGGATACACCCGGGAACAGTGCCACACACTGGAACAATCCGATGATGACAGCATCCCGCACAGTGATCTCCCCTGCGGTCTTTTTGTTATTTTTCACACGGTTTGCAAAGAACAGGATCACCGATGTATACAGGAAGCAAAGTGCAAGAATGGGCATGGTGATATTTTCAAACACATCCTTGATGAGGTAAAAGGGCACCAGGAGAACCAGAGAGATCACCAGCATGATCAGCATACGTCGATCGGGGTTCATGGTCTTCCACTTGAATTTTCCTGTAAAAATATCCTTCAGCAGCAGCCCAAACTCCTTCAGCAAGGCAAGAATGGTAGTGCGGAAAGCAATACAGACCGCTACCAATGTTCCAAGGTGCAGGATGACCAGCATAAAGGTGCCTTCCTCTACCGTCTGTCCCGTCACGGTCTGGTACAACCGCAGGTGCCCCGAGCTGGAAACGGGCAGAAACTCTGTAAGGCCCTGGATGATCGCCTGTACGATCGCATTTAAAATGTCCATGTTTTTCCTCCGTATGATAAAAGATTTCTAAGCACAAAAAAAGGAAAGCATACGGTATTTCAGCAATACCGCTGCTCTGCTGTTTCGATCATGGCATACAATGCGTGTAATGCCTGTGAGATCCCCCCCACAGCATCCATCAATCCGACCTCAACCGCCTGCCTGCCATCGAGAACGGTGCCAAAATCCAGCACCAACTCATCGGTACGCTGCATCATTTCACGCAGGGCCTCCTCACTGACACGGCTGTGTTCCGAAACAAACCGCAAAATCCGTGATTGCATTCCATCTACACAGTTCATAGCCTGAGGCACACCCATCAGCATACCGTTCATTCGGACAGGATGAATGGTCATGGAAGCCGAAGGCACAATAAACGACTGCTTTGCGGAAACTGCCAGAGGCACACCAATGGAATGCCCACCGCCCAGTACAAGTGAAACAGAGGGCAGCTCCATACTTGCGATCATTTCCGCCAAAGCAAGACCGGCTTCCACATCGCCGCCCACAGTATTCAGCAGAATCAGCAAGCCCTCCACCAAAGGCTCCTGCTCTATGGCGGCAAGGATAGGCAGAATATGCTCATACTTTGTGGTCTTACAGCTTTCGGGCAAAATGCTGTGTCCTTCGATCTGCCCCACGATATTCAGGCAGTAAACGGTATGCCTGCCATGATAAACGGGAAACGTACCAAGCTTTTCCAGCATCTCCCAAACAGAATCGCTGACAGGCTCCTGCTGCACAGAACGTACATCATCGGAATTGTTCATAACGGTTCTCCTTTGCAAATACAGTGTTATGCAGAAGTATCTCCAAAGGCGAAACCGATATACATATAAATAGGTAAAAAACCACTTCACATATCATACCATATTTTCCGCACTCTGTCAAGGGAGGGAAACTGTAAAGGCAAAGAGAATCTTCCGTCATGATTCTCAAAAAACGGTACCTTATTTTCTGTAATGCACAAAAAAATACACAAATTTTCATTTTCTTTTCTTTTTTTCTGCAAAATGGTTGACATCTTTATGGAATGGGTGTATAATAACTAGTATGGAATTTTGTATTCTACGGGGGTATACATTATTATGCATATTGATCTGATTTCAGCAACCAAATCTCGTACCAAAGAGGTACACGGCACCGAAAACGGTAAGCGAACCGGATGCGGCATCAACCTCGTTAAAGCCGTAGGTCAGTACACATCCATCGGTGAAATGACAGATATCGCTCAGCTCACCTGTGAAAAGTGCAAGACGGTGATCGCCAAGCGTATCATTCGTGAGTCCAACAAGGAAATGCAGCGCATTATGAAAGAAGAGCAGAAGCAGCTCAAGCGTGAGGAATCCGCAGCTGCCAAGCAGCAGAATGCAGCCGCAAAAACCAGAAACACCACTCCGCCTAAGGCAGCATCTCCCGTAACATCTGCGCCAACCGGCGAGTATATTCCTCCCTCCATGCGCCAGAAGCCGGCACCCATCGAGTCTCCTACTCCTGCACCGGCTCCCGCACCGGCACCTATGGTTGAGGAGATCCCCACTGTTCCTACATCTATACCCGGCGCAATGCCCAAAAACGATGATGTGCTGGCACAGTTCGCCATTCCCGCAGTGCCTCAGGCTCCCGCTGTTCCTGAGATCACTGACGAGATCCCTGCCGTTCCTACATCTATTCCTGCTGCAATGCCTCAGAATGATGTGCTGGCACAGTTTGCCATTCCCGCAGTACCTCAGGCTCCTTCTGTTCCTGCGGTCACCGATGAGATTCCTGCCGTCCCCACATCTATTCCTGCCGCAATGCCTCAGGATGATGTGCTGGCACAGTTTGCCATTCCCGCAGTACCTCAGGCTCCCTCTGTTCCTGCGGTCACCGATGAGATTCCTGCCGTCCCCACATCTATCCCCGCAGCAGCACCTCAGGATGATGTACTGGCACAGTTTGCCATTCCCGCAGTTCCTCAGGCTGCCACTGTACCCGAGATTCTGGATGAGATCCCTGCTGCCGCAGAGATCAACGACAAGCCCGACGGCGGCGGCACTATTTCCTTCGGTGAAGAACCCTCTATGGGTAATCAGGCGTTCAGCAGTCTGGCAAACAGCCTGTTTGGTGAGGATACCCATGCTGATATCCCCGAAATTCCCGAGATTCCCACTGTTCCCGAAGCGCCTGCAGGTGCCATTTCCGTTTCTTTCAGTGCCCCCGAAGAGATCCATGATATTCTGGAAACCACACCCGTTTCCGATGATGAGGACTACGATCCCTTCCGCCGCATGACTCCCCCTGTGCTGGATACCCCCGCACCTGCTCCCGCACCCGCACAGGATCTGCCTTCTTTGGATATTCCTGAGGTACCTACCGTTCCTCAGATGCCTTCACCTTCTGTGCCTGTTCTCAATGTGCCGGAAGCTCCTGCAGCTCCCGCATATCGCGGTCAGGATGCATTTGCACCGCAGCAGGCAGTACCTACTCTGAATGTTCCCGAAGCTCCTGCAGCTCCTGTTTATCCCGGTCAGACACCCATTGTGCCTACGCTGGATATTCCTCAGGTACCCAC
>SVNP01000009.1 GCA_015066805.1 Ruminococcus sp. | reverse complement strand
AATCTTGAACTCCGGCGTATACCGCTTATTTGGTTTCCCTTTTGGCATTAAAATGCCCCCTTTCGTTAGACTTTGGTTCGGTATATCTCTATTATACCACATTGTCTAACAAAAGGGGAGCATTTCAGAAAGATCAAGGGCGGTTTTCTGTTATAATCGCCGTTCAATGGCAAGTACGATATCGCTCATATGCATATTTAATGCACCTGCAATACAAAACAAGGTTTCCAACGTAGGCTTGCGTTCTCCACGTTCAATGGCACTCAAATGCGTACGACCTATTCCTGCCAATCCGCTAAGCACTTCTTGTGATAACCCCTTTTCCCGCCGCAGGTCGGCAAGCACTTCTCCTACGATCACAGAATCTAATAATGGTTCGTGCATCCTATCCCCCCTTGCATATAGGATACACTGTTCTACATTATTTTTTGAATACATATGTATTCTTAAGCCGGTTTGTACGAATCCACAATTGAATACATTTGTATTCATCGTTTTTTGTAGCGATTGCCAATTGACTTTCTACTATGAATTTGCTATGATAGTTATGAACACATTTGTGTTCATAATAGAAAGAAAGAGGTCGTTTCTATGAACAGAATGAAACCCATCAGCATACTGCTGGCGGCTGCCCTGCTGTGCGGCTGCGCGGGCTGTGGCGGCGGTAATAACAACACCGAACCCCAAACAACCACAACTACAACAACAACTGTGGATACCGTTGCGAAATCCAAAAAACATATGCAGGGCGCTTACGATTCCCTGTGTTCTGCCGCTGAAAAACTCACGACAATCGGCGATGCGGTTCAGGGGGCATGGCATTTCGGCATTTACGAAGATGAACAGACCGTTATCAATCTATTTTTAGCCACCGGTGTTCCTCCGACTTCTCTGGAAGCAGCCGGTGCATCGGATTTTATGCTTACGCTGGGCTTCTCCTACTGCGTCAATTATACCATTGCAGCTATGCAAAACGATGGCTACTATAAAGAAGCCAAGGATGCCATCGACGACGCTAAAGCAGAGATCCAGAAAGTAACCGATGATCTGGACTACTTACCCGACATGAAGAACTTCTATTCCTCCTGCCTTGCGTATTATGAATGGCTGCAGGCTCCTGACGGCAACTTTAATCAGGCGACCGACACCATCAACGATTACGAAAAGGAACTGCAGGAGTTCAAGAACGATATGGCTTTTGATTACGGCTGATACCGATACTCCATAAAAAAACCGCCCTTGACCGAAAGATCAAGGGCGGAATTTTTGTGAAAGAAAATCAGGAAACGGGCAGTGCATCCACCATGCCTGCAATGAGCATAAGGATCGCTACTGCGTCATCACCGGTCAGACCGGCAGGAGCAGAGCACTCGCCGTTTGCCAGACCCTGATCGGATACGGTGACGGTGGTATCCTCTGCAATGACACGGTTCAGCAGGATCACGTCGTCGATCTTCACCAGACCGTCGCAGTTCACATCGCCGTACTTGGTAGCACCCACTTCGGGCTCGGTGGTCTCGGTACCGGGAACGATCACCTGACCGGGATCGGGAGTGGTGCCGTCAGGCTCAATGCCCCAGATCATCACGCCGGAATCATACATACAGATGTAAGGCGTAATGGCTGCATTGGTATTGCCGGATTGCAGTGTCTGGAAGGACCAGTCGTTGGAAGCATCCCAGATTTTGTTGTTATCGGGAATGGAAAGACGGAACTGCAGCTCTGCCTGATGCTCGGACTGTCCGGAAGGACGGATCACGGTGCTGTCGGTGTAGGTGAACTCCACATAGTAGATGTTATCTGCATAGTGGACAGGCTCGGAAGCAACCGTGTTGCCGGAGAACTCATCATAACCGATCTTTACGGTCACATCATCAATGGACATACCGTTTTCAATCAGCTCGGAGATATCAAAGAAATAACGGTAGGAGAGGCTGTTTGCCACTCTGGTGGGGAATGCGGAATGGTTGGTAGCCTGTGCCTTGATCTCGGTGTAGGACTCGGAGGACTGGTTGATGCAGGCTTCCATGTAAAACTCCACATGGGTAGGCTCCTGCTGATCCAGCTCATACTCCTCCTGCAGGTATTTTGCGGGGAAATCGGGGTCGGTCTCGCCGCCGTAGGTTTCGATCATCTTACCCAACAGAGCAGTGTAGCCTGCATTGTAGTCAATTGCAACCTCGGAGAACTGATACTGGCCCACGGCATCGGTATAGGAGCCGTCCTGTGCAGGGCCGCCGATGAGGGCGCCGTACAGGGTGTGACGGTGGAACTTATCCTTACCCAGCATAGTCCACTGGTCATCCCAGATGCCGGAAGAGGTACGGTGGTGCCACGCCTGGGGATATTTGTCGCCCATACCCAGAACATAGCTCATGCCCAGATCGTTGTCACCGAAGCAATAATTCATCTGGGACTCATAAAACTCGGTGTACTTCTGTACCTTGGCTGCGTCATCGGCGTAAAGCTCCTCAACAGCAACGGCCGCCAGGAAAGCGGTGGTGGTTGCATGACGGAGAGAACCCCAGTTAAACAGCCACGCCAGACCGTCGGGTGTATACTGCACCTGCTTGCCGCCGTAACCGGTAGTCCAGTATTCCAGGTGCTTGGTAAACTGGCTGATCCACTCGGCATTGCCGGTATTCATGGCATACAGCAGCGTACCACCCTGCTGGGTATCATCCCAACACATACCCCAGGTATATTTCATCTCGGTGGATTGATCCTCTTTGCCCAGGTTGGGAATAAAATCGCTTTCGCACAGATCCAGATAGGACTGCTCACCGGTTGCCATATACAGCCAGTTGGCAGACCAGAACAGCTCATCATAGAAGTGGCTGGACTTATACATGGTATCGGATGCGGGAGTATTGCCGTGGTCACGGACGGTATTTGCGATATCGAAGCAGTTTTTGGCATGGGTGAGATAGTTCTCTGCCCGCGCTGCATCTACATCCTTGAACACCAGATAGCCTGCCGCCAACGCAGCAGCCATATGGCCGGTGACGTTGGAGTCGGTGGTGAAATAGCAGGGACGCTCCGCATCCCCCTGCATATCGGCACGCTTCCAGTGGTAGATCTCGGCAGAGCCCCACCACTTATGGTCAAAGCCCTCATCACCGATCTGATACAGCACCTCATCGCCCAGATCGCAGGCTGCGATATAATCCAGCGCATACTTCAGGCTGTTGCGGTAGGAATCGCTGAGACCTGCCTGCTCAATGCCCTCCGGAAAAGCCAGCATACCCCATGCCAGCATGGCAGCGGAATAGGAATTGGTGATCGTAAACTTAATGTGGTCACCGGCATCGAACCAACCGCCCAGAATGTAGTCGTTCATCATGCTGTCGGCACGCCATGTTACCTGGTTGCCGTCAGACAAAGGGCCGGATTCCTGCACCTGATAGAAAAACATGGCCTTCTGCAGAGCCTCTGCATAGTTGTAACCGCTTGCGGC
This sequence comes from Ruminococcus sp., assembly GCA_015066805.1. Classification (GTDB taxonomy): domain Bacteria; phylum Bacillota; class Clostridia; order Oscillospirales; family Ruminococcaceae; genus Firm-04. The sequence continues at coordinate 76,732 of SVNP01000009.1, read as the reverse complement.
CTTTACGTCCACAGCAGAATCACCACCCAGCGGCAGTGCGGCAGTACCCATCACTGCGGCCATGGCCATTGCGGCAAGTCTTGCACGCTTCATAAAAAGTCCTCCTCTCAAAATAAAAAAGACACCAAAAATCGGCAAAAGCCGTTCACTTTATAATACCACGCCGCAGCGGGATTTGTCAAGTCCCATCGCAATATTCTTGCAGAAGCGGGCAATCTGCCGCCCTTGCCGCCATTCTTTTATTTTTCCGAAAACTCTGCGCTGTTCCGACAAATTTCTCCTGCGGAAAAATGGTATCATATCGGTGTTCGTATCCGTTGCCGCCCAAAGAATACGCACAGGACAAGCCGACGGCGGCAAAAAGGCATCTGTGCAGAAAGAAGGAAGACAATGCTTACACTGACCAATGTTCAAGAACGCCCCCAGATCATGCGCTGCCTGACACTGACAGGCTGTGCCGTAGCTGCCTGTTTACTGGCTGCGGCACAATTCAACGGAATGACCCTGCCCCTTTGCAGCGGTCTTGCCGCTGCTCTGCCGCCCTTTTATGCGCCTGCGGTGCTGGCAGGGGGCTTGCTGGCGTATTTCTTAAGCGGAACGGTCACGCAGAATCTGTGGCTGATCGCTGCACTGGTGATCACGGTACTGCTGCGCTGGATGCTGGGAGATCGCGGCAAGGCATCGCTGGCGGCTTTGCTGGCAGGCGCAGGCAACGGCATCATTGCGGGGATCTTTGCACTGGCAGGGCTGCTGGCAGGACATCCCCTGCTGCTGCCCATACAGATCCTTGGCGCAGCGGGGTTTGCCTACTGTGTATGGATTTTTCGTCGGCGGCTGGAGGAGGGCCTGCCCATGCGGCTCTGTGTTGGAGAAGCTCCTGCTGTTTCTGTCTGCTATGTGGTTGCGCTGGCGGCTCTTTGCGCCGCACGCATCGGGCTGATCAGCATAGGAGAAATGCTGGCCTCTCTGCTGCTGCTGGCCATTGCCAAGCGATACGGTGCCATGGGTGGCTTGCTGTGCGGCACGCTCCATGCCTGCGCTTTGCTGCTGATTGATACGGATTATGCAGGCATGGCAGCGGTTCTGCCGTTGGCGGGACTGGCAGCCGGCTACTGTAATCACCGCCGCAGCGGTACAATGTATTGCTTGTACAGCATCATCTGCGGTCTGGGTGCGGTGCTGACTGTATCCACAGGCAATGCGGCACTGCTTTGGGTGAATCATCTCATTGGCGGTTTGCTGTTTTTGTTTCTGCCTGTGGAGGAATACCCTGACCGTATCCTTTCTTTTGCACAGGAGACCCCTGCCATTGCCGCCATTACCGGTGCCCGCATGGAGTTTATGTCCCAATCCATTGCAGGGGTCAGAGGTTCCGCAGAGCGCATTGCCAATATGCTTTCTGCCAAGGATACCCCCACCCGTGCTGCCGAACGAGTCTGCGAAACCGTCTGTGGCAAGTGCAGAAGCCGTTCCACCTGCTGGGAAAGTGCCTATGCGGATACCAACGCCTGCTTTCGCAAAATGGAACAGGCAGGTGTGACAGAGGTGCTGAGCAGTCCCGACGGCTGCCTGAAGCCCGAACGGGTGACCGAGGAGTTTTTACGGGTCAAACGGCAGAATGCTGCTGCCCGTGCCATGGCTTTGCGCCTGCGGGAATCTCAGAATATGCTGTTTGACCAGATGCGTGTCACGGAAGAGCTGCTGCATCGCACAGGAGACCGTATGCAGCAGGTTTACAACAGCGAAACCACCCGTACTGTCACCGACGCACTGGAACGCTTTGGCGTGCCGCTGCGTGCTGCTGCCGTGTGGGGGACTGATCGCCGCAGCATGACCATTGAGCTGTACATCCCCCAAAGCTTTGCCCCCGATGCCGATGCCATTGCCGAATGCCTTACCGATGTGCTGCATCGGCCGCTGACGGTAACCGGCCCCGATACCGCAGGCGATCATCATCGGCTGATGCTGCATACCCGCCCCCGGTACCATGTTGTCACCACGGCTGCCCAATGCGCTGTGCATGAGGACGAGCCCTGCGGCGATGGCTGGGATTCCTTCAGCGATGGCGACGGCAACCGCTACCTGGTGCTTTCCGATGGTATGGGGACAGGCAGTCATGCCGCTGTGGATGCCCGCATTGTACTGAACAATTTCCGTCGGCTGGTACAATCCGGCATGGATTGCGTTGCCGCTGCCCAGATGGTCAATGCCATTATGCTGACCAAATCCGGCGAGGAACGCTTTGCTACTTTGGATATTGCCAAAATCTGTGGGGATACTGCTGCTGTTACCCTTTATAAATACGGCGCAGGTCCCACCTTCATCCGCCACGGTGACCGTGTGACGCTGTGCCAGGCGGCTACTGTGCCCATTGGCATTCTGCCCAAGGCAGAGCCCTATACCACGGTGCTGCGCCTGCAGGATGGCGATATGCTGTTTCTCCTTTCCGATGGTCTGGATGAGGATCTGTACCCCTTTATCCGCAAGCAGCTTGCCCAAGGGGGAGATCTGCAGCTTCTGGCGCACACCATCTGTGCCAAAGCCCAGAGAGATGCCATGGGTGCCCCCAAGGATGATGTCACCGTGGCTGCCGCCATGATCCGCTGCAATAACGGGGAAGATTCCTGATGCTTCGTGGATTATTGACGGAATTGCAAAATACGCCTCAAAATACGTTGTGCAAAATACACAAAGATAGGCGTGCAATTTCGTTTGATTCGTAAAAGTTTTTGGGGATTCTTTGAAATGCTTGCAACTAAGCGCAAGATGTGATAAAATAGGATATGGTGTAGTATCGTTTGGAAAGATGCCTTGCCATATCCTGTTTTTTTGTGTATGGCATATGATACCTTGACAGACAGCACAAACAATCCAAGCCGTGGGCGAAACTGTCTTTCCACGGCAGGAATAAGGAGAATCCCCGCTATGAAATCAAACGAAAAACCAAAGGTCAGGCCCGCCGATGCGGTGCCGCTGCACCTGTTCCATCAGGGCAGAAATTTTGATGCACAAATGTACTTTGGCGCACACACCGAAAAACGAGGCAAAACCATGTACACCGTGTTCCGTGTGTGGGCACCCCATGCCGTTTCCGTGTCCGTAGTCGGCGAATTCAACGACTGGCAGCCCGGCAAGCTCCCCATGGAGCAGGTGGCCGACGGCATCTGGTTTGCGAAGATCAAGCAGCTTCCTCAGTACACCTCGTATAAATACTGTATTGAGACCAAAAAGGGCGAGCTTCGCATGAAATCCGACCCCTACGGCACCCACTTTGAAACAGCCCCCGGCACCGCTTCCCGTATTTTTGATTCCGATTACGAATGGAAGGACGAGGCCTGGCTGGAAAAGAAAAGATCCGTCAACATCTACAAAAGCCCTGTGAATATCTATGAGGTGCATTTTAACTCCTGGCGCACCTATGCGGACGGCAACCCCCTCTCTTATGTGGAGTTTGCCAAGCAGATGATTCCCTATATGCGCTCTCTTTCCTACACCCATATCGAATTCATGCCCCTGACGGAATACCCCTTTGACGGCTCCTGGGGCTATCAGGTCACAGGCTACTTTGCACCTACCTCCCGCTTCGGCACCCCCGATGACTTCCGTAAAATGGTGGATATGTTCCATCAGGCAGGCATCGGTGTCATTCTGGACTGGGTACCCGCACACTTCCCCAAGGATGCCCACGGTCTGTACGAATTTGACGGCGAGTGCTGCTATGAATACAGCGACCCCCTGAAAATGGAGCATAAGGGCTGGGGCACCAGAGTCTTTGATTACGGCAGACCCGAGGTGCGCTCCTTCCTCATCTCCTCCGCCTGCTACTGGCTGGATGCCTTCCACATCGACGGCCTGCGTGTGGATGCCGTGGCCTCCATGCTGTACCTGGATTATGACCGCAGAGGCGGCGAGTGGCGACCCAATCAGAACGGCGGCAATGAGAATCTGGAGGCTGTATCCTTCTTTAAGGAGCTGAACGAAACTGCCTTCGGCCGCCACCCCGATGTACTGATGATCGCTGAGGAATCCACGGCATGGCCGCTGGTCACCAAGCCCACCGATATCGGCGGTCTGGGCTTCAACTTCAAGTGGAACATGGGCTGGATGAACGATATGCTCTGCTATATGTCCATGGATCCGCTGTACCGCTCCTTTAACCACGAAAAGCTTACCTTCTCCTTCTTCTACTGCTTCTCCGAAAACTATGTGCTGCCCATCTCCCACGATGAGGTCGTACACGGCAAATGCTCCATGATTGAGAAAATGCCCGGTACCTATGAGCAAAAATTCGCTTCCTACCGTGCGTTCCTCTCCTATATGATGGCGCACCCCGGCAAAAAGCTGCTGTTTATGGGTCAGGAGTTTGCCCAGATGAAGGAATGGGATTATAAATCCGAGCTGGATTGGCTGCTGCTGCAATACCCCGCCCACGAGCAACTGCTGAATTTCTCCAAGGCACTGAATAAATTCTACCTGAAGACCGCACCCCTGTGGCAGAATGACGATTCTTGGGGCGGCTTCTCCTGGATCAGCAACGATGACTACCGCCAGAGCGTCATCGCCTTCCGCCGTATTGATGACAACGGCGATGAGATCGTGGCTGTCTGCAATTTTGTTCCCGTCCAGCGGGAGGATTATAAGATCGGCGTGCCCTATGCAGGCACCTACCGCCTGGTCATGGATTCCGATGCCGCAGAATTTGGCGGCAGCGGTGCGGCACTTGCTTCCGCAAAAACCAAAAAAGAACCCATGCACGGCTTCGATCAGTGTGTATCTCTCACACTGCCGCCGCTGTCTGTGCAGTTCTACCACTGCAAACCCCGTAAAAAACGCACCACCAAGGCGCAAGCCGCAGCAGAATCCTCCACGGAAACCAAGCCTGCTCCCCGTAAACGTTCCGCTGCCAAAAAAACTACCGAATAACAGCTGCTCCCACAGCTAAAATACAACAAGGAGGCTTTACACTGTAATGTATATCAAAAAAGAATGCGTGGCCATGCTGCTGGCCGGCGGCCAGGGCAGCCGTCTTTACGCGCTGACCAAAGATATGGCCAAGCCCGCCGTCCCCTTTGGCGGCAAGTATCGTCTGATCGACTTTCCCCTCTCCAACTGCACCAACTCCGGTATTGATACCGTTGGTGTGCTGACCCAGTACCAGCCCCTGGTGCTGAACGATTATATCGGCAACGGTCAGCCCTGGGATCTGGATAAGCTCCACGGCGGCGTTCACGTTCTGCCCCCCTACCAGACCTCCGCAGGTGCTTCCTGGTACGAAGGCACCGCAAATGCCATCTACCAGAACATTGGCTTTATTGAGCGTTATAACCCCGAGTATGTCGTTGTGCTGGGCGGTGACCACATCTACAAAATGGATTACTCCAAGATGCTGGACTTCCACAAGGCACAGAACGCAGACCTGACCATCGCTGTGCTGGATGTGCCCATGTCAGAGGCCTCCCGTATGGGTATTATGACCTGCGACGACGAGATGCGTGTGGTGGATTTCACCGAAAAGCCCGCACAGCCCAAGTCTACGCTGGCTTCCATGGGTATCTATGTATTCACATGGAAGAAGCTGAAGAAATACCTCATCGAAAACGAAAACGCCAACACCGGCTCCAAGGATTTCGGTAAGGATATCATTCCCGCCATGCTGCAGAACGGTGAGCGTCTGTACGCTTACACCTTTGAAGGCTACTGGAAGGATGTAGGTACGCTGGATTCCCTTTGGGATGCCAATATGGACCTGCTGAGCCCCAGCGAGCCGCTGGATCTGTACGACAAGGAATGGAAGATCTACTCCCGCCACGAGAACCTGCCGCCTCAGTACATCGGCTCCTGCGCCGAAGTGGAAAACGCCATGATCACCGAAGGCTCCGTCATCAACGGCAAGGTGGATTTCTCTGTGATCTTCGCCGGTGTTACCATTGAAGAAGGCGCAAAGGTGCAGTACAGCATCGTTATGCCCGGTACCGTCATCAAGGCAGGTGCCGTGGTGGAATACGCCATCGTGGGTGAGGACTGTGTCATCGAAGCCGGTGCCCATATCGGCAGAAGCCCCGAAGAATACCAGGAGAATCGGGATGAGTGGGGTATCGCTGTGGTCGGTCACAATGTAACCGTCAGCGAGGGTAAGGCTGTTACCCCCAAGCAGATTCTTTCGGAAAATATTTAAGGGAGGCGCTTTGCTGTTATGAGAACCAATCAAAATGTTCTGGGTCTGGTGTTCGCCAGCATCCATGATTCCGCAATCTTAGACCTGACCAAGCAGCGCACCATGGGTTCCGTGCTGTTTGGCGGCAGATATCGTCTGATCGACTTTCCCCTCTCCAACTTTGTCAATTCCGGCATCTCTCAGGTAGGTGTCATTACCAAGCGCAACTACGGCTCCCTGCTTGACCACATCGGCTCCGGCAGAGAGTGGGATCTTGCCCGTAAAAACGGCGGCCTGCACCTGCTGCCGCCCTTCAGCCACACCAGCTCTACCGTATACAGCGGCAGATTGGATGCCCTGGGCAATGTGTGGAGCTTTGTGGAGCATTCCAATGCCGATTATGTGATCCTCTCCGACTGCGATATCGTCACCACCATCGACTACCGCCCCGCAGTGGCTGCCCATATCCGCAGCGGTGCCGATATTACCGCCATCTACGCCAAGGGCTTCTACGATCAGACTACCGAATCCTCCGCTACCATCTTCGGTGTGGGCGAGGACGGCTTTGTCAACGATGTTATGGTAGACCCCCCCATGACCGGTGCGTGCAATCTCAGCCTGGATATGTATATCATGAGCAAGGATTTCCTGCGGAAGATCGTCAAGGAATCCATGAGCAGAAACCGTTACAGCTTCCGCAGAGATATTCTGCTGGACCGCAACGCAAACTACCGCGTGTTTGCTTATGAGCATACCGGCTATTATTCCAAGATCGACTCTCTGCCCAGCTATTTTGCAGCAAACCTTGCCCTGCTGGACAGCAAGAACCGTGAGGCCCTGTTTACCAAGGCAGCACCTATCTACACCAAAACCAAGGATAACGCCCCCGTGCGCTTCGGTCTGGAATCTCACATCAAAAACTCCCTCATCGCAGATGGCTGCATTATTGAGGGTAAGGTGGAAAACTGCGTGCTGTTCCGTGGAGTACGCATCGGCAAGGGTACTGTGGTGCGTGACAGCATCATTACCCAGGATACGGTCATCGGCGAACGCTGCGCCATCCGCAATGTCATCACCGACAAGAACGTCCGTATTGCCGACGAACGCCAGTTGACCGGCTCCAAGGGATATCCCCTGTTCATCGGTAAGGGCGCACAGATCTGACACAAATCCTCTCGGAAAGGAGTCCCACTATGAATATCTTATTTGCATCCAGTGAAGCAAGACCCTATATCGCCTCCGGCGGTCTGGCCGATGTGGCAGGTGCTCTGCCGCTGGCTCTGAACGCCAAGGGACACGACTGCCGTGTGGTCATTCCCCTGTATCAGGCCATCAGCAATGAGCTGAGAGCAGGCATGACCTTTCTGGCCTCTATCACCGTGGATGTGGCCTGGAGAAAGCAGTACTGCGGTATCTTTACCGCCGTGTATGAGGGCGTGACCTACTACTTTATCGACAACGAATACTACTTCAAGAGAGATGGCATTTACGGCTTTTATGATGACTGCGAACGCTTTGTGTTCTTCAGCCGTGCTATTCTGGAGATGCTCCGTGTCATTGATTTCAAGCCCTCCATCCTCCACTGCAACGACTGGCAGACTGCCCTCACCCCGGTGTACTACCAGATCTTCTACAAGTATCAGGAAGGCTTTGACAATATCCGCACCGTATTTACCATCCATAACATTGCCTACCAGGGCAAATATGGTCTGGAAGTCATCAACGAGCTTATGGGTATTCCCATGTATCATACCAATCTGCTGGAGTACGACGGCAATGTGAACATGATGAAGGGTGCCATCGAAACCGCCGATAAGATCACCACGGTCAGCCCCAGCTATGCCTGGGAGATTCTTGACCCGTGGTACAGCCACGGCCTTGACCGTGCGCTGACCGACAAGCAGTATAAGCTTACAGGCTTCCTCAACGGTATTGATGTGGACAGCTACAATCCCGCTACCGATGAAACACTGGCAGCACCCTATCAGAAGTACAGTGTGAAGAAGCTTGCGGGCAAAAAGGCCTGTAAAAAGGCTTTGCAGGCAGAGCTTGGCCTGCCTGAAAGCGATGCTCCGCTGGTGGGTATCTGCACCAGATTTGTTGCCCATAAGGGTATCGACCTCATCCGCTATGTGTTTGAGGAAATGCTGCGGCAGGGTATGCGCTTTGCGATCCTGGGCAGCGGCGAGCGCATTTACGAAGACTTCTTCCGTGAGATGGCATGGCGGTATCCCGAGCAGGTCAGCGTGACGCTGGGCTTTATCCCCGCACTGGCACGCAAGATCTATGCGGGCTGCGATATGTTCCTGATGCCCTCTCAGAGCGAGCCCTGCGGTCTGGCACAGATGTACGCCATGCGCTACGGTACCATGCCCATCGTTCGTGAAACAGGCGGCCTGCGTGACTCTGTCAGAGATGCAGGCGGTGAAAACGGCACGGGCTTTACCTTCAAAACCTACAATGCCCACGATATGCTGGGTGCTGTTTGCCGTGCAAGAGATGCCTACTACGATCCCGCACGCTGGAAGCAGATCATGCAGACAGCCATGACCGAGGACTTCAGTTGGGCCAACTCCGCTGAGCTGTATCTGGGTCTGTACCGTGAGCTGGAAGGCTGGGGACAGTAATTCCAAACCTAATACCCGTATCAACGCCCCCGATGTGAACCATCGGGGGCGTTTTGTTTTGCAAAAGAAAAATCTGTGTCGAAATCTGTCGCAGGTGCATATGCTGTAATACGCACCATCGGTGCGGTGATCTTTACGAAAGGAGCAAAGCATCATGCAAACCTACGATTCCCCCGCCAATGCTGCCGAGATGCCGGTTTTCCCTGCCCTGATCCTTCTGGCTTCCTCTTATACCCCCTTCCAGCCCTGGGAACAGCCCATGGATGAAGCCTCTGCACTGGAATGCGGCACGGTGTTCCCCTCTTTGGTCAAACCCTTTTTGATGGGCTATGGCTGTAACGGCTGCGATGCACAACAGGAGAAAGGAGGTGCAGCCTGTGGCAATGAAGGATTCGCCCATGCGGCGTTTGGACTCCATGGGAAGATCTGAGCTGGCACAATGGATCCGTCAGTTACAGTTTACCATGCGGGATCTGGCTTTGTATCTGGATACCCACCCCGATGACCCCAATGCACACCGCTGCTATCTGGATGCCCTTGCCAAGTGGAAGCAGGCTTTGGAGGTCTACCATGACCGCTTCGGCATTCAGTTTCAGGAGCAGCTTTGCGAAAAAACCGACTGGCAGGCATGGAGCTCTACCCCATGGCCCTGGGAAAAGGAGGACAACTGAATGTGGCAATATCAGAAAACCCTGCAATACCCTGTTAAAATCAAAACGCCCAATGCACGCCTTGCCAAAATGGTCATTACCCAGCTGGGCGGACCCGATGGCGAGCTGGGTGCTTCCATGCGGTATCTGAATCAGCGTTACACCATGCCCCTGCGGGAGCTGGCGGGACTGCTGACGGACATCGGAACCGAAGAACTCTCCCATATGGAGATTGTTTCTGCGCTGGTTTATCAGCTTACCAAGGGGCTGACCCCCGAACAGCTTGAGGCACAGGGCTTTGCCCCCTATTTTGTAGATCATACTGCGGGAGTATACCCCATTGCCGCCAGCGGTGTGCCTTTTTCTGCCGAAACCTTCCAGTCCACCGGCGATGTCATTGCCGATCTGCATGAGGATATGGGTGCCGAACAAAAAGCACGCAAGACCTATGACAACATTCTGCGGCTGGCAGATGACCCCGATGTACGGGATGTGATCCGTTTCCTGCGGGAACGGGAAATCGTTCACTATCAGCGATTTGGTGAGGGTATGCGTCTGCTGCAGGATAAGCTTGCGAAATCCTCCCCCTACCCCAATAACCCCTACGCCTTTAACCCTTCCTTTGATACCGGCTGCATGAAGCAGAATCATCACAAGTAATCAAAAACAAAAAGCCTGAGAAGATCACAGGATCTTCTCAGGCTTTGTTTCTGATGCATCAACGATCACAGCAGGGAGCGATAAAGCTGCTCGATCTCCTCCACAGAGGTATCCTTGGGGTTACCGGGACGGCAGGCATCGGCATAAGCGGATTCTGCCAGGAAGCGGATATCCTCTTCCTTAACGATTGCCTTCAGGTCAGCGGGAATACCTACATCCACAGAAAGCTGCTTGACCGCATCAATGGCAGCCTTGCGGTACTCCTCCACGGTCATGCTCTCGGTACCCTGTACGCCCATAGCTGCGGCGATGTACTTGTACTTATCACCGGTTGCCTCGGCGTTGTACTCCATTACCGTAGGCAGAATGATGGCATTTGCCACACCATGGGGCGTATCATACACAGCACCCAGAGGGTGTGCCATGGAATGCACAATGCCCAGGCCTACATTGGAGAAGCCCATACCTGCAATATACTGACCCAGAGCCATACCCTCACGGCCCTCAGGAGTATTGGCCACAGCACCACGCAGAGATGCAGCAATGATCTCAATGGCCTTCAGGTGGAACATATCGGTCATAGCCCATGCTGCCTTGGTGGTAAAGCCTTCAATGGCATGGGTCAGGGCATCCATACCGGTAGCGGCGGTAAGGCCGGCGGGCATGGTGCTCATCATATCGGGATCAATAAAGGCGGCTACGGGGATATCATGGGTATCCACGCAGACCATTTTGCGGTTCTTTTCCTCGTCGGTGATGACATAGTTGATAGTCACCTCGGCGGCGGTACCTGCGGTAGTCGGCACTGCCAGAATGGGCACGCAGGGCTTCTTGGTGGGAGCAACGCCCTCCAGACTGCGGACATCCTCAAACTCGGGGTTGGTGATAATAATGCCGATGGCCTTTGCGGTATCCATAGAGGAGCCGCCGCCTACGGCGATGATGTAATCCGCACCGGAGGTACGGAATGCAGCCACGCCATCCTGCACATTTTTGATGGTGGGATTGGGCTTGATCTCGGAATAAACTGCATAGGGCAGACCGTTTGCATCCAGCAGATCGGTCACCTTAGCGGTCACGCCAAAGCGGATCAGGTCGGGGTCAGAGCAGACAAACGCCTTGGTAAAGGCTCTGTCCTTGATTTCGGTGATCAGCTCTGCAATAGCCCCTGCGCCGTGGTAGGAGGTTCCGTTGAGTACGATTCTCTGTGCCATAATGATGTGACACTTCCTTTCTATCAGAATAAGAATATTATACCATATTTTGCCGATAAAGTCAACGGAATTTTGTGAAAACCCAATGAACTTTACGGCGTATCTGCGGGTGTTTCGGTTTCATAGGCAGCCAAAGCCTGCTCCAGATAATTTTTCAGAAAATCATTGCGGCGTTGAATGAATCTGCGGATGATATTGGTCTGCTCATTGAGATTATCATACCAAGTCCAGATATCATCGTCTGTCTTTTTCAGGTTCTCCAGATGCTCATAGTAATAGCGCATTTCAAAGAAGCGTTCTGTAGTCATTTCATCCAGTGTGGCCAGCATATTCTCAGCAGAAAGCACGCCGTTCATCAGCCGTTCCATCTCGCTGCGGAAGTAGCTGCGGCAGTCTTCTCTTTCCAGCAGATGGGCAAACAAAGGGGAATAGCGTTCATCGCCGGGGGTAAGGATCCGCTTGATATTATTGTATTTTGCTTGTGTTTCATCCTGTTCATACAGGCCCATACTGAAATCCATATCATGGAGCAGATAACGCCATCTGCCGTCCAGACGGGTACCGGGCGTGTATTCTTCGCCCTCAGCAGCAAAATAGCGGTAGCACTTGAAGTTATTCTGGGGCCAGTCACGATTGTTCACGCAGATGTTAAAGGCAAAATTCTGCAGATAATTCTCCACATCCATAAAGGCGCAAAGCTCTGCATACACGGCCTCATCGGTGAGATCGGCAGCGGCAAAATAGTCATAACGATCGTTGTACTGCCATGCAATGGTAGCCTCATCGGGGTCATCCTCTTCCATCTTCATCTCGGTGTCGGTGCCCTCCAGCAGCTCAAACTTGCCCTCGCCCTTGCCGTATTTATCCTTGAACAGGTCATCGCAGTAGGACTCATGGAGATACACCAGACCGTAATATGCACCATTGAGATAGACCACCGCAGGGATCACTGCTTCGCAATCGGTGTAGCCTGCCTGCGCTGCCAATCGCTGGTTCAGCTCATCACGGATAAAGCCAAACTGGAAATCATTGCCATAGCTGCGAAGCACCAGCTTGTCATATTCGGGGATCACTTCGCCATCAGCACCCACAGTACCAAACAGATCCAGATCAAACTGGCCGTGATTCTCGTCATACTCCTTGCGGGCAAACAGCTTAAAGGATTTCAGGGCGGAAAAACGGGAAGCGGCACCGTAAATACGGATGCCTGCGCCCTGTTCAAACACAAGGCTGCCATCCTGATTGATAGCTTCCACATAGACCTCACGTTCGCTTTCTCTGCCGCGCAGCTCTACGTTATCGCCGTACATAATGCCGTCGGGCTTTTCATACAGCTCGGCAGGATCGCCTGTAATGGAGAAGATCACATGCTTATAGCGTGTGTTCACATCCATGGCGCAGAAGAAGGTGCGGGTGCCCACATCGGAAACAGAGCCGTCGGCGAAATACGCCTTGGCACGCAGCACCAGCGAGGTGGGGAAGTTGCTGATCTCGCCCTTCATGGGGATAGGTGCCTCATAAAGGACGGCGGATTCATCCGGCTCACTGCCATCCAGCGTGTAGTATATCCTTGCGCCTTCGGGGGCGGAAAGGGTCAGCTCCGTGGGGGCGGTAAGGAAGTTTTCTGTGGTGACCTTCACCATACCCTTGGCAAAGGACATGGCCTCCATGGGGGTATAGTGGATGACGGATTCTACTTGGCTCAGCTCCCCCTGAGAGCTGCTGCCGTTACAGGCGGTCAGACCGCCGCAGGTCAGGGTTGCTGCAAGCAGCAATGCGAGAATGCGTTTTTGCATGGTATCCTCCCAAAACAAACAAAAAATACAATTTCATTATAGCCTATCCCACCAAAAAAAGCAAGAGGAAACGCCGTAAAATGGGGCATTTCCTCTTGAATTCATAGAATATGTTATGGCACACCATGCAATGTATCAGTTTTTTTTGCAAGGTACGCTGCCAGATCCCGCACCGGCTGAAGCTCCGTATATTGATATAGCATACGACAGCCTACAGCATCTTCGATCTCACCGATGACATAGCCCCCCTGTGGGTGCCGCAGCAGATCAATGCCCACAAAATCGGCGGAAAAAAGTGCGGCGGTTTGTTCTGCAAGCTGCTGTGCTTCGGCGGAAAGCAAAACGGGCTCTGCTGCACCTCCCAGACTGAAATTGCTGCGGAAATCGGTTTGCGAGGTACGGAGCATGGCGGCATAGACGGTTCCGCCCAACATATAGATCCGCATATCCCAGCCGAACACCATAGGCTGCTGCACCAAAAAACGCTGCGGCAGATCTTCCTTGCAGCGCAGGTAGGCATCCGGCGAATCCACAAGCCGTACTCCTGCACCGCCGTGACCATCCACAGGCTTGCAGATCACGGGATACACAGGGGGCGGCGGTGTGCTTTGGGTATGCAAGCAGGTTTCTGCCACGGGCAGACCATGCTGCTGCAAAAACTGATGGGTCAGCCATTTGTCATTGGTGATCTCTGTTACGGCGGCATTGTTGCAGCAGCGCACACCCATTGTCTCATAATGGCGGGAGATGGCACTGTCACGACTGCGATTGACCACCACATCCGGTACAAAAGCAGGCAGGAGCTGCCCGGTGGTGACCGTCAGCAGCTCCAAGCCATATTGTGCAGATTCTTTACAAAGCTCCTGTGCGAACCATTGGTTACGCACCAAGTCCTCCGGCTGATAAATCAGCAGACCTCTCACAGCACTCCCTCAAAATCAGAGGGTACAACCGTTGCAGCGGCAGCATTGTTCTTCAGCTTTTTCACCTCGGAACGGATATGCCACATAATATCCAGAGCAGGATTTACGCCGCAGCAGTCAATGGTGCTCTGAAGCTGGGGATTGGAGTTGACCTCACAGACATAACGCTCCTCCTCGGTGCGGCCCATGAGAATATCCACGCCTGCAAAATCCAGACCCAGTGCAGCGGTTGCATCCAGAGCAAGCTTTTCCTCCAACGGAGTAATGGCTCTTGCGCTGGCGGTACCGCCATTGGAGATATTGGAACGGAATTCGCCGTTGGCAGCATGACGCTCCATAGCGCAGACAACCTTGCCGCCAACCACTGTCACACGGAGATCCTTACCGCGGCTGGGCTCAATAAACCGCTGGAACAGGCAGTTCTTCTCGCCGATGCGAGCCAGCACCTTGGTGGCCTCTGCCAGATTATGCACCAGATACACCTGCTGACCGAAGCTGCCGTTATTCTCCTTGATGATCATAGGCCAGCCCAGCATTTTACCGGCCTGCTCAGCAGCGGCACCGTTGCGGTTGCAGCCGGGAAACACGATGGGTGCAGGAATGGTATCGGGTGTGGGAATGCCTTTTTCGGCAAGCAGCAATGCGGTCTTCACCTTATCATCCGCAGCGGCAATGGCATCTGCGCCGTTAAACAGCCGCAGACCTGCAATCTCCAGCGCACGGGCAAGCATCACGTCCTTATCCCAGAAGATAACAAAATCGGGGCGAGGTTCTCTGGCCTTGCTGCCGATGATGGTAGGCAGGGCATCGGAGCTCCACATAGAATAGCGCAGCTCTGCTTTCTCGGCAGATTCTGCCAGCAGCTTGTAGAGCGAACGGAATTTTGCGGGGTTGTAGTAGCTGTTAACGATCAGCCAGCCGTTGAAAGTTTCCATGGTGATGTTGTTGCTGTCGGGCTCCGCAGAAAAACAGGGAACCGACAGGCACTCCTTTCTGAATGTTGATGATACGGTGGACGGGATTTCTCTGCGGCTCAGAGTGCGGCAAGTGCCGTAAACTCTGTCTGCAGGGCGGGGTAGATCCGGCGGTAGAGCTGATAGTATTGTTCATACACAGCCATAGCCGCCTCATTGGGGTTGCAGGTTTGGTTGGTTTTGATGATCGCCTTGCAGGCGTCAGCAACAGTAGAATAGTACCCTGTGCCCACCATGGCAAGAATGGCCACACCCAATGCGGGGCCTTCTTTGGAGGCAAGGGTCTGGATGGGACAGCCGTACAGATCGGCAAGCATCTGTCTCCACAAGGGGGAAGAACCGCCGCCGCCGCAGGCCATCATATCATCCACGGTGATCTGCATTTCACGGAAGACCTCCAGACAATCCCGGAGCGAATAGGTCACGCCCTCCATGACTGCACGGAGCATATCCCGCTTCTGATGCATAGCAGAAAGACCGAAGAACACGCCTCTGGCATTGGCATCCAGATGGGGTGTACGCTCACCCATGAGATAGGGCAGATACAGCAGGCGGTTGGCACCAATGGGAGATTGCTCCGCCTCTTTATCCATCAGATAGTATTCATCCACACCCATGGATTTTGCGGTCTGCTTTTCCGCATCGCAGAAATTATCGCGGAACCACTTCAGGCTCAGTCCCGCACCCTGGGTCACGCCCATTACATGCCAGCAGCCGGGAACGGCGCAGCAGAAGGTATGGACTCTGCCCTTGGGGTCAATGGAAATCTTGGAGCTGTGGGCAAACACCACGCCGCTGGTACCGATGGTGGTGAATGCCTTGCCGTCCTCGGCAACGCCCGTACCGATGGCTGCAGCAGCGTTATCGCCTGCGCCGCCCACCACGGGGGTCCCCTCCTTCAGGCCGGTGCGTGCAGCCACTTCCGCTGTCACATAGCCGGTGATCTCGGGGCTTTCGTAGACCTTGCCCAGCAGGGCTTTGTCGATGTTCAGCTTCTCCAGCACTTCATCCGACCAGCAGCGGTTGGGGATATCCAGAAGCTGCATACCGGAGGCATCGGAAACCTCGGTGGCGTATTCGCCGGTCAGGCGGAAGCGGATATAATCCTTCGGCAAAAGAATATGCCGGCATTTTTCGTAATTTTCAGGCTCATGGTTCCGCACCCAGAGAATTTTGGAGGCGGTAAAGCCGGTGAGTGCGGGGTTTGCGGTGATCTCGATCAGACGCTCTGCGCCTACCTTTTGGGTGATCTCCTCACACTCGGCAGCGGTGCGCTGATCGCACCAGATAATAGAGGGGCGGATGACTGCGTTGTTTTCATCCAGCATCACAAGGCCGTGCATCTGGCCCGAAAGACCGATGCCCTTGACATCATCCTTATCCACGCCGCTGTCCTTCATCACAGCAGCAAGCGTCTGCATCACAGCGTTGTCCCAATCCTGAGGCATCTGCTCCGCATAACCGTTTTGCGGCTGATACATGGGGTATTCCACGGTGGCAGAGGTGATCACATTGCCCAGCTCGTCGAACAAAACGGTTTTGGTACCGCTGGTACCGATATCTACACCAATAAAGTATGCCATATGGGTGTACTCCTTTTATGTAGTGGGAATTCCTTTTTTCATGTTGCAGGCAAACAGGCCTCAGGGGGCGGTTTTTACCGTCCCCTTTCGGTCTGCGGAATGAATTACAGGTTCATGAGAACATTGTTGAGGATTGCCTCCAGCAGCTCCTGACGGCCGCTGGTGAGAGAATCGGTCACTTCGCCCTTCTCCAGAGCATACTTCTCCAGTGCAACCATATCGGCCTTGCCGTCGATGATATCCTTACCGATGCCGGTAGTCCAGCTTGCATAGCGGTCATCCACAAACTTGTCGATTCTGCCGTCTGCGATGAGGGCACGGGCAGCCTTAAAGCCCAGAGCAAAGGTATCCATACCTGCAATGTAGCTGAGGAAGATATCCTCTGCGGTAAAGGAGCCGCGGCGGGTCTTGGCATCAAAGTTCAGACCACCGTTGGTAAAGCCGCCTGCCTTGATGACTTCATACATACACAGGGTTGCATCGTAGATGTTGGTGGGGAACTGGTCGGTATCCCAGCCCAGCAGCGGATCGCCCTGGTTGGCATCAATGGAACCGAACACGCCGTTTTCACGGGCAACACGCAGCTCATGCTGGAAGGTGTGCTGTGCCAGAGTAGCGTGGTTGGCTTCAATGTTCATCTTGAAGTCCTTATCCAGACCGTACTTGGTCAAAAAGCCCATTACGGTAGCGGTATCAAAGTCATACTGATGCTTGGTAGGCTCCTTGGGCTTGGGCTCAATGTAGAAATCGCCGGTATAGCCCCGGGAACGTGCATAAGCAACAGCCATCTTCAGCAGACGAGCCATGTTGTCCAGCTCCAGACCCAGATTGGTGTTCAGCAGGGTCTCGTAGCCCTCACGGCCGCCCCAGAACACATAGCCCTGACCGCCCAGCTTGATGGTAGCATCAATTGCCTTCTTGATCTGTGCGGCTGCGTATGCAAATACATCGGCAGAGGGAGAAGTACCTGCGCCGTGCATAAAGCGGGGGTGATCGAAGCACTTTGCGGTACCCCACAGCAGCTTCTTGCCGGGGTTCAGCTTCATCATCTCGGCAACGTAGTCAACGATCTCGTCAAACTTGGCGTTGGTCTCTGCCAGAGTGCCGAACTCAGGGGAAAGATCACGGTCATGCCAGCAGAAGTAGTCGATGGACAGCTTGTCCATGATCTCGAAAGCGGCATTGACCTTAGCCTTTGCCTTTGCCATGGGATCGGTCTCGCCCCAGGTCTTGTCGGTAGTGCCGCAGCCGAACATATCGGTGCCGTCGCCGCCCATGGTGTGCCACCAGGAAAGGGCAAACTTCAGATGCTCACGCATAGGCTTGCCGTCGATGATCTCATCGGGGTTGTAATACTTGAATGCCAGGGGATTGGTGGACTGCTTGCCCTCAAAGGGGATCTTGCCGATGTTCTGGAAAAACTCGCTCATGATAAGTAACCTCCTGTTCCGGATATGTTTTCCGGTTATTTGTTTGGGAAACGATTTATCTGATACACATATGGGTCGCCATATGGTTACCATTCCAAAAGATAGCCGTAGCTGCGTGCTGCCTCAAAGGTATCCTCCAGCACGGCAATATACTGGCGGAACACCACCTTGCCGTTGACAGACAGCACATCGTTTTCTTCGGGGATGCCCAAAGCCGCCAGATCCGCATCGGAAAGGGTGGCCAGCTTCACATCCATGGAAGCCTCCAGCCCCAGCTCCTGCATCTGTTCGTAGGTCACCTCGATGGTATCTGCATTTTTGTACAGGGTCAGCCCCAGCGATTCCGCTGTTTCGCCCTCTCCCAGATCCTTGGCAATGCAGATACCCAGTGCCTTGCGCTGTGCTTTGGAAAGCGCACTTGCCTTGTAGGACTTGGTGTAATCCTCATGCAGCCCCAGAATTTCCATCTGCGACTGTGTCAGAGTAAAGGCAGTATCGGGGTTGACACGCAGCAGGTCTTTTGTGATCTGCCCACGGGTCTCGGTGGTCCATTCCGTCTCAAACGTCGTCAGGGGACGCTCCAGATAGATACGCTTGTCATAGCCCATGGCGTACCATTTGCAGTGCTCGTATTGGATATCGTAGGTATTGGGCTCCAGAGAAACATAGGTGTTGCCGTTGGCGGTATCCTGTACCTCCACCACCTCATAGCGGTAGCTGCCGGATGGCGACTCGCCGGTCTCGGTGATGGTCTCCACCGAAGAAGTCTTCAGCAGATCCACCACATTCAGGTAGCAGAAAGCACCCAGCACATAGAACATCAGGTACACCGTACCCAGAATGGTCTTTGTGCCTTCCTTTGCACCATTGGCAAAGAAGGTGATGACCGCCATGATGCCCAGCGGGATCATCAGCACCTTGTACTCCGTATTAAACAGGAAAATGGGGAAGTAAAAGGGCATGGCCGCCAGAATACAAAACCGTGTCAGCAATTGGCGGCGGGTAAAGATCATCACCGCAGTAAAGCCCAGACAAATGGCACTGAGCCGCCAGCAGAAGGCAGACTGCATCTCCGCAGGGATCCCCAGCCGATACAGCATACAATACACAGCCAGCCACACCACGCCGATGAGATACGCCACCGATGCAAAGGAGAAAATAAACTGTATGGCGTACAAAATCAATGCCTTGCGGTTTTTCTTGGCCTTTTTCAGCAGCCGTTTGGTGCCTGTTCTGATCTTTTCGCCCAGAGCCGCACAGCCTTTTTTCACTGTACCGGGCAGGTCCTTGACAGCCTCCTTACAGCGCTGCACGCCATTTTGGGCGGTTTTTTTGATTCGTTTCCACAAAAGTCCGCATACGTCGCCAAAAGTTGCCGATGTATGCTGCTTGCCGCTGTTTTCTGCGGACTTGCGTTGTTCACTCATAGTGCTTCCTTTCGGAACAAATGATGGATTTAGAGCTTTTTGATCTTTGCAAATTTTGCCATGACCTTCTTGGTGCCAACCTTATCAAAGGCGATCTCCAGCATGGCATCACCCGCAGTGGGCAGCACGCTCAGCACGGTACCTTCTCCGAACACGGAATGCCGCACACGTTCTCCCACAGAAAAGCTGCCAACGGGGGCGGCGGGCTTTCTCTGCCCTGCGATCTGCTGCTGCAGAGAGAGGGAGCCGCTGCCTTTTGGGGCTGCTGCGGCTGCTGCACGATGATCCTGCTCCACCGTATCGCTGCCGTGCTTTTCAATGCACTCGGGGCTGATCTCCTTGATAAAGCGGGAGGCAAAATTCCGCATGGTGGTGCCGTAAAGCATTCTTCTGGCGGCACTGACGGTATACAGCCGGCGTTTGGCTCTGGTAATGGCCACATAAGCCAGTCTGCGTTCTTCCTCCAGTTCTCCGGGAGAATCCAGACAGCGCATATTGGGGAACACGCCGTCATCCATACCCACCAGAAATACCGTGTCATACTCCAGACCCTTTGCAGCGTGAATGGTCATCATGGTAACGGCATCGTCGCTTTCATCGGCACGGTCCTGATCGGTATACAGGGAGATCTCTTCCAGGAAACCGTTGAGGGTAGGCTCCTCGGCATTCTCCATATAGTGCAGAATGCTGGTTTTCAGCTCCTCTACGTTCTCCAGTCGGGTCTGGCCCTCCTCCCCCAGTGCCTCCAGCATTTCCACATAGCCGGTGCGCTGCAGCACTTCCTCATAAAGAGCATCGGGGGTCAGCTCTTCGGAAAGTGCAATAAGGGAATCAAACATTTTGGCGATCTCCTGCAAAGCGGCAGCCTTGCGGGAGAGCTTGGGATAATCGGCGGCGGTACGCAGTACCTCCAGCGGAGAAAGATGCAGATCCTCGGCAATGCTGCCGATATCCGCAAGGGTCTGGGTGCCGATGCCCCGTTTGGGCTCATTGATGATACGGCGGAACCGCAGCATATCATACTCATTGTTGATGACGCTCAGGTAGGAGATCACATCCTTGACCTCTTTGCGGTCATAGAACCGCAGGCCGCCGTACACACGGTAGGGGATCCCCGCCTGCGATAAATGGCGTTCAATGGTATTGGAAAGGGCGTGGGTACGGTACAGCACCGCATGCTCGCTGTAACTGCCCCCATTTTTCACCCGTTCCAGGATGGTTTCGGTCACAAAGGCCGCTTCTTCATTCTGATCCGCAGCTTTGTACCAGAACACACGGTCGCCCTCCTCGGAGGCTGTCCAAAGGGTCTTCTCCTTGCGCTCCGTATTGTTGCGGATTACCGAATTGGCCGCTTCCAGTATTCTGCCTGTGGAGCGATAATTCTGCTCCAGACGGATGACGCTGCAATCGGGGAACTGTGCATCAAAGGAAAGGATATTCTCAATGGTGGCACCGCGGAATTTATAGATGCTCTGGTCATCATCACCCACTACGCAGAGATTGCGGTATTTCTGTGCCAGCAAACGGATCAGCTCATACTGTGCGGTGTTGGTGTCCTGATATTCGTCCACCAACAGGTAGCGGCAGCGGTTCTGATAGATCTCCAGCACGTCGGGATGCTCACGGAACAACTGCACGGTCAGTGCAATGATATCATCGAAATCCAAGGCATTGGCGGCCTTCAGTCTTGCCTGATAAGCACGGTACATCATCGCCACCACCGTAGCACGGTAGTCACCGCCTGCCTGTTCCATCATCTGCTCGGGGGTGATCAGGCGGTCTTTGGCGCGGCTGATTTCCGCAGCCACCATTTTGGCAGGGAAAGTCTTCTCACTCACCGCACCGCCTGTCAGCGGATTGGTCACATTGGGGTCGGTAAAGCAGGCTGTTACCACACGGCGGGTATCGTCGCTGTCATAAATGGTAAAGGAACGGTCATAGCCCAGACGATCAATATGCTGCCGCAGGATCCGCACACAGGCACTGTGGAAGGTTGCCGCCCACACAGTGGAGGCTTCCTCCCCCAGCATGGTTTCCAGACGGCTTTTCAGCTCTGCGGCTGCCTTGTTGGTAAAGGTAATGGCAAGAATATTCCAACCATGGATGGGCGTGTTGGTGACGATTTCCGCCAGACGGAAGCCATCGGGCTGGGCGGTGCCTGCGGCCACAGCCTCCAGATATCGCTGTTCTTCTGCGGAAAGGGCACCGGTTTCTTCGTAGTATGTATTGCCAAACTGCATCATGTAAGCAATGCGGTTGACGATAGCGGTGGTTTTGCCGCTGCCCGCACCTGCCAGCACCACAACGGGGCCGTTGACAGTCCGTACTGCCTCCTGCTGGGGAGGGTTCAGCCGGCGGGAAGCCAGCAGGCGGTCAATGGCTGCCTGCTTGAGAGTCTGCATA
The DNA here is from genome assembly GCA_015066805.1 of Ruminococcus sp. Taxonomy (GTDB): domain Bacteria; phylum Bacillota; class Clostridia; order Oscillospirales; family Ruminococcaceae; genus Firm-04. The sequence goes on along the minus strand of SVNP01000009.1, from coordinate 54,891 downwards.
TTCTGCATATGATATTACGCTCCGTTTTTGTGATCCGATTCATTGGGGTGTGACTATGCACAAGTCGACACACTACCATTATAGCACAAATCCTTGCAAATGAAAAGGGTTGTTTTGAAATTTTCATGGATTTTTTCAAAAAAGCATGGATGATACAGATTCTTTTTGATTTTGCCATGAAAATTTTGCTTTTTTTGCGGAAAACGCTTTCCTTTTTCTCTGTTTTACTGTATAATAGAAGTGTATTGCTGTATCCACAACCGAAAGATCGGGGGGCCTCATGAAAATTCACATTACCGAAAAACAAAAATCCGTGGCAGTCTGCACCGTATGGGTGTTTTTCACCTGCCTGCTGCTGACCATTATTGTCTGGCGGTTTTCTTCGCTGGTTGCCATCATCCAAAAAGTCATCCGTGTGCTTTCACCGGTGATCTGGGGATTGGTATTTGCCTATTTGCTCAGTCCCCTGCAAAACTGGATCGAAAAACAGCTTGCCAAGCTGACAGACCGCAAAAAAGAACATCCCGTGCTGAAGCGTGTTTGTGCGGTGACCATTACGATTTTGTTGTTTCTTGCAGCACTGGCGGGCATTATCGCCATGCTGCTGCCTGAACTCATTGAAAGTGTACGCACGCTGTTCAACAATCTGCCGGATTACCTGAAAAACATGGGCGAATGGGTGTTTTCCCACATTGCGGGATTGAAAGAGACCCAGCCCCAGATCTATGATTCCATTATTTCCGGTCTGCAAAGCCTGCAGGACAAGCTGGTGGGCTTTGTTACGGAATTTGAGCCCAAGGTAGACAGTCTCATCAGCGGTGCCAATTTCATCACCACCCTTACCAGCAGTGCCTACGCCTTCTTCAACGGTGTCATGAACTTTCTGCTGGGTATTATGGTGGCCATTTATCTGCTGTACAACAAGGAGCGTTATCTGGCACAGATCAAAAAGATCCTGTATGCGCTGTTTCCTCAGCATCGGGTACATTCCACCCTGCGGATCGGCTCCAGAGTCAGCTACACCTTTATGCATTTTATCTCCGGCAAAAGTCTGGATTCTCTCATCATCGGCATTCTCTGCTTTATCGGTCTCACCATTATGGATATGCCCTATGTGGCATTGATCTCACTGGTAGTGGGCGTGACCAATATCATCCCCTTCTTCGGACCGTTTATCGGCGCCATTCCCAGTGCATTTCTGGTGCTGATCGCAGAGCCCTCCAAGCTGATCCCCTTTGTGATCTTTATTCTGGTACTGCAGCAGTTTGACGGAAACTTCTTAGGCCCCAAAATCCTGGGTGATTCTCTGGGATTGCCCACCTTCTGGGTGCTGTTTGCCATCTTTATCGGCGGCGGTCTGTTCGGATTCATCGGCATGGTGGCATTTGTGCCGCTGTTTGCCGCACTGTATACCTTTACCAAGGAATTTCTCGCAGAACGGCTTTCCCGCAAGGGTATGCCCTGCGATACGGAAAGCTATATGTCCGGAGAACTGGTCTATGCGGAAACACCCGTAGATGCGGAAACGCTGGCAGATGAAATCAACGAAGGAAAGGAAACCACAAATGATGACAATGCATGAGTTGCGGCAGGAGATCCTGCGGCTGAAACAGGAGCTGGGCGTATGTATTCTGGCACACAGCTACCAATCCCCCGACATTCTGGAAATGGCCGATATTACAGGCGACAGCTTTCTGCTGAGCCGTATGGCAGCCAAAAGCGAGGCAAATCGCCTGCTGGTCTGCGGTGTACGCTTTATGGCGGAAACCGCAAAGCTCTTAAGCCCCGAGAAGCAGATCTTTGAAGCGAACCCCACCGCAGGCTGCCCCATGGCAGAACAGTTTTCCCCCGAGGAGATCCTTGCGGAAAAAGCAAAATATCCCGACTGCGCCGTGGTTGCCTATGTGAACACCACCGCAGCCATCAAGGCAGTGGCGGATGTATGTGTGACCTCCTCCTCTGCCGTGGAGATCGTAAAACGTCTGCCGCAGGAGCATATTCTTTTCATTCCCGACTGTAATCTGGGTGCCTATGTACAGGCAAACTGCCCCGAAAAAACCTTGCATCTGCTGCAGGGCGGATGTCCCTATCACAGTGCCGTGACCTTGGAGGAAGCCAAGGCAGCAAAACAGGCGCATCCCGATGCCCTGCTGCTGGTACACCCGGAATGCAAAAAAGAGGTATCCGATCTGGCGGATTATGTGGGTGCCACCTCTGGCATTATGCAGTTTGCCAAAAAATCCTCCGCCAAGGAATTCATCATCGGCACAGAGATCAGCATTGTGGCACATCTGGCACTGGAATGCCCCGAGAAACGGTTTTATCCCATGGCAAACCGCCTTATCTGCCCCGATATGCGGGTAACGGCTCTGGCAGATCTTTATCGGGTGCTGTCGGAGATCGCACAGGGTACCGCCCAAGAACTGGTGCTGCCTAAGGAAATGATGCTGCCCGCAAGACATTGCCTGGACGAAATGCTTCGTCTGGGTGGGTGAGAATTACATATGGAGCATGACAGACAGAATGTTCTGAACAATGACGGAAGCGACCGCCCCCATTATGAGCGTGTGCAGATCGTGAATCGGTGGCAGACTGCAGTCAGAGTCGAACGGATTCTTTCGGGGCTTTGTCTGGCTGGGGCGATGATCGGCGTTTTCAAGCTGGCTGATGCTGTTGATACTACCCTTGCGGTGGCTTGCTGTATGCTCACGGCGGCAGCACTGGTTTACGCTGCTTTGCGATACTGGCGTGAGCGCACTATGATGCGACGGCTGCGCAGACGGCATCCCGAATTGTGGGAATGCGAAGGCGGCTGTACGGAATGCGATTGCATCCGTCTTATTGGGCACGAATGCAGCAGGTTCTCCAAAAGACGGATTGGCTGCGGTATTTCACTGTTTTTGCTGATGCTGTGCGGCTTGTGGATGCTGCAAACCATGTGCGGTTATGTGGCAAATTCCCGCGTGAAATTCTTCAACAGCAACGCAAAAGGTGTTTATGATGCCATCATCACATGGCAGAACGATGCCGAGGCCTATGACAAGGATATCCCATTGAAAACGGAAATCTACTACATCTCCGAGGCAATGACCCCCGATGAGAATTCCGTCGCTTACAATATCTATCGGTATCTCTCCAATAACGGCGATTACTGGTGTGCCGTTGTCTGCGATGAGGAAGGCAAGATTCTCTATACATTCTATTCGAAGAAAGAAATCACCGAAGATGAGCTGGTGCCCATGTCCGCAGAACAGCAGCGTGACATTGAAACAAATCTTTTCACCCGGGGAGAAGTCGTGGGCTGGTATGCACCCTCATAAATCGGGCTTGTATTTTTCCATCTTTTATGGTATAATGAAATTCTATGGCTGCGGCATGATCCGCAGCACTGCAAATGTACATCAATTCATTGGAAAGGAACGTGTTTTCTTATGACTTTATACGAAGAACTGACCCGAAGAGGCCTTATCGCCCAGACCACCGATGAGCAGGGCATTGCCGATCTCATCAATCAGGGCAAGGCAACCTTTTATATCGGCTTTGACCCCACCGCAGATTCCCTGCACGTCGGTCATTTTATGGCTCTGTGCCTGATGAAGCGTCTGCAGATGGCAGGCAACAAGCCCATTGCTCTGGTAGGCGGCGGTACCGGCATGATCGGTGACCCCTCCGGCAAAAGTGATATGCGTAAGATGCTGACCAAGGAAGACATCGACCACAACTGCGAATGCTTCAAAAAGCAGATGAGCCGCTTTATTGACTTCTCCGAAGGCAAGGCTATGATGGTCAATAACGCCGACTGGCTGCTGGATCTCAACTACATCGAGGTACTGCGTGAGGTGGGTGCCTGCTTCTCTGTCAACAAAATGCTGACCTTCGAGTGCTATAAGCAGCGCATGGAGCGTGGTCTGACCTTCCTGGAGTTCAACTACATGATCATGCAGAGCTACGACTTCTACAAGCTGTATCAGGATTACGGCTGCAATATGCAGTTCGGCGGCGATGACCAGTGGGCCAATATGCTGGGCGGCACCGAGCTGATCCGTAAAAAGCTGGGCAAGGATGCCCACGCCATGACCATCACTCTGCTGCTCAACTCCGAGGGCAAGAAGATGGGCAAAACCGAAAAGGGTGCTGTCTGGCTGGATGCCGAAAAGACCTCCCCCTACGATTTCTTCCAGTACTGGCGCAATGTTGCCGATGCCGATGTCATTAAGTGCCTGAAGATGCTGACCTTTGTGCCCATCGAGGAGATCGAGGCCATGGAGCAGAGCATGGAAGGTGCAGCCTATAATCAGGCAAAGGAGCTGCTTGCCTTTGAGCTGACCAAGCTGGTACACGGCGAGGAGGAAGCTGCCAAGCAGCGGGATGCCGCAAGAGCCATCTTTGCAGGCGGCGGTAATTCTGCCGATATGCCTACCACCACCGTGGATGCTTCCGAACTGACCGATGGCGCAATGGGTCTGCTGCCTTTGCTGGTCAAGGCAGGCCTTGCACCCTCTATCAGTGAGGCACGCCGTCTGGTACAGCAGGGCGGTGTTTCCGTCAACGATGCAAAGGTCACCGATATCAAGGCACAGATCGTCATTGACGGTGAAGTGATCCTGAAGAAGGGCAAAAAGGTCTTCCATAAGATCGTTGTAGGCTGATAATCTGTTGACAGGAGGAATCGCACAATGCAGCAGGATGTTGCAAGACAGCTTTCTCATATTCACGCCCAGTGTGAGGTGTGTGAATCCCACGGCTATACCGTATCCGTACAGGGCAAATCCATGCAGGATTACCTGCGGTTTACCCTGCTGAAGTTCTTTGTGTATCTGGGCAGCAACAGCGGCAGCATCTCCATGAACGAGATCGCCTACATCAACGGTGCGCTGGGCTATATGATGTCTGCCGAGCAGATCGACCGTTTCCATGTAAGCTGCAAGATCACCAAATACAGCCTGAAGGACAGCATTATCACCCTGATGATGCCTTTCCTCAAGCTGGATCTGGAAACCTCTCCCATGGGCGGCATGAGCCTTGCCCTCATTGAGTTTCTCAATCAGGCGGGCCTGGATTTCTTACAGGCAGACGGCCATAAGCCCGATCCCTTTGTCATGCGGGATCTGGCTGCTCTGATTCTGGCACTGCGGAATTTCCGCATGGAGTACATCTCCAATTGGGAAAAAATGATCGCAGAGCAGAACCGTATCCGCAACCACCCCCACTACCCCGCAGGATTCGGCGGCAACTCTCCATGGGGCGCACCTCCTGTACCGCCTCAGGCACCTGCCCATCCCCAGACACCTGTATATCCCCAGAACCCGGTTTATCCCGGAACACCAACAGTGCCCGTAAAGCCTGCCAACACTCCCTTTGCGCCCAATCATTCCCAGCCCTCAAAGCCTGCACAGCCCGCACCGCAGACTACTGCACCGACAGCAGCACCTCAGCCCAAAGCAGAGGACGCACCCCTGACGCTGGAAGAACAGCTTCAGAAGCTCAATGACCTGACAGGTCTGGAGGCCGTAAAGGAAGATCTCAACAGCCTGATCAACCTGATCCGTGTACGGAAAATGCGTGAGGAACGCGGTATGCCTCAGGCACCCATGTCCCTGCACATGGCTTTTCTGGGCAATCCCGGCACAGGTAAAACCACTGTAGCACGTATTCTGGCAGGCATTTACCACAGCCTTGGCGTGCTGGAAAAGGGTCAGCTTGTGGAAGTGGATCGCTCCGGACTGGTCAGCGGCTATGTGGGGCAGACCGCCATTAAAACCAAAGAAGTCATTGATTCTGCCATGGGCGGCGTGCTGTTTATTGATGAGGCCTATGCACTCACCGCCAGTACCGGCAAAAACGATTTCGGTATGGAAGCAGTCAACACTCTGTTAAAGGCCATGGAGGATCATCGGGATGACTTCATCGTCATCGTGGCAGGATATACCGATCTCATGGAGGAATTTCTGGACAGCAACCCCGGTCTGCGCTCCCGATTTAACAAAATCATCAACTTCCAGGATTATATGCCCGATGAGCTGCTGGATATCTTCAAAAGCACCTGTACCCGCTCCGGCATGACCATTACCAAGGAGGCTGAGGATGAAGTGCTGGCGTATTTTGTGCAGCGCTGCGGCATGAATCTGAAAACCTTTGCCAACGCCCGTGATATCCGTAATTTCTACGAGCGTGCCATTACCAAACAGGCAAACCGCCTGGCAAATGACCCCAACATTACCGATGCCGAGCTGACTACGCTGACATTGGATGATGTGAAGGATATTGAACTCAACTGATAGAAAGGATTGACTGTTATGATTCTGATTACAATGGAAAACGGCAAGCAGATCAAGCTGAAGCTGCACCCCGAGGTGGCTCCCATCTCCTGCGAAAACTTTGAAAAACTGGTCAAGGAAGGCTTCTATAATGGCCTGATCTTCCACCGTGTCATCCCCGGCTTTATGATCCAGGGCGGCTGCCCCCAGGGCATTGGTACCGGCGGCCCCGGCTGGCATATCAAGGGCGAATTCCTGGCAAATGGTGTGCCCAACAGCCTGAAGCATACCCGCGGCGTTCTGAGTATGGCTCGCTCCGGTCACCCCGACAGCGCAGGCTCCCAGTTCTTCATCATGCATAAGGATGCTCCCCACCTGGATGGCCAGTACGCTGCCTTCGGTGAAGTGGTAGAGGGCATTGAGGTTGTGGATGAGATCGCAGCCGTGGAAACCAACTATGCCGATAAGCCCCTGCAGCCCCAGATCATGAAAACCGTGGAGATTATCCCCGACTAAACAAACGCAAACCCGCCCCTGATGCGATATCAGAGGCGGGTGCTTTTTATCAATTGGGATTTGACGTTGCATCTCTCATTATATAAGTTTCGGTCAAGCCTTTTCAAAGGCTTGCGGAGTCCGGAGGCAGAGCCTCTGGTCGCCATCCGCAGATGGCGAAATTTCCCATCATGAAAAGGCGCTAAAGAGGGAGCCGCCGTAGGCGGCGTGGGAGAAAAACAAGAGTTTTTCTCCTATCAAAGGCGTAAGCCTTTGATAAAAACGTAATAGCATTTGTTTCGCACTCTGCGGAGTGCGACGGGGGCTTTGCCCCTCGACCCCACGAGCTTTTGAAAAAAGCTCGACCAAAACTTTTGCAATGAGGAATTGCAACGTTAAACAGCTCTACAAATCCCAATTGATAAAAACACCGCATGATGTGACATCATGCGGTGTTTTAAGAAATCAGCCAAGCACTGCCAGCAGCACGCCTGCGGCTACGGCAGAGCCGATGACGCCTGCCACATTGGGACCCATAGCGTGCATCAGCAGGAAGTTGGTGGGATCGGTTTCAGCACCCACCTTCTGGGAGATACGGGCAGCCATGGGCACGGCAGAAACGCCTGCGGAACCGATCAGCGGGTTGACCTTACCCTTGGTAGCAATATACATGATCTTACCAAAGAGAATACCACAGATCGTACCCAGAGAGAATGCCACAACACCCAGTGCCATAACGCCCAGGAAGCTCCAGTTGATGATCTTATCAGCCTGTGTGGTAGCACCAACGGAAACGCCCAGGAAAATAGTGATGATATTCATCAGCGCATTCTGTGCGGTATCTACGAGGCGAGCAGCCACGCCACTTTCCTTCAGCAGATTACCGAACATCAGCATACCCACCAGCGGTGCTGCGGAAGGCACCAGCAGGGAGATGATCAAAGTAACGGCAATGGGGAAGATGATCCGCTCGGTTTTGGAAACCACACGGAGCTGCTCCATCTTGACGGCACGCTCCTTCTTAGTGGTGAACAAACGCATCAGCGGAGGCTGGATCACAGGAACCAGAGCCATATATGTATAGGCTGCCAGTGCGATGTTACCGGTACTGACAGAACCCTCTCCGCTCAGCAGCTTACTGGAAACATAGATGGCAGTGGGGCCATCCGCACCGCCGATGATGGCGATGGAGGCCGCCTCCAGTGCATCAAATCCAATGGCACCGGCACATACAAAGGTGAAGAAGATACCTGCCTGTGCGGCAGCACCCAGCAGGAAGCTTTTGGGGTTGGCGATCAGGGGGGAGAAGTCGGTCATACAACCGATGCCAAGGAAGATCAGAGGCGGGAATATCTGCAATTTAACACCTAAATACAGGATATCCAGAAGGCCGCCATCATGCAGCACATTGCCAAAGTCGATCTCGCCTGTCCAAAGCTCCGGGTGATACATCTCGGCATAGGGCAGGTTGGTCAGCAGCATACCAAAGGAAATGGGCAGCAGCAGCAAGGGTTCAAAGCCTTTGGCGATTGCCAGCCACATACAGAACAGTGCCACACAGATCATGACCAGATTCTTCCAGCCGCCGTCTGTGAAATCCATGAACAGCGCACTGAGGCCGCTGTCCAGCCAGAGACCCTTCATGGTCTCTGCGAAAATATTAAGAATTTCAGCCATCGTTGTCTACCTCCGCTTATTGAATGGAAAACGGTGCGGTCAGATCTGCCATACCGGCCTGTGCCCACGCAGAGCGTCCGCTGCCAACACGGCGCACAGGTTTAATGGAACGGACAGCATATGCGGTGCCGTCTGCCGTACTCATGGCAGCAACCACCGCAGCGATGACCGCTGCGATCTCATCCTCATCCTCTCCGGCCACAGCCGCAGGAACAGCAGGCTTAGGGGCAGCAACAGGTTTCGGTGCAGGTGCCGCAGGTGCTTTTTTGGGTTTTGGCTGGCCGATGCCCAAGCGCACAAAGAGCTTACCGGAAAGCGTCAGATACACGACCAGGATCAGCAGACCAAGAAACACTACAGCCAATCCGGTAATCGTCATAGCGGCGATAAAGCTTTTTGTCATTTCCGGAACTGCCTCTGTACTCACAGCGGCAAGGGTCAGTATATTCAACATAAGGTTTCCTCCCTTTCTGAAATCGCATACAAGTCTAGTATACTACATTTTGCAGAAAAAGGCAAGTGTTTTTTTGCAGAAAAAACCTTTTTTCTCAAAAAAATCCCGGTTGCCCTGCCTTGAAAAATGCTTGGAAACGACTTGACGAAATCTCCAAAGCATGGTACAATAAAAAGGTATGTGAAATTTTTCACAATCTTGGAAAAGAAGGTGCTTTATGGATACGTTCAACCGCATCATACGCACCGTAGATGATTTTGTCTGGGGATTGCCGCTGATCGTGCTGATCTTAAGCTGCGGTATTCTGCTGACGTTCCGTCTGCGGGGTGTACAATTCCGCAAGCTGGGTCTTGCACTGCGCTATATGGTCACTGAAGAAGAAGGTGCAAAGGGCGAAGTTTCCGGCTTTGCCGCACTTTGCACCGCACTTTCCGCCACCATCGGTACAGGCAATATCGTAGGCGTTGCCACAGCCATTGCCGCAGGCGGCCCCGGTGCCTTGCTGTGGATGGAAATTGCCGCACTCTTTGGCATGGCGACCAAATATGCCGAGGGTCTTCTGGCAGTCAAATATCGGCAGGCGGATGCCCAAGGCCATATGCTGGGCGGCCCCTTTTACTACATCGAAAAGGGTATGGGCAGAAAATGGCGGCCGCTGGGCAAGATCTTTGCCGTATTTGCATTGCTTGCCGGCCTGATGGGCATTGGCACCATTACACAGATCAACGGTATCACCTCGGCGGCAACTGCCTTTTTTGATCCCGAAAAAGCACATACCCTTTCGCTATTTGGGCAGGAATACACCTATGCACAGATCATCTCCGGTGCTGTTGTAACCATATTTGCCGCACTGATCATCATTGGAGGCATCAAACGTATTGCATCTGCCGCAGAGATCATTGTACCTGCCATGGTGGTGATCTATGTGGGCTGCTGCCTGCTGATGATCTTTCTGCATCTGAATGAGATCCCCGCTGCATTGAAAACCATTGTGGAAAGCGCATTCGGATTGCGTGCCGTGGGCGGTGGTGTACTGGGTGCTGTGTTTGCCTCTGTGCAATCCGGCGTGGCAAGAGGTATATTCTCCAACGAAGCAGGATTGGGCTCTGCGCCCATTGCGGCCGCCGCCGCAAAGACCAATTCGCCTGTGCGGCAGGGGCTTGTTTCCATGACAGGCACCTTCATCGACACCATAGTGGTTTGCACCATGACCGGTCTGACTATTATAATGTCCGGCTGTCTGGAAGCCGATCCCACGCTGGAGGGTGTGGAGATCACCACAGCAGCATTCCAGTACGGGCTGCCCTTCCCTCATCGGGTTTCGGCTTTTCTGCTGATGCTTTGTCTGATCTTCTTTGCCTTTACCACCATTCTAGGCTGGAATTATTACTCCGAACGCTGCCTTTCCTATCTGACAGGATCCCGCAAGCGGATCGCAGTGATTTATCGCTGGCTGTATATTCTGGCAGTCTTTGCAGGGCCTTATCTGGCAGTAGAGGCCGTCTGGAATCTGGCAGATATTTTTAACGGTCTGATGGCTCTGCCCAATATCATCGCACTGATGGCACTTTCCGGTGTGGTGGCCAAGGAGACCAAAGCCTATTTTGCATCGCTCCCCCAAAAATAACGGGATCATTTCCAAAGCCCGAACCGTCATAAAAGCGGTTCGGGCTTTTTTGATTTTACCGCATGATTCTGCTCTGCCCCGCATACAGTGGAATACAGGCAGTTTTCTGCCATCAGCAAAGGAGGCACAGCCATGAACCAACAGGAGTTTGAAGACACCGCCCGCCGCTACCGGGAAGAAATGTTCCGTTTGTATGCCAATCCCCCCACCATGCCACAGCCCTTGCCCATGCCGCCGCCCGTGCCGCCTGTGCCGCCTGTCGCAGCTCTGCCCGTACCGCCGCAGCAGCCGATACAGCCACCTCCGTCTCCCCCTATGGATCTGCCCGCTGAACCTCCTGCGCCCACTCCACCCACGGAGCCTGCCGCCACGGGCAGTGTGAGGGTTCGTGTTACCACTGCAAGAGGCGCACGCCCTGTGGAAGACGCCATTGTTACAGTTGTGCGGGAGGCAGGCCCCCGAGAGCATTTGTATGCACTGCAAAAAACCGACAGCAGCGGGGAAACCGGTATCATTACGCTGCCTGCGCCACCTCCTTCGGGGAATCAGCAGGCACCCGCTTATTTTGATTACAATATCCATGTTTACGCACCGGGGTATTATCGGGAATCTGCTATGGCGGTACCCGTATTCCCCGATGTGTCAGCAGTGCAGACTTTTGATCTGATCCCGCTGCCTGCCGGCGTACAGCCTGCCACAGGTGCCGACCTGCTGTTTTATAACGATATGAAGGATTACACAACAGGAGGCAAAGCCCATGCTCAGTGGTGAACCCTTTATTCCGCAGACCGTTACGGTGCATCTGGGTGCGCCTGACAGTAATGCGGAAAACGTAACCGTATCCTTTCCCGATTATATCAAGAATGTAGCCTCCGGCGAGCTGTACCCCACCTGGCCGGAAAACGCTCTGCGAGCCAATATCCACGCCATTGTCAGCTTTGTGCTCAACCGCATTTACACGGAATGGTATCGTTCCCGCGGATATGATTTTGATATTACAGGCAGCACCCAGTACGATCAGGTATTTGTGTACGGTCGTGAGATCTTCGATAACATCAGCCGCCTGACCGATGAGCTGTATCCGGTTTATGTGCGGCGCATCGGTACAGTGGAGCCATTGTTTACTGCATTCTGCAACGGCACCACCAGCACTTGTGCGGGGCTTTCCCAATGGGGCACGGTAGGCCTTGCGGAGGATGGAAAAACACCGCTGGAGATCCTGCAATACTACTACGGAGATGACATTGAGCTGGTTCGCAGCGCCAATATCCGTTCTGCTACGCCCACCTACCCCGGCAGAGTTCTGAACATCGGAGAGGTGGGAGCAGATGTGCAGACCATTCAATTACAGCTCAACCGTATCTCCAACAATTTCCCTGCCATTCCCAAAATTGCGGAAGCAGACGGCATTTATGACGACCGCACTGCCGATGCTGTCAGAACATTCCAGGAGATCTTCAATCTGGCACCCACAGGCGAGGTCAACGAATCCACATGGTATGAGATCTCCTATATTTTCACCAGCGTCAAGCGGCTTGCGGAGCTGAATTCCGAAGGTCTGCGCCAAAGCGAACTGGAACGAAGCTTTCCTGCCACCCTGCAGCCCGGTGACAGCGGCAATGCCGTGCGTTCCATGCAGTATTATCTGGCAGTGGTGGGGGCATACTATGCCTCGGTGCTGCCCATTTCCATTACCGGCACCTATGATGATGCTACCACTGCCTCGGTACGCAGCTTTCAGCAGACCTTCGGGCTGCCTCCCACAGGTATCACCGACCGCCAGACATGGAACGACCTCTATGCTGCCTACCTGGGCATTCTGGAATCCCAGCCAAACGATACCTGTGTGCAGCTTTATCCCGATCTGGTACTGCGGGAAGGCGTTACGGATCCTGCTGTGCGTACCCTGCAGCAATATCTCACCTATCTTTCGCAGTTTGATGCTTCCATTCCCGCTGTTTCCGATACCGGCTATTTCGGCCCACTGACCCGTTCGGCCGTGCAGGCTTTTCAGCGGCAATACGGTCTGACACCAAATGGTATTGTGGGAGCTGTCACCTGGGATGCCATTGCAGGTGCATACAGCGACCGCCGCTGCGGTGCCGGCAAACGTCCGTATCAATCTCCGGGCTATACCATTACTGCCTGAACAGAAAGGAGTCTATCTCTATGGCCTATACCGATGCTGACCGACAGGAGCATCTGCGGGAAATACTGGAATACCTCTACCATATTGCCATCCGTGATCTCCGCATCCCCATTGTAACGCCAAGCAGCAGCTTTACTCCGGAAGCAGCTCTGGCTGTGCGAGCCTATCAGCAGGCATATACCCTGCCTGTTACAGGTGAGATCGACGCTGCCACATGGGATTCCATTACCGCAACCTACCGCCTGCTGACGGATACTGCCCTGCCTCTTACCATATTTCCGCACCATGGCTTCCGCCTGCAACGGGGCGATACGGGCGAACTGGTCTATCTGGTGCAGGTGCTGCTGAATACCATGGCCAAACGCTACGCCAATCTGCCTGCGGTGCCGGTTTCCGGCAGCTATGATATTGCCACCTCCGATGCGGTCATGCGGCTGCAAAAGCTGGCTGCTTTGCCCGAAAACGGCATTCTGGACCGTACAACATGGGATCATCTGGCGGCATTTATCAACCAGCTACGCCTGACCTTATAAATACATAGCACGGAAAGGGGCATGAAAATGGATCCGGAAAAACGAACACCGCTGTATCGGGAACGGCTGCTGCATATTATTATATTGGGCGGCGGTACCCTGCTGCTGCTGGCTTTTGTCATTCTGCGGTATGAGGGCTTTTTTGCCATGCTGCGGTATCTTACGGATACACTGCGGCCTTTGCTGCTGGGAATCCTGTTCGCATCCATCCTCAACCGTCCCTTCCGCCGCTTTGAGGCTGCTTTGCTGAAGCTGAACCACCGTCGGAAAAACCGTTTTTCACAGCGATTTTGCCGTGTAGGTGCGCTGTTTGCCACAGTGCTGATGACCTTACTGATCCTTGTAGGGATCGTTTGTGTGATCCTGCCCCAGCTTCGGCAGTCCATAGGTCTGCTGACAGAGCATTCCGCCTTTTACGGCGAAAACCTGCGGCAATGGCTGACTGCCAACCGCATGGAGTTTATTCTGCAATGGCTTTCCGGTCAGCAGGCAAGCAGAATGCTGGAAATGGCAAAGGAATATCTGCCCACGGTGCTTGCCAAAACCTATGATTATACCGCCGGGCTGATCCGCTGTATCATTGATATCGGCATCGGGGCAGTATTTTCGGTATATCTGCTGGCAGACAGCCAACGGCTGAAGCAGCAGGCAGCAGATATCGTGGTGCGGATTGCAGGAAAAAAAAGGCAGCAGCGGCTTGCCGAAGGTACACGCATGATCTGCATGACCTTTGCCCGTTTTTTCAGCTCCCAACTGACAGAAGCCCTGATCCTGGGCTGCCTTTGCTATGTGGGTATGCTGATTTTCTCCTTCCCCTACCCCGTACTCATCAGCGTTATCATCGGGGTGACCAATATCGTGCCCTATGTGGGGCCCATTGCAGGCACCGTTCCCTGTACAGCCATTCTTCTGCTGGTAAAGCCGGATTGCGCCTTGTGGTTTGTTCTGTTCATCATTGTGCTGCAGCAGTTGGAAAGCAATCTGATCTACCCACGGATCGTAGGGCATTCGGTGGGGCTGCCCCCTGCATGGGTACTGACTGCTATCGTCATCGGCGGTGGATTATGGGGTATCGGCGGGCTGCTCATTGGTGTACCGCTGACTGCTGTGATCTATACGCTGCTGTTCGGAAAAGAGCCACAGACAGCCGCCTCCAAAGAGAATATTACTTGACACCGCCACAGAAATCTGGTATACTGAACAATGTATGTGCGATTCGCGAGCCGCACCAAATATGGGCACACCGCATATGCTGGTAAGGCAGATCTTTGATCTGTAATTCCAACAGAAAAGAGTGAGCCTTATGATCATTGATGCAGGTATGGGACGAAGCTGCTGCGGTATGGGCAGCTATCCCACCACTTATCCCACAACGTACCCCGCAGGCTGCGGCTGCTGCACTTCCACAGTGCCCGCTTGTCCTTATCCCACGCCCACCCCCGCGCCGGACGCAGGCAGTGCCATCAGCAACCGCCAGAATGTCGGCGTGGCAGCACTGGCTGTGGGAGATTCCGTTCCCTTTGACAGCACAAGCCGCGTGGTGGGTACCGATCTCACCTACGACAGCACCGCCAACGCCTTTGTGATCAACACCGCAGGTACCTACTACTTCACATGGAATGTACTGGCGGCCTCTGCCGATGGCGAAAGCGATGTTCTGCTGCGGCTGCAAACACTGGATGGTATGAATAACCTTGCCTACTCCGGTGCGGTGGCTGTTCCGGCCACCGGCAGCACACTCATCAGCGGCAGTACCATTGCCACACTGCCCGCCGGTGCAAGCGTTGTGCTTGTCAATGCAGGCACCACACCTGTGGTACTGCCCGAAGCCGGCACCACACCTATGGCTTTTGCAGCCGATATGACTGTGGTACGCATCGGTTAATCATTTTTTCTCCAACCGGCTGCGGCGGATACAGCAAACCGCCGCAGCTCCGTTGGTAAGCATACAGAAATCTACAAAAGAAGGGTTGTTTGTTTATGCAGGAAAAGAAAAGCAGCTTCAGCTCCAAGCTGGGATTTGTTCTGGCTGCGGCAGGCTCCGCCGTGGGTCTGGGCAATTTGTGGCGATTTCCCTATCTGGCCGCACAGTACGGCGGCGGCATCTTTTTGCTGGTCTACCTGATTCTGGCAGTGACCTTTGGATTTACGCTGATGGTCACGGAAATTGCACTGGGCAGAAAAACCGGCAAGAGCGTTGTGGGCGCATATCGGCAGCTCCACCCGAAATTCGGGCTGCTGGGCTGGGTATCCGCATTGGTACCGCTGATCATCTTCCCCTACTACTGTGTCATCGGCGGCTGGGTGCTGAAATATCTGATGGTCTATATCACGGGACAAGGCCCACAGGCTGCGGATGACGGTACTTATTTCAGCAGCTTTATCGGTGATCTGGGACCTTCTGCCCTGTTTATGTTCCTGTTTATGGGTGTGACCGCTGCGGTGGTTATGCTGGGTGTGGAAAAAGGCATCGAAAAGGTCAGCAAGATCATGATGCCCATTCTGCTGCTGATCTCTGTGATCATCGCAGGCTATGTACTGACGGTGGATGGTGCCATCGACGGACTGATCTACTACATCAAGCCCGATTTTTCCAAGTTCTCCATTAAAACGGTGATCGCCGCCATGGGTCAGTTGTTCTATTCCATGTCGCTGGCAATGGGTATTCTGTTTACCTACGGCTCCTATATGCGGAAAGAAGACGGCATTGAGGAATCGGTACGCCACATTGAGCTGTTTGATACCGGCGTAGCATTTCTGGCCGGTCTCATGATCATTCCTGCGGTGTTTGCTTTCTCCGGCGGCGATGAATCCGCTTTGGGTACCGGTCCCAGCCTGATGTTCATTACGCTGCCCAATGTGTTTGAATCCATGGGGCAGGGCAGAATCATCGGCATCATCTTCTTTATTCTGGTCACGCTGGCTGCCCTGACTTCTTCTATCTCCCTGATGGAAACACTGGTTTCGGTACTGTGTGAACGCACCAAGCTGAAGCGCATTCCCGCCTGCCTTATCGTGTTTGCTGTTTCCTTTGGGTTAGCGATGCTTTCCGTGCTGGGTTACAGCAGTTGGTCGGAATTTACCATTATGGGCAAGCAGATCCTGGATTTCTTCGATTTCATCAGCAACAATGTGATCATGCCGCTGGTTGCGCTGGTCACCTGTATTCTGGTGGGTTATATTCTCGGCACCAAAACCGTAGAGGAAGAAGTAGAGCTGACCAAGCCCTTCAAGGCAAAGAAGCTGTACCGTGTGGTCATCCGCTACATTGCACCTGTGATCCTGCTGATGATCTTTGTTTCCTCCCTGCTGGGCGTGGTATGATCGCCCATTCGGCAATATCAATATAACGAAAAAACGGCTCCTCGCTTTCACGGGGAGCCGTTTTGTATTCCGATGAGCATTTTGTTACTCAACATTTTCTACCTTCAGCAGATTGGTAGTGCCCGAAACACCCAGCGGTACACCTGCGGTGATCACCACCAGATCTCTCGGCTCAGTGTAGCCTGCTTTGCAGGAGGCATCCACTGCATGACGGAACAGATCATCCGTATTGGTTTCTTCGGAGATCACCAGCGGATACACGCCCCATGAAAGATTCATCTGCCGCTGTACCCGTTCCTCGGTGGTGCAGGAGATAATGGGGAACATGGGGCGGTACTTGGAGATCAGTCTGGCGGTTTCTCCGCCCTTGGTAACGGTAATAATAGCATCTGCATCCAGATCATGGGCAGTGGTAACGGTTGCATGGGCAATGGCATCGGCAATACCCACACGGCCCGCTTCCCGTTTCATAAACCTGCCCTTATAGTCGATATCCCGCTCGGTGGTCACGGCAATGCGCTCCATGGTGCGTACTGCCTCCACGGGATATTGCCCCGCAGCAGTTTCACCGGAAAGCATCAGTGCGCTGGTGCCGTCATAAATGGCATTTGCCACATCGGTGATCTCCGCACGGGTGGGGCGGGAATGCTGGATCATGGATTCCAGCATCTGAGTAGCGGTAATGACCTGCTTGCCTGCCTCATAGCCCTTACGGATCAGCTCCTTCTGGATGGCAGGGATCTGTTCAAAGGGGATCTCCACACCCATATCGCCGCGGGCAACCATAATGCCGTCTGCGGCTTCCAGAATCTCATCAATGTTTTCCACACCCTCACGGTTTTCGATCTTGGCGATGATGCGTACATCATACCAGCCAAGGCTCTGGGTAAACTTCCGCAGGTAGCGGATATCCGCACCGGTACGGGCAAAGCTTGCCGCAATGAAATCAAAGCCCAGCTTGGCACCGAACTCCAGATCGTTCATATCCGCATCACTGAGATAGGGCATGGAAAGATTTACGCCGGGGAAATTACAGGATTTGTTGGCAGAAAGCACGCCGCCGCGCACCACCCGGCACTCCACTTCGGTAGCGGAAACATGCTCCACGCAAAGCTCCACCAGGCCATCATTGATCATAACAGTATCACCGGGCTTGACATCATGGGTCAGACGGGCAAAATTCACGCTGCCCACCTGATCGTCACAGGGAACATCACGGGTGGTCAGCGTATATTTGGCACCATCCTCGATCTCCACAGGGCCGTTGGGAAAGCTGCGCAGGCGCACCTCGGGGCCTTTGGTATCCAGCATGGTAGCAATGGGCAGACCCAGTTCTTCCCGCAGACGCACCACACGCTCAAAGCGTTCCTTATCCTTCTCATAAACAGAGTGGGAAAAATTGAAGCGCGCCACATTCATGCCTGCCTGCATCATCTGACGCAGTACAGCGTCGGAATCGGTAGAGGGGCCCATGGTACAAACGATTTTTGTTTTACGAAGCAAGGGATTCAACATAACGATTTTCCTCTTTTCATATGAGATGCAATCACAAAATCAGCATAGCATCGCCAAAGCTGAAGAAGCGATATTTTTCATTTACGGCGATCTGATAGGCCTGCATGGTATGCTCATAGCCTGCAAAGGCAGATACCAGCATGATCAGTGTGGATTCCGGCAGATGGAAATTGGTCAGCAAACCGTCAATACAGCGGAAATCATAGGGCGGATAGATGAAAATACCCGTATCGCCGTCGCAGGCGCAGATCTCGCCTCTGGACTGCATGGCACCCTCCAACGTGCGGCAGGAGGTGGTGCCCACAGCAATGACTCTGCCGCCCTTTGCCTTTGTTTCACGAATCAAAGCGGCGGTTTCTTCGGAGATGGCATAATGCTCCGTATGCATATGATGCTCCCGGATGTCATCTGCCTTTACGGGGCGGAAGGTACCAAGCCCTACATGGAGAGTCACAAAAGCGGTACGCACACCCTTTTGCCGAAGCTCCTCCAGCAGCTCGGGCGTAAAATGCAAGCCGGCCGTGGGGGCAGCCGCAGAGCCGACCTCCTTGGCATATACGGTCTGGTAGCGTTCCCGATCGGTAAGACGTTCCGTAATATAGGGAGGCAGGGGCATCTGCCCGATCTCATCCAGCACGGCATACAGATTGCCCTCGCAGAAGAACCGCACCAATCGGCCGCCATCCTCGGTAACGCCAAGCACCTCGGCCTCCAGCCGGCCGTCACCAAAGGAAAACCTTGTACCGACTTTTGCTTTCTTTGCGGGCTTGCAGATGATCTCCCATACATTCTGCTCCACGGCGTGCAGCAGCAGGAACTCGATGGGGGTATTGTTTTCTGTTTTTACACCATACAAACGGGCAGGCAGCACACGGGAATCGTTCATGACCAGCAGGTCGCCTTCCCGCAGGAAATCTCCCAGTTCATAAAAATGATGATGTGCCACAGCACCGCTTTGACGATCCAGACACAGCATACGGGATGCGCTGCGAGGTGTTACGGGCGTCTGGGCGATCCGTTCCTCGGGCAGATCATAATAGTATGTGCTGCGTTTTGTCCACTGAGACATCCGAATCCATTCCTTTCCGATTTTTTCTCAATCACAATCAGTATACCACATTTTCCGTGTTTTGTCCAGTATCAAACACAGAATGCTCACGCTCCGCAAAACTGTGCAGAACATGAAAAAAACTTCTATCTACATTGACAGAGAACACAAAAAGTGGTATAATAAGTACCGTTGCGGCGGACATAACACATTCTTTTTTTCTGAAACAGGATGCTGCTGCCTGCCATGGCTAACCATACGATAAAGGAGCGTTTATGATGACTACTGAAACTCTGCAAAGACTCGAAAAGCTGAATCAGCTCTGCCTGACGGATGCCGAAAAGGATACGATCACGGCATTTTTCAATCAGCAGGCAGACGTTTTCTTAGCCCTGAATCAGATCAACACCGAGAATACCGAGCGTATGGTCCATGTGATGCCTATTCTGACCGTTGTGCGCGAGGATCGGGAGATCAAGCTGTTTACCAGAGATGAACTGCAGGAAAGTGCACCCGAAACCTACGACGGCTACTGGCAGGTACCGCGTCTTATTGAGTGATGGGAAAAGGAGTTTGATTATGAAGCTGTATATTACCGAAAACGGCGCAAAGGGTGCCAACACTGTTGTGCCGGATGATATGATCCTGACCAAAACCATGCCTACCTCTGCCGGCTCCAAGATGCTGGAAGGCTACCAAGGCCTGTTTGATGCGGAAGTGATTACCCGCCTGACCAATGCCGGCTATGAGATCGGCGGAAAGGTGAATGTGGGCGAGTTTTCCATTGACCTGCTGGGTGAGTCCTCTTATTTCGGTGCCTGCACCGACGAAAACGGTGTTCTGACCTCTGCTGCGGCAGAAGTGCTGAAGACCGGCGACATCAAGGCAGTAGTTGCCATGGATGTAAACGGTATGCCCCGCCGTGCCGCTGCACTCAGCGGTATGGTCTATATCAAGCCTACCTACGGTACAGTCTCCCGCTACGGCACCATTCCCGTTGCCTGCTCCGGTGAAACTGTGGGCGTTATGGCAAGAAATACCGCCGATTGCCGTGAGATTCTGGCTGCCATGGCAGGCCATGATGACAAGGACGGTACCAGCCTTTCCGAGGAGCAGTGCGCTGCCGTGAAAACCGCAGGCGCACCCATCAAGAAGGTGGCTGTGCTGCAATCCCTTGTCAACGCTGCCGATGCCGATACACAGGCACGCATCACCGCTGTATGTGATGCGCTGAAGGCACAGGGCGTGGAGATCTGCACGGTGGATGACGATGTATGCAAGGCCGCAAGCCCTGCCTGGAATGTACTGCTTTCCGCTGAGCTGTGCAACAATGTTTCCCGCTATGACGGCATCAAATTCGGCTACCGTACCCCCAACTACACCAATATTGATGAGCTGTACACCAACAGCCGTACCGAGGCCTTCGGTCTGCTGCTGAAAACTGCCATCCTCTACGGCTCCGATGCCCTTTCTACCGAAAACTACATGAATGTTTACGATAAAGCACTGCGTATCCGCCGTGTGATCTGTGAGGCATTTGCTGCGCTGTTTGCACAGTATGATGCTCTGCTGCTGCCTGCCTGCTCCAAAACCGCCTACAAGACCGAAGAAGTCGGCACTTATACCGCCGTGGAGGAGGCGCTGTTTACTGCCCCCGCATCCATCAGCGGCCTGCCCGTTGTCGCCGCAGGCGGCGTACAGCTTATGGGCAAGGCGTTCTCCGATGACAGCCTGCTGACTCTGGCTGCCCTGTACGAATAAGGAGGGAATACAACATGAAATACGAGACTGTCATCGGTCTGGAGGTTCACATCGAACTTGCTACCGAATCGAAAATTTTCTGCTCCTGCTCCGCAAAATTCGGTGGCGAGCAGAATGACCATGTCTGCCCCGCCTGCTGCGGTATGCCCGGTATGCTGCCTGTGGTCAACAAGCGCGTGGTGGATCTGGGTATGACTGCGGGTATGATGCTCAACTGTAAGATCAACCGCACCACCACCTTTGATAAAAAGAGCTACTACTACCCCGATCTCCCCTGTTCTTATCAGACCACCCAGTGGTTTGCACCCGTTTGCGTGAACGGTGCCGTGGAGATCGAGACCTCCAAGGGTAAGAAGACCATCCGCATCAAGCAGATCCACATGGAAGAGGATGCCGGCAAGCTGGTTCATGATGACTGGACCGATACCTCTCTGGTGGACTTTAACCGTACCAGCGTACCGCTGATCGAGATCGTCAGTCAGCCTGATCTCTCCAGTGCAGAGGAAGTTGTGGCTTATCTGGAACGGCTGAGAACCCTGCTGCGCTTTGCAAAAGTCTCCGATTGCCGTATGGAGCAGGGCTCCATGCGCTGCGACGTGAACCTTTCCATCCGTCCCGAGGGCAGCGATAAGCTGGGTGTGCGTACCGAGATGAAGAACATGAACTCCATCTCCGCCATTACCCGCGCCATTGACTACGAGGTGGCACGCCACATTGACGCATTGGAAAACGGCACCGAGGAGCTGGTGCAGGAGACCCGCCGCTGGGACGATATCAAGGGCAAGAGCTACTCTATGCGCAACAAGGAAACTGCCGGCGATTACCGCTATTTCCCTGACCCCAACATTATGCCTGTGGTCATTGATGACGCATGGTATCAGCGCATCTGCGATTCTCTGCCTGAACTGCCTGAGCTGAAAAAACAGCGGTATATCACCGAACTGGGTCTGAGCGAGTACGATGCCGAGCAGCTCACCCAGAGCCGTGCCTTCTGCGATTGCTTTGAGGATGCTTACGCTGTCTGTGGCATGGCGAAAGAGGCTGCAAACTGGCTGATCTCCGATTGCTACAATATTCTCAATAAAAAGCAGCAGACTGCCGATATGCTCCGCATCAGCGGCAAGGCACTGGGCGAGCTCATCAAGCTGGTGGCTGAGGACAAAGTCAGCCGCGGCAATGCAAAGAAGATCCTCTCCGTTATGTTTGAACAGGACATTGACCCTCTGGCATATGCTACCGAAAACGGCTTTATCGTTTCCAACGATACGGGTGCCATTGAGGAGACCATTCAGCGCATTGTGGCTGCCGATCCCAAGTCTGTTGCCGATTACAAGAGCGGCAAGGAAAAGGCTCTGATGGCACTGTTTGGTAAGTGCATGAAGGAACTGAAGGGCAACTGCAATCCCCAGGTACTGCGTGAGATGCTGCTGAAGTGCATCGAGAACGCATAATTGCATACAAAAAACGGCTTCCGATGATCCATCGGGAGCCGTTTTATTCGGTTATGGCTTTTCCACAGCAGACATCTGCCGGTAAAGCACTGCCGCCTGCCGGGGATCGCAACCGCAATCGCCCAGAATCTTGGAAACTTTATCCTGTGGTGTGTACTCGTAGGAGCTGAGCATCGCCGGCCACGGCATGGAGTGCTGCACAAAGAAGGCTTTGACCATCTCTCGCAGCGGCTCTGTTTCCATCATCACCTTTACCGAGGTGTTTTTGCCATAGGTGTAGGGGGAACACACATCTGCATAAACCGTACAGCTTGCCTGTATCTCACGGGAAGATAAGCCTGCTGAAAGCACATATTCGCCCTCTTCCGTCACCCATGTATGCAGATCAGGGTCATAGCTTGCAAAATCCTGCACAGAAAGCGAAAAAGTGACTTGTTCTGTACTGCCGGCGGCTACCATGATCTTGCGGAAGGCTTTCAGCTCCCGCACAGGCTTAGTCAGGGTGCTGTAAGGATCCGTCACATAGAGCTGCACCACGGTTTTGCCGTCTTGCCGGCTGTGATTGGTCACAGTCACTGTCACATGAAGGGCATCGGCAAATAAGCTGCGATCAGACGTAATGGCATCTACCGTAAAATCACTGTAAGACAATCCATGGCCAAAGGGATACAAAGGTGCCAGCTCTCGTTTATCATACCAGCGGTAGCCCACAAAAATGCCTTCTCCGTAGCAGACCTGCATGCCATCCCCGGGGAAATTCAGATAGGTGGGCATCTGCTCCAAGCATTTCGGCCAGGAAAGAGGCAGCTTGCCACTGGGATTCACCTTACCGCAAAGAATATCCGCAATGGCATTGGCACCCTGCATACCCGGCAGCCATAAGCAGAATACAGCATCAAACCGCTGCTCCCACTCTCCCAGAGCCACAGGTGCCGCCACATTCAGCAGCAGAATTTTCTTCATGCCCTTGGCTTCGGCCTCTGCAAGAAGGATTTCCCATTCTTCGGAAACCTCCTTCCGTACGCCAATGGTTTTCAGATCATTGCCCTCCTGCCCCGGCAGACCGTATACATACACCAGTGCATCTGCTGTTTGCGGCATGGTATGCAGCGCAACAGATGCAAATCGGCAAGCAAGTGCATCTGCCAGCCCGATATTTCGGGTGGTATGGATCCCCGCGCTGCCTTCTCCGCAGGTCAGAAGCCATTCGGCATGTTTGCCGTACAGTGCCAGATGTGTTTCCGCTGCAAGGGGACAGCAGCCGCCTTTATTTTTCAGCATCACAATACCCTCAGCAGCGGCATCATAGGCGGCTTTGTCGGTGATCTCCTCGGAGATCTCGCCCTGTGCGGGACGGGCATAACGCTCTGTCAGCCGCAGCATCCGCTGTGCGGAACGCTCCAACGCCGCAGGATCCAGAGAACCATCTGCCAGCGCAGCCGTCAAAGCATCGGGAGAAACAGGCCCCGGCATTTGCAGATCATTGCCTGCATTGACAGCCGCCGCAGGATGATATACCGCACCCCAATCGGACATCACAAGGCCATCAAAGCCCCATTCATCACGGAGCAGCTCCGTAAGCAGGGCGTGATTTTCGGTGCAGGGTACACCATTGATGCGGTTATAGGCACTCATCACCGTAGCCACACCTGCATCTACACAGGCACGGAAGCCGGGATAGTACAGCTCATGCAGCGCACGCTCGGGGATCATTTCATTGATGCCCAGACGGTTGGTTTCCTGATTATTGGCAGCAAAATGCTTCACATTGGCAGCTACACCGAACTTCTGCACACCTCTGACCATAGAGGGTGCCAAAGCAGCCACCACGCAGGGATCCTCAGAATAGCCCTCAAACAATCTGCCGTTGCGTACATCTCTGTGCAGATTCACATTGGGTGTACCCAGCAGAACATTCACACCATAGGCAGAGGCCTCCGTGCCCAATGCTTCGCCTACCGCTTCAATCACCTCAGGATTCCATGTGGCACCCAGCAAAATACCGGGAGGATAGCATCCGGGCGGTGTCATAGAGGGAAAACGCTCCTTCAGCCTTGCATAGATCCATTCATACAGGGCTTTGGAATCCTCATTGGGGAGCTGCTCCGGTGTGTAAAAATGTGCCAGTACCGCCCGCAAAGCATCGCTTCCGATGCCGCCTTTGCCGGCGAAGCTCAAAAAATCCCCGAAAAGCTGTTCAAAGTTCATGCCCGTGCCGCCATCCAGCAATTGCAGCCGTGGAATACCCGCCTCGGGCATATGGGCAGAGCCGAAAAACGACCCGCCGCCCACCAGTCGGATCTGCTGCTGTGGGGTCAGCTTTTGATTCTGTTCAGACATCGTTCATCCTCCTTGCATATCAATTTGAAAGTTGTGAAACGCTTTTTTCTCGTTACGATCCTGTTCGTTTTCCATGTGATACAGGCCTTGCCGCTGCCTTTTGCAGCAGGAGCTCCAGCTCCCCTATGGTACGGGGCGGCATAGGCGTATTGCCATACCGTGTGATCTGATAATCCTCCGTCAGCACGGAAAGTGCCTCGCAGGTATCCGCAGGCAGGGTCGCTCTGCCCTTTTGCAGGATCTCCAAAGGTGTATCGGAAGCCAACGGTCTTTCCTCGTTCCATGCGGGAGCCGTCAGCAGCAATCCATAGCCGCTGCACAGCTTTTCCTCTGTATCGGGCAGTTTTTTCCAGTGGCGGTAAGCTTTTTTCCAGCTTCGGAGCGCATCTGCCGTTTCCCGCTCCGAAACCTCACAAATCGTTTCCACATCCTCGTACTCTCCGGTAGTGGTATGCTGCTCCGTGCGGCTGCGTGAGGAATGCCGACCCATTTTCTGCCGCAAAGCTTCCAGAAAATCGGAAAACCAACCACGGAATACTCCATGCCATGCCAAAAGGATCAAGGGAATCAACAGCAGATACAGCAGCGACCACCACGGATTCCCCTCCCCATAGGGCATAGGTGCAGGGGGCGTATCCGAGGGGCTGTCCGAAGGCTGTGCCGGTGCGCTGCCACCCATCAGATGAATCAACGAGACCAATGCTTTGCCCAGCAGCCCCAACAGAAACAGCACGCCATCCAGCATACCGTTCAGCAGAACGATCACGGGCTTACGCAACAAAAACACGCATACGCAGCCCAGTATGATCCCCATCAGCAGACGGCTGTTATGCTTGCGGATCTCCGCAGGAATGGGCAAAGTGCCGTCACTGCGGCGGTTTACCAGCCGCAGCAGATGATATCGGTTGGCAAGCACCAGAAACACCACACTCTGATAAGCGGTAACGCCTAAGGCCCATGCCATGGAAACAGGCAGCTCCACCACTTCAAGCAAAATCAGGGAAAGAGTCTCCAGCGTTAAGTATCCCACAAAGCTGTGGCCGTCAAACAATGCATCGGATTCCTTCTGCGCCGCACTGTTTCCGTACAATGCAGTGATAACCGAAAGCATCACCCCAGCCGTATTGCCGATCTGCCCACGGCACAGCAGCGCACCGGCAACAGCAGCCGCACAGGAAATCACCATACGCACACTACGGCTTTGACCCATACGGGTAAATCTTCCCAAGAAGGCAGGCAGCATTCCACACAGCAGCAATATGCTGTAACAGAAAAACGGTGTATTTCCATAGGGGGATGCAAACCGCAGCACCACCACCCAGATCGGCCACAGGCAAAGTATGCGGGAAATCAGCCCGAAAAGCTCAGGCAGCAAATACAAAACGGGCACAGGCATCCTCCTTTCATTTCGTTGATTTCATTGTACCATATTCACCGCAGGATGTCAACGAAAAACGCCGTATCCCAAACTTGGATACGGCGTTTTCGACACACAAAAGAATTACTTTGCCTCCTTCAGGCCCTTCAGCAGTGCTTCATAGCTCAGCACCATGCCGGAGCTGCCTGTAAAGCGATTCAGGCGCACGGTCAGACCGGTATATTCTCCGTTGATCATCAGGTAGAAGTTGTTTTCCGCCTCGGGAATAAAGGTCAAAACGGTTTCACTGCCGTCCAGATGAACGTAGCGGATGGTAATTGCGGCCTCGCCCTGAGGTACGGCATCCAGATCCATGGCAGTAAACTTCAGGTTGCTGACCGCACGGAAGAAGTTCTGGTACAGGGTCATGATGTCATCGTCATCGTAAGCATCAATATCCACATTGCCCAGTGCATACTGCTCATTGGCGTAATCCAGGTACATGGTTTCGTTCAGATCATACACATCACCCATGTCGATCTCCACACGGGACAGATCGGCAACATCCACGTTCACGCAGTAGGGGAACACATAATCAATGGCACCCGCCTTCAAGAAGCTGACTGCCGCTGCGGTGATGATGAACACCTGCTTGCTGTCCGAAAGGTAACCGTACATCTGGGTTTCGTTGTCGTTATCGGTGATCATGTCACCGAACAACAGCTCACGGTACACCTGCTGCCCGTTGATGATACCACGCAGCTTCAGGGTATACTTGGGATCATCCAGACCATACTGTGCCAGATCATCGGGGTTTTCCTCCACAAAGGAATCCACCTGTACACGCACCAGCGTATCCATCAGCTCGGTAACGGCAGAGTTGTACACACCATAGGATCTGGGAGCAGTCATGTGCCACATCGTATCCTCGTCACGCTCCAGACGGAACACCGTTTCGTCATCGGCTATGATCTCACAGTAATCCACCAATGTGCTGAAAGTATCAAACAGATAAGTGTTCTTCAGCATATTCTTGTCGGCGCAGAAGATAGAGCCCTGGGTATAGCCGATGGTGTATACATCATTGGAGCCGGGCACCATGGCGTAGTAGGCATCATAGGTAGGGGTGCTGTCGCCTACATACAGGATATAGGGTGCATCCTCGCCTTTATCGGTGGTATAGGCCTTCAAAACAGTGGGCGAATCAAAACCGTAGACGGCGGTGTTGTCGCAATCAAAAACAACGGTCTTTTCGGAAGAAAGCTCGCTGAAATAATTGCAGATGGTGGAAACAGCATAGGTATTGAAGCTGAACTGATCCGCACTGGAAAGCTGCCAGGTGCCGTTGGTCATATCCCAGTCAAAGGCAAAATAGCCATCTTCATTTTCCAGTGTGATGCGGGTGACCGTGCTGCTTTCAAAATCAAAGAGGGTTTTGGCTGCGCCTGCCTGCTGCCGTTTTTCCTTGTCGTCGGCCTGACGATCCACCACAAAATAGATCGCACACAGAGCGACAACGGCCACAATCAGGGCAATGATCCAGCGAATGGGCTTCATGCGTCCTTCCTCCTCAGCCAGATGATAACGCCCACAAGAGCGATGGCGCAGGGCACTGCCACAAACAGAGCGATGTATCCTGTTGCAGCCTCCTCGCTGTTGACCTTCAGGCTGTCAAACGTCTTGTCCTTGTTGTCGATGTTCATATCCACGTCGCTGTTGTACATCCAGGTAATGGTGGAAAGAAACAGGTTTACGGGGTGAATGTAGTAATCGGTCTTCATGGCATCGTCGGTCAAAAACTCTGCGGAACCGAACACTGCCATTTTTGCGCCTTCCTTGGTTTCCTTGTTGATACGCATGGTGTCCTCGGAATACATAGCCAGATACAGCTCCTGACCCTCAATGGCCTCAGGGTCTTCAAAGGTTCCGCCGAAAGGCTCTGCATAGGCGGTATTGGCGGTAGCAAGCAGCGTATCCATGTTCAGGGTATCGTAATTGCTGCCGAACATACTGTAAAAGCTGCGGGAAGCGGGCATATAGGTGAGAATGCTCTTGTCCTCCAGCAGTGCGCCGGTCAGATCGGTGTCAGCATTGTCGCCGGCAGGGACCAGATCACACATAAAGATGTAGGGATTGCCGGAAACGTGACGTGCGCTGTCGGTTTCATAAATGCGGTTGTACTCCATGCCGATGCAGAATTCACCCATCAGTGCTGTGAGATTCTTGTAGGAAAGCTCTGCATCGTTGGGGGTCATCAGCAGAGTGATGTTGCCGCCCTTATCCAGAAAATCGGAGATCTTCTCGTATTCCTCGTCGGTAATATCGGTGGTGGGGCCTGCCACCATAAGGATGCAGGCATCATCGGGCACGGCATCAGCATTTTTCAGATTGAGCTGCTTGGCACCGTAGTTATAGTTGCCCAGGTTTGCCTGCAGCCTGCTCATTTTGCTCAGAGGGATCTCGCCATGGCCTTCCAGGAAATACACGGTAGGCTCCATGCCCTCCACCACGGATTTCATGGCACCGGTGAAGTAGTTTTCCGCATTAAAGGATGCGGAAACCACGCTCTGACTGCCGGTAGCTTCGTCGGTTTCATAGGCGTAGGTGTACATCAGCTTACCGGGCATACGCTTCACCATATCGCCGTAAACGAACATAAAGTCACCATCGCTGAGATTATAGAAGCCGTCGGGATTCAGATCCTTCAGAGCCTGCGGCTCGGTATCGGGATCAATATCAATCAGATTGAAGCAGTCATACTCGTCATAGGCAAGCAGAGTCTGGTACAGAGCCAGCACCTCCACCTCTCCCTCCAACTGCTCCATGGGAGTCAGAAAGTACACATCCACCACAACCCCCTGCTGATCCAGAGAATCCAGATAATCGGTAGTGGTTTTGGTCAGGGTGTACATACTGTTCTGGGTCATATCAATGTTCAGATCCAGCCGCCCGAAAATCAGGTTCAGCGGGATCATCACCGCCAGCATCAGGGCAGCCAATGCCCATGCAATGGCGGTAAACTTTTTATTCTTGCTGTGAATATCCACAGTTTTCATGCAAATTTCCTCCTGTTTCGGGATCAACCGCGGCTCCAGCGGCGTTTTTCAATGATGATGACGGTCCATGCCAGCACCACAAGGGTCAAGGAAAGGAAGAACACCAGATCATCCACGCCGAACAAGCCCTGAGAAAAGTTGATAAAGCGGGCTTCGGTAGAGAACCAGCGAAAGATCTTTGCCACAGCAGGCATCGACTGTACCAGAGAAGAGGCAGTGAAGTTATCCAAAAAGATCACAAGGATCATGGCCGCTTCACCCAGCACTGCTGCCAGAATGGGGTTATCGGTGGTGGCGGAGATCATCACGCCGATGGCGATACACACCATGCCCCACAGGAAAAATCCCACATAGCCGCAGATCAGGCTGCCTACGATAACAGTACCGTTCAGCGCAGTCACCAGCGGGAAGAACAGGGAACAAAGCATCATGCACAGGAACACGGTGGTGACAGCACCGTACTTTGCCGCTACGATCTTTGGAATGGAAATGGGCGCGGAAAGCAGCAGGGTCTCAGTGTTGTTCTTGCGTTCTTCTGCAAAGGTACGCATGGTCAGCATGGGGATCATAAAGATAAAGTAGAAGAAGTTGTTGTAAAACACGTTAGAGAACGAAAACTTGAAGATGTTGGAATCCATATTGCCGATGCCGTTAATGAAGCTCAGCGAGAATACCATCATAAACAGCGCACAGATCACATAGGCAAAGGGCGAATAAAAATAGGATTGCAGCTCCTTTTTGTACAAAGCAAACATCAGTCTGCCACCTCCTCATCATCATAGGGGTTTGCGGCTTCCTCCGCCAGACGGTCAGCCTCCAGCTTTTGTGCCAGCTCCTCAAACTCCTCGTCACGAGTCTTTTTGCGGTCGATACGGGTGAGCTTCACAAACACCTGCTCCAGGCTGGTCTTTTCGGAGGAGATCTCCAGCACCATGCAGTCAGCGGCAATCAGCTTGGTCATCAGAGCCTTCCGCACGGGATCCCCCGCGATCACAACACTGTAACGGTTCAGACCGGCGGAGATGTACTCCACCTCACGCAGCTCCCGCACGCCCTCTGTACTATTTATAATGGCAGAGACCTTTTCCACGTCGCCCTCTACCTTCATATGTATGGTAGGATCACCCTCAGCAGCGGCAGCCAGGTTTTCAATGGTATCCACTGCACGGATCTGCCCCTTGTTGATGATGACCACACGCTGACACACCGCACTGACCTCCGCCAGAATATGGGTGGAGAAGATAATGGTATGCTCCTTGGCAAGAGCAGTGATCAGGTTACGGACTTCCATTACCTGGGTGGGGTCCAGACCAACCGTAGGCTCGTCCAGGATCAGGAACTTGGGGCTGCCCAGCAATGCCTGTGCAAAGCCCACACGCTGCCGGTAGCCCTTGGAAAGGTTGCCGATAAGCCGCTTCTGTACATCTGCCAGACGCAGACGCTCCAGTGCATTGTCAACTTCGCTCTTGCGCTTGCTGCGGTGGATGCCCTTGAGTCCTGCAGCAAACTGCAGGTAGTCCCGCACACGCATATCGCCGTAAACGGGCGGCAGCTCCGGCAGATAGCCAATGCGCCGCTTGACCTCCATGGGTTCCTTGGCGATATCGTAGCCATCGACCAGCACGGTGCCGGAAGTGGAAGGCAGACAGCCGGTGATCATATTCATTGTGGTGGATTTGCCCGCACCGTTAGGTCCGAGAAAGCCCAGAACCTCGTGGTCACCCACGGTAAAGGAAATATCCTGTACGGCGGGATGTGCGCCGTAGTATTTGGTCAGATTTTTGATTTCAACCATAAATCGGTACAGCCCCTTTCCGCTGCCTCACTTTGGGGCAGCGCTGCATTCGGCGTTCTGCAAGCAGACGCTCTTTTTTATTATCGCAAAAATACATGAATGTGAGATGTACAAACTGTTACTGTTTTATGAACAAGCAGCAAAAACACCATCATATTGCTATTTTAACAGGGGGATGTGTGCGCTTTGTGTGCAAAAGCTGATAAAATCATGCAACAGCACTTTGGCAGCATCAATTTCCACGCTATGGCAAGTTGCACAAAAACTATCACCCGTTTTTGTGAATTCATCCGAAATCGTGTGGGTGCTTCTCTTGAATTTGTGGAAACGCTTGACAAATGCGGATGAAATAACTATAATGAAAATAGGCTTTATGCGGTATAGCTATGTCTATCTGCCCAATACGACGAGAACAGCACTTCAGCGAGTGAACAGGCTGTTTTTTGAGCAAGCATCACCGGAAAGCGGCATCTTGCGCCTGCTTATTCCGGCTAACGTCGGAAGCGAGAATGTTGCTTAAATTGTGACTATCTTGCTTTGCGTATGGGAGAACACCGCATATTCGCAAGCTGTAACGGCAGAGCGCACGGGAGCTGCCGGCACAGAACGAATTCGGCAATGTCGAACCACCGTGCAAAACTCATTCAATATTATATGAGAGGGGAAAAAAGAAATGCAATTTAAGAAGAACAGAGCGCTTCTCGCAGCAGTTCTGGCAGCAGCAATGACTTCCAGCGCATTGATGACCTGTACCGCATCCGCTGCCGGCAAGCGCACCGAGCCCGAAGCATACGGCGACGAGACCTATGCACAGCGTTTCCTTTCGCTGTACGATGACGTTGTTACCAACGGTCAGGACAACGGCTACCTCAGCTCCAAGAACGTGGCAAGCGGCGGCTTCGGCGTGCCCTACCACGCAGTGGAAGAGCTGATCGTTGAGGCTCCCGACTACGGTCACGAGACCACTTCCGAGGCTATGTCCTACATCGTATGGATGGCCGCAATGCAGGATAACATCTCCAATAACACTGACTACTATGGCTCTGCCACCAATGATCTGGCAAAGGCATGGAAGACCCTGGAGATGATGATTCCTAGCGAGCAGGCCGGCTTCTGGAGCAAGACCAGCCTGAGCGCACAGGTAGCTGCTGAGCATCCTACCGACATCACTCAGTATCCTTCCGAGGGTTCCTCCGGCAACACCGGTGCAAACCCCATCCACCAGTATTTCACCTCCGCATACCCCTCCCAGGGCGGCGAGTACCTGCTGCACTGGCTGGCTGACGTTGATGACTGGTACGGCTTCGGCGGTTCCGCAGAAGGCACCCTGGGTTCCTTCACCTTCATCAACACCTTCCAGCGTGGTGACTCCGAGTCCTGCTTCGAGACCATTCCTCATCCCTGTGTCGAGAACCTCGAGTACGGCGATAAGGGCGGCCTGGGCATGAAGTTCGCCTTCGAGACCAGCGCAGGCACCAAGAAGTGGTCTTACACCAACGCTCCCGACGCCGAGAACCGTGCTATCCAGGCAGTTTACGCTGCTAACAGATGGGGCGTTGGGGATTCCGGCGTTACCACCAAGGCCGGTATGATGGGCGATATGGTGCGTAACAACATGTTCGATAAGTACTACAAGACCATCGGCTGCCAGAGCATGAACGCAGACTCCAATGGTGGCGCAGGCTACGCTTCCGCTCACTATCTGATGTCCTGGTACACCGCATGGGGCGGCGCTGCTGACGGCGCATGGGCATGGCAGATCTCTGCTTCCCACTGTCACCAGTTCTATCAAAGCCCTCTGGCCGCTTACGGTCTGCTGTATGATTCCGGCCTGAGCTCCGCTATGAAGGCAACCGGCGCTGCAAAGGACTACACCACCTCCCTCCAGCGTCAGCTCGAGCTGTACATGTGGCTCCAGTCTGCTGAAGGTCCCTTCGCAGGCGGCGTGACCAACTGCTGGAACGGTAAGTATGAGTCTTATCCTTCCGGCGTGCCTACCTTCTACCAGATGGCATACATCGAGCACCCCGTTTACGCTGACCCCGGTTCCAACTACTGGATCGGTAACCAGGTGTGGGCAACCCAGCGTCTGGCTGAGCTGTACTACATCATCAAGACCGATGGCGATGCATCTAACGGTGCTGTTAAGCCCGGCGGCGTGACCATGGAGCAGGGTCTGTCCATCATGCTGAAGAAGTGGGTTGAGTTCTTCCTCGAGAACGTTGAACTCACTGCTGATGGCGACTACTCCATTCCTTCCGTTCTGGATTGGGAAGGCCAGCCTGATAGCTGGAATGAGAACGAGACCTTCACCGGCAATGCAAACTCCGGCCTGCACGCTACCGTTATGGGTACCGGCAGCAGCGACCTGGGCTGCGTAACCTCTCTGGCTAACACCCTGATCTGGTACGCTGCAGCTGAGGGCGTTGAGGCTTCCGGCGTTGTTAAGGAAGGCACCGATACCGCTTCCTCCGCTCTGTACCTCGGCCAGCAGCTTCTGGACCGTGTATGGAACCTGGGCCGCGATAACATCGGTCTCTCCAGAACCGAGAACAACGGCTCTCTGACCCGTGTGTTCGCACAGCCTGTTTACGTTCCCGCCGGCAAGTCCGGTACCTTCCCCTATGGCGACGTTGCACAGAACGGCATCGTGTTCAACGACATCCGCTCTATGTACGAGTCCAACGAGAAGTACCAGGAGCTGAAGGCTGCTTACGAGGCTGATATCGCTAACGGCGCAGTGTTTGATGAGAAGGTTACTCAGGCAAACGGCAGCCCCGATTGCTCTGACTTCACCAACGTTGCATCCGTTCCGCTGGACTACCACAGATTCTGGCACGCAGGTGACATCATGATGGCTCTGGGTACCATGTATGAGCTGTATCCTGAGGTTATTCCTTCTGATCAGGAAGAGCCGCCTGCAACCGATGCTAACTGGGGCGACGTGGATTGCAACGGCGAGGTTAAGATCGCTGACGTTATCCTGCTGAACCGCTTCATCGGTGAGGACACCACCATCACTGTCAGCGATCAGGGCATCCTGAACGCCGACTGCGAGTACGATGGCGAGACTACTCCTGAGGACTCTACCGCTATCCTGAAGTACCTGGCAGGTATGATTCCTTACTCTGCACTGGGCAACCAGTAATCAGAAATCCCCTGTTTGTATGTTTCCGGGCCCCTAAATAGGGCGGTCTGCTAACAATCCATTCAGACATTCCAGAGCAGTACCACCTTAGAGTGGTACTGTTCTGTTTTGTTAAAATCTATCCAAACAAGGAGAATTGAAAACATGCTGGACACTATCAAGAACTTTTTCCTCCGCATCCTGAACACCATCCCCGACATTCTGGTTGCCATTCTGCTGCTGATCATTGCATTTGTGGCTGCCAACATTGTCAAATCCCTGGTTGTGAAGCTGATGGGTCTGATCAAGGCCGATAAGCTGAACAAGGTGGGCATTAAGCCTGCCGCAGCCGAAAGCGCAAAGAAGTTTGTGGCAAAGCTCGCTTACTTCGTAACCTTCCTGCTGTTCCTGCCTGCTGTGCTGGACAAGCTGAATATGCACAGCGTTTCTACCCCCATTTCTTCCCTGGCACAGAATTTCCTGGGCTTCATTCCTAAGCTGGTCGCTGCCGGCATCATCCTGGCTGTGGGCGTGTTCATCGCCAACATCCTCAAGGATCTGCTGCTGCCCCTGCTGAAGGCCACCAAGATCGACACTCTGCAGGAGAAAACCGGCATCAAGGCCGGCGAGAAGACCACCTTCTCCAACGTGATCACCAACATCATCTACGGTTTTGTGCTGCTGGTCGTCATCGCCTGCGCTCTGGATCAGCTTGAAATCGCTGCGATCTCCGGTCCCATCAACCACATCGTCAACAGCATCTTCGGCCTGATTCCCAGCATTCTGGGCGCAATCGTTATCATCGCAGTCGGCGTGTTCATCGCTGTTCTGGTTTCTAACCTGCTGGAGAGCCTGCTGGCCGGCGTTGGTGTGGATGGTCTCATTGAAAAGATCACCGGCACCCCCGCAAAGAAGGTCGTTCTCTCCAAGGTGATCGCTGCTGCTGTGAAGTATATCCTCTGCATCATCTTCATTGTGCAGGGTCTGAATGTTCTGGACCTGCCTGTGCTGACCAACATCGGCGCTGCAATCATCAGCTTCATCCCCACTGCACTGGTAGTGATCGCTATTCTGGGTCTGGGCATCTTCGCAGGCAACACCGTTGAGAGCCTCATCGCCAAGAAGTTTGCTACCGCTAAGGCAACCGCATTCATCGCAAAGATCGCTATTTATGTGGTTTCCGTGTTCCTCTGCCTGAGCCAGCTCGGTATCGCCAATGCTATCGTTGAAGGTACCTTCATTCTGGTGGTGGCTGCTATCTGCGTTGCCTTTGCTATTTCCTTTGGCATCGGCGGCAGAACCTTCGCTGCCAACACTCTGGCTAAGCTGGAGAAGAAGATGGATGACAACAGCGACAACGCTCAGTAATCCATTCCTCCTACGCAATACAAAAAGAGACACCCCGTCCTGGGGTGTCTCTTTTTGGGCTATATGAGAAAGCACGCTGTCACTGCCGTGCCTTTCACGCCATATATGAATAAGAAAAAGCCACTTCTTTCACAGAAGTGGCTTTTTACATATCACAGCATCACAGGCCTGCCAGAATATTCAGAATGGCAATGGAATCATTGGATGTTACACCGGCAACATCGTCGCACTCTGCATTCAGCATACCCTGATCGGTAATGCTGATGGTCTGATCCTCTGCCAGGAAACGGTTCAGCAGAATCACATCACCGATCTTCACCATGCCGTCTACATTCACATCGCCCTTCAGAACAGTAAGAGGCTCGGAAGAAGTGGTGGTAGTGCTAGTGGTTGTGGTAGTTGTTGTGGTAGTCGTAGTAGTTTCTTCGGGAATCACAGTTGCCATGGCAATGTAATTGACCACACCGGAGGAAGTGCCCTGTGCGCCCAGCGTTACAGACTCCCCTGCTGCAACCTCCATCTGATAGATCTCAAAGACCACATCGTTGCTGGCGGTACAGGTCAGATCGGTTTTGGTGAATGCGGAAGCCCATGCGGGGATCGAAGTCAGGCGGGAATCAAAGCCCACGGAGATCACGGCATCCTCTGCAGCGGTGATCACAGCCAGATCGGAAGCGGTAAATTTGGAATCACAGGCAGTATACACATACTCGGAGCCTATGAGGGATTCGGGAATGGCGGTAAAGGTCACGGGGCGGTCACCAAAGACCAAGTCACCGACCTGCAGATCGGTATCAATGCCCCAGCTTGCGTAATAGGTGGCATCCTTGGGCACCATGCTGCTGATCACATCACCGTATACGGGATCAATCACAGCCTCAATGAGCCAGCACTGGTTGGCAGCACCGTCATACTTCCACTGCACCACATTGGCACCTGCTTCGGTGGAGCCTGCCACAATGCCCAGACCGCTTGCATCTCCGGAGGATTTGGTCACGATCTGATAGGTGCCGTCGCCGTTATCCACAAACTTGAATTTCTGGGAATCGGTTGCGGAGTCGGTAAACAGCTCTACATTTGTGCCGTTGTCAGCAGAACCGTTTGCAATATTCAGCAGATAAGTCTGACCATCGCCAAGCTGAGAAACGATGTAGTAGTAGCCATCGCCTGCATCCTTCAAAGTCCACTGCACGGCTGCTGCATCGGTGCCGCTGCCCTGCTGTACATTGCTGCTGTTGGCTGCACCATCGGCAACCTCCAGATACAGATTGCTGCCAAAGTTGCGGAACGCATACTTCAGACCGGTATCCATTGCAACGCCGGTTTTACCGGTAGAAAGCTCGCCAACGGTAATGCTCTCCAGGAAGTGGGTATCGTACTGTGTCATCACCCAGTTGGAAAGATCCGCATCGGTAATGAACTTCATCTTGCCGTCACCGGTCACAGCACCTGCATAGCTGTTGCAGAAGCTCTTGGTGTTGGCAGCGGAAATCAGCGTATAGCCGTAGTTTTCGGAAGAAGGTGCCCAACTGTGGCTGTAAGAAAAGCTCTGATTCATGGCAGAAGCGGAGCCGCCTACGGAGGAAGCGGTAACAGAGCCTGTATCACGGAACGGAGAGCTGCTGCTGCCGCCGCCTGCAAATTCCAGACCCTTCAGACCCTCAAAGTAGCAGTATTCGGTGAGCATTTTGCAGCCATCACCTGCAATGATCTGCTGCGAGGGGTTGGAAATGGAATAGGTATGGTAGCTGTTGTACACATGGCCGCTACCGTTACCGATCTGGGGCGTACGTCTTGCACAGTTCTCCCACTTGTTGAACATCAGCGTGGTGCGGTCACGGGTAGTTTCGGTGTTCTGCGTACCGTAGGCCACAGTCCAGAAGCGGTTATTGAAGTGCGTGTAGGAAATGGTGATATAATCGGGGCTGATGTCGATGTAGCAGCTATCCGACCAATTAGCTGCAGGAGTGTTGATCCAGATGAACTTACCAACCTCATTGTCCTTATCGTGAGCAAAGGTGGCGCTGAAATCATTGTGATCAAACCAGATGTTTCTGCCGCAGTAGATGTAAACCAGAATCACGCCGCAGCCGTTGCTGTTCAGCTCGGTGGCGCGGAAATGCAGGTTCTGCAGCACAATGTTGTTGCTGGGAGCAATATTGATATCGCCGTTATAATCATCGTTTCTCCAACGGGAGTTGTAAATGATATTGGCGGAATAGGAGCCCAGAATGGTCTTGTCATCCTCGATCTTCTGGTCAGCCTGATCCCAGTCGTTAAACTCCAGATTGCCGGTCACCACGATGGTCAGGGGCTCGGTGCGTTTCATGGCGGCCACACATTCCTCGGTGGTATCCACAAATACGGTTTCACCCAGCAGACCGCCGATGGTACCTGCCTTCTGCTTACCGTTGACCATGGCATTGGCGGCAAAGCCTTCCAGACCGTTCAGGTTCAGCTTATACTTCTGATAGGCGGCACCGCTGTAACTTTCCAGCGAGAAGGAATTGGTTTCGGGCGTAAAGGTCAGGGCTTTGCTGTTGTCAGCATTGGAGGTGATCTTGTAATAGAGCATATAGCCCTCAAAATCCTTTTCCACGCCCACAATGTTCCAACGCTGATTGGCAGCATCGGTATCGGTGGTAACGGTGCAGTAGCCGCCTGCATCTGCGGTCAGCACATAGCCGGTCTGCACATTGACGATCTCGTACACGCCTGCCTGAATGTAATTCAGCCGCCACTCCTCACTGTCTGTACCGTTGAGCAGATCGGAAGTAACCGGTGCGCCTGTTTCTGCGGCACTGATGTTGATATTGCGGTCGGTGTTGGCAATGGCCATGCGGAACTCCTGCATGGGATAGCTTGCGGCGGCGGCATGCAGACCATCTGTGTTGCCTGTATCAATGGCAACAGCAGAAACTGCCAGCACCGCTGCAGTCAGAAGACTGACTGACTTTTTTCTCCGGATCATAGAAAATCCTCCCCTAAACAAAATATGATAATATGCACTCGCTTTTGCGATGTTGCATCCTCATTGTACTGGTTTCCGCTGCGAAAGTCAATGTGCATTCACACACAGATACTGTCATATTGTCACATCCTGCTTATTATATAGCAAAAAAGCACACGAAAGCACATCCTTGATACAGGATGTGCTTTTCATGCATATAAGTGATATTACTCCGCATCACAAAC
The DNA here is from genome assembly GCA_015066805.1 of Ruminococcus sp. Lineage (GTDB taxonomy): Bacteria > Bacillota > Clostridia > Oscillospirales > Ruminococcaceae > Firm-04. The sequence goes on along the minus strand of SVNP01000009.1, from coordinate 16,362 downwards.
GGGTCTATGATTTACTGTAAGCTTGTTGCATACAGCGCAAGGATCTCCTGCGGATCAATGGTAGAGATCTTTCCGTCGCCGTCCATATCGGCCGCAAACCGTTGGGGCACGTTCAGAACAGAGCCTTGCTCCATAATGGAAACCGCAACATACTCCTCCAGCGCACAGATCGCATCAATGGTATCCACTGCGCCGTCAGAATTTACATCTCCGGTTGCGGAAACAGACTCAATGGCGACAAATGCCACATCATACTTTTCGGCATACGCCTGTGCTGTGGAATCCGCATAACCATAGAGCGTATAGGTATGATCGTATTCCGTTGTGCCGCTTTCCGGCTGATAGGCGTACTGATTGGAAATGGTACCGCTTGCATCGAATATGGTGCAGGATGGGTTTAAAATGACAAAATCCACAAGACCTATACACCCGGTAAACGCACTGAGCGCAATGTTCGTCACACTTGCAGGCAGAGCAACCGAGGTAAGGCTGCTGCACTGATAAAATGCACCTACATCAATCCCGCTGACCCCTTGAGGAATCTGCACCTCTGTCAGCGCGCTGCAATTATCAAAGGCATAACGCCCGATACGGCTAACGGTATCGGAAAGAATAACTTCTGTCAACGAGCCACAGGAAGGAAATGCCCAATCTCCGATGCAGGTAACGCCATCTTCTACCACGACCCGTTCAATCTCATGGGAGTAGTCTGCCCAAGGAGATGCATAGCCCTCCTCATAGTAGTAGTCCTCCATGGCGCCCTCGCCGCTGATGGTCAGGGTACCGGCTGCGTCAAGTGTCCAAGACAAATCCTGCCCACAGGAGCCACTGCTGATTGCAGAAACCGCAGTGCTCAGGGGAAGATCTCCCGATGCGGCAAACAGCATCATTGCGGCGGTTGCAGTCACACTTATCTTTTGAAACAGCTTCATAGGATCACTCCTCTCGAAAATCGCATATAAGCCTCATCGCTTAACACTATTATACACCATTCCACCATTTGTGTCAATAACTTTTGTGCGTTTTTCACACCATCGCGAGTCACATCACACAAAAAGCCTCTCCCCGCCAAAGCAGGAAGAGGCTTTACACAACACATACAGGATTGTTTCGGGTTACAGGCCTGCAATGATCTTCAGAATGGCAGTAGAATCATCGCTGTTGATGCCCTTTACGCCATCCACTTCGGCATTGGCCAAGCCCTGATTGGTAACAGACACGGCAGCATCCTCACTGATGAAGCGGTTGAGCAGGATAACATCCCCGATCTTCACATTGCCGTCGCAGTTCACATCACCGACCACGGTAGGTTCAGGGGTACCGGTTGTAGTGGTTGATGTAGTAGTATCCAGTGTAGTAGTAGTGGTGATAGTAGTAGTCGTAGTGGTTGCCACAGGCGTTTTACCGGTCACGCCCTCAATGCCACCGTAGGCTTCATCCATGTAGAAGTCGCAGGTGGTATCAGCGATCTCGGCGTACAGCAGCATGGAGCTTGCACCTGCGGGAATGGTAAAGGATGTGTTTTCCAGGTTCACCCATTCACCGCTGGCAGCTTCGGCAGAAGCCACTGTGGTATACTGGGTTTCGCCGTTGGCATCATTGTATTGCAGAGTCAGCAGAATATTCTGCGTACTGCCGCTTTCCTGCATCACGGATGCACCAAAGGCATAGTTTTTGCCCGGTACAAAGGTGCCTGCGCTGAGATCATGGCCTGCACCGTTCCAGGTATCTGCACGGTCGGTGACATACAACGAACTGTTGCCCGCCATGGGGAAATAGGAGGAATATCCCAGCGAAGAAGAGCCTCTGGCATTCCAGCCGCCCATATCTTCTTCAAAGGTATCGTAGAAGTAGTAGCCGTCCGCATCCGGCTCCACAGGAGGCGGTGCTGTGGTGGTAGTTGCCTCTCCGCCCATGGTAAGGATGTTCTTGGTAACGGTTGCTTTGCCGCTGCTCTGGTAGCCTTCCACGGTCAGAGCAACCTCATAGAACTTACCGCTCATATCCAGACCCATCTCTTCCCATGCGGCAAAATGCTCATGTACAGAAATGGTACCGCTGGTACGCTTCTCACGGCGCACGCTCCAGTACTGATAGAAGGTGGTGTTGCCATCAATGGAGGGCTGGTTCTCACGGATGGTCTTGTATACATCATACACTGCGCCATCGGCGGTAATGGAGCCGATGGAATCGCCCCCGGGCGGTCTCCAGGTGCCCCAGCTATCTACGATGTAATACTCGATCAGCGGGTTTCTGGTCCAGCCGTACACACACAGGTAGGAATTGCCGTTGGGGTTGTAGTCACAGGCATATTCCACTGTAACACGGCCGAAATCCTTGTAGCTCTGGGTACAGTCAAACTTCTGGCCGGTGCGGAACAGCGCATTGTTGATGTTGCTCCACTCACAGCTAAAGGTGCCGTTGCCCAGCAGGGTCATGGTGGTGTCGCCGGAGTCCTTCCACAGCTCGTAGCTGTATCCGTCCTCGGTACCGGTTTTGTTCTCGGTGATTACCGTTGCTGCACTGACCGTATCGGTTGCAATGGCGGTAAAGGCCATTGTTGTGGCACAGAGCGCAGCGAGCCACTGGTGTTTTTTCATAGAGTTTCCCCCTCAATCATATATTTCTGACGCGGGCAACATCGGTACATTATACGCCCTGTCGTCATTTTTCATTTTATCACATGAAGTATATTTTGTCAAGAATTTCCATGGGAAAAGGCGGTCAATTAAGCTAAATTCGTGCAAACGATACCGAAAGCAACATCAGACAAAATATTTTTGGTCATTTTGCCGAAAATAAAAACATTGAGAAAAGCCCTTGACTTTTTCTGCAAAATCTGATATAATGTTCAAGTACCGAATGCGATGCGAGTGTGCTGGAACTGGCAGACAGGCACGTTTGAGGGGCGTGTGCTTCGGCGTACGGGTTCAAGTCCCGTCACTCGCACCACCACAATTGAATACGGTAATATGGAAAGATGGCTGAGCTGGTCTAAGGCGCACGACTGGAAATCGTGTAGGCGTTAATAGCGTCTCGAGGGTTCGAATCCCTCTCTTTCCGCTTCATAAAGGGCTTGTATCCAACCGGATGCAAGCCCCTTTTCTTCTTGTACCAATCAGACCAAAGGAATGCAATCCGCAGGGGTGGCAGCAATGGCGGATGCGCCTGCCTGTTCCAGTTCTTCACGGGTGCCATAGCCGTACAGCACACCAATGCAATCCACATGATGTTCTTTCGCCCCCAGAACATCATGCTCACGATCACCGATCATTACAACATCCCTTTTGGGCGGAGCTCCAATGCGTTCCAGCGCACAGCCGATCACTTCCCCTTTGGTACGGCGGCTATCATCCAAGGCGGCACCTGTGATATATGCGAAATACCGTGCCAGCCCCAGATGCTCTAAAATCTGCACCGCAAAGGGCTCCGGCTTGCAGGTGGCGATATGCAGCGTTCTGCCCATGGCACAAAGCTGCTCCAGAAGCTGCGGTATACCTGCATAGACTTGACCGCGGAACATACCATCTGTGCGGTAGCGGCTGCGATATATCTCCACGGCACGGCGGCTTTCGACCTCGGAAAAACCAAAAATCTCACGGAAGGAATCCTGCAAGGGCGGCCCGATAAACCGTCGGAGCTGTTCCTCGGCGGGCGAAAGAATATCAAACTGTGCCAGCGTATACCTTGCCGTTGCCAGAATTCCCTCTGCGGAATCCGTAACAGTGCCGTCCAGATCAAATAAAATGTGCTGATACATCCTGTGTTTCTCCTTTCTCCGTATCTTAATTACACCAAGTATACCACTTGTTGCGGATGTTGTCAAATCTCCTTGCAAAAGCCCCGATATCATGCTATAATGCAAAAATGCCTTCAGAGAGGAAAGCTTATGAAACGTGTACTGGTCAGATCCGTTTTTGATGCCTTTGAGTATGTGATGCAGCATTTTTATCCCAACGGACAACAGAAAATGGCAGAACGCACCGACAGCTATGCGGTGATCTCTATTCAGGATACCCATACACACGGCTGCGGCATCGGCTGATGAACCTATGAAAGGAGCAACTTATGGACCATACACTTCACGATTACTCCCCGTCGGATCTGACGCTGCCCTGTGGAAACGGTCTGGTGAACATCCGTGTAGGTGCCATCATCCGCAAGGATGATAAGGTGCTGATGGTGGGCAACGATCACTCCGAGTACCTCTATTCCGTAGGCGGACGCATTCAGTTCGGCGAAACCGCTGAGGAAGCCGCGATACGGGAGGTTTGGGAAGAAACCGGTGTCCACATGGAGATCGACCGCCTGGGGTTTGTGCACGAAAACTACTTCTATGGGGATTGTACCGCCAATCGGGGCAAGCTGATTTATGAGATCGCCTTTTATTTTTATATGCAGGTACCGGAGCATTTTTCTCCTGTGGAAGGCAGCGTGAACATGGATGATGCACAGGAGCATCTGCATTGGGTGGCTGCCGATGACCCGCGGCAGATCTACCCTGCTTTCTTCCGTACAGAATTGACACAGCCCTCCGCTGCGGTCAGACATTTTGTAACCGACGAACGCAGCAAAAGCACGGATTCTCCCTCCGAAAACTGAAGAAGAAAATCGGTTTTGTCTGCTGCCGCCTATTGAAAATCACGCCGAAATATGATATACTGTATAGGAATACCGGCCTGTATATCCGGCCGGGTAAAAGGAAGGTTTTTATATGTTTATCAAAGGATTTACCTACGGATTTGACGGCAAGCGCGGAGATTATCGCACCGATGAAGCAGCCGCCTCCATGGAACGGCTGGCAGGGCTTGGCGGCGACTGGGCTGCCCTCGCCTTTGTAGTCAGACAGGACAGCTTCAGCTCTACGGTCATTCGTCCCGATTACCGCTATACCGTTACCGATAAGGATGTTGCGGCAGCAGCTCACCGACTGCACGCACTGGGTCTGAAGGTCTGCATGAAGCCTATGGTAAACTGCGCCGATGGCGTATGGAGAGCCAACATCCGCTTCCCCGAAGCAGAAATCGGGGATAAGGATTACTGGAAGGAGTGGTTTTCCTCCTACACCGCATTTTTGTGCCATTATGCAGAGATCGCAGAGGAAACCGGCTGCGAAATGTTCTGTGTGGGCTGCGAGATGCTTGGCACCGAGCATAAAGAAGAGCACTGGCGCAAAGCCATTGCCGCTGTCAGAGAGATCTACCACGGACCCATTACCTACAACACCAATCATGGTAAGGAATTTGGCGTGAAATGGTGGGACGCTGTGGATTATATCGGCACTTCCGCTTATTATGGCGTGGGTAAGGTGCCGGGAGATTCCCTTGCCAACATGACTGCTGTATGGAATGAGAAAAAGGAAAAGCTCCGGGAGCTTTCCCGCATCCACGGCGGCAAACAGATCATTTTTATGGAGATCGGCTGCCGCAGTGCCAAGGGCTGCGCCATGATGCCCTATGACTTCAGCCACAGAGAATTCCCCTATGATGAAGATGAGCAAGCCAATTTCTATGAATCCTGCATGACCGCCATGTGGAATGAGCCTTGGTTTGCAGGCTTTTTCTGGTGGGATTGGTATACCAAGCTGCCCAAGCGTGCGCCGGAAATGGGTTTTTCCATTGTGGACAAAAAGGCAGAACAGATCGTAAAGCAGTGGTATGCAAAATCCCGCTGAACCATCTACAAAAAACAAACGGAAGCCCCAAACAGGGCTTCCGTTTTTGTGTTATTTCAAACCTGCCAGACCACGCAGAATGGTCACAGCATCATCCACGGTAACAGTGGGGATGCCGTCACATTCGGCATTCAGCATACCCTGTTCCGTAATGGCAGCAGAGGTGTCCTCTGCCAGCACACGGTTCAGCAGAATCACGTCGTTGATTTTCACCAGGCCGTCGCAGTTTACATCGCCGGGCAGCGTATTGTTCTCCTCGGGCTGTGCGGGGTATTCATATACAACCTCCACCGAGGTGTAGGTAATGATGATCTCATCCTCCTGATCCAGCTCCATCTTTTCGGAGGAATCCCACCATTTTTGCAGTTCTACCTTACCATCGGCGATCACAGCGGGAATATCACCGTTTTCCTTATGGGAAAGGGTACCGTCGAACTCCACCACAGCCTTTACACCGCTGCCAAGATCCAGACCGTAGCTTTTACTTGTCCAGAATTCTTCGCCCTCAGGGGTTACTGCATTGATGCACACAGCGCAGCCTGCATTACCCCAGGAAGAACCTGCTTTAGAGGTCACATTGGCGGTAATAATGATCTCCTTGAGATGCTCGGCATCGGTAATGGGGATCTCCACATAACCGTTTTCGTTGATCATGCCCATGGGGTCATCGTACACCACCGATTCTTCCACAGGTTTTTCTTCCTGTGTGCCGTCAAATGCGGCAGCATCCTCGGAGATGACTACCATAGCGGCACAGTAGGCAGGCAAGGTGATATCCACAGCATCCGCAGCGGTATCAACGATCTCCAGCAAAGTGATCTCATCGGATTCAGGCGTAATGGCATAAACAGCAGCTTTTTTATAGGTGCTGTCCGCATTCTGCAGCGCAATGGTGGTATCCATAGGCTGTGTCATGTTCTTATTGGTCACCATAACGGTAACAGTGGAATCATCTGCTCCGTCAATGGCTGCATAGGCAGAGGAAAGGGATACATCATCGGTCGTGGTGGGCATCAGAGTATCACCAAACGCACCGCCCTTGCCGTCAAAATTGGTATACAGATTCAATGCGGAAAGAATATAACCGCTGCCGCCCCAAAGGGATGCAAAATACACATTGGCATCGGCAAAGCAGCCAAGAGCCTCCGCCTGTGCAATGGCACCGGAAGGATCGGTATCGCCACCGAAATTATACTCGGTCACAGCCAGCTTGGTTCCGGGATAGTATTGATCAATGGATGCCTGCACGGTAGGCAGAATCGGCACATTCTCCTGGCACCACTGACCGATCCAGCTATTTTCCACAAAGCCTTTTTCGTACAGTGTTCGCACAGACTGCAATCTGTCCTCGGCACCCACACGGGAAGATTCGGAATAGTAGTGGATATCCAGCACATCCAGCAAGCGCACACCTGCCGCATCGGAAGCCTCCTTCATGGAATCCAGATAGTAATCCAGATACCAGTGATAGCCACCTGCCGCCTTCAGGGTTTCCCATTCGGTGCTGCTGTCGCTGTCCGCCAGATGATCATAGGCGGTGTAGCCATACAAAGCGGGTCCGAAGATCTCCGCATCGGGGTCAAGCTGTTTCACGGCAGTTGCCAGCTCCACGGATTTATCACGCAGCTCGGTAATGCCTACCTCCTGCGGATGAATGCGGCTGTGGGTATGATGCCAGAGGGCAGGCTCGTTATCCAGAGAATAGCCCTGAATACCCGTTGCGGCAGAAGAATCACCATACTTCTGAATGATATAGTTCACATATTCATCCATGTAAACCACGCCGTCGGTGAGATCCGGCTCTGCGGCAAAGGCACTGCCCTTGGTAAGCTGCACACGGTTCCAGCGGGCAGAGGGTGCAGCCTCCGCTTCACTGACCACGCCGTTTTTATCGGCTGATACATAACCTGCCATCTGCAAAGTGGTCAGCTTATAGCCAATATCGTATTTTTCGCCCTCATCCACCAACTGCTGCACGCAATCCGCAGGTGCATCGGAGTTGGAAAGATTGTTGTCGGAGCTGTGTTTCCAGTCAGAACCGGCATTGGAGGCGTTGTTTTCCCAGTTATAAGCCACCATACGGTTGCCGCCCTGACGGATGGCATTCACCGAGAGCTTTTTCAGATTCTCCTGATGGCCGTATTCATTGATGCCGTAAATATACGGGCTGATGGGCTTTCCGCTGCCGCCAAGATCAACGGTGATGTGCATGGTGTCCTCCCCTGCTGCGTGTACCATGGCAGCGGAACAGAACACGGCAGGCAAAGTCATTGCGGTGAAAAAAGCGATGAGTCGTTTCATAAATCCTCCCCCAAACGAAAAAAGTTACAGACTGTCGGCATCCCACTCGCTTACCTGCGGGATCTGCTTTGGATCTCCGTTTCGTTGATCCTGCAGGGAACCGTAGGTAAAACGGTCAATATTCGGATCCCGTGTCTTCAGATAGTTACAGATCGACTGGGCCAGTACCAGCAGCATAGCCACCGCAGGATTATGGGTGTAACCATATAATATGGTAGGCGATGCTTCGTTGAAATCCCCTGCCATGCGCCATACCAGACCAAAGCGATCCAGTCGGTTCATGATCTGCTGCACCTTTTCCGTCGGAATATTCAGCTTTTCGGCAAGCATTGCAGGCAAAAACAGCTTGTTGCGGCAGTTTCCGGCCATATATCGGATCATCCGTACCGCATCGGCATCCCCAAGGGTGGAAAGCAGGCGCACAATGCCTTTTTCATCCTGCAAATAGGCTGCCACGCCTGCAGCGGGCTTTTCCAGATACATAAAATAGCGCAGGTCGGCATTTAACCGTTCCAGTGCAATTTCATGATCGGTATGCAGCACACCGTAGGTTTCCGCTTCCTCCCCGCTTCGTAAGCGAATAGCGGAAAGATCCGCCGAGGGAGAATAGGAACACAGCAGCGCATACAGTAGATGCGCCATCCATTGGGGCCGTTTTTCCGGCGGCAGACTTTGCAGATGCCGACATACAATGGTTTCCGGCTCGGCATGATCCTGTACGCCGAGACCAAACAATGCATCCAGCGAAATATCCAGTGCTTCGGCGATCTGCGGCAGCAGGGCGGCATCGGGGAAGTGTCCTTTCTCCCATTTGGATACCGCCTGAGAGGACACATTCAACCGTTGGGCGAGCTGCTCCTGGGTCAGGCCAAGGGCTTTTCTGCGATCTGTCAGATTGGAATGAAAATCAGTTTGTCCGGACATAGGTTTTCTTCCTTTCCAATAAGAATTATACCATATTGTAATGTTGAGTACAAGGAAGCCTTTTTTGCACATTCTCCACCATAGGTTGAGCTCCCCTGCTGAGAGTTGTGAAATTGTGTGTTCAAAACAGAAATCCTTCTTCCTTTGCAACCTAGCTGTATTTTACCATATGCCGCAGGCAATGTCAATGCACAAAAAGCACCTGCTGATGTGCAGGTGCCGAGGTTTGGTTGTTTTCCGAGCCGATATAGATCCCTGTGCGTCGATTCAATTATGGGCTGTCTGCTGCGGCAGGGTGATCTGTACTGCTGTTTCCTCCAGCAGGCTCACCCGCTGCTCGCTTTCCTTGCTGCCGCAGCGCAGTAAGGCACCGCTTTCCGCATCAAACACCAGATACATCTCCTGCCCTACATGCTCAAACCGCTCGGTGATCTCCGTTCCGGAGGTTTCTTCAGACAGTACCGTCATAGGAGCGGCAAACGTACCGCAATTGAAAAACAATCCGCAAAGCTGTCTGCTGTCGGGATCATTTTCCACGGCGTATCGGTTGGAAGCATCCACGCATTGCAAGCTGTCCTTGCGGAGTATATACATGGCGTTTTCCACGCAATACAGCTCCGTTTCCTGCCCTGTATCCATATATTCGGTACGCATATGCAGGTCATCACTGTTGACCTCCAGATACACCAGCGCAAGCAGTGTATCCTGATAATAGGATTCCATTTTTACGGTAAACTGCCGCCGCGCGATCGCATCACAGAGGGCTTTGGTATGGCTTTCCGCATACAGCAGCGTGTCCGGCTCGGCAGAAAGCATAGTTGCCGCAGAGGTGGAGGCAGTAGTCGTCACTGTGGTCGCAGCAGAAGGCTCATCGGTCTGCTGCGATACATCTGCGGAAAGCTCCGGGGATTGCTGCGTTCCGCAGGCGCAAAGCCCCATACACAGCAGGGTCACGGAAAGCATCCGATAAAAGGCAGATCTCATATCCATCTCCTCCCCTATATTCCTTACGCACCGATCAAAGGCTGATCAAAAGCAAACAGCACTTCATTCAGCTCAAACAGATCATAGTTGCCGTTGACGAGAAAATACTCTACGATCACATCAAATTTGCTGCTGCGGGAAAGGGCAAAGCCTGCCCGTGCAATGAAATCCTTGGTTTCCTGCAGATCAAGCTCCAGCGCAAAGGCAAAGGCCAAAGCCGTGGATTTTGACGGCTTGTAATCGGGATTGTTGCGGATCTTGGAAAACAGTTTTCTGTCCACATTGGCCTTTTTGTAAATCTCGGAGTCCTTTTTTCCTGTGCGGTCAATGAGCTGCAAAAGCGTCACAGAAAAGCCCTCATCCAGATCTTTCAGCAGGCTGCTCCAATCAGTGGCAGGAGCCGCCGAGCAGACAGGTGCCTCAAAATCAACAGCCGCATCCTCGCACATAGCGGATTCCATGTGCAGGCTGCTTTCGGGGCGGTTGATTTTGCCCATTTGCCGTGGCGCACCCACAGCACCGAACAGATTGCGTTCTCTGCGCTGCTGCCGCACCTGCATACTGATGTAATTCTCATCAATATAGCTGTTAACGGATTGAAACAGCTTCTCCGAAAGCACAAAGGATTCCTTATCATACACCACCAGATAGATCTGCATCTCGTTTTCAAGCAAAAACGTACTGAAAGCACGAATGGCGACCTGCAAGGCAAGGGGCTTGGGGAACCCGTAATGCCCTGTGGCGATCAAAGGAAATGCCACTGATGTACAGCCCTGCTGTTTTGCCAGCTTCAGGGCATTTTCATAGCAGGAAGCCAGCAGTTGTTCCTCCCCATGGCTGCCATCCTGCCATGCGGGGCCAACGGTATGAATCACATATTTGGCGGACAGCCCGTAGCCCTTTGTCACAGCGGCTTCTCCCACGGCAATCTTTCCGATCTTCTGACGGGCCTCCAGTAATCTGCGCCCTGCTTTCTGATGCAGTCTGCTGTCTACCCCCACACCAATCAGCGGCTCGGGATTGGCGGTATTCACCACAGCATCCGTCTGCATATTGACGATATCATTGCGAACAATGGCAAAGGGCATAGGTACGCCTCCTTTTCACTGAACCGGGCTGCTTAAAAGCAGCAAGTTTGATTCCATTATAGCACAAATGCAGCGGCAATGCAACGACAGCAGATGAAAAAAGCGGGAACCCCCATCGCCTTTTCAGCAAGAGGGGTTCCCGTTGTGGGCAACAGATGTTATTTCTTGCCGCCGCGCCGTCTGAAATCCGCATCAATGCGCTTTTTCCAATCGGCAGAAAGGGGGGCGGCACCTGCACGGGCACAGGAAATGGTTTCGCTCAGCACCGCATAATTCAGGGCAGTACCTTCCGAATCGCTGTGATAATCGGCAGCCATGGAAGCATCAATACCGAATTTTCCTGCCTCCTTGGCAGCATCAATATTGGCACCCAAAAACAGGAATTCCCAGCCGTAACGTTCCTTTTGCCGTTCGATCATGTGGCGCACCTTCTGGTAGCTGTACCGATGGCTGGCATTTTCCATGCCATCCGTGGTAATGATGAAGAGCGTCTTTTGAGGCACATCCTCCTTGCGGGCGTACTTGTGCACATTGCCGATGTGGTGAATGGCTCCGCCCACGGCATCCAGCAGAGCGGTGCAGCCACGGACGAAATAATCCTTTTCGGTCAGCTCCGGCACCTGTGCAATGGGAACACGGTCATGAACCACCTGCACCTCATTGTCAAACAGCACAGTAGAGATCACTGCCTCACCCGGCTCTTTGCGCTGTTTTTCCAGCATGGCGTTAAAGCCTCCGATGGTGTCCTTCTCCAATCCTGCCATGGAACCGCTGCGATCTAAAATAAATACAAGCTCAGTCATGTTGGGGTACCTCCTATGTTTTAGTTTGTGATCTTATTATACCGCAGCAAGGCGGTGATTTGGTCGCTTGCCGTGCGACATTTTTCGTGCTCAAAAAACGGTTTTACATAGATTTTACATAATTGTGATTTCCACTTTACAAAAAAGAAGTTATAATGAACGGGAAGAATGCCTTTGGCATTCCGTGACAAAACCTGATGAAGAAAAGGAAGAAGCATATGGACATACTCTCTTTTTGGAACCAGATGACTGCCAATCCCCTGCTGTTTATTGCAGTGGTACTGACACTGGGTGTGATACTGGTCAACGGCTGGACAGATGCCCCCAACGCCATTGCAACCTGTGTGGTGACCAGATGTATGCCGCCCAAGGCTGCCATTCTCATGGCTGCGGTATTTAATTTCCTGGGTGTATTCGTCATGACTATGGTCAACGCCACCGTAGCGGAAACCATCACCAAAATGGTGGATTTCGGCACAGATCCGGATCTTGCCATTATTGCGCTCAGTGCGGCATTGTTCGCCATTGTGCTTTGGGCCACGCTTGCATGGGTATTCGGTATTCCCACCAGTGAAAGCCATGCACTGATCGCCGGTCTGACCGGCAGTGCCATTGCCATTCACAACAGCTTTGAAGGCGTAAATGGCAGCGAGTGGGTCAAGGTAGTTTACGGTATCTTTATTTCCGTGATATTGGGCTTCGGACTCGGCTGGTGCGTGTGCAAGCTGGTCACCAAGCTGTTTGCAAAGGCCAACCGTCCCAAAACCGAGCCCTTTTTCCGTGGCGCACAGATTGCAGGTGCAGCCTCCATGGCATTTATGCACGGTGCACAGGATGGCCAGAAATTTATGGGTGTGATCCTGCTTTGCGTATATATGTCCCACGGGCAGTCTTTGCCTTCCGATATCAGTATTCCCGTATGGCTGATGATCGTATGCTCTGTGGTAATGGCTCTGGGTACTGCCATGGGCGGCAAAAAGATCATCAAATCCGTGGGTATGGATATGGTCAAGCTGGAAAAGTATCAGGGCTTTTCCGCTGATATTGCAGCAGCATTGTCTTTGCTGTTCTGTTCGGTTTTCAGTCTGCCGGTATCAACTACACACGCAAAGACCACATCTATCATGGGTGTGGGTGCGGTCAAGCGGGTATCTGCCATAAACTTCGGCGTAGTAAAGGAAATGGTGCTGACATGGGTACTGACCTTCCCGGGCTGTGGTCTGGTGGGATACCTGATGACAAAGCTGTTTATGTTGATTTTCGCATAATGCGATCAATTACAGAAAGGATGGAATGATCATGGCAAAAGGTGATAAGTTCTATTTTGAAAACTATGTGGCCTGTGCTGCACTGGCACGCAATGCGGCTGCTTATCTGGTGGAATGTCTGGAGCAGTATGACCCTGCACAACTGGAATCCATGCTGGAGAAAATGCACACCTTTGAACACAGTGCGGACCTGAAAAAGCATGAGATGAACGAAGCTCTGGCAAAGGCCTTTGTTACCCCTGTGGATCGTGAGGATCTGGATCTGCTGAGCCAGCAGATGGATGGTGTACCCGATCTGCTGGAAGAGGTTATGCAGAAGCTGTACATCTTTGACGTGCAGACCATTGAACCCAATGCTGTTGAATATGCAAAGCATCTGGTCAAGGCCTGCGATCTGCTGGGTGAGATCATGGAGGAGTTTGAAAACTTCAAGAAATCCAAAAAGCTCCATTCCCTGATCGTAGCCTGCAATGATGTGGAGGAGGCTTGCGATAAGTTGTATCTTTCCTCTGTACGCAGCATTACCAAGGGCAAGGCCGATGCCTTTGAAAAAATCGCATGGTACAAGATCTACGACTGTCTGGAGGCCTGTGCCGATGCCTGCGAGCACGTCAGCGAATGTGTAGGCTCCATTATTATGAAGAACACCTGATCTCCAAAACAAGTCAACAGCCACACCGGGCAGATGCTCGGTGTGGCTGTTGGTTTGCTATAAGGTGGTGAGCTGCGGCAGATATCGTGTCGAGCCATTAGGTTTTGGTTTGAAAAAAGGTACAAAAGAGAGGGTTTGTCAAATTCCCCGAAAAACTTGTCAATATCCATTACTTTGTGCCAAACACTGCAAAATAGTGTATAATAATACCTGTTGATGGAAACCACAAGGGTTGCATCAAACATTCAATTCCGAACGGAACAATTTGAAAGGTTGGTTTTTATGGAAATTCACGCAAACGCATCTGTGGCAGAAAAAAGCAATGTGCGCTTTGATTGCGAAGCAGTTATCATCAATACGCTGCTGAAGCTGGGCGTTCCCGCAAATACAAAGGGGTTCCACTACCTGAAAACAGCACTGTATTTCGCCATTGAAAACCCCATTGCCCTGACCAGTATGTCCAAGATCGTATATCCGGCCATTTCCGCCCAGTATTACGCAGCCAGTGCCTACAGCATTGAGCGTGCCATGCGCTACGCCATCTCTCAGAGCTGCCAGCGAGGCAACACAGGCTTTATCCTCCGCATTTTCGGGTACCCTGAGGATATGAGAGCATATCTCCCCACCAACCGTGAATTTCTTGCTGTGGTAGCAGAATACATCCGTCAGATCCTGCGGGATATGCCCGCAAGCCGGGTGGAGCATACCATCTCGGCGTAAAACCGCATTTTTCAGCCCTCAAGCTGAGCGATCCATGTCAGAAGCTCTTCGTAGGCCGCGGCGATCTCCGCAAAATATGCCTGCAGATGCCCTGTGTTTCCTTCTCGCAGCTCTGTTGTCAGCGCAATAACAGGCTTGCTCAGCTTGAGAAAGCCCAACGAAAGGCACAAGCCCTTCAAGGTATGCACAGCACGGTACGCAGTCTCGTAATCCTGCTGTGCCACGGCCTGGCTAAGCTGAGAAAAATGCGGATCCTCCGGAAATTTTTTCACATACTTCAAAATCAGACGTTCGCTCATCAGGCGGCGGAGCACTTCATCCAGCTCCCCGCCTGTTTTTTTGTAAAATTCCTGTAAGGTCATGGTTTCATCTCCATTGTGGTATAATCCAGATACGTCTGTCGGATCTCTCTTAAGCTGCGCTGCCGGATCAGCACCACATCACCGGTGGTCAGCTCAAACTGTTTATCTGCCTTGGCAATATATCGCATATTCACCAGAAAGCTCTGGTGGCAGCGCAAGAACCGTCGGTCTGTCAAGGCCTGTTCAATCTCACTGAGCTTTTTATAGATGGTATACACCGCACCGCCTGCCCGATGCAGTGTGCAGGTATTATTGCAGCTTTCCACATAGACGATCTCATCATAGGGCACAACCACCACCCGCCCGCGGGAAAGCAGCCGATATCCGTCATGGGGCATCCGTTCCGCAATACGTTCAAATAAGGCGCAGAACTTTTCATAATAATGGGGCTTCAGCAGGTATCCCGCTGCTTCCACCTCATAGCTGTCCACGGCAAAATCGGCGGTACAGGTCAAAAAAACGATTTTACCGTTGTAATCCATTTTTCGCAGATTGCGTGCAATATCCATCCCATGCAGTCCATCCATGAGAATATCCAGAAAAATCACATCAAAAAACCTGCCGTCTTCCACATCATAAACAAGCTGCATGCCATTGGCGTACTCCTCAATGGTAACGGAGATCGCATGCTCGGCGGTATACATCTGCAAAAAATCCCGGATAATCTCCCGATCCAAAACGCTGTCATCACAAATCGCAATTCTCATGTAGTCCTCATATTTTCTGTTTACGGTTCCCGTTGCTGTGCAATGCATAAAATGATTTTACCAGGTTTTGCGGTAGTTGTCAACCCTCTTTTTCACCCTGCGTCGCCGAAGGCATATGTGCAGCCAGTGTTTCAATGGTACGGAAAAGCTGTGCAACATCCAAGGGCTTGGTGATGTGTTCATCCATGCCGGCAGCAAATGCCTGTTTTCTGTCCTCATCGTAGGCATTGGCGGTCATAGCTACAATGGGAATCCCAGCCAGCACAGGATCTTCCAGCTTACGGATCCTGCGGGCGGCTTCATAACCGTCCATAACCGGCATCTGAATATCCATAAAAACAAGGCTGTAATAGTTGCTGTCCTTGCTTTGCAGCATATCCAGAGCCACCTGTCCGTTTTCTGCCACATCTGCATGAATACCGACCAGCTCCAGAATATCCACGGAGATCTCCTGATTCAACAAGGTATCTTCCACCACAAGCACCCGTTTGCCCTTCAGGGCGCTGTTCTGGGGCGTGGCGGAGGTTTCCTTCTCCGCATTGCAAAGGCGTTTCAGCAAGCTGCGGATATCCGACAAAAACAAAGGCTTGGTCACAAAATCCTGGATCCCCGCTTCCTTGGCTTCCGCCTCGATCTCTGCATAATCATAAGCGGAAAGCAGCACAATGGGCGGTTCCTCACCGGTAATCTTGCGAAGCTGACGTGCCGTTTCGATGCCGTTCATATCGGGCATCAGCCAATCCACCAGATACATACGGTAGGCATCCTTCATTTCAATGGCTTCATTGGCGCGCACTACCGCTTCCTTGCCGCCCACGGTCCAATCCACACGCATACCCAGCCGCCGCAGCAGCTTGGAAATACTCCGGCAGGCACTCA
>SVNP01000031.1 GCA_015066805.1 Ruminococcus sp. | reverse complement strand
ATATCGGTACCACGGCCTGCCATGTTGGTGGCGATGGTCACGGCACCCAGCTTACCTGCCTGTGCAACGATCTCTGCTTCCTTGGCGTGATATTTTGCGTTGAGCACCTCATGCTTGATGCCGCGGCGATGCAGCATCTTGGAGAGCAGCTCGGATTTTTCAATGGAGATGGTACCCACCAGAACGGGCTGTCCCTTTTCGTGGCAGGCAAGGATCTGCTCGATGATGGCGGCGTACTTTGCCTTTTCGGTACGGTAGATCACGTCATGCTGATCCTTACGGATGACGGGACGGTTGGTGGGGATGGCGATAACATCCAGCTTGTAGATCTCACGGAACTCGTCCTCTTCGGTCATGGCGGTACCGGTCATACCGGAGAGCTTGTTGTACAGGCGGAAGTAGTTCTGGAAGGTAATGGTGGCAAGGGTCTTGGACTCATGCTTGACCTTTACACCCTCCTTTGCCTCGATGGCCTGGTGCAGACCGTTGTTATAGCGGCGGCCCAGCATCAGGCGGCCGGTGTTTTCATCCACGATGATGATCTCATCATCCTTGACCACATAGTCGATATCAATGTGCATGACACCGTGGGCGTTGATGGCCTGGTTGATGTGGTGCAGCAGGGTCATGTTGGAGGCATCCATCAGGTTTTCCACGCCGAAGTACTTTTCTGCCTTCTGCACGCCGCGGCGGGTGATGGTTGCGGACTTTGCCTTTTCATCCACGATGTAGTCGTACTCATCAAAGCTCTCGTCCTGATCCTGCTTCTCGTCCATTTCCACAATGGTGATGGGGGTAAGGGTACGGGCAAACTTATCGGCACGCTCGTAGTAATCGGTGGATTTATCACCCTGACCGGAAATGATCAGAGGGGTTCTTGCTTCATCAATAAGGATGGAGTCCACCTCATCCACGATGGCGAAATTGGGCTTTCTCTGCACGCAGTCCTTCTTATGAATGACCATGTTGTCACGGAGGTAGTCAAAGCCGATCTCGTTGTTGGTGGCGTAGGTAACATCACAGTTATATGCGGCACGGCGCTGGTCGTTGTTCAGACCGTGGAGGATACAGCCTACGGTCAGACCCAGAAAACGCAGCACCTTACCCATTTCATCGGACTGGGTCTTTGCAAGGTAATCGTTCACGGTAACAACGTGCACACCCTTGCCGCTAAGGCCGTTGAGATAGGCTGCCACGCAGGCTACCAGGGTTTTACCTTCACCGGTACGCATTTCCGCAATACGGCCCTGGTGCAGCACAATGGCACCGATGATCTGTACGGGGAAAGGCTTTTTGCCCAGCACACGGTCGGCAGCCTCACGGACGGTGGCCAGTGCCTCGGGCAGAATATCATCCAAGGTTTCGCCCTTTGCCAGACGCTCACGGAACTCCGGTGTTTTTGCCTTCAGCATTACATCGGAAAGCCCTTTGTATTCTTCGTCAAGGTTCAGCACCTTCTGCTTCAGGGGCTCGATTCTTGCCAGCTCCTTTTCGCTGTACGAACCGAAAATACGATCAAATAAACTCATTGGTAAACCGCCTTTTTGAATCAATACTTGGGTCCGGCACCCTCCGCACCTGCGGATGATACAGTAACCCATACCCTATAAGTTTACAATATCTTCATGATTTTGTCAATAGTTTGCCGAAAATTTTTACGGAGCGCTGTTTTTTCGGTAAAATCAACGGTGGGTGAAATCCCCGTTGTCATCCTTGCGGTCGGAGAGGTAGGTCTGGACAAAATACTTGGGACGCTGCTTGGTTTCCAGGTAGATCTTGCCGATATACTCACCGATGACACCCACTGCAAAGAGCTGCAAGCCTCCGATGGCCCATACTGAAATAGCGGTGGAGGTCCAGCCCGCAACGGTATACCCCGTAAAGTGGCGGATGAGGCAATAGATGATCATTGCCATGCTTACAAGGAAGATCGTCACGCCCAGAGAGGTGATCATGCGGATGGGCTTGACCGAAAGGGAGGTAATACCCTGCATGGCAAAGCCCAGCATCTTCTTTAAGGGGTATTTGGATTCCCCCGCAAAGCGTTTGGCACGCTCGTAGTACACCGTGGTGGAGGGATAACCGATCATGGGCACGATGCCCCGCAAAAACAGGTTGACTTCACGGTACTCCGCAAGACCCTCCAGGGCTCTGCGGCTCATCAGGCGGTAATCGGCGTGATTGTACACCACCTCCGCACCCATCAGGTGCATGAGCTTGTAAAAGCCCTGTGCGGTCATGCGCTTAAAGGCAGAATCGGTCTTACGGGCACTGCGTACGCCGTAGACCACATCAAAGCCCTCTTCAAACTTGGCGATCATCTCACGGATGGCGTTGATGTCATCCTGCAGGTCTGCATCCAGAGAGATCACGGCATCGCAGCGGTCTTTTACGGTCATCATACCTGCCAGCAGGGCGTTCTGGTGCCCCTGATTGCGGGAAAGGCAGATGCCCTCAAAGAACTGCGGCTGTGTGCGGTAGTATTCCTCGATCATTTCCCATGTGCGGTCCTTGGAGCCGTCATTGACCAGCACGATGCGGCTTTGTGGGGTGATCATCCCCTGCTGCCGCAGATCGCTCATCAGCTCCGTGAGCCGCTTGGTGGTTTCGGGAAGCACAGCTTCCTCATTGTAGCAGGGAATCACAAGATAGATGGTTTTCATAGCATTGTACTTTCTGCAAATCAGTTTGCTTGGGAAGAGAAAACGAGCTGCTTGAAATGCTCGCCTCTGGCTTCAAAGTTGCGGTATTCGTTATAGCTTGCCGCTGCGGGAGAAAGCAAAGCGATTTTCCCCTTGGAGGTGATCTGCTTTGCGGCTGCCACAGCTTCCGTCAGGTCTTTGACAAGCAAAATGCGCTCTGTCAGGGCAGTACCGAAGGATTTTGCTTCCTCGGCAATGCGTCTGCCCGAATCGGACATCAGAATGATGTGGGGTACTGCTGCCTCTGCCAGATAGGTCAGCAGCGGTGTATAGCAGATGCCTCTGTCCATGCCGCCGATGAGTACGGTATCCGTATCCGGCAGGCTGTTCAGAGCCTGTATGCAGGTCTCACAGGCGGTGGAAATGGAATCGTTGACCCAGCGGATGCCCTCACACTCCCCCAGCATCTCCAGACGATGGGGCAGGGGCTGAAAGCTGCGGATGCCCTGTGCAATGGCGGCATCCGTTACGCCAAGCCTGCGTGCAACGGCATAGACCACGGCACAGTTCAGGCGGTTATGCAGTCCTGTCAGAGTCATATCCTCGGGCAGCACCATGGATGCGCTGCCGCTGCGTACCGTATTGCCGTTGTGGAGAGAAACATCCGCATTCCTGTCATCCATGGCAATGCGAAGCACCGTGGCGGCACAATCCCCTGCTGCGGGCAGAGAAGGCTCATCGCAGTACAGCAGATCATGGGGCTGCTGGTGGCGGTAGATGTTCTCCTTGCAGTAGGCATAGTATGCAAAGGTTCCGTAGTGGTCCAGATGCTCCTCGTACAGATTCAGGAACACAGCCGTTTTGGGAGATACGGTAATGTATTGAAGCTGATGGACACCGATCTCCAGCACAATGACCGTATCCTCGGCAATGCGCTCGTAGAGATCTGCCATGGGGATGCCGATGTTGCCGCCCAGCACCGAGGGTACACCTGCGGTCTGCAATACATGATACAGCAGAGAGGAGGTGGTGGATTTCCCCTTGGTGCCCGTGATGCCGATGCAGCGGTCACGGTATGCCGTGAGAAACAGCTCTGTCAGGGATGTGACACGGCAGGAAAGCTCCACCGGGTCTTTTTCCAGCACGATACCGGGGCTTTTGAACACCAGATCATAGGCGTTCATGGCCTGTTGGTAGTCTGCTCCGATGTGCAGTACGACCTGCTCGGGGGCATCGGCAATGGGGTTCTGATCGGCAATGCCAAGGGCTGCATAGCCGCCGACCTGTGTGATACGGCGGTACAGGGCACGGCCTTCTCTGCCGAAGCCCAGCAGCAGTACTTTGCGCTGTGCGATCATTTCTTTCAGAACTTGAAGCAGCATGGGATACTCCTTATCAAGGATTGTATGCAGAGGGCAGCAGCACTGCCGCACCCTCCCTGCGGATATTCAGGACATGACAGGCACCCTCGCCCAGTACGCTGTCCATGGCCTTGCGGAAGGCTTCACATTCCTCCGCAGGGACATAGGCCTGTACGGTACCCGCAAAGCCGCCGCCGTGAACACGGCAGGCTCCCCTGCCTGCCAGAAAACGCTCGCAGAGGGCAAGGGTAAGGGTCACAGCCTGCTGCTGCGGATGACGGCAGGAGAAAATATTCTGGAGATTTGCCAGCGAGGAACGTCCCGACTCGGTGACCATCCGCAGATAATCGTCAAAGCGACCCTCTGCCAGTGCAGCGATCTGCTTTGGCACACGGTTGTTGTCATCGAAGAAATGGATGGCACGCATGACCGCACGGTCGCCGCAGGCTGCACGGATGGCAGGCAGGTTTGCTCGGAAGGCATCCTCATCTGCATCTCGCAGAACAGCGGCACCCAGTTGCGCTGCCACGGCTTTCATCTCTGCGGGAATGGCTGCGTAATCATCGGTTAGGTCGGCGTGGTCACCGCCTGTATCAATGATGCAGAAGGCGTAGCCCTCCTTGGCAAAATCCAGAGTGACCTGCTCCCAGACGGGCTTTGCGGGGTCAGCAAAATCAATGGCTACGACACCGCCAAGGGCGCAGGCCATCTGATCCATCAGGCCGCAGGGCTTGCCGAAATAACGGTTCTCCACGCCCTGTGCAATGATGGCAAGGGTATCAAGGGAAAGGGCATCCTGTGCAAAAAAGTGATTGCAGACGGCACCCAGCATGACCTCAAATGCCGCAGAGGAGGAAAGTCCGCTGCCCTTTAACACGGAGGAGGTGGTGTATGCCACAAATCCCCCCACAGAGATGTTTCTTTCCGCAAAAAGCGCAGCCGTGCCCCGTATCAGTGCGGCGGAGCGTCCGATCTCGTTTTCCTGCACAGAAAGGTCATCCGTAGAGATGACATCCTCGGGGTAGCCCTCGGATTTTACGGCGATCACAGGCTCCGCTACGGGAGATGCCACTGCGATCACATCCAGGCTGACACCTGCTGCCAGCACTCTGCCGTGCTGATGATCCGTATGATTGCCGCCCAGCTCGGTTCTGCCGGATACGGAAAAGATCTGTACGGGGATCTCATCGGGGGGGCAGGCAAAGCGGCTGCCGTACTGCTGTACAAAGGCATCCACGGCATCGGTCAGGCGGGTGCGGTAGGGCGCAAGAGCCTCTCCGCAACAGCCGTAAAGACCCTCCAGACGGGCATCCAATGCGCCGCCTGCGATATATGCTTTTGCTTGTGCTACGGTATACATAAGCAGACCTCCTGTGAATTACCAGCCCAGCCAGTTGCGGATGTACTCCGTGAGAACGGCTGCTGCCTTGTTGTGGGTAGCTGCGGTGGGATGCCAGTCAACGGCATAGCCGTCCTCTGCAAGCTGTGCGGCAAAGCGCATACTGCTGATGTTGGTATCCCCTGTCTGTGCGGTGTAATCGGAAACAGCCAGCTCCATGGCATCACAGAGGGTAGTACCCATAATGCCCAGTGTACAGAGAATGGGCGCATTGGGATTCTTGGCACGCACGTCCTTCAGGAAGGCGACGTAGGCATCGGCGTATTCTCTCATACGGGTGCCGTCGCTGCCGGTGTAGGAGGGATCGTTGGTGCCCAGATTGATGACGATGAGGGAAGGCTCTGCGGCAAAATCCCACGGAATGCTCTGGGGCTGCAGGGTGCCTTCAAATCTGCCGTAGGAGGAGCCCAGCTTATCATACAGCGGAGGAACAAGCTGATTTTGGTTCTTCTGTCCGTTGCTTGTATAGCCCGAAAGAATGCCGTGACCGCTGAAGCTGACCATGCTGTAATCTGCATCCAGTGCAAGGGCGGTCTGATAGGCGTAGGTACGGGTGACGTTTTCCGTCAGGGTCTTGAAGCCGCCGCCTGTCTGCTCCAGATCCACACCGTAGCCGCAGGTAATGGAGTCGCCGATGAACTCGATGGTATGTGCCTTTGCGGCAACGGGAATAATGGGAGAATTACCATCCACCGTGATATCACGGATGCCCAGTGCGGAGTTGCCCGACTCGGACAGCTTGATGATACGGATCTCATGGGCGGCAGCAGTATCGGTGTTCAGGATCTCCAGCTCCAGTGTGGGAGTGGTGAGCTGTGCATCCTTCCACAAAGCACCGTCCAGATAGACGGCATAGCGTGCGGCATTGGCCTCGCCGCCGGTATGCTGGGAATCACCCACCAGCGTAACGCTGCACTTGCTGCCGTTCATAAGAAAATGCACGCCTGTACCCGAAAGAGAACACCATGTGGTCTTGCTCTCCTCGTGATGATAGGTGCGGCCCAGCAGCTTGACATTGGTCTCCACGGGAGCATATACCTGCATCACATCGCTGTCGCCGCCGAACACGGCACTGTATTTTGCCTTGATCCAGTCCATTCGGTCGATCTTGCCGTTGCCGTCCATATCCAGTAATGCCACTTCCTTCTCGGTGAATTTTTCCGTACCCTTCAGGTACGCACTCAGTTTATCTGTTGTTTTGCTTTTGCCGAACAGCAAAGGCGATGCTGCCAGACCCAGTGCAGCCAGCACTGCCGCACTTGTGATCAACAGAGCTTTTTTACCCATCTTTTTTCCTCCAAAATCGTTTTGCGAAAAATCGCTTCTAATATTATACCAAATCTCCTTGCAAAATGCAACCATTTATGCTATAATTTAGAAGAAATTCATCTATGAACGGAGGAATCGCCATGATCCCCTTGTCCGCACGGCTCTTGTGCTGTGCCTCTTTTGTGCGGGGCGATTACGCCTGCGATATCGGTACCGACCACGCCCTGCTGCCTGCTTATCTCATCCGCAGCGGAAAATGCAGCCGTGTTCTGGCAACGGATATCAAGCAGGGACCCCTTTCCGCTGCCGCACAGACCCTGAAACGGTTTCAGGTGGCGGATAAAATCTCGCTTTGCTGCTCTGACGGACTGAAAAACGTGCCTGAAAAGGGCATCACCGATGTGATCATTGCGGGTATGGGCGGCGAGACCATACGGGATATTCTGGCAGACCCCTGTGCCAAGTGGCTGCAGCGGGGTACCAATCTGATCTTACAGCCCATGACCAAGGCGGAGGTGCTGCGGGGCTGGCTTGCGGAAAACGGCTTTGCCCTGCAAAAGGAGACCGCTGTCAAGGACACCCATCTTTATACGGTGATGCAGGCGGTGTATACGGGTGATACCAAACCGCTTTCCGAGGCGGCCTGCTATGTGGGGCAGCTCCGCCGCAGCGAGATGCTGACAAGGATCTACATTGCCACCATTCTGGAACGGCTTGGCAAACGGCTGGAGGGTCAGCGTGCCGCCGGCAGCGAGGATGCCGCAGATACCGAACAACTCATCCGTGCCATTAATTTGTGGCTGGAGAAAGGAGAGCTTGCATGATCACAGCAGGAGATATTTACAGCGCACTGGATGCCGCCGCCCCCTTTTCCGCACAGGAAGCCTATGATAATTCGGGGCTGCTGGTGGGCGACAGGGAAAAATCCGTGAAAAAGGTGCTGCTGGCTCTGGATATCACCAAGGATGTGGTACAGGAAGCCGCTGATCTGGGTGCGGATCTCATTATTTCCCATCATCCCGTGATCTGGGGCGGGTTAAAGAACATAGACAGCACACATCCCGTGTGGCATCTTATCACTAATGATATTGCCGCCATCTGCTCCCACACCTGCATGGATGTTGCCCCTGCGGGAACCAATGCTGCCATAGGCGAGCTGCTGGCAAAGCATCTGGCGTTGGGAGAGATCAAGCCCCTGGAGCAGCTTTCCGGCGGAAGAACTTTAGGCTGCGTGGCAGATCTCACAAAGCCTGTGACGGTACAGGCTCTTGCAGATGTATGCTATGCCGTTTTCGGCTGTGAGGATGTTCGCTGCTTCTGCCCTGCGGAGTCCATCGGGCGCATTGCGTGGTGCGGCGGCAGCGGCGGTGATCTGCTGGGCGAGGCGCAGGCGGCAGGTGCGGATATCCTCATTACAGGCGATGTAAAGCACAGCGTCTGGTGTGAGGCCGCCAACCGCAGAATGGGTCTGATGGACTGCGGCCACTGCACCACGGAGCTGCCTGTACTGGAGCGGTTCCGTGCCATATTGCAGGATGCTTTTCCTCATCTGGAGATCACAGAAAGCAAGGCATTTGCAGGGGCACCCTACACCATATACTAAATGCAAAACCGCCCGCGGAATCCTCTCCATGGGCGGTTTTTATGATATGGTGGCAGGGCAACAAAAAAAGAACAGAACCGAAGTTCTGTTCTTTCTTGCACGACAGAGATATTTCCCCACCGCGTTATGGAGCGGATTACGAGGCTCGAACTCGCTACCTCCACCTTGGCAAGGTGGCGCTCTACCAGATGAGCTAAATCCGCATGAATGGTGCCTCCGGTCGGAATCGAACCAACGACACGGGGATTTTCAGTCCCCTGCTCTACCAACTGAGCTACAGAGGCAATTGGAAAGCAGAATTGGCGACCTGGATGGGACTCGAACCCACGACCTCCGCCGTGACAGGGCGGCGTTCTAACCAACTGAACTACCAGGCCTTGTGCTTTCTGTTCGCTGTCAGAACTTGTCCTTGACAACGAAATTGATTATACACCAATTCTGCTTAAAAGTCAATAGGTTTTTGCCGATTTTTTCAAGTTTGTGCAAGCTGCACAGGAATTCGCTTAGCTGTTGTTTGCTTTATGTGCGATATCAATTCAGACCGTTGGCACCGTTTTTGCGGAACAGCCGCAGCACAGCCAGCCGCATACTCTGATTTTCCTGCTGCCGCAGGTCGGGGTCTGCTCGCAGGATGGCATCGGCAGCCTGCTGCGTCTCCGCAACCAGGGGCATATCGCCTGTAAGGGCAGTTTGCAGCATGGGCGGTATCCCGTGCTGGGCATTGCCGAAGAAATCACCGGGGCCACGCAGCTTCAGATCCTCCTCGGCGATCTCAAAGCCGTTTGCGGTACGGCTCATGATCTTCAGCCGTTCACGGCTTTCCTCCTTGTGGCTGTCTGTCAGCAGAATACAATAGCTTTGCATGGAGCTGCGTCCCACACGGCCACGGAGCTGATGAAGTTGTGCCAGACCGAACCGATCGGCGTTTTCTATAAGGATGACGGTGGCATTGGGCACATCCACGCCGACTTCTACCACGGTGGTACACACCAGCAGGTCCAGTTCATGGTCTTTCATCTGCGCCATGACCTTTTCTTTCTCGGCGGCTTTCATTTTGCCGTGCAGCAGCCCCACACGATAATCCGCAAAGGCATTTTTCCGCAGATCCTCCGCATAGGAGCTTGCCGCTTTGATGTTTTCCATCTGCTCGGATTCTTCGATCATGGCACAGACCAGATAGGCCTGCTCCCCTGCATCCAGATGCTGCTTGATGAAATCATAGGCACGATAGCGGTAACCGCCTGTGGCGGCAATGGTCTGAATGGGCAGCCGTCCCTTGGGCATTTCGTTGATGACGGTCACATCCAGATCACCATAGATAATGAGGGCAAGGGTTCTGGGAATGGGCGTTGCGGACATGACCAGCTTATGGGGCACACCGCCTTTTTCTGCCAGAGCTGCACGCTGCGCCACACCAAACCGATGCTGCTCATCGGTAATCACCAGACCGAGATCGGCAAATTGGGTATCCTTCTGAATGACCGCATGGGTGCCTACTACCACCATGGCTTGTTTTTCTGCGATCTGCTGCTTGATTTTGCGCTTTGCGGCGGCGGTGACGGAGCCTGTCAGCAAAACGGGCTGAAGCCCGATGGGAGCCAGAAACGCACTGAGGGTATGGTAGTGCTGCTGTGCAAGGATCTCCGTAGGAGCCATTAACACGCTCTGGATGCCGTTTTTGGCGGCAAAGGCACAGGCTGCTGCCGCAACGGCGGTCTTGCCGCTGCCCACATCGCCTTGCAGCAGACGATTCATAGGCACGGTACCACAGAGATCTTCGATGACAGAATCCACCGCAAGCTGCTGACCCTTGGTCAGGGTAAAGGGCAGCGCATTGTAAAAATCCGAAAGATCTGTGGCGGGATCCATGGGGGTGACAGTTTCGGTTCTGGCACGGCTGCGGAGCATTCTGGTACCGAGCTGGAACAGCAGCAGCTCCTCAAAGGCAAGACGGCGCTGGGCTTTTTCCAGCTCCGCCGTATTTTTTGGCATATGAACAGCCCGCAATGCCTGCTGTAAGGTCATCAGATCATGGGTGGCAAGCAAGGCAGGCGAAAGGGTTTCCACATCCGCTGTAAGCATGGAAAGGGCACGCTTTACATTGGTACGGATCATGGCACTGGTCAGCCCTTGGGTCTGGGGATACACAGGCTGCAGCAGCATGGCGTTTTCCACAGACTGCATTTGGGGGGAACGCAGCTCACGGCGCAGCAGCCCCCCTGTGAACCTGCCGTAGGCGTAGTATTCTTTGCCGGTCTGCAAGGCACGGTAGGTATATGGGTTATTATAATAAGTGATGATGAAATCCTGCATACCGTCTGTGGCAAGAATCTTGTACAGTGCCATTCTGCTGCGGGTATACACCGGTGCAATTTTCTGCACGATGGTGCAGCGCACCGCCACGGGGGTATCGTTGGGAGCATCCTCCACCCATACGGGCTTGGTATAATCAATATAGGTACGGGGAAAATGATACAGCAGGTCAAAGGGGGTTTCAATGCCCAGCTTTGCATAGCGTTCGGTACGCTCCTTGCCCACACCGGGCAATTGCCCGATGGAGCCGAACAGATCATTCACAGCAGGCACCTCCCGTGACCGTATCTATGATACCGCCGCCCACGACTGTATCGCCCACATACACCACGGCAGATTGTCCGCAGGTCATGGCACGCTGGGGGACATCAAAGGTCAGGTGGGCGGTGCCGTCTGCATGGAATACGGCGGTAACGGGGGCTTCGGTGCGGCTGTAACGGATCTTTGCGGTGGCCTTCAGCGTTTCCGGCACCTCACACAGAAGATTGCACTGCCGCAGGGTACATCCCCTTGCAAACAGCGCAGCTTCCTCACCCACGGTAACGGTATTGGCGGCAGCATCCTTGGCAAGGACATATACGGGATGCCCGCAGGCAATGCCGAAGCCTTTTCTCTGACCCACGGTATACAGCCATTGCCCCCCATGCTGCCCAAGCCGTTTGCCCTCTGCATCCAGAAAATCACCGGATACAGGCTGCATACCGTGCTGCTCCAGCAGATATCTGCCGTAATCCCCATGGGGTACAAAGCAGATATCCATGCTGTCATGAGGAATATGGGGCATCAGGTGTGCATCTGCCGCAAAGGTGCGGATCTCCTCCTTGGTGTGATCACCCAAGGGCAGATGCAGCGCATCCAGTTGTTCTTTGGTAATGCGGTAGAGCATATAGCTCTGGTCTTTTTGCAGATCTGCGGCACGTTGCAGGATATGGGAGCCGTCGGGGGCGGTGCCGATTTTGGCATAATGCCCCGTTGCAATGCCCTCTGCGCCGATCTCTTTGGCGTAGGCAAGGAGCCTTGCCAGCTTTACGGTGCGGTTGCAGATCACACAGGGGTTGGGGGTTTCTCCCCTGCGGTAGGCTGAGGCAAAATAATCCTCCACCTCACGGCGGAAGTCTGCACGGCAGTCAATAACGGTATGGGGAATGTGCAGAAGATCTGCGGTGGCCTTTGCTCCCTCAATATCGGGGGGGGCGGCATCGGTCATATAGAGTGTGACACCATGTACCTTGTGTCCATTTTGCATCAGCAGAGAAGCAGCCGCAGCGGAATCCACACCGCCGCTCATGCCAAGAACCAGCTCCATTGCCTTGCTCCTTTCTTCCGGGTCATTTTACAGTATAACTATATTATAACATGTTTTTTTGGATTTGTCAGCAATTTTTCAAAAACTCTCTGCCCTCTCTTGACAATTTCCGCAAATTATGGTATGCTTTGGTAGATAAAGGGGAGTAGCCGGCAGCGGATGTTGCTGTATTCCGTATCGTCAACCACGGTTTGCCTGCATTTTGGTGCGGCACCCGTGCGGAATTGAAACGGCAAGACCTTTATCGCACAGAACCCATCCCCCGTTGCGGCGATATCCTGTGCGATAAAGGTCTGTTTTTATGCCCCTATGCCCCTTTTGCCCCAAAAATCTTTTATGCGAAAGGAATGTACAGTATGGAAGTCCTCTACGAAAACCTGCTCAATCTCGACTGGAAAATGGTCGTGATGTGGGCCATCGGCGGTATCCTCATTTACCTTGCCATCAAGAAGGATATGGAGCCGACTCTGCTGCTGCCCATGGGCTTTGGTGCCATTCTGGTCAACCTGCCTATGTCCGGTGCAGCCACCCCCGAAGGTCCCCTGACCACACTGTTCAACGCAGGTATCTCCAATGAGCTGTTCCCCCTGATTTTGTTTATCGGCATCGGTGCCATGATCGACTTCGGCCCCCTGCTTTCCAATCCCCTGCTGATGCTGTTCGGTGCGGCGGCACAGTTCGGCATCTTCTTTACCCTGTGTCTTGCCTCCATGTTCTTCCCTGAGATCAAGGATGCCGCTTCCATTGCCATCATCGGTGCCGCAGACGGCCCCACCTCCATTGTGGTTGCCCAGAAGCTGGGCTCCAATTATGTGGGAGCCATTATGGTCGCCGCCTATTCCTATATGGCTCTGGTGCCCATCATCCAGCCCCCTGTCATCCGTCTGATGACCACCAAAAAAGAGCGTATGATCCGTATGGAGTACACCCAGAAGCCTGTTTCCAAGACCACCCGCATTCTGTTCCCCATCTGCATTACCATCATTGCAGGTCTGGTGGCTCCCGAATCCGTTGCTCTGGTTGGCTTCCTGATGTTCGGCAACCTCATCCGTGAGTGCGGCGTGCTGGGCAGCCTTTCCGAAACCGCACAGAAGGTGCTTTCCAATCTGGTGACCATCTTCCTGGGCATTACCATTGCCACCAAGATGAACGCAGAGCAGTTTTTGCAGTTGGATACCCTGCTGATCCTGGGTCTGGGTCTGTTTGCATTTATCTTTGATACCGCAGGCGGCGTGCTGTTTGCAAAGATTCTCAACCTCTTCCTGAAGAAAAAGATCAACCCCATGATCGGTGCGGCAGGTATTTCCGCATTCCCCATGTCGGGACGTGTAGTGCATAAAATGGCTCTGAAGGAAGACCCCACAAACTTCCTGCTGATGCAGGCTACGGGTGTCAATGTTTCCGGTCAGATCGCTTCCGTCATCGCAGGCGGACTGATTTTGAACTTCTTCATGGCGTAACGGGAAAGGAGCGTTTTGAATATGAACTTTGCAATGCTGTTTGATCCCTCTCAGTTTGTGAAAAACCTGCCCTATATGGGCATGGGTATGCTGGGCATTTTCATTGTGATCGGTGTCATTGCCGCACTGACCATGGTGCTGAATGCCGTGACTGCCGAGCGCAAAAAGGATGACCGTGATGGAGAATAACTCCACGGAAAGAAAATTGCAGACCGAGGAATCCCCTGCACCTGTGGCGGAGTTTTCTTCGGCTGCTCTCGGAGAGGGTGAGCTGCTGCCTCTGCCCTCGCCCCACCGCCATAAAACCAAGCTGCTGGCAGTGCTGGTGATCCTTGCGGTGCTGCTGGTTGGTGTCATGTGCTATACCGCTGCGGCTGCAAGGCTCACTCTGTATGCCCGCACCGAAAAAAACATGGCCTTTGATTATCGCAGCGGCGAAAACTGCACCGATCCCCTGCCGGGAAAGGCCGAAAGCATGATCACTGCCATACGGGAAAAGCTGCAGGGGGATACCGTGCATATCACCGCAACGGCTATGCTGTTTACCGAGGAAGGCCGCTACAACGAAACCCTGACTCTCTACGATTATACCCATACGCCCGACGGTGCGGAGCTTACCATGGAAACCTGTGCCGCATATCGCTTTGGTACG
>SVNP01000030.1 GCA_015066805.1 Ruminococcus sp. | reverse complement strand
AGCAGTTATCGAAGTTATATTCGCAGGATATAAGGCGTTTCATAAGGTTTTACCTCCAAAATTTTATTGTTTGGAAGTAATGTAAGCGTGGGTTTTAGTGTGGTATCTTTAAGTTTGGGAAACCCCGCATTCCCATTTGGAAACGGTTTTGGGGGTCACGAATAAGGCATCGGCAAGCTGTTTTTGGGTCATACCCCGTTCCAGCCGCAGCCTTCGGATCAATGCACCGATCTGCTGACTGTCCATACGGATCACGCTCCTTTGCATACAGTATACACAAAAGGGGAGCAAAAGTCAATCCACGGTGCGTAGAGCGAACTCAGCCCTCGTTGCGGCTTTTGCCCACATAAAACAGGGCAATGGTGCCGGGGCCTGCATGTGCACCGATCACCGCACCAATATTACCGATGATTACATTGGTGGCGCCGTATTCTTTCATCAGGATATCTCTTACATATTCGGCTGCTTCCATATCATCTGCCTGGCTGATGTAGACCTGTGCGGTGGGATCATCCACTTCTTCGGCAAAATGCTTTGCAAGAGCCAGCAGCGCATTCTTACGGCCGCGTACCTTAGACCGCACAATGAGCTTGCCCTCATCGCTGACGTGCAGAACAGGCTTGATGCCAAGCAGCGTACCTGCAACAGCAGCCACAGAACCCAGTCTGCCGCCCCGCTTCAGGAACATCAGATCATCTACCGTAAACCAGTGAATGGTGTGCATCCGATGCTTCAGCAGGTAATCCTCCAGCTCCTCAATGGTAGCACCCTCTGCCTTTTTCTGTGCGGCATAATACATCAGCAGACCCTGACCCATGCTGGCGCAAAGGCTGTCAACTGTAATGATCTTGCGGTCGGGGTATTCGGCACTCAGCTCTTCTGCTGCCAGACGTGCGGTTGCGTGCATACAGCTCAGAGCAGAAGAGAAGGATACAAACAGAATATCCTTGCCCTCTTCCAGAATACGGGTGTACATTTCACGGAAGGCAGACAGATTGGCAGCAGAGGTGCAAGCCACCTGACCGTTGCGGAGTGCGTTGTAAAAATCCGCACTCTCCAGTGTGCAGGGTTGTGCAGGGGTGTCCTTCATAAAAACATTCAGAGGAATGCGCTCCAGTTCCAAAGCCTGAAGCTGCTCAGCGGAGAGGTCACAACCGCTGTCGGTTATCATTACATACTCACGGGTGTTGCTCATGATGATGTTCCTTTCTTTGTTTGAAAATGAGAGCAGAGCGTCCCCATGGGGTGCTCTGCTTGATTGTCTATATTATATCGTATGCAGAAGAAAATGTCACCCTACCTTTTGCGCTTTTTTGGAAACCCCACGGAGAAATGGCCGGGAGAGTGTATTCTACCGCTCTACCCGCAGGAGAATACTTGAAAAAAACGGCTTGCATTCTGCGTTTTTTTATGGTATAATAAAAGCAGTATCTTTAAGGAGGATTTTATGGCTGAATTGAAGCAGATCGTTGCCCGAAATCTTTCCCAACTGCGGAAGGAGCATCAGCTGACACAAATTCAACTGGCAGAGCTGATCCATTATTCGGATAAGGCGGTTTCCAAATGGGAACGTGGGGAGTCGCTGCCGGATCTGGTTGTGCTGAAGCAGCTTGCCGATTACTATCATGTTTCATTGGATGCACTGGTGTGTGAGGAAGGTCCCCACGCATTGCCGGCCGCAGCCTGCCATACGGAAGACCCCGAAGAAACCCTTGCAGTGCAGGAGCCGAAGCCCTACACCACCAAAAACCGTATTGTAATCGCAGGTATGGCCATTGTGCTGGTCTGGCTGATCGCCACCACCATCTTTGTTATTTTGGATATTCTTGCGCCCAACCTGCAGTACCCGCCCTTTATGTTTGTGTACGCCATTCCGCTGACAGTGATCATCTGGCTGGTGTTTAATTCCATCTGGTTTAACCGCCGTGTGAACTACCTTATCATCTCGCTGCTGGTCTGGACCACTTTAGGTACGCTGTTTGTAACATTCTGGGCGTATCGGCCGTGGCAATTGTTTATCATCGGCATTCCCGCACAGGTGATTATTTGGCTGTGGTCACGTTTGCGCTCCGGCAAAACCGTAAAAAAGGAGAAAATCTCCCACTCATAAAAACTAATTGCCGTCTTTGTGCAAATCAGCATAAAGACGGTTTTTGTTTGATTTGCGCTGCGGCATATCAAAATGTGGGAAACAGAGAGCTTTTTTTGCAAAGTTTGTGGAAAATGTCCCTTGAGAAAAAATGCAAAATATGATATAATATTGATATCAGAATGATATGAAAGGAGGCGCGGAAATGATCCCTCAACCCAATGCAGGGGAGTATGTCCGCTATGGCGGCACGGGCATCTGTCTGGTAGACCGGGTGGAAAAAATGCCCTTCCCCGATGAGCAGCATATGCGCCTTTGCTGCCAGTTGAAACCCATCAGCAATCCGGCCATGGCCATTCTCGTGCCTTTGGATAATGAAACGCTCTGCGCCAAGATGAAGCCTTTGCTGACCCGTGAGGAAGTGGACAGCATGATCGCTTTTGTTCAGGCACAGCCTTCCCTTTGGAACGAGGAGCGGAAACAGCGCAATGCCGAGTTCAGGCGGCTGCTTGCTTCCGGAGATGCCTGCTGTCTGCTGCAACTGCTGCGTACGTTGGAGCTGCAGGAGGATGTTCTGCGGACTGCCAGAAAAAAGCTTTCCGCTGCGGATCTTGCTGCCCGAAAAGAAGCTATGCGGATCGTGGCGGAGGAATTCATGTATTCCCTGCATATTTCTGCCGAAGAAGCAGAGGAGCTGATCCGCACCGCAACACAGGAACAAACGGTATAATATGTGACCCGAATCGGAAACGATTCGGGTTTTTTACAGCAATATTCCCAAGCATTAACCTGAATACAAAAAGCAAACCCACCTCTGTACAGGATACAGAGGTGGGTTTTTTTATGGTTACAGTCCTGCAATGCTGCGGAGAATGGCCACCGCATCATCACCTGTGACACCGGCAGTACCGTCGCATTCTGCGTTTAACATGCCCTGTGCCGTAATGGTAACGGTCCGATCCTCAGCCAGAAAACGGTTCAGCATAATAACATCGTTGATTTTTACGTTGCCGTCGCAGTTCACATCGCCCCAATGGCTGTCGATATCCTCTTCGGGCGTGGTCTCTGTGGTACCGCTGCCTGTACCGATCTCGTAGGTGTCCCAATCGGGCAGCTCATCCAATGTGATGCAGTAGTCGCTCTGGTAGATCTCAGCCAGATTATCCACGGGATTCAGGGAGGCATCGGTGATGTAGTTGCCGTACCAAGGGCAGAAATACAGCCATGCAGCCTTGGAATCCACCAGATTGGAGAGAGAAGGAATGGTATCGTTTTCGCTCATGGCAACCATTTTTTCGCCTTCGGTGGAGGCCACCAGAGAGTAGAAGGTAGAGGCAATGGCACTGAGATTTGCGGAATAATTCACGGCATTGTACTTATCGTAGCCGATCATGTCCACATATTCATCGCCGGGGTACCATGCGGGGGAGGTAGAATAGGTATAGGAGGTCCACTCCCAGATGATATTATCCAGACCGTACTCGTTGGTCAGCTTTTCCCACAGGAAGATATACAGCTCCTTGCAGGGCTCGGGGCCTTCGGCACCCCACCAGAACCATGCACCCTCGGCCTCGTGCAGGGGACGGAAGATACAGGGAACATCGGCATCCTCCAGCTTCTGGAGCTGTGCTGCCAGCACCTCGATATCCGCAAGGATCACATCATGCTCCCAGGTACCTTCCTTCAGGGCATTTGTGATGCTGAAGGTGGTATAGGTGGCACTGGCTGATTCCACATAAAAGGCGGCAGAGCTGCTGCCCTCCTCGGTAGGCACATTCCAGTGGAAGGAGATGGTGGGGATACCGCCCTCTTTGTTGAACCACTGGATGGCACGCTCGGGTGCGTCATCGTAGTAGGGCTGGGTGGTGTTGTAGAACAGGAAATCAATGCCGCGGATGGCGGGGTATTTGCCTGTTTTTTCGTAGATGTAGGTGAATTCCTGCTCATTGTCCTCCAGATAATCAATGGGCAGCCCTTGGGATTCATAGGCGTTTTTGTTGTAGCAGTGGGAGCCGCAGTATTCCTGCTGGCCGGAAAGCACCTGTTTTCCATACACGCTGCACAGATAATCATAGACCTTCTGTGTCATCAGGCTGGCATTGGGGTTGCACAGCTTGGAGGTGGGCTGCAGATCCGAAAGATATGCGGGTGCAGGCTCCAGCACCAGATAATCTAAGAAGGTATAACCCCAATAGCTGACGATCTCGATGGTGTTGACACCGGCTTCCAGCTTGACATAGCCTGCATCTAGCAAAGTCCAGCCCTCACCGGAGTTGAACACAAACTTGATTTCGCCCTGGCTTTCGCCGTTGACATTGAGATACTGGATCTTATGGGGTGTGCCAAAGCACTGGATGTAGTTGATCTTCAGGGCATAGAAGCCTGCTTCCTCTACCTCAACGGTTACGCTGACAGAGGAATCCTTATCATCCACATAGGCGTAGCCCTCACCGGACCAGCCTGTCATGTCGCAGGGATTGCCCTGGGCATCTTCATCCACCACAGTCCATGCAATGCCCTCGTTGTATTCGCAGTCCTTGAATACACCGTTCTCGAACTCGTAAATATCGCCTGCTGCAGCCGTTGCAGTCTGCATCGGCATAGCGGTGACAACGCCTGCTGCCATGGCTGCGGCCAACAGTGCTGCCAAAGATTTTCTGTTGATTCTCATGTTTGTTACCCCTCTTTTTTCGTATTGATAAACCCCTTAGTCTTCCGTATGCTCCAGCGCCATCATCATATCCACTCTGCGCTGATGTCTGCCGCCTTCAAAGCCTGTTTCCAGAAATGTTTGCAGGATCTCCAGTGCAAGGCCTTCGCCGACCACTCTTGCGCCCATGCAAAGCACATTGGCATCGTTATGCAGGCGGGTATATTTGGCACTGTATGTTTCGGTGCATACCGCTGCACGGATGCCCTTGCACTTGTTGGCAGTCATGCTCATACCGATGCCGGTGCCGCAAAGCAGTACACCCATGCGGGCGGTACCGTCCTCAATGGCGGCACAAACCTTTTCCGCCATAAGGGGGTAGTCGCTGGGAGCCTCATCGGTACCCATATCCACATAGGGGATGTTGTTTTCCTCCAGATAATTCTTAACCACTATGCGGAGGGATGCAGCGGCGTGGTCACTGGCAATTGCGATCATGTTTGAAACTTCCTTTCATTATGTATGGTGCGCTTGTTTTTTTCGTCTGTATTCCGCAAACAGCAACGCACAGCCTAACGCGAGGCTGCCGCCCAGACAGATGATTCCCATGAGAGAAAGCACCTTGTAGCGATGAAATCCCGTATGGGAAATATAAACCATTGTGTTGCAGTTGCCCATATAATCGGCATTTTGCTGATTGCGCCATTCGGCAAACTGCTCTGCCACGTCATCGGGCAGGCGGGAGACCACGCCCTGCATCTGCAGGGTGGTGACAGGGGGAACCAGATCCTCGTAATCACCGGTTTCCCAGTAGATCTGTGCGGATTCCGCAAATTTTAGTGTTTCTGTGGTGATCTGCTCCAGCCAAAGCTGCTCGTTGGCATCGTTGGTGGCATACAGGATCATCTGACCGGAGGGCTGCCACAGCACATAGTAGCGTTTTTTTCCTTCGCTGTACAGCTCTGTGCTCCAGATGCCGTTTTGCTCGGCAGCAGCGCAGCCAAGCACATAACTGATCTTACCCTCCACCAGATCATTGTTTTGCAGGGAGAGAAATTCCACATCCTCAAGCTTTGCCACATTGCCCTTTTGCAGGCGCAGCCAAGGGGGGATATGCAGCATCAGCACCAAGGAAACAGCAAACATCACAAGAAAAGAAAGACGCAGGATACGGACTGTTTTCATAACGCTTCTTCCTTTCTTGTGATGGCAGGATCATTCGGGTTTCATGCCCGAGACCTTCAGGCGATTGACAGCACGGCGCAGCTTGGCTTCCGCACGCTGCAACTGTGCCAGATTGCTGCCGGCTTCCTTGCGGCGCAAAGCGTCTTCCCGGGAACGCTTTGCCCAGTCTACATCGATATCTTCAGCCCATTCCACCGCATTGGCGAGGATGGCAGTATGGTCGGGGGAAACCTTCAGCATACCGCCGGAAATGGCTGCAAGGCGCACGGAGCCGTCCTCCATAACGATC
Organism: Ruminococcus sp.; assembly: GCA_015066805.1. Lineage (GTDB taxonomy): Bacteria > Bacillota > Clostridia > Oscillospirales > Ruminococcaceae > Firm-04. The sequence goes on along the minus strand of SVNP01000030.1, from coordinate 8,475 downwards.
CGCATGGGGCCTTCGGGCAGGGCGGCAACGTATTTTTCGTGCCGTGCCAGAATGCCCAGGTCGCCTTCGGAGGTACGCACCACCAGACGCTGTACTTCACCGGTAAAAAAGGTACGTTCCGGCGTAAGAATGGATAATGTGAACAGGCTCACTTTACATCCGCCTCCAGTGCTTTGGCCTTTGCGATGACATCATCAATGCTGCCTGCAAACAAAAATGCGGATTCGGGGAGATCATCGTGCATACCCTCAATGATCTCACGGAAACCGCGGATGGTTTCCTGAATGGGTACATACTGACCCTTCATGCCGGTAAAGGGCTCTGCTACGGAGAAGGGCTGGCTTAAGAAACGCTGGATCTTACGGGCACGGCTGACAGTCAGTTTATCCTCATCGGAAAGCTCATCCATACCCATAATGGCGATGATATCCTGCAGCTCGGTATACCGCTGCAGAATGGTCTGTACGGAGCGTGCCACACGGTAATGCTCCTGTCCCACGATCTCGGGGGAGAGGATGCGGGAGCTGCTTTCCAGAGGATCCACCGCAGGGTAAATACCCAGGGAAGCGATCTGTCGGGAAAGCACGGTAGTTGCATCCAGATGGGCAAAGGTGGTGGCAGGTGCGGGGTCTGTCAGGTCATCGGCGGGCACATAAACGGCCTGCACCGATGTGATAGAGCCCTTGCCTGTGGAGGTAATACGCTCCTGCAATGCGCCCATTTCGGTGGCAAGGGTAGGCTGGTAGCCCACTGCCGAGGGCATTCTGCCCAGCAGTGCCGAAACCTCGGAGCCTGCCTGTGTAAAGCGGAAGATGTTATCAATAAACAGCAGCACATCCTGTCCTTCGGTATCACGGAAATACTCTGCCATTGTCAGACCGGAAAGCCCTACACGCATTCTTGCACCGGGGGGCTCGTTCATCTGGCCGTAGACCAGCACTGTTTTTTCCAGAACGCCGCTTTCCTTCATTTCGTTGTAGAGGTCATTGCCCTCACGGGTACGCTCGCCAACGCCGGTGAATACGGAGATACCGCCGTGCTGGTTTGCCACATTGTTGATCAGCTCCTGGATCAGCACGGTTTTGCCCACGCCGGCACCACCGAACAGGCCGATCTTACCGCCCTTGAGGTAGGGGGCGATCAGGTCAATGACCTTGATGCCTGTTTCCAGCACCTCGCTGGAGGCTGTCTGCTCCTCATAGCTGGGGGCTTCCCGGTGGATGGCCCATTTTTCTGCGGTCTGCGGTGCGGGCTGTTCATCTACGGGCTCACCCAGCAGATTGAACACACGTCCCAGGGTTTCTCTGCCCACGGGCACCTTGATGGGTGCGCCGGTATCCACTGCATCCAGTCCGCGGCGAAGACCGTCGGTGCTGCTCATGGCGATGCAGCGCACAATATCATCACCGATATGCTGGGCGACTTCCAGCACCAGCTTTGTGCCGTTATTGTCGCATTCAATGGCGTTGAGCAGTCTGGGCAGCTCGTGCTTTTCAAAGCGGACATCCACCACCGCACCGATGATCTGCACGATTTTGCCGATGCCGCCCCGGCGGGTTGCTTCATTGAATTGCATAATGCAAGCTCACTTTCGTATTATTTTTGTGCATTTGCGCCGCTGACGATCTCTGTCAGCTCCTGGGTAATGGAAGCCTGCCGTGCCCGATTGTAGCGCAGGGAAAGATCGCTGATCATTTCCTTGGCATTATCGGTGGCGTTTTCCATGGCCAGCCGTCGTGCCGCCTGCTCCGAAGCGAAGGTATCCACAATGGCACAATAGAGAATGCCCGAAAGATACTTGGGGATCAGAGCATCAAATACGGCTTCTGCGCTGGGCTCATAGGCGGTCAGGCTGTGGGGGCCGTCCTGCTCCAGCATATACGGCACGGGAATGACCTTCATATCGCAGGCCTGCTGGGTCAGGGGCGAAACCAGATTGGTGTAGAACACTTCCACCATGGCAAGGTGCCCCTGTTCAAACAGCGAGGTGATATGTTCTGCCATATCCAGGGTAGCATAGGTCGTAACCGTTTCCGCAATGGCATCAAAGGTGCCCAATATACGGTTTTTGCCCTTGGCGTAATGCTCCGAGGCTTTTTTGCCCACGGTCATCAGCACCACTTCTCTGCCCTGTGCTTCCAGCTCTGCGATGCGGGCATCGGCACGGCGGAACACGTTGATGTTGAATCCGCCTGCTAAGCCGCGGTCGCCTGCAATGATCACAAGCAAAGCGGCACCCTGTTCCCGCAGGTCGGTATACATGGAGTGAAACCCTTTTGCTTCCGCAGCGATCTCACTCATGGTCTGATACAAAAGATGAAAGTAGGGAACTGCCTGTTCGGCACGTTCCTTGGCACGGCGCAGCTTGGAGGAAGAAACCAGCTCCATGGCTTTGGTGATCTGCATGGTGCTTTCCACGCTTTTCATGCGCCGTTTGATCGCCTTCATGTTGGCACCTGCCACGAAAAAACCTCCTTACCTTCAGACAAAGCTGCCTGTAAATTCCTCGATCACGGTACGGAGAGCCGATTCTGTTTCGGGCAGCAGCTTTCCTGTTTCACGGATAGAGTCGGTAATATGGCTGTGGCACTCATCCAGCTCGGTGAGGAATGCCTGTTCCCACTCTGCGACACGGTTTACGGGTACATTCCGCAGCAGATCATTGACCACGGCATAGATTACTGCAACCTGTCTGGGGGCGGAAAGGGGTGCGTTTTTATCCTGCTTCAGCACCTCAACCACACGCTCGCCCTTGGCAAGCCGCTCCTTGGTATCCTTATCCAGATCGGAGCCGAACTGGGCAAATGCCTGCAGCTCACGGTACTGGGAGTAGGTCAGCTTCAGGGAGCCGGAAACCTTCTTCATGGCGGGGATTTGTGCAGCAGAGCCCACACGGGAAACGGAAATACCGGGGTTTACCGCAGGACGGATGCCCGCATTGAACAGATCAGTCTCCAAAAAGATCTGACCGTCGGTGATGGAGATCACGTTGGTGGGAATATAGGCGGAAACGTCGCCTGCCTGTGTTTCGATGATAGGCAGCGCGGTCAGGGAACCGCCGCCGTAGTTTTCGTTCAGGCAGCAGGCACGCTCCAACAGGCGGGAGTGCAGATAGAACACATCGCCGGGGAATGCTTCACGGCCGGGGGGACGCTTCAGCAGCAGCGAAAGGGTACGGTATGCCACGGCGTGCTTGGAAAGATCATCGTACACGCACAGAACATGCTTGCCCTGATTGAGGAAATACTCGCCCATGGCACAGCCGGAATAGGGTGCAATATACTGCAGCGGTGCCAGCTCCGAGGCAGTTGCGGAAACCACGATGGTATACCGCATGGCACCTGCCTTGGTCAGGGTTTCCACCACATTGGCCACGGTGGAACGCTTCTGGCCGATGGCGACATAGATGCAGATCACGTCCTTATCGTGCTGATTCATAATGGTATCCAGTGCAATGGCGGTTTTACCGGTCTGGCGGTCACCGATGATCAGCTCTCGCTGACCTCTGCCGATGGGAATCATGGAATCAATGGCCTTGATGCCGGTCTGCAGCGGTTCATGCACGGATTTTCTGGTAATGATACCGGGTGCGATCTTCTCGATGGGGGCGTGGTCTGCGGCGATAATGGGGCCTTTGCCGTCAATGGGCTCACCCAGTGCATTGACCACTCTGCCCAGCAGCTCTTCGCCTACGGGCACAGATACGATCTTTCCGGTACGGCGCACGGCTGCGCCTTCTTTGATATTCTTATCGGAGCCGAGCAAAACGGCACCTACCATATCATGCTCCAGGTTCAGTGCCATGCCTGAGATGCCGCCTTCAAATTCCAGCAGCTCACCGGACATACATTGTTCCAGACCATGTACATTGGCAATGCCGTCGCCCACGGTAACAACAGTGCCCACATCGGCAAGGTTCAGCTTGGCTTCATAGCTTTTGAGCTGCTCCTTGATGATGCTTGTGATTTCATCCGGGCGTAAATTCATAAAAATAATACCCCTTCCGGTTTATTACGAATGAGCAGGGGATCGGATTCAACCCTGCAATTGGGTACGCAGAGCCTCCAGCCGCAGCTTCAGGCTGTTGTCCATGCGGGTATCGCCGTACCGGACGATAACGCCGCCTAAGATCGAACGATCAATATGCTCCTTGATGCGTACTGTTTTCTGCAGCTTGTTTCTCAGCTTTTGTGTCAGACGTTCCAGTTGTGCGGGTGTCATGGCGACAGCGGTGGTCACCGTAACGTCCACGGTGTTTTCGTATTCCAGCATTTTGGCATCAAAGGCATCGGCAATTTCGTTCAGGTAAGTGATGCGGTTGCGTGCAATGAGCATCCGCAGCAGCCGTGGAATCAGGCCCTCGGTACCGAATGCCTTTTCCGCCAGACGGATCCGTTCCTCTGCGCTTAAGGTAGGCAGAGAAAGCAGCCTGCCGTATGCGGGGTACAGCGAAAACAGCACGGCGCATTGCCGCAGATCCTCACGGGCGGCACGGAGCGCAGCATCACCCTGTTCTTCTGCCAGTGCAAACAGGGCATTGGCGTAAACAGAACCGATTTCCGTATTCATTGTGCATCCTCCACCCCGTCGATGAACGCATCAATGAGGCGAGCGTGATCGTCGGGATTGATCTCACGATCCATGACCTTTTCGGCGACCATCACGGCCAGTGCGGAAACCTCATTGCGAAGTTCCTTGGCGGCACGGCGTTTTTCACGCTCCAGCTCCTCGGTGTTCTGCTGCATGACAGCAGCGGCATCGGCCTTGGCTTCCGCTACGATCTCATCTGCACGACGCTGTGCCTGTCTGGTGGCTTTCCGCAACATTTCGGCGGATTCCTCCTTGGCGGCGGCAAGCTTTTCCTCGTACTCAGCCTTTGTGCTTTCGGCGGAGTTCTTTGCATCCTCGGCAGCCTGCAGGGATTGATCCACCGCCTGCTGCCGCTGCTCCAGCACTGCATTGACAGGCTTGAACAGGAAGTGCTTCAGCCCCAAAAACAGAATCAGCGTATTGATGAGCGTGAACAGGATGGTACCTATATCAATGGATAAAAAATCCAGCATAGTATAGCCTTTCCTTCCGTAGTATTATGGGTATGGGACGATCAGGTGAAAGGCTTTAGGAACATCAGCAGCAGAGCCACGATCAGACCATAGATACCGGTGGATTCGGCAACGGCGCAGCCTACGAACATGGTACGGGTCACCGCACCGGATGCTTCCGGCTGACGAGCGATTGCCTCACAGGCCTTACCTACGGCGTAGCCTTCACCGATGCCGGGGCCGATACCTGCGATCATTGCAAGGCCTGCGCCGATAGCAGAGCCTGCCAGTACGATTGCTTCACTCATTTCCATAATCAAAAACCTCCATATACGTTAATATTGCGGGAAAATAAGAATCATTTATGCTTGATGCGGCATCGCCGCAAAGAAAGCGGGGTTCTTTCAGGCTTCATCCTCTGCAGGGCCGGCATTGCTGATGAATACCATGGTCAGCATAATAAAGATGAATGCCTGCATAAAGCTTGAGAACAGGTCAAAGTAAATGGAAAGCACTGCCGGGATACCGATGGTGAACAGGGGGATCTCCAGCCCGACCATGCGGGAAAGACCTGTGAGACCGTAATACAGCAGTGCGGTAATGACTGCACCGCCGGCGATGTTTCCGAAATGACGCAGTGCCATGGAAACAGGCGTTGCCACCTCGCTGAGAATATTGATGGGCAGCATAACGGGTACGGGGTCCAGAAAGCCCTTCAGCCAGCCGCCCACGCCGTTGAAACGGATCTTGGTTGCGGTAATGAGCAGGAAGGTGATCACAGCCCATGTGGCCAGCACGGAGAAATCCGAAGTGACCGCACGCAGCCCCAGCAGGCTGATAAGGCTGCCGCAGATGGAAAATGCAAAGATCGTTGCGATATAGGGTGTCATAAACATCCATCGCTTGCCCATGGTGTCGGATACCAGATTATGTATGGCATCCACCAGCATTTCGGCAATGACCTGTCGTTTGGACACGCCGCTGACTGTCAGCTTATGGGTGAGAAAACGGCAAAGGCCGAGGATCAGTGCAATGACAAACCATTGCAGCACAATGGTCTCGGTAAAATTCACGGTAATGCCGAATACCTCAAAGGATGCGATCACTTTGGGGCCGGTTACCGTCAGCTCCGAGGAACCTCGCAGAAATTCGGGTATGGTCATAGGTTTTGGTTTTCACCTCTCTCGTTTTGGGAATGAGTGCCGGAGCTTCTTTGGGGGAGCAGGGCACCCGCAGTGTAGATGACTCTTGGATACAGCATGGGAATTGCCACGCCCAGCGCAGCGATGGGGCGGTAACGGTAGGCGATGACAAATGCGGCACCGATCATCAGCATCCGCAGCAGGTAGCTTTTCAGATATCTGCGGTCGTGGGTGCCGGTTTCCTTGGCCTGCTCCGCAATCCGGAGCACGGTGCGGCTCAGCAGCCACATGGAGCCAAGCATTGTGACGGTACCCAGGAGCAGTCCCATGGCAAAGGGCAGTCTGAAACCCAAAAAGGGGATACTGATGCTATAGGCAAGGGTGTCCAGTATCACAGACCATTTGCCGATGTGCGCCAGCTCCGTTCTGAGCATTTTCTCTTCCAAGATGCCACACCTACTTTCCTTCAATATACAGTATACCACATTTTCTTGCAAATTGGAATAGCTTTACGAAAAATTTCCGTAACTTTTCACACTGATTTACAATTCGGCTGTAAAATTGCCCCATAAGCAAAAACCATGCCTTGCAATTTTCGGCAAAGCATGGTATAATGCAGGTATTATAAAGGTTCGGGAGCGTTTTACGGCTGCTGCGGACAGATCGTGACCGCAGGCGGCTTGCGCTTGTTCCGGCGGCGGCGGTAAAGGAGCAGCATGATGCCCGCCGCAGCAGGAATCAAGGTGCAGAGCGTGCCGCGCAGCAGTTGGCTGCCTGTGGTTTTCAGATCCACAATACGGGTCTGGGGGGCATCGGGATCATAATACAGAGTCAGCAGATCACCGGTCTGCAGCTTGCTGCGGAATACGTTTGTATAGGTGACGCCCAGACGATCGCGGGCTTTGGCATCCGGCGGCTCCAGCGCCACAATATACCAAGGGTCATCGGGGCGCATCTGTGTGATCTCCGTGACACAGACGGGCACAGCGGTATAATGCGTTTTGGCATTTTGCAGGGTGTGATGTTCATACAGGCCCAGACCCAGCAGCAGAATGCCGTAGCAAAAGGTGCCTGTCAGTATGATCCCTACAAGAATAACTATGATTTTACATAACAAGTTTTTCTTTGAGTTCTTGGCTTGCTTCATATGCATATCCCCAATGCTGTTTGCTTTTTCTTTGCCGCAGATGCGGTAACTTCTGTTATTATACCATATTTTTACGGATCGTGCAAGTGCGACGATCAGGAAAGGATGATAAAAATGTCTGTCCAGCCGTTGATCGCCTACGGGCTGAAAAAAGGGTTGTTCCCTGCGGAGGATGCCGTATATTATGAAAATCTCATTACGGCAATGTATGGGTTTGATGCCCCCGATGCGCTCATCGCAGCACTGCCGCCTTTGGAAGAAGCACCCTCTCTCGGAGCTTTGCTGGAGGCATATACCGTTCCGGCTTTGGAAAAGGGTCTGGTGCCTGAGGATACGGTCACGCAGCGGGATCTGTTTGCCGCCAAGCTAATGGGCATGTTGACACCGCCGCCCTCCCGTGTCAATGCCGTATTTGACGGACTGTATGCGGAGGACCCACAAAAAGCAACGGAGTGGTTTTATGCGCTGTGCTGTGCCAACGGGTATATTCAGGAGGAACGGATCGCCAAGGATGTGAAATGGGATACCCCCACAGCTTACGGAGATCTGCATATTACCATCAATCTTTCCAAGCCGGAAAAAGATCCCAAGGCCATTGCGGCGGCTGCCAAAGCAAAATCCGTCAGCTACCCTGCCTGCCAGCTTTGCGTGGAAAACGTAGGCTATGCCGGCAGATTGGATCATCCCGCACGGCAGAACCTGCGGATCGTGCCCTTTGTTTCCGCAGGGGAGCAGTGGGGACTGCAATATTCGCCCTATGCTTATTATTCGCAGCACTGTATTGCGCTGCATACCGAGCATACTCCCATGAAGATCGACCGGAAATGCTTTGCCCAGCTTCTGGATTTTGTCAAGGCGTTTCCTCATTATTTCATCGGTTCCAATGCCGATCTGCCTATCGTGGGCGGCTCTATTCTCAGCCATGCCCATTTTCAGGGCGGTCTGGATTGTTTCCCCATGACCCAGGCTCCCGTTATCTGCCCTGTGGTCATTCCCGGCTTTGAGGATGTGACCTGCGGGATTGTGGACTGGCCCATGTCCGTGCTGCGGATCTGCGGAGAGGAGTGTGAGCGTCTGGTAGCTCTGGCAGATGCGGTTTTGCAGGCATGGCGGCAATACAGTGATCCTGCCATGAAGATCTTTG
>SVNP01000008.1 GCA_015066805.1 Ruminococcus sp. | reverse complement strand
CAGAAGTCCAGGTTTCGATGGGCGTTGCGCCTTCTGTACCATACTCGTCTGCCTTGTAAAGCTCAAGCTCTGCGCCTGCCAGCTCATTCTCACCGGTTGCATCCATCTTATTGATGGTGACCTTGGTAGGTGCATCCAGCATGGTGACAGTTGCGTTATCCACAAGGGTTTCGGCACCGTCATCGCCAACCAGATAAACACCATCTGCTGCTACACGGAACTTAATTGCCTCAGCAATCACATAACCGGAAGGTGCGGTAGTTTCTACCATCACGAAAGTGCCCTCAGGCAACTGAACGGTATGTGTATTGAGTGTGGAAGTCCATGCAGGAACAACAGGAGTCAGAGTATCGGTCAGACCATTTGCCTCATCATACTCGGCTGCATCGTAGATTGCCAGATGTGCGCCGGGCAGCTCAACGCCGCCGCCAACAGCCTGCTTGGAGAAGATCACGCTATAGGTGGGGATCAGCTCGTTTCTCATATAGAGAGTTGCAGTCTGATTGGGTTCATTGTACTCAGCATTACCTTCGGTCACAAAATGACCTGCGGCATCTACTGTAAATACGATGGGATCGGCTACCTTGTAGCCGGTGGGTGCGGATTCTTCCACCAGAACGTAGGAAACACCTGCATACAACTGGAGATCATCCAGAAGCCCCTGAGGAGCATCGCCGGATGTCCAGCGCATCAGTACAGGATCCTTATCAAACTTGGTTGGATCCAGAATGTAAGCCTGGTAGTCGGATTCAACATAGATTGCCAGATCAGCGCCGGCCAAGAGGACATCGCTGCCATCCTGTTCGGTGATCTTTGCAAATTGCTGCTCGACTGTGATAGAACGGTTATCAACAACCACATTGCCGGTAGGCTCTGCGTTACGGGTACCGTCCAGAAGCACATAACCAAAGGGCTCCACAACTTCACTGCCATCTACAGTATAATAAATGGTGTTGGCACCGTTGGTACCTGTGCTGTAAGGAGTACCGTCTTCAGTACACTCCATGATGTAATAGTCACCAATGGCAGGAGAAGCATCGGTCTTTGCAGGGAGATCGGTAAAGGTAACCGTGGGAGAATCCTTGGTTACAGACTTTACGGAATCTTGAACGTTGCCATACAAGCCAAGACGCATTTCACCGTTTTCTTCCTCCAGAATAAACACACCGAAGTAGAAGGTGTCGTCCCAATCATTAACTACCTGACCATCTACCATAACCTGTTTGGTTACGGTGATGCTGCCGTTGACATCCTGTACCATTTCACGGTTCAGGATAGAGGTTTCTGCTTGGGTATCCTCAGAAGACGTGGGTGTTGCGGTGAACACGATAGGACTATAAACATCATAGGGATTTCCGTCCTCGTCGTAATCCTGAGAGTAATTGTTGTATTCAACCAAGAACTCATCGTTTACGGAATCGGACTGCATCAAGGGCTGATTGTTGGCATCCAGCTCAAATACATAGTATTCAAAGTCAGGAGACAACTGATCGAACACTACGGTTCCGCCGGCTTCCACTTCCTTAGAGCTGATCATCTGGAAGTTATCATTCTGCTTTGTGAACAAGCCAATGTTGAACTTAGTAGCAGAAATGGTGCCGCTCACGTTCTTCTTCACTGTGATCTTGTACTCAGCAGACTCCTCATTGGTAACGGATGCGACGACAGCGTCATCGGTCGTTACGGTGAAGGAATTCTCTGTACCGGAATTTGCGCCATAGGTCACATCGTAGAAGTAGGTGTCGTCAACAGGATTGCCCAGTGCATCGGTTTCCAGGACATACCACTCGCCGCTGGTAGGAATCTTGTTGAACTCTACAGAACCGGTCACACCAACTGCGGTGCCGGTAATGGTTGTGCTCTGTACATCACTGTACAGTTTGAAACTGCCATTATCATCCTTGGAGAACACACCGAAATAGAAGGTATCGGTGGTGCCGAAAGAAGACTTGAACACCTTGTTGACCTTAACAGAACCGAAAGTGATCTTGTTCAGAACTGCGATCTGTGCCGCTGCCTGTGTATCACTGAATTCCAGCTCTGCGCCGTTGCTGACTGTAGTTGCATCAGACGGCATGGTAGGTTCAACTTCAGGATCGTAGGATACATCGCTAAACTGCATGACAAAATCGGAATTATCAACAGTCAGAATGTTACCAACAGAATCTGTTTCAAAGATCTTCAGCTTCTTGTTGTCTTCTGCGACAGAAGCATAGTCGATCTTATCAAAGGTAAGGGTTGCAGTTTCGCCATCCCTAACGATGACTTTCTTCGGAGCGCCGAAGATCTTGTGAGAACCGTCAGCCTCCTCGGTAAACAGTGCAAACCAGAAGGTTTCGCTGTCGCCCTGACCACTGGCATAGCCCTTGTTAAGGGTGAGAGATGCGGTCTGAGACTTCTCGGGTACCCAGACACCGACCTTTGCAGGCTCGGCAACCATGGGAGTTTCCACAACATACTCGCCTCTGTTATACATGTAGCTGTATGCGAAGCTGTTCCATGCAATGTTCTCTTCACCGGTGTTCTCTACATAATCAGGAACCACACCGGTAAAGGTGATGACCAGTTCATCATTCTGCTTCAAGATGAAGTCATCTGCAAAATCGAAACGAATGTTGCGAATAGAGGTCTGCGGGAGAGAATCCACCCAGTTGAGATCACCGTTCTGACCAAGCCAGTCGGAAGAGAACTCATTCAACATGGTGGTCATATCGGTAGAGTACTGAATCTTAACGTCTGCACTGACGTTCTGACCATTTACAGCAAATTGGAAATTGGGATTCTCTGCAAGGAATACGCTGAATGCAGAATATCTGTTATAACCGGAGATCAGACCGGGGTCAGCCTTTTCATAAGGCATACGGTCAATGAAGACCAGGTGATGGATATCTGCGCCGTGGTTCTTCAGGTGCAGCGTATAGGTGACTTCCTCACCCTGTACGCCCTGCACATAGTTCTTCTGGGATTCCTGACCCAGAGCAGCCTTACCATAATCACCATAACCGGTTGCGGTAGAAGGATCATCATGACTCTGGCCGCCTGCGATGGAGTGACCCTGGCTGTTATATGTGATGGTCTTGTAGGAGGTGGTTTCCACACCGCCGAACTGGTAATCGCCGATGTCCTCCAGATTACCATCAACATACTCGCCGCCAACTACCTTATCACGATAGATCGTGTCAATGGTATCCAGCACTACTTTATTATAGTAGGTCTTGCCATCCATCTGACTATCGCTTGTTTCGGTAACCAACTGAATTGTCATGCTTTGACCGGGAGCAAGGGTAATATCTTCAAAGTCAATTACCATCTTACCGCCGGAGTTTGTCACACGGTTGCTGCCATCCAAAGAATGGGTGCCACCGTTTACGGTGTACTGGTTGTAAATGAGGGTAGTATCCTCAGAACCGGTTGCATTGGGAACATAGGAAAGCGTAGGTCCGAACACATCGGTCAGGGTGAAGCCCTTCATATCCTTGTCAGCAGAAGAATCATTGGTAATGGTGATCTGCCACAACTGGGTATTACCGACGTAGGTTTCAGGATTGATAATGCCGGGGTTCTCCAGAGAAACCTTCTCCAGCTTGGGAGCGATCTTCTCAATGGTCTGCTCCAGAGTTACCGTTGCAGAATCAAGAGCTTCCTCTGCGGGTTTACCGTTGACCAGCATTTCGCTTTCACTGGTAAGCTTTGCAGTATTGGTGTAGGGCAGGATCAGCTCAGCATCCTGCAGAGCAATGTTGTTCTGCAGCATGGTTGCGATCTCGGCTGCCTTTTCATCAGAAAGTTTTGCAGTGTAGGATACAGAGATTGTCGCATCACAACCGCCCCACCACATCTGAAGGTAATAAGAAGGTGTACTGTACTTAACGTTATCAAACATACCTTCCGGTGCAACGGTGAAGCTAACATTTCTGCCGTCTTGTTCATATGTGACGTTCAGCAACTGGTTGTGAGCAATTTGATATTCTGCCGTGCTTTCGGTAGAGGAAATTGCGCCACCCGCTGTACCACTAGCGGATTCAACAATAAACCCTTCCGGAAGAATATCAGAAATACTGAGATCGCTGATGTACAAAGGAGAAGCAGAAGAGTTATTTGTCACTTTGATCTGGTAATCAAACCGAAGTGCTTTCAATGCTTCCAATGTTGCATCATAGTCAAAGTTTCCATTGCCATCAAAAGCAGCAGAAATCTTTACAGTCTTTGTATCTGCAAGAGTAGGAGTTTCCCAGGAATTTGCGCTCTTAGTTGCAACTTGCTTATCCAGCTGAACCTGGGGAGCAGCAGCCTGATACTGAATTGTGTCTGTTTCGGTTACGCCTTGGGATGTGATGTTAATCGTGTTATTACCGGCAGCAAAATAATCGGTTACAACAACAGAGTAGGCTAAAACAACGTAACCATCTGCCGGAATGGAGATATTATTCACATCAGTCTGGGGACCATTGCCGTACTGAGCACCCGAATACGGGAAGTTCAGTCCGTTCAGTTCAGTTCCGCCGCCGGAACCGACGACGTACAGGTTACTACCAACGGTGTTTACCTGACCGCCGCCAAAGTCATCTTTAATGTTGAAGCTCGTCAATGTATCGCCCTTATTGGTGACCTTAATATAATAAGTAACACGCTGACCGGGCAACACCAGACCGTAGGCACCCTCGTCGATTTTTTGCTGAATGACATTCTCATCAGCGAGGGCTTCTTCCCAAGTAGGAATACCTGCTTTGAAAGCATCGGGATCATGAGAAGTAGGAAGCTTGTCCACATCATCATCTACAACAGCCCACTTATCAACCTCAAAGCTGATATTGGATACTGTAATCTCGGAGGATGTTGCAGACTTCGACTCATCACCGCTATGACCTACGGATGCGGTATTAGCTGCGATGGAATCCTGATTTTTGCCGGGGCCTGTCAATCCACAGGTCAGGGCAAGCTCGATGGTGCTGTAAGGACCAACCTCACCCACATAGTTGTAAACCAGACCCTCGGCAGGTCCGTAGGTGTAGTCGGTACCCTTAGTAAGAACAGTGCCATTCAGTGCAACAGACTTCAGCTCCAGATGCTCGGGAAGCTTATCCGTAAACACCAGAGGATCATTTTCGGAGAACGTACCACTGTAACGGGAGTTGTTGTAGTAACGCAGATAGTAAATGATCGTGCCGTCATCCGCATTCACCGTAGTGGAATTTTCCGACTTGGAGAATGTGCCGTCGCCAAAGCTGAAAGCATTCTGATAAACGGCAGCAGATGCGCTCTGGCTCTCGGAACCAACCGTTGCAGTGGCGGTGTTAATGATATCACCGCTGGCGCCCTCATTGACCGTTGCCTTTACAGTAAAGGTCTGAGATTCACCGGGTGCAAGGCTAATGGTTCCGGAAGGAACATTGCTTTCTGTAACGGTAACCTTGCCGCTATCGGCAAAGGTGTCGGTTACAGTCATGTTGTTGATGACTGTCTCACCGCTGTTGCGTACATAGATTGTATAAGTAATGGTATCGCCAACAACATAGATGCTCTTGTCAGCAGACTTGGAAATGGTAAAGCCTTCGGAAGGAGCCTTTACATTTACATAAGCCGCTGCAACAGACTTGTAGTCATCTTGCGTACCATGATATACGACGTTACGCAGGTTTGTCATGTTGGTGGAAATGTCATCATCCACTTTACAAACCACATAGCCGTAAAACAGCTCGCCGGGAGTCAGACCGGTCTTAGTCCAAGTAACGGTATTGCCGCTCACAACACCATCGGTGCTGTGACCGTTGATGCTTACACCTTCTACCACAGTCAGTCCATCGGGGACCACGTCGGTAAGGGTAATGGTCTCATCGGTAGCGGTGCCGCCGTTATTGGTTGCACTGACCTGGAACAGAACATACTCACCACAAGTAAGGAAGCCGTTGTACTGAGGAGAACCGCTGCCGCTGATTCCTGCACTGCCGGCGTTGTACTTAGAGATCACAACGTTGGGAGGTGTGGGAGCTGCGATGTTGACATCTGCCTCTTTCTGATTCAGGCTATGGGGGTAACCGGTTTCGCCGTAGCCCTGTACACTCACGTTCAGGTCGTTCTCGATCTGTCCGGAGGTGTAAGTACCTGTCAGTTGAGAAGTATGCAGTGTAGCAGTTACTGTGTAGGGAGCCATCTCAGCGTTTTTGTTATCACTGTCCTTATGCCAGACAATAGTGACGCTGTTGGTGCCGTTCATTGTAACGCTGTCAACAGTTGCGTTGCTGCTCAGAGCAACATAATTGCTCAGGTTCTCTTTCGTAATCGTACCATTAAAATGCAGATCGGCAGGCAATGTGATGGTATCAGTCATCTGTACGCCGGTAACCCACCATTCGCCCTTCTTATCGGTAGCATAATTGGGATATGCCTTCAGGGTGTAGGTCACATCGTTGCCCACAGCAACCATATTGGTGCTGGCCGATTTACTGTCATCCCATGCGATCTGTGCATCTGCGGTAATGGTATCGGTCTTCTGGGTGAAGGATGCCATAGTGGAAACGGTGACCGTTGCCTTTTCGTCATCTGCTGTGGTACCGTTTGCAAATTTTGCCTGCAGCCAGACAGCTTTGGTCTGACCGTTTGCAACGGTATATGTCAGATAACGGCTGACGATATTTCCGTTTGCATCCTTAATGACATTCATGGTAAAGCCATTATACTTTGCGCCATTGACCAGACCGCTGCCCGCAAAGTTTGGGAACAACAGATTATTATCGTTAATGGCGATGGTATAAGTGGTTCCCGTGCTGCCCCAGATCTGATACACGTTATTACCGGAAAGTGACAGGAACATATAGAACGACTGTCCCGTTTCCATGGTATCGACGGGCTTGTAGGCAGAATCCTGAAATTCCACCTTTACGTTTGTCATTACGTCCGGTGACAAGCTGGGACGCATGAAATCGTCCCAGCCCCAGCCCCAGAAGGCTTTGGCCGTAATCGACAATAGCTCCGCGGGCAAGAACGCCACGCAGAGGATCAATGCTACGAACGTTGCAAGAAGCCTTTGCATCAGACTTCGCGTTCGCAGACCTTCCGTATTCTTTTTGTACATCATATACCTCCTCTGTCTTTTTTGTCGCCCTGCTGAGTACTTGTCCGTACCACGCAGCAAAGCCTATACAGTCAATGTATTCGGGGACATAATTCCTGCTGTTGAAATTCCATGATTTTATGCACTTGCAACAAAGAATCATGCCTGATGTTTACAATTAGGATACCATATTTCCCACAAAAAGTCAAGCACTTTCTGTACCAAAAAGGCTGCGAATATGAACAAACTGTAACATTTTTGCGTGTCACCCACTATTCTTTACAGTGCGGATAAAGAAACGATAAATATACCGTGTTTTGTGGTTAATTCGATGCAAAATCATCCCAAAAAGAGGACAGATACTGATTCTATTTTGCACAATGGACACTGACTCGTACGAAAAATGACAAAAAGTCTTAAATCATGGTTTGGCAGAACGCTTTGTCAGCTCAACCGGTAAAACGTTCATATTTCACAATGTAATTTCCTTTGCGGGTCAGTCCTGCAATGCCCAGAAAACGAAACTTGCCATAGCCTCTTACGGATACTTTGTCCCCTTCTTTCAGATGCAGACCGCTGTTTTCGATACAGCGTCCGTTGACAAATATCTTGTCTGCCCTGAACAATTGCAGGCAATCGCTGCGGGATATGCGATAGATCTTTGCGATTACGCCGTCTACCCGTTCCGATGCCACCTGTACTTCTCCGGGTTCTGTGTTTTGTGTGACCTGCTGTGGGCATTCTTCTGTAATAGCTGCGCTGACTGAAGTGTGCTTGATCCGTTCCAGCTCACGGCAGAGATATGCACCAATGGTTTCGGTGCAAAACACATAGGCACAGGCTTGGTTTGTAAGAATATCACCGATCTCGCTGCGCTTTACGCCAAGATGCATGATAGCTCCCAGAAAATCCCGATGGGTCAGTGCATCGGCAAACTTAAGCTGCAGCGGTCGGATCTTCACACAAACAATGGGGAATGGCTGTTCGTAGCCCAAACTCTCCTCACTGCCAAATCGAATCATGTTGCGATCTGCATCGGGATGACCGCCCCATATGGTATAGCCGCAAGGTGGAAGCTGACAACGGATCTCCAGAAATTCCGAAAGCTCTGCTTCGTTCAAAAAGGCAGTAAATGTATATTGATTTCTCTGATCGGCGCTTTCTGCCAGATCCATGAAGCGCCGTTTGGTCAGGCTTTCTTTTTCCAAATTTTTTCACCATCCTTTTGATATGCATACTATTATAACATAGATTGCAGTGAAAGGCAACTGCTCTTTGCCTCTAAAAGATACACTTAACGGCTTGCATTCTCGATAGTATTATGCTATACTGGATGTAACAGAACGCAAAGGAGGAGGCTCTATGCGAAAAAACAGTCTTGCTTTTTTCATGGCAGCAACCATGCTGCCATGCTCATTGCCCGTATGTGCCGCTGAAGCCGACACTGTGATCTACGAGGCAGAAAACGCTGTTATGACAGGCAGTATGGAAACCATTACAGACCTGACCGCTTCCGGTGGACAGGCTGCAGGAAAGTTTGCCGATGATGGCGATACGCTGACCTTCACCATCACTGTACCCAATGACGGTACTTATGATTTCGCCTTTATGTCCAAGGGCATCGGAAGTGATAAAACCAACAACGTACTCATAGACGGCGAATATGCAGGCACCTTTGACAGCGCCGACGGTACTTACAGTGAATTTGTCCTGCATGGCAATTTGCTTTCTGCCGGAGATCATTCCGTGACTGTTACCAAATCCTGGGGATGGATCCGCCTGGATTATCTGAAGGTCACCCCCGCCGAGTCTATCTCCGATGAAGTGTATTATGTGGAAAATACGTTAATCAACCCTGCAGCAACCCGCAATACCAAAGCACTTTACAGCTATTTGTGTGAAGCCTATGGCAATGTAACACTGGCAGGTCAGGTTTGCGACAATGGTCTGAATGGCGAGGAGTTTTCTGCCATTCACGAGGTAACAGGAAAATATCCTGCGATGCTGGGCTTGGATATGATGGACTACTGCCCTTCCCGTGCTGCAAGAGGTGCAAGAACACAGGCGGTGGAACGTGCCATTGAGTTTCATGAGGCAGGCGGTATTGTAACCTTCTGCTGGCACTGGAATGCCCCCGATCAATATCTGCTGCCGGATGCGGAGGGCGAAAACCCCAGATGGTGGGGCGGATTCTACTCCCAAAACAGCAGTTTTGATCTGGCGGCGGTCATGAACGGTTCCGATGCGGAAGGCAAGACTCTGCTGGATGCAGATATTGCAGAGATCGCCAAGCAACTGCACCGTCTGGAGAATGCAGGCGTGCCTGTACTCTGGCGGCCTTTGCATGAGGCTTCCGGTGGATGGTTCTGGTGGGGTTCTGCAGGAAAAGATGCTTACAAGGAACTCTGGATCTATCTGTACGATCAACTGACGAATACCTACCAATGCAACAATCTGATCTGGGTCTGGAACGGCCAGGCGGCAGACTGGTATCCCGGTGATGCATATGTGGATATCATCGGAGAGGATATTTACGCTGATGCACATCAGTACGGCGCTCACACCGCTAAATTCACTGAACTGCTGACCTATTCTCAAACCAACAAAATTATTGCACTGACTGAGAACGGCGTTGTGTTCGACATTGACAAAATGATCGCTACCAACGCAAAATGGGCTTGGTTCAATACCTGGTGCGGCAGCTTTGTAACTGAAAACGGTACCTATTCCGAATCCCACACATCAAAAGAGATCCTTTCCAAGGCATATGCAAGCGAATATGTCATTACGCTGGATGAATTGCCCGATCTTTACAACAGCAATATGAGACGGGGTGATGTGAATGCCGACGGCAACTTCTCTCTGGCAGATGTAGTTATGCTGCAAAAGTGGATCATCAAACGCGGCAACATTACCGACTGGCAGGCAGGTGATCTGGATGATAACCAACAACTGACTGCGGCTGATCTGACAGAAATGAAAAAGATGCTGCTGGGGCAGTAAACTCACAATAAAAACAGCCATCTTCGGAACAAAACAGATTCCGAGGATGGCTGTTTCCTTTTATCGTATACTAAAATGAGTTTCCATCATCAGCCGTAGAAGGCAGCGCAGGCACGGTAGGTCATGTAAACATCCAGCTTGCTGACTACTTCCATGGGAGCATGCATGGAAAGCACGGGAACACCCACATCCACGGTATCAATGTTCAGGTTTGCCAGATATGCGGCAACGGTACCACCGCCGCCCATATCCACCTTACCCAGTTCACCGGTCTGCCATACAACCTCGTTGGCATCCAGCAGACGACGCACTTCACCCACAAATTCCGCAGATGCATCAGAGGAACCGCTTTTACCGCGGGAACCGGTATACTTCATCATGCAGACACCATAGTTCAGATAGGCACAGTTGCGGCGATCATTCACATCGGCAAAAGTAGGATCATAGGCAGATGTCACATCGGCAGAAAGGCACTGAGAGGCAGAAAAAACGATATGGGCACGAGTATCGCAAACACCTGCCAGATCACGCATAAAATCATGGAAATAAGCAGAGCAAAGACCTGTATTGCCATCGCTGCCGATCTCTTCCTTGTCTGTGAGAATGGTAACCGCGGTATGAACAGGGGCTTTGCAATCACACAAAGCCAGCAATGCAGGATAAGCACAGACACGATCATCGTGACCATAGGCGCCGATCATGCTGCGGTCAAAGCCAAGATCACGAGCCTGACCGGCAGGTACGGCTTCCAGCTCTGCGGAAAGGAAATCGGCTTCGGTAATGCCGTATTTTTCATGCAGGATCTCCAGTACACGCAGCTTTACCAGCTCGCCACCCTCATCACAGCAAACAGGCATAGAGCCAACCAGCAGATTCAGCTCTTCTCCACGAATACCCTGACCCAAAGGACGCTTTACCTGCTCGGTAGCAAGGTGAGGCAGCAGATCGGTAACACAGAATACAGGATCAGAAATATCTTCACCAATATTGACCTGAACCGTTTCGCCGTTACGTTTGACAATCACACCATGCAATGCCAGCGGAACGGTGGTCCACTGATATTTCTTGATGCCGCCGTAGTAATGGGTCTTCATCAGTGCCAGTTCGGTATCCTCGTACAAAGGCACCTGCTTCAGATCCAGTCTGGGAGAGTCCAGATGGGCAGCCGTCAGACGAACGCCATCTGCCAGAGGTGCAGTACCCATGACGGCAGCGATCACAGCCTTGTTACGGTTAACCACATAAATACGGTCACCTGCCTGCAAGGACTCCCCTCTTTTCCAGCAGCGGAACCCCTTTTCCTCTAAAATGCGTACTGCGGCACTGACTGCTTCACGCTCGGTCTTGCCGTCATCCAAAAACTGCTTGTAGCCTTCGCAGAAACGATTGGCAGCCGCTACATCTTCATCGCTCATACGATGGGCGGCGTGTTTCTTTTCCATAAACAATTCGGACTTTTTTGCCTTCAGTTCTTCTGCTGTCATACTCATCTCATCATTTCCTCCATTCATTTCAGTGAATCGGCAGGGCAGCGATCATAGCCTCTGCCTGTGCGATCAGCTCTGCGAGAGAGCCGTTATTTTCCAGCACGCTGTCAGCGTGAGAACGAAAAAACTCGGTACTGTGCTGTGCAGACATCCGACGGCGTGCTTCTTCGACAGTCATGCTGTCACGCTGCATGATACGCTTTAGGCGGATCGTTTCCTCTGCCACAACGGACACCACATGATCACAAGCGGTATGCAAACCACTTTCAAAAAGAGTTGGTGCATCCAGTAAAATGCGATCAACGCCTTCTGTCGCAAGAGAATCTATGGCATGAAACACCCCACGGATAATATGCGGAAAAATAATACCCTCATACTGTTTTTTCGCTTCGGGATCGGAAAAGATCACCGCAGCAGTCTGTTTTCTGTCGAGAGTCCCATCAGGCAGCAGGATTTTTTCTCCAAATGCTGCAACGATTTCCTCCAAACATGGCGAACCCGACTGTACAACGCTCCGTGCGATATGGTCTGCATTCAGAATCGCAAAGCCATGCTCGGCAAACACATCACTGACAGTGGTTTTGCCTGCACCCGTCTGCCCTGTCAGCCCAACCAGATAAGGGGAAACAGCCGTATCCCGCACATCATAGCCTGCCGCACGCAGCAAACGATTATACACGGCAAGTCCTACGCCATCGGTGCGTGGAGCACGCACAAAAATACGCTTGTAGCCCCGGGCATCCATTTCACGCAAACGTGCAAATAACTGTGCGCCTCGGCTTTCATCGGTATCTCCGTAACCAAAAACATGGGAACTGCCATATAATTGACAATCGGCATCATAAACAAGAGCGCAATCGCCATGGGTAAACCTGCGGTTGATATACTCTGCCACAGTTTCTCCGCTGCCGTTCAGCATAATAACCTGGGCTTCGGGGGAATAATGACGGTATTTCATACCCGGGGAAGGAGCTGCCTTGCCATCTTCCAGTCGGGAAAGCACCGCATCATCCACGATCACCCTTGGGGCGATTTCCGCAAGCTGTTCTGCTGTAACAAAACCCGGGCGCAGCACTCGGACGGTTTTTTCATCATCCAATGCGACCACAGTGGATTCAATGCCGCAAAGACAACTGCCGCCTTCCACCACAGCAGGAATACGACCGTTCATATCTGCCATGACATGAGCTGCTGTGGTGGGGCTTGGACTGCCCGAACGATTGGCTGAAGGTGCCGCAATGGGCACACCTGCACAACGTATGATATCCTGTGCAATGGGGTGCGCGGGCAAACGCACACCCACTGTCTGCAAACCACCTGCGGTTTCCGATGGAACCAGATCACTTTTGGGCAGAATAATTGTTAAGGGCCCGGGCCAGAAACGGTCGGCCAGCGCACTTGCCAAGGGCGGTATCTCCCGCACCAAAGAAGGCCATGCTTCGCGATCTGCAATATGCACGATCAACGGATTATCCATAGGACGACCTTTGGCAGCAAATACCTTCCGCACTGCGTTGGGATCCAATCCGTTACAGCCCAGACCATATACGGTTTCCGTGGGGATCCCTACAGGCTCACCCTGACGCAAAAGCCCTGCGGCAAGCTCTGTCTGATCTCCCGACAAAAGCTGTGTCATCATGATTCCTGCGCCTCCTGCCGTGCCAGTTTTTCTGCCTGATCAGCAGTTGCCAGCGCATCAAAAATTGCATCCAGATCACCATTCATAATATCATCCAGACGATACAGGGAAAGCCCGATACGATGATCGGTCATGCGCCCCTGAGGAAAATTATAGGTACGGATGCGTTCGGAACGATCACCGCTGCCTACCTGTAAACGACGTTCTCCTGCAATTTTTTCATTCTGCTCCGTTTCCATCATGGCATACAATCTGGCGTTGAGAATGGACATGGCACGATCTTTGTTTTTATGCTGACTGCGCTCATCCTGGCATTCTACTACCAGACCGGTGGGAATATGAGTGATCCGCACTGCGGATTCCGTTTTATTGATATGCTGGCCGCCTGCACCGCTGGCTCGGAATACATCAATGCGAAGATCGGTGGGCTGGATATTGACCTCCACGGCTTCTACCTCCGGCAAAACTGCAACCGTGACTGTGGAGGTATGCACACGACCCTGGGATTCTGTTTCCGGCACACGCTGCACACGATGCACTCCGCTTTCGTATTTCATACGGGAATACACACGCTCGCCGCTGAGAGAAAAGCTGACTTCCTTCATACCTCCCAGCTCTGTGGGATTGCTGTTCATCACTGTGCGCTGCCACCCCTGTCGTTCTGCATACATGGAATACATCCGATACAGGGATCCGGCAAACAAGGCAGCTTCTTCACCGCCGGCACCGCCTCGGATCTCCACGATCACATTGCGTTCATCATTGGGATCTGTAGGCAGCAGCATGATCTTCATCTGCTGTTCCAGCGTTTCTATCTCATTTCTTGCAGAAAGATACTGTTCTTCTGCCAACGAACGCAGTTCAGCATCATCCCCAGCTTCTGCCTGTAACTCCTCTGCTTCCTGCAGGTCGCTGCGGCACTGCTTGTACCTGCGATATACCTCCACCAGCGGTGTCAGCTGCTTATACTCCCGCATCAGCGATGCAAAACGGGCGGGATCCGATACCACCGAGCCATCCTGCAAACGGGCATCCAGCTCTTCATATTTTTGTTCTGTCAGCTCCAACTGATCATAAAGGCTCACGAAACAGCGGCCCTCCTTTCTTTGAGTGACTCACTCATCCCATAATGGGAAGAAACACACGCATTTGATTTTCTCCTCGGTTACCCCATGTATAATAAGGAACACCATAGATCTCACAGGATTTGACTGTATAGGGCGTTTCTGTGTACAAATCTGCACAACCCTCTACACGGTATCCTTCGGCAACGATGCGGTCACCCTCTGCGCAGAGAGAACCGTTCTGCCTGAATCGGAGAGAAAGCACATCATCTCCGTTATCTACACCCTCAAAGCAGTATACCAAGGGGCCGCGCTGCACTGCGGCACATCCCGAAAGTGCTGCGATTTTTACGGAAGGATAGACAAATCTGGGTGTATCATCCAGTACCAGCTCCACAACATCACCATCTGCAACTGCAAGATATACATAACCGTCCTTCTGCTTGCAATCTGCTGCTCCACCGTTGCATCGGATGTGATATGTCTTGCTCCATGCGGGAATGCGTACTGCCAGATTGCCATTGCCGCCAATGTGATACCGCACGGTAAATCCGTAGGGATATTCAGTTTCACAGCGCAGAGAGATCCCATTGGCAAACCGAACCTGACCGGACGCATACAGATGGCAGAATGCAGTATCTTCGTTTTCACCATAAGCGTATTGCCCGATAGAGGTCAGCAATCTTGCAACATTGGGCGGACAGCAGGCACAGGCATACCAACCGGGCCGCTGTGTCAGAGTATGGCGATGGGTGGGGGCTTCTCCCGAAATACCCGGCACACATTCCAATGGATTCACGTAGAAAAAGCGTTTGCCATCCAGCTGCATACCCGCCAGCACTGTATTGTACAGCGCACGTTCCATTACATCGGCGTATTCTCCTCTGACTTCATTTTCCAGCATACGGGAAGCAAAGAAAATCAGACCGATAGAAGCACAGGTTTCAGCATAAGCCGTATCGGAAGGCAGGTCGTAATCCACGCTGAAGGCCTCTCCCAACACTGTGGATCCGATACCGCCTGTTACATACATTCGTCTTCGGGTAATACTGTTCCAAAGATTCTTACAGGCTGCATACAGTGTGGCATCCTCTGTTACATTTGCCAGATCTGCCATTGCTGTATACAGATACACCGCACGCACCGCATGGCCCGTGGCAACGGTCTGCTCCCGCACAGGCTTGCCGCTTTGCTGGTAGTCATTATTCCAAGGATTATTGCCCCAGACGCTCCAATCCCGTCTGGCAACCTCATCTGCATAATACCGTGGATTGGTACCTCGAGTATCCACAAAATACCGTGCCAGTTCCAGGCAGCGTTCATCCCCCGTGGCACGATACATCTTCATCAGCGCAAGCTCCACTTCGGGGTGCCCGGGAACACCTTCGATCCCTTGGACAATATGTCGCTGATAAATGTGCTCCATATTCCGCAGCATCACATCCAGCAAAGCACGCTTGCCTGTTGCCTGATAGTAGGCACAGGCAGCTTCCATCATGTGACCGCTGCAATACAGCTCATGGCCCTCCAGCAGATTCTGCCAGCGTTTTTCCCGATTAGATATCGTAAAATAGGTATTCAGGTATCCGTCGGAATCCTGCGCATCGGCAATCAGTGCGATGACTTCATCCATGGTTTGTTCCAGCTCCGCATCGGGATGATTGATCAGCGAATAGGCAGCGGCTTCCAGCCACTTTGCAGCATCGCTGTCCTGAAAAACCATGCCGTAGAAATCACTGTCGGGAGCTTCTCCCCGTAGCACCTTCCCCGCATTACGGAAGTTTTCCAGCACATGACTGGGTTCCGCATCTGCAACGGTATCATTCAGCACACGGTACTGGTAAGGAATCACTGTTTCCCGCACCAGCTTCTGATAGGCACCGAAAAAACCATCACCTTGATACGCATCCACTGAAATGGTGTGTTGTTTCATAATAAACCTCCACTATCAAAAAGGGAAATGCCATCTTCTGGGAAAGACGGCATTGATCCCGATTATGTTTCATCCGCACCATGATAGCTCAAAGACTCATCGGCTATAGCGTAAAGGTTGGTTTCCCATGCAGGAATATAGAGCTGATGGCGGATATACAGCTTATAACGTGGGTTGATCTTGTGCACAAGAAGTGGCAATTCAAAAATATCTTCGTTACGATGATACAGCGAGATCATCAGCTTTGGCGAATACCGTGCAATGGAACGGCTGGCACCCCAGAGTGCTTCTCGCTCAGTACCTTCCACATCCATTTTCAGCAAGGTAACAGGGTTGCCTGCCAGAAGATTATCCACTGAGCGGGCAGGAGTCGGCGTACCCTCTGTGGAAACAGAGGACTGACGACCTGCCTTGGAGGCAAAGGGCAATTCGGTATCCACACACCAGGCAGCACACTGGTAGCAGCTAACGGAGGGCGTATCGCCTACAAATTTACTCAGCTTTTTGAAGTTCTTTCGGTCAGGCTCTACTGCAATAATGCGATGATACTTGCCTCTGGTCACATCCAGCAGCTCACGGATGCTGTCACCGTTGTAGGCACCCAGGTCCACATAGGTTTCATGATTGGTAGGGCAGATCACGCGGTTCCAGATGGCCTCTCTGCTGTCTACGATCTCCAGCAGATACTCAGGCTTACCGCTTATTTTGAAATTCAGGATATTGGCATATACTCTGCGGGAACGCTCATCTGCAAGTCTCATATACACTGCCTGGATCTCGGCAGCGTGTGCCTCACAATACTCTCTGGTAAACAGGCCGCCGCCAGCCACAGGCACATCGGGTACAATGAGAGGATGCTTCTTGGCGAGCTGCATTACACGTTCCACCATGGCAGGAGAACACACAGCAAATGCCAGCACGATGACAAAATCATCGCACTCTTCCTCGATCTCCGAGAGCTTTTTTACCGGAAAACCGGCAAAATCGTGTCCACGGACAAATTCATCGCTGGCAAAAATACCTGCTGCTCGTATCCCATAGCTGCGCATAGCGGAAAGGATCCGCACTGCGCCGTCTCCCATTCCGTATAAATAGATCGGACGTGTTTCTTCCTTCAGCCGATCCCATGTTGAGACACGCTCTTTGAGAAATTCCAACATAAGCCGCCTAAATCCTTTCTCTGTTACCCAAAATGTATCTCTCTACGTTTTATTCTTCGCAATCGCAGTCGCAGTTATCATCGTGATGTACGGGACGGGCACCGCCCATACCGTACATATCTCTGCCTCTGGTATTCCAGCGGTCACGCTGGGCATCGATCTGCTTATCCAGCATCTCCAGAACCTTTCGCGGCTCCTTGATGCAGCGCAGCTCCTTGACGGGGGTATCGGTATCACGGACATACAGTACGATCGTACCACAGCCGACGATCCGCTGCCAAAAAGGCAACACCAGCTTTTTATCTGTAACCTTGTACAGATCCAGCTCATCCTCTGCCAGATTCAGCAGGCCAGTGCGTGTAACCACCTTGGTCTCCGTCAGATAATAGACGGTAAAACTCCAGGGCAGACCGAAAATCGTACGCTTGCGGTCACGCCAGATGTAAGAAAAGTTATCCTTTGCCATGATGCCGATCCTCCATTCAACGATTCTTTAACAGATCAAATTATTACAGTGTGATAACGGTCTTTCCACTCTTATCAGCAGCAACAGAAACTGCTGTACCTGCCACACAGAAGGTAAAGTTCTTTTCGGTGGCGAGATAGGTTACGGTAATGGTATTGCCGCTGCGCTGTGCGGTAATGGTCATGATCTTGCCGCCGTCTGCCGCATAAACATCGCAGGAAGCGGTTTTGCCGTCCTCCAGACCGCAGATCACATAGGTTGCGCCCTCCAGATAATCGTAAACCACATCGGTCTTGAAATCACCCAAGCCCAGAATGGTGTTGGGCTTCACATACAGGGGCATCTGCAGATAGTTGCAGTTACGGCTGATCCACTTGCCGCCTTCTGTCAAAGGTGCATCATAGGAATCAGACAGAAGATCAAACCACTGACCCTCAGGCAGATAGAACTGCACATCGCCCTTCTCATCAAATACGGGAGCGCACAGCAGGTTCTCGCCCAGCATATACTGACGATCCAGAGTCAGACAGGTGGGATCATTGGCATAATCAATGACCATAGCACGCATCATAGGCACGCCTGTCTCATGCGTATGGTTAGCCTGTGCCCACAGATAAGGCATCAGCTTGCCCTTAAGCTTGGTAAAGTAACGCAGCACTGCACAAGCATTCTCGGGATTCTTAGGATCATCCTCCTCATATGCCCACGGCACACGGTAGGAGGTGGAACCATGCAGTCGGCTGTGGGTACTCATCAGGCCAAATGCACACCAACGCTTGTAAACATCGGGAGATGCGGTCTGCTCAAATCCGCCGATATCGTGACTGAAGAAGCCGAAACCGGAAGAACACAGGGAAAGACCGCCGCGGAGTGTTTCTGCCATGGCACTGTACTCCGCAGCACAGTCGCCGCCCCAATGTACAGGAAACTTCTGGCCGCCGACAGTTGCACTTCTGGCAAAGAGGCAGGCATTGTTCACGCCCATGCACTCTTCCAGTGCAGTAAACACACACTTATTGTACAGGTAGGTGTAGTAGTTATGCATCGCAATGGGATCAGAACCGTCAAAGTAAACCACATCGGTGGGAATACGCTCACCGAAATCGGTTTTGATAGCTGTAACACCCTGCTTGCAGAGCACCTTGATCTTATCGGCAAACCATGCATATGCCTCGGGATTGGTAAAGTCCACAATGGCCATGCCGGGCTGCCACATATCGGTCTGGAACACACCGCCATCACGGGTCTTGATGAAGTAGCCCTTCTCCATGCCCTCGTTAAACAGGGAGGATTCCTGTGCGATGTAGGGGTTGATCCAGACACAGATGCCCACATTCTTATCGTTCTTCAGGCGGTTCAGCATGCCTGCGGGATCGGGGAACTGCTCGGTATCCCAATCAAAGCTCGTCCAGGTATAGCCTTTCATCCAGAAGCAATCGAAATGGAACATCTGCAGAGGAATATCACGCTGTGCCATACCGTCGATGAAAGAATTGACGGTTGCTTCATCATAATTGGTGGTAAAGGAAGTGGAAAGCCACAGGCCCATGGTCTTTGCAGGGGTCAATGCAGGACGACCGCTGAGCGCGGTATAGGTGGAAAGCACCTCAGCGCAGTTTGCACCACCAATGAGGAAGTACTCCAGAGACTCGCCTGCTACGGTCATGCTGACCTTAGAAACGGTATCGGACGCAACCTCATAGCTGACACGGCCGGTCTGGTTTGCCAGCACACCGTAACCACGGGAGCTGAGATAGAAAGGCACACACTTGTAGCTCTGATCGGAACAGGTACCGCCATCGGCATTCCATGTTTCCACGGTCTGACCGTTCTTCACAAAGGGAGTAAACTTCTCGCCAAAGCCATAGATGTACTCTCCGACACTCAAAGTAAGCTGTTCACGGACATAGGTTGCTCTGCGGTCGGCAGGCAGGCTCCAGAAGGTATCATCCCGCATGGATGCCACACGCTCATCGGCACGGTAGGCATTCTCCTGAATGTAGGAGGTAGCTCTCCAGCCGCCACCGGTCAGATGCTTGCCGTCATAAAGATACTCGATATTCCAGTTCATACCCTTGGTAACCTTGACCACGGTTTTGCCGGAACGGAGAATCGTTTCATTCTCATTATCAATGATCTCGGGCACAAAGCTCAGATCCTCGTTGAGTTCAAACTTAGGCTCTTTGTTCACTGTGCCCTTGTGATGCACGATATGCACCTTAATGGTATTCTCCATAGTAGATGTAAACACAACCTCCAGCGTCACACCGCCCAGTGTCATGGCACGGTTATAGATCTGGGAGGATGTAGCAAACACGCGGATACTGTTTTTGGTCACAGTCACTTCATAAGGTTGGGCGGCATAATCCACGGTAAAGCCGCGGCGATTCAGCCAAAATCCATCGGAAAACTTCATGGGGTGGTAACCTCCTGCATAGATATATATATTTCTGTTGTGATGCTTTATGCACAGGGCAAAATTGCATATTTACTCACCATACATAAAACTCGTATACATTCTATCACAAAAACAAGAAAATGTCAAGAAAGGCAAGGGCATTTCCCCGAAAAACTGTGAAAAAGCGCAGACCTTAGGCAAAATTCTTGACAGAAGCCGGAAAAATATGGTATACTTTGATTGGTCAGGCGGTTTGTGGCAGGAATACCCTCTTTTCGGGATTCCATGCAGCAAATGCTCCCCGCAGGGCCACTGTACGATGTCCGTACTTGTATTGTATCCCCCGGTGGGGAATAATAACAGGAGGAGGATCTTCAATGAAATCCAAACAAATCATGACCCTAGTCGGAATGGGTATTCTGACCGCCATCGTTATCGTACTGCAAATGGTTGCCAGTGCGATCCACTTCGGGCCCTTCAGCATTACGCTGGTGCTGGCTCCCATTATCATCGGTGCGGCCCTTTACGGTCCCGGTGCCGGTGCTTGGCTGGGAACCGTATTTGGTGCCATGGTGCTGCTGACCGGTGACGCTGCCGCATTCTTGGCTGTAAATGTCCCCGGAACCATTTGCACCTGTATCCTGAAAGGCTTGCTGGCAGGCCTGGCAGCAGGTGCTGTCTACAAGCTGCTGGAAAAGAAAAACCAGCTTGCTTCCGTTGTTACCGCAGGTATTGTGTGTCCTGTTGTCAATACAGGCGTATTCCTGCTGGGCTGTCTGGTGTTTTTTCTGGATACCGTGAAGGAATGGGGCGCAGGTGCAGGCTACGAAAACGTAGGAGCATACTTCCTGTTCGGCTTTGTGGGTCTGAACTTTGTCATTGAGCTTGCCATTAATCTTGTGCTGAGCACCGCCATCGTCAGAATCCTAAAGATCCTGACTTCCCCGGCGGGTGCCGCACGCTAACGGAGGAACTCCCCAATGAGAATTCTTGCTGTTGATATCGGTAATTCCAATATTGTGATCGGTTGTGTAAACGATCATAAGGTAGAGTTTGTGGAGCGCATCTCTACCCAGCGCAACCAGACCGATCTGGAATATGCGATCTGCTGCCACATGGTTTTACAGCTGCATCACATTCAGCCGGAAAGCCTTGGCGGTGCCATTATCTCATCTGTTGTACCGCCGCTGACTGCTCTGCTGGGCAGTGCCATCCGCAAGCTGACCGGCATCGAAGCATTGGTGGTCGGTCCCGGCATCAAAACCGGAGTGAACATTCTGATGGATCAGCCGGCAGAGGTGGGCAGCGATCTGGTAGTTGCTGCCGTAGCAGCCATCCAAGATTACGGTGCACCTGTACTGATCATTGATATGGGCACTGCCACCACCATGACAGTCATTGATAAAAACCGCAACTTCATTGGCGGATTGATCCTGCCCGGTGTACAGCTTGCTCTGCAATCTCTGGAAACGGGAACAGCACAGTTGCCGCGCATCCATCTCAAGGCACCTTCCAGGGTAATCTGCGGTAATACTGTGGATTGTATGCAGAGTGGTCTGGTATACGGCAACGCTGCGCAGATCGACGGATTGATCGACCGCATGACCGAGGAAGTGGGCTATCCCCTGACGGTGGTTGCCAGCGGCGGTCTGGCTCCGTTGGTGATCGAACAATGTAAGCATGATATCATTATTGATCAGGAGCTACTGCTGAAAGGCTTGGATATTCTGTTCTACAAGAACGACAAACGCAACTGAACACAAAAATCCCTGCGAGGTTGATCTTCGCAGGGATTTTCTTGTTATTCAGCCTCTCTGGAGGTCTGCATGAAGATTTCCTTCAGGGTTTCGGGGTAGGATTCGCTCATGGTGAACACACCGTCTGCTTCGGCACCGAATACGGTATAGCTCATAGCAGGTGCCTGAGATTGCTGGAGCACATAAACAATGGCATGTCGTCGATCTGTGAAGTCCACGGCAGTGATATCTGTGGTCACGGCACCGATGGCAGCACTGAAATAACCATCAACATTGGATGCCACACGCTTGGAATCCGACTGGTTGATCAACTGGGCAATGGTCTGTCCGATCACGGCGGTACGCTCGGATTCACTGTAAAAATTCACACTGGTCAGCAGAGTTTCCAACTGGGTGCTGTCCAGATTCTGTGCCACATCATCGGGCTTCAGGCCTTCATCATGCACGGATACCAGACAAGACACATTACCAAACACGGAGCATACCTTCTGGAAGCCCTCGCTGTCCATACGAATATAGAAGTCGATCTCCTGATCGAACAATTTGGCAACGGCATCTCTGGCCGCAGACACGCCGTGATTATCAATGCACTGTTCCAGTGTCATTTTTGTGCTGCTGTGATCCACCTGCAGATTCAGCGGAATACCGATGTAATACTCCAGCTTGCGTATGGGGTCAAAGCGCATCAGCATAACGGCTTTTTGTCTTGCGGGAGAATCCGGCTCCAGTACAAACAAAATCTCATAGGTATCTGCCTCGGAGATACCCGTTGTTGCACCGGGCATCGGCAGCAGCTCCTTGCTGTCATCTGTCAGCCGATGGAAAAAATAATACGCCACACTGCCAAGAATCAACGTGGAGATCAGCAGTGTGATCAAAAACGGAATGGCGATCGTTCCCGTAGAACGACGTTTCTTTTTGGAATAAGCAGACATAGGCAATATTGCTGCAAACGGCAGCTCTCCTTTCGTGAATTGGAAGTTTAATATCAGGGCTGCATCTCCACCAACACAGGTCGATCAGAGATATGCCGTTCCACATCCGTAATATCAATCAGATGCACAGGCAGCATACGCCGCTGCGCCATACGAATGGTCTGCCCTGTACCGGAACGAGACTCGCCCATTACGGCGATCAAAAGATCGCTGTGATCGATCATGTACTGGTTTCGCACCCGAAAACAGGTGCCGTAATAATGGTCACTCAGTTCAATGACTGCATCCGCAGAAGCCAGCACAGAGTTAAACTGATACCGCACCAACCCGCGCAAAGCATTGCCGCAATTGGAAAAGGGCTTCACGCAAATCAGACGCAGAGATGAATTGCTTTCACGCAAGCCGCGAATATAATCTGCTGCATACAGATCAATTCCCTCCGCCATACCGGTGTAAAAGGTGGTAACGCCACGCACAACAGCCTTGCGGATCTCCTCCTGCAGCATGCTCAATACCACACGACGCATGGCACCGGTTGGCAGCTTATCCAAGCGATGTCCCGAAAAACAGGCTGCATGAAAGACCACAGGTGGCTTTGGCTCCGCTTCGGGAAATAAAAGCTGCTCGTTCATAAGCCATTTTCCCCATGAGGTGCCTCCATCATTTTCCGCAGTCGAATATCACTGCCGATAAAATCCAGCCATTTGCAGGAAGCAAACAAGCGGGAAACAATCCGGTCACCATAACCCTTCTGAATTTCCTCCAAAGTCAGGTTTGTGTTGATGATCATAGGCTTACGGGCATTCAGGCGCTCATTGATAATGGTGTAGATCGCTGAACGGGTAAAAGAAGTGGAGAATTCTGTGCCGAAATCATCCAGTACCAGCAGATCACATTGCAGCAGCTGGGAAAGCGTATCCGACTCCCCTGCTGTTGCACGCCCAAAGTGTTCCTGCTCCACACGATGCAGCAGCCGCCCTGCGGAATCATAGATCACACTGAAGCCCTTTT
This sequence comes from Ruminococcus sp., assembly GCA_015066805.1. Classification (GTDB taxonomy): domain Bacteria; phylum Bacillota; class Clostridia; order Oscillospirales; family Ruminococcaceae; genus Firm-04. The sequence continues at coordinate 60,571 of SVNP01000008.1, read as the reverse complement.
GCAGCACCACATCCACAATGGAAAGAGAAAGATGGGTTTTTCCCAGCCCGGTCTTTCCGCACATCAATATGGAAGGCGACGCTGCACAGAAACCATCGGCATACTCCTTGCAGAAATCAAAGATACGCTGCATTTTCCGATAATCCTCTGCCGGCAGATCACGGTAATATACCATGGAAAACCGATCAAAGCCATACTGAGAAAGCGACACATGGCTGCTCAGTTCCTCCGCGCCGATACGCCCCAGTTCTTCTATGAAACATCTGCAGCGGGTACCGCCGCAAAGACCGGTATCATTGCAGTGGGTGCAGGTATAGTGAATATCCAGATAATCGGCAGGAAAGCCATGTGCCTCCAAAACAGATTCCATCATACGGCGAGCTTCTTCGGTACGTCGTTGGATCATCAGCATACGGGCGGCTTTATCCTCGGCATTTTCGGCCGGCTGCAGCAGATTCAGGCAGGCATCCCGCAGGCATCGGTCGATCTCTACCGTTTCGGGAAGCTGTCGATAGATCTCCATGGTGCGCTGTTCCTGCTGCATCTCCGCATCTCTGCGTCTGGCTGCGATCCGTTCTGCTGCCAGTGCATAGCGTTTTTGTTTGTTCATGGGAACTTACTCTCCTCATATCTTACCGTATCGGGATCAGATACGGTTCTTCAGCTTTTTCAACTCCTCCAGATCATAGGAATGCTCTCCGGAGGAAGAAGCGGATTTGGCAGACTGTTCGGCTTTCCGGGCGGACTGTTCCAGCCGCTGACGGCGGAAAATGTTCTCCTGTGCCTCAACCTGCTTGGGAGTTTTCAACCCTTCTGCTCTCCAACGCATCAGGATCTTATCCAGATAGGCAAAGCTTAGCTTATCATCGCAGCTTTCTCTGGTACGTTCATAGGCAAGACGGATCAGGTCCAGCGAATCACCTGCTTCCTGCCATGTGCGGATGTAGGTCTGCTGTTTTTCTGTGGGCGTGCGGGTCATCTCGAACATTTTCATTACTTTTCCCATGAAAGTCCGGGCCTCTACACGACGCTGAATATCCTGCTGTACCTGCTCATGGGTCAGAATGCCGTGGTCATGCCATTCCAGAGCGACCTGCTCCATATAACGTACTTGGAAGATATTTTCTTGTCGGCAGAAGGCCAGCAGCATCAGAATGCTGTCGGGACTCAGACCCAGATAATCGTGCATCCAGAACAAGCTGCGAAGCTCCGTATTACGCAAAGGATGTCCCGCATATTGTTCTGCGGCGGACAGCATTGCCGACAAGCCCTGATCCTCCTTGGCTCGCTGGGCGATCTCCGAAGGACGTATGTTCATGCTGCCGCTGGTGACCATAGCTCCCACATTTCCGCGGACAGATTCTTCAGAAACCGCAGATACGTCAGATGATTTCTCCGGCACAGACGTCGGCTCGACGGATGCTGTATGTACGGATGCGGTTTGAATCCCTACGGCCGGCATCTGCTCCGTGGCTGAAAGCACATTGACCTGCCGCCAGAAAACCATGGCTTCTTCCACATGCTCCGCCTGCACACCGCAATGTGCGGCAATATCGTATGCAGATAAAACCTCACCCTCATGGGCAAGCATATACAGCAGCACCTTTAACTGCTGATGGGTAGCCAGCTTCAGCAAATGCTCGGCTACGGCAGAGGGCACATAAAAGCCTGTGCCTCGTTTGACATATACTTCCATACCTTCTGTGATACCATCCTCTTTTTTCAGTCGATACAATCTCAAAATATAGTATATCACAAATCCCGCAACTTGTAAAGAGGTATATTTTCAGAAAAAATGCGTTCTTTTTCCACTGCTATTGGAGCAGATTGCACGATTATGCAGTAACGGGTGACAATATATCATTGCAATACTTGCAAAAGTATGGTATAATTGCTGCGGTTAATGAGACCATTTTTACAAACAAGCAAGGGGGAAATTTATGAAACACTACATGAGAAGAAAGCAAAAACTGCTTTCTGCTGCCACCTGTCTGGCTGTTCTCAGCGGATCGGTAGTGCCGGTCACCATGCAGACAGCCGCAGCCGATATTACCGTATATTACGGTGATATGAACAACTCAGGCGATCTGACCGCATCGGATCTTTCTCTGCTGAAGCGGAAAATTGCCGATCCCAATGCAGCCATGGATTACGCCCATGCCGCTGCTGCTGCCGATATCAATGCAGACGGTACTGCCACAATGGCAGATGCGGTTCTGCTGGCACAGTATCTCACCTGCCAGATCGACGACTTCCCTAACGGTGCCTATACCGTGCTTTCCATTGTAGACCGTTACTACGCTGTGGAGGCCGAATATGTCAACTGCTACTATGAAACAGACAACGCAGGCTTTGCAGGTGAAGCATATGCAAACTTCTACAATGAAGTAGGCAGCTATGTAAACTGGACTGTGAATGTTCCCACAGCAGGTAACTATAAGGTTACCTTCCGCTATGCAAACGGCGCAACCGATACCAGACCCTGCAATATCACCGTAAACGGGAGCGATGCTTATATTCCCGTGGAATATCCTGCTACAGGCGACTGGACCACTTGGACTGAGGTCAGCATTGTGGTCACTCTGAAGGCTGGCGATAACACCATCAAGGCAACCTCCGCTTCCGCTACCGGCGGCCCTAACATGGATTATATTGAACTGGAATCCACCAATGAACCCGCCGATGACATGGTGGAACTGGGCGCAAAGCAGGTGGAAGCTCTGGACCGTGGTGTGGTTGCTGTCAACACTGGCAACGGGATTTTGGTAAGCTGGCGTATTCTTGCCACCGATGACGAAAACACCACCTACAAGGTTTATCGCAACGGTGAGCCTACCGTTATCTTTGAGGGCAACACCTCTACCGCATCCTGCTATCTGGATACAAGCGGCAGCGCAACCGATTGGTATACCGTAGACGTATATCAGGGAGATACCTGCACCGAGTTTGCATGTACCTCCTATAATCTCAGCAACTATAATTCCAAGGTAGGCAGCGGCGGCTATACCACCCTCACCTGTGATCAGCCTGCCGATCTGACCATGCCTGATGGATCTACCTGCTCCTACTCTGTGAACGACTGCTCTGTGGGCGATGTTGACGGTGACGGACAGTATGAGCTGTTTGTCAAGTGGGATCCCAGCAATTCCAAGGATAACGCAAATGCAGGCTACACCGGCAATGTATACATTGATTGCTACAAGCTGGACGGCACAAAGCTGTGGCGTGTGGATCTGGGCAGAAATATTCGCGCAGGCGCACACTACACCCAATTTATGGTTTATGACTTTGACAGCGACGGCAAGGCCGAGATGATCTGCAAAACTTCCGATGGTACCAAGGACGGCACAGGCGTGACCATCGGTGACGGCAATGCCGATTACCGTAACTCCAGCGGCTACATCCTTACGGGCAATGAGTATCTGACGCTCTTTGAGGGCACCACAGGCAAGGCTATGGATACCGTGAATTTTGTTCCCGGCAGAGGCACCGTTGCTAACTGGGGCGACAACTATGGCAACCGTGTAGACCGTTTCCTGGGCGCAGTTGCTTATCTGGACGGCGCAACACCTTCCTGCGTCATGGCACGAGGCTACTACACCAGAATGACCGCTACTGCCTGGGATGTATCCAACAACAAGCTGGTACAGCGTTGGGCATTTGACTCCGATAACGGCGGCACCAGTGCTGCTGCCGCAGGTGACGGTAACCATAACTGCTTCGCAGCAGATGTGGACAATGACGGTAAGGACGAGATAGTCATGGGTGCAGCCGTGATTGATGACAACGGCACCTTGCTGTACACCACTGAGGCCGGTCACGGTGATACGCTTCACGTCGGTGATCTGGTTCCTTCTAACCCCGGTCTGGAAATCTTTATGTGCCACGAGCATGAACCCTATGGCATTTCCCTCCGTGATGCTGCTACAGGCAGAGTTCTCTTCCGTAAGGAAGCAGGCGGCGATACGGGACGCGGCGTTGCAGGCAACATCGTTGCAGGCAACAGCGCAGCAGAGTTTGTAGGCATCCACGACAGCATTGTTTACAACGAAAAAGGTGAGCAAATTTTGACTTGGGCAGACATCACCAAGTGGAGCCCCAACTCCGTTGTTTACTGGAACGGTTCTCTGGAGCGTGGTGTACTGGATCGCCAGATGATCGACCAGTATGGTTCCGGCCGTATTTTCTCCGGTGCCAATGCAGGCGCAGACTACAACAACTACACCAAGTCCAACGCCTGTCTGACCGCTGATATCTTTGGTGACTGGCGTGAAGAAATGCTGTTCCGTACCGGCACCAATCAGATCCTTATTTTCTCCACCACCTATACTACCGAGTATGCAATTCCTACACTGATGCACGATGTACACTACCGTACTGCTGTGGCAGGTCAGAATGTCGGCTACAATCAGCCGCCTCATACCAGCTTCTTCCTGGGCACCGGCTATGATCTTCCCAAATTTGACCCTGTTTACACCGTAGGCTGAGATCCGGTCATCCTTCACACAATAAAAAGAAGCCGCCTTCCTTCCGGAAGGTGGCTTCCGTATATATCACATGATTCAGGAACGAATCAGCGAAAGAATGCCCTCTGCGATCAGCACGATACCTACCACTACAAAGATCCAGTCAACGGTACCACCCTGATTGAACAGCAGGCAGCATCCAGCAACCAACGAAAATATCGGCACGGCATATGGCAAATAGCCTTTGGGCTTTTGTCTGACAGTCTGCACAAGCTGCACAATACCGTAAAACAACAGCAAAACAGCAATCAGGCTAAATGCAAGCTCTACAAACATCCAGCCAAAAATCATCACAGCCAAAGCAATGACACCCTTGACGATACCACTGCTTGTTTGCTTTTTAATGAAATCAAACACTGCAGAAAACACCAGAATGGCTGCGATCAGCGTTAAGGCACTGTGGATCACACCGCTGCGCTTAACAATAAACAGCAAGCCAAGCAGGATCATGCCGATGCGAAGAAACAACCGGGAATCTTTTTTCATGTGTATGTACTCCTTTCATATCATTGTATGCACATTATAGCACATACTTTTCCTCTTTACAACCAATGCGAATCTTTTTTCACAAATTTTTCAGAAAGCCGGAGGGATCTACCCATGCAACCGATCACAGACTGCACCCTTTGTCCAAGAAACTGTCACGCTAACCGACAGAACAGCGCAAAGGGCTACTGCGGACAGCCTCAGAGCATTCGCATTGCAAGAATTGCACCCCATTACTGGGAGGAACCTTTTCTCAGCGGAAAAAAGGGTTCGGGTACAGTGTTTTTTTGCGGATGCAATCTGCGCTGCTGCTACTGCCAAAACAGCGTTTTGCTTTCTCCTGAAGCAGGCACGGAAGTATCTCCCGCACAACTGGAAGCTCTGATCCTGGATCTGCAGGAAAAAGGCGTACACAACATCAATCTGGTTACGGCACCTCACTACACCCATCAACTGGTGCCTGTACTGCAAAACCTGCGCCGGAATGGTCTGAAGATCCCTATCATCTGGAATAGCAGTGCTTATGAATCCACAGAAACACTGCAAATGCTGGAAGGGCTGGTGGATATTTATCTGCCGGATTACAAATACAGCTCTCCTGCAGCAGCTAAAGAATATTCCAATGCCATGGATTACCCACAAGTGGCTCTGGACGCCATCAGAGAAATGCTGCGGCAAGTCGGTTCGCCTCAGATGGATGAGACCGGTATGATGTACAAAGGTGTTCAGGTACGGCATCTGGTGCTGCCGGGTCACAGCAAGGAATCCCGACAGGCATTGTATCAACTTTATCAGGCCTTTGGTGAACAGATCGGGTTAAGCATTATGAATCAATATACCCCCATGCCGCAGGTGGCTGATCATCCTTTGCTTTCCCGCAGAGTAACTCAAAAGGAGTATGAATCTGTCATCCGCTATGCTCTGCAGATCGGCTGGCAAAACGCCTTGATCCAAGAAGAAGATGCCGCTACCGAGTCCTTTATCCCCCACTTTGCTCTGACAGAAGAACAAATGGAAAAAATCAGACAAAATTAACGAAAATCTATTGAAATATCTCCGGAATTATGGTATAATGAAGTATCATAAAGGATGGGAGGCTGCTTATGAATCATTCCAATATTGTGGGCATTTGTGTAGCCCGTCTACAGGATACTGCCTCGGAGCTGATACAAGTTCTATGCAATGATCTGAAAGAAGCGGGCTTCTGCTCTCTGATCATTCAGTCGTTTTCCGATCTTGGCGGAAAGGACGCTTTTGATCAGGGTGAACGAAATCTTTTCCAGCTGATTCCTTTTCACAAGCTTTCCGCCCTGTTGCTTTTTTCGGAAACCATCAAGGATGATACCATCAACGAAATGCTGATCCGCCGTGCCTCTGAAGCAGGCATTCCCGTGATCTCCATGCAGCGACCTATGGAAGGCTGTCACCTGATCTCCTACGATACCCTGACACCGTTCCGTGCCCTGACAGACCACATCTTTACAGATCACGGCTGCAAGCGTGTGGCTTTTATGGCCGGCTTTAACGGCAATCCGGATTCTGAAGCCAGGCTGGAGATTTATCGTCAGGCATTGGCGGAACGAAACATTCCCTACGAAGAAGAGTTGGTTCAGTACGGCGATTTCTGGGAATCCCCCACCATTGCCGCTACGGAACGGCTGCTTTCATATAATCAGGGCAAACCACCCATTGAAGCTATCATTTGTGCAAACGACACCATGGCTATGACCGTTGCCAATGAACTGAACAAGCAAGGGCTCAATGTGCCGAAGGATATTCTTCTGACAGGCTGTGACGGCATTGCTGCCGAGGAATATTTTATCCCACGACTTTCCACTGCAGCTTGTGATTACAATGCCATCAGCAGCGGTGTGCTGCATTTACTGATGAAGCTGAAGGAAAACCCTCAGCTTCCCTTACAGGGTCTCTCCATTCCCTATGGACTGCGGATTTCCCAATCCTGCGGCTGCCGCCCTGTGGGAAATCCCAACGCCGGCGAGATGCTCATGACCCTCAGTATGCAGCTCAACAGTTTACGGGCATTCCGCAAAGAGCTGCATAATACCACTGTTCGTCTTTTGGACGAGGATGTTACGCCTGATAGCCTGCCCTACGATGTAATGCAAAGTGGATGGGGTCTGGCAAGATACCAGACCAGCTTAGTGTTGTTCCGCAACACCATGGATGGATTGGGCATCTTCCCAAAGGAAGGCGAAACAGGCAAAAATGCCTATGAATTCTGCTGCTGGGGAAGCGATGATTTTGTACCCGACTATGAGCCTTTTTCCCCCAAGGAATTACTGCCGCATCTGGAAACGATGTATGACGTGATCCCCTCCAAGGCAATTATGGTAACGCTGCTGCATGAACAGACCTCCGTGTTCGGTTATTTTGTGACGGGCTTTGAGCCAAACGGCGGCGATTACTCCTTTGATACACTTGACTACGGTCGGCTGCTGGATTATCAGATGTCACTGGCTCATGTTCTTGGTACGCTGATGCACAGACGCTCGCTGGTTGCTGTGAACAGTGAACTGGAACGATTGTATGTCCATGACTCTATGACAGGATTGTTCAATCGGCGGGGATTTTTCCAGCGACTGAACTACCTGATCTCTCAGGCGGAAAAAGACAGTCATCTGTTTATTGCCGCCATTGACATGGACGGTCTCAAGTATATCAATGATACCTTTGGCCACGGAGAAGGTGATATTGCTATTATTGCCATTGCCAAACTGATTATGGAAATTGCGCCTGAGGACAGTGCCATTGCCAGATTTGGCGGTGATGAATTTATGATCGCTATGCTGTTTCCTACAGATCAGAAAGGATACCCCGAACAATTCCGCATTACCATGGAAAAGGCGTTGGAGCGCATGAATCAGGAGATGCAGAAGCCCTATTCCATCGGAGCAAGCTGCGGTATTGAATACTGTGCATACAACGACGATACAGACATCGATCAGTTGATGAAATCGGCGGATAACAAGCTGTATGTGGATAAGGCAAGACACAAATGCCTTCGCAGTTCCAAACGGAAACCATAATTAAAAAGTCCCGAACAGATTCAAACTGTTCGGGACTTTTTTTTACAGGTCGTTCCGCACAATATCTTCGTAGCTTTCGCGGCGGATGATCTCGCGTGCTTCTCCGTCACGGATCATGACCACCGCAGGACGAGGATTGCGGTTGTAATTTGAGGACATGGAATAGTTATAGGCACCTGTTGCAAGAACCGCAAGGATATCCCCTGCTACAACAGTCTGTAAGGGCATATGCTCACCGATCAGGTCGCCGCTTTCACAGCACTTACCGCCGATGGTCACTACAGCATCCTTGGGTGCTGCGGCATGGTTGGCACAAAGTGCCTCATACTGAGATTGATAGAGGGCATAGCGGGGATTATCGCACATACCGCCATCTACCAACACATAGGTACGTACATTGGGGATGGTCTTTACTGCTGCAACCCGATACAAAGTCAGACCCGATGCACCCACGATGGAACGTCCCGGCTCGAACAATAAGTAGGGCTGAGGATAATCCAGTGCAGCACAGGTCTCCCGCACTGCCCAGATGATATCATTGACGATCTCTCCAAAGGGACGGGGATCATCGTTTTGTACATACTTGATGCCGGGGCCACCGCCCAGATTCAGCTCAGGCAACACAATACCAAGGTCTGCACGGATCTGCTGCATAAACCGTACCATCACACGTCCGGCTTCCGCAAAGGGAGCTGTATCAAAAATCTGAGAACCGATATGGCAATGCAGACCCAACAGCTTCAGATTGGAATAGGTACCGCAGGCCTTGACTGCTTCCAAGGCTTCGCCGGTTTCCAGCGCAAAACCAAACTTGCTATCGATCTTTCCGGTCTGTACAAAATCATGGGTATGTGCGTCAATGCCGGGCTTTACACGCAGCATAACAGACACTGTCTTACCCTGTACTGCTGCGATCTCATTCAACATGGCAAGCTCGGTAAGATGATCTGCCACAATACGGCCTACGTCTTCCCGAACAGCATATTCCAGTTCAGCATAGGTCTTGCTGTTGCCATGGAACACGATCTTTTCTGCGGGCATACCTGCCTGCAAAGCCGTGTACAGCTCGCCGCCTGATACCACATCGGTACCCAGACCTTCTTCCCTGACGATACGATAAATCTCCTTGCAGGAAAAGGCCTTGCTTGCATAACAGATCATACCGTTTCCATGATAGGCTTCTTCCATAACACGATGATAGCTGCGGCAGCTTTCACGAATCACCGCTTCATCCATTACATAGAGAGGTGTCTGATACTGCTGTGCCAATTGGACGCAATCAGCACCACCTACACAAAGATGCCCCTGCTCGTTTACTGTCAGATTGGGTGTAAGCATTGTTTTTACTCCTTTTCTCTTTTTTCGGAAGACGAAAAATACTGATACAACTGGCATTGCAGCATACCGTTATACAGCTTGCGGCGTTTATTGGCTTTTCTTCCAAAATGCTTTTCAAACTCCGCATCCGGAGAGATTACATTGCAGGCACAATCTCCTGCAAATACCTTTCCCATTACGCTGTAAAGCACCTGTGCCTGCTGCACATCCAGCATACGCTCACCATAAGGTGGATTACATACGATAGTCTGACCGGAAACGCTACGGAAATCACGGATATCCGCTTGTTTTACGGTAATTTTGTCAGCAACGCCTGCTTTTTTAGCGTTTTCCAGAGTCAATGCAACCGCTTCGGGATCGCAATCAAAGCCCACAGCGGTAAAAGGAACATCTCTGCGGATGAGAGAACGGGCCTCCTCACGAGCTTCTGCCCAGACTTTTGCAGGAATACTTTCCCAGCGTTCTGCGGCAAATCGACGACGCAGGCCCGGGGCGATACGCATAGCACGGCAGGCACCCTCAATAAGCATAGTACCGCTTCCGCAGAATGGATCACACAACTGGGTATCACATCGCACACGAGAAACATCCAAAATACCTGCTGCAAGGGTTTCACGGATCGGTGCTGCATTGGCATGCTGCCGCCAGCCGCGTTTATGTAATCCAAAGCCGCTGGTATCCAGATACACGGTGCAGATATCATGCATGATATTGAACTGGAGCTGGTGAATGGGACCTGTTTCCGGCAGTGATTGCGTATGATACGCCTTTTGCAGACGCTTCACCGCTGCCTTTTTTACAATGGACTGACAGGCAGGCACGCTGCTCAACTGAGAATTCAGGGACGAACCTTTTACGGGGAATGCATCTTCTTTGCCGATAAAACGCTCCAGAGGGATCTGCATTACGCCGTCAAACAACGGATCAAATGCGGTTTTTCCTCTTTGTGCTTTTACAGAAAAAGTTGCAAGCTCAATGAGCACACGCTCCGCAACGGTCAGACCAATATTGGCTTTGGCTAACAGGGAAAGATCTCCTGAAAAGGAAACCTTGCCGTTGGATGCTGCAATATCCACAGCACCAAGGCGAGTCAATTCAAACTTCAGCACGCTTTCCAGACCAAAATGGCAGGGGCAGCAATACCGTATCATCTCCCCTGCGGGAATGTTGGATGATGTTGTCATATATCCTTGCAGCTGCACTAGAAGCTGCATTCTCCTTCCGTTTCCTTATGTGCCCTTATTTCAACACATTGCATACGCCGTCACAATAAGGGGCGTTGGTAGATTTCCAATAACCGGTACCTGCTACGGGACAGCCGCTCATTGCAATTTTACCGGTATCGGCGCAGACCTTACCTGTAATGACAGTCTCACACTCGGGGAATGTTGCGCCGCTGTAATGCTCCTGCATCCAGTCATTGACCACGTTCTTCCAGATACGGGCAGAACTGAGGGAAGAATGTCCGCGGATCTCCTTATTTTCAGGGTAGCCGATCCACACGCCGCTGACGAAATCGGGGTTCAGGCACATAAACATCAGATCAAACCAGTCGGTAGTGGTACCTGTTTTTCCTGCCAGAGGCACACGCTTGCCATCCACAGTGATTTTTGCGGCGGTACCGGTACCGCTGTTAACTACATTCTGAAGCAGCTTATTCATCACATAAGAGGTTTCGGGATCAATGGCAGCGGCGTAATCGGCACCGCCTGCATAAATCAGACCACCGTCACCACTTTCCACACGGCTGATGATATGTGCATCACTGAAGTAACCACCGTTTCCGTATACCATATAGGCATTGACGATATCTTCAACGGTAATACCATAGCTCAGTGCGCCTACGGCCAAAGGTGCGTTATCGGCATCCAGCTTAGGATTAAGAGAAAGACCTACCACATCGGTGGCATATGCGTAGATGTTCTTCACGCCATAAAGCTTACACAGCAACGCAGGAATGGTATTATAGGAATGCTGAATGGCGGTATACACCTTTACATTATTGCCACTGTATTTTCCGCCGTAGTTGTGGGGCCATTTTTTGCCGTTGATCACGAATGGAGGAGCATCCAGTGCAACGGTACCCCATGTGATCAGGTCGTTTTGCAGGGCATAGCCATAAGTGGTAATGGGCTTGATGGCAGAACCGGGCTGCTGAGGCTCAGTAGAAGCATAGCTGGTACCCAAAGATGCTTTTTTCTCGCCTACACCACCTACGGTACAAAGAATATTACCCGCATAATCAATGGCGACAAAGCCGGATTGCAGGGACATACTTTCTTCCAAAGTTTTGACACCGTCGCCGTCCAGATCACGATAATAAATAGTACGGTCTACGGAGATCATATTCTTCAGCAGATTGCTCAGATCGGAATACTTTTCCTCTACATAAGACTGCATTTCCAGATCCACAGTGGTATAGATCTGGTAGCCGCCGGTTCGGATCAGGGTCAGGGCACGCTCCTCGGTGATGCCTCTCTCCTCCATCAGATAGGCGGAAAACTCACGGATGGCCTCATCCACGATCCAGCTTGTCACACTGCTCTTTTCCTCCTCTTCGGGATCGGTTTCTTCCTCTTCCAATTCGGGGTGCAGAGCCTTGTACTCATCGGTATCGGTAAACAGGAGCTTTTCGGCCAGTGCTGCCTGATATTCATCAAAGGTCAGTGCGCCGTTGTCGTACATCTGGAACAGAATATACTCCATACGCTTGCGGTTGATCTCACGACCGGTATTGATCCAGTTATCGGTTTTGTAATAAGTACCGGTGACTTCGTTATACTCAGTTTCGTAGTGGCCCGCAAAAGGATTGTTGACCTCAGGGCTTTGAGGAATGGCAGCCAGACAAGCCGATTCGGCAACGCTCAGTTCACCAACGCTTTTGCCGAAATATTTCTGTGCGGCCTTTTCCACGCCGTTGGCGGCACCGCCAAAGCCGATGTAGTTCATGTAGGTTTCCAGGATCTCATCCTTGGTGTAACGCTTTTCAAGCTGCATGGCACGGAAGATCTCACGAATCTTACGCTGGGCACTGGTTTCATTATCACCAGTCAGGTTTTTCACCAACTGCTGCGTAATAGTGGAACCACCCTGGTCAGTATCCCAAAACTCCAAAATCAGGTTGGCAAAAGCGGCCAATGTACGCTTATAATCCACGCCCTCGTGAGAATAAAAACGCTCGTCCTCACCGTACACAAAGGCATCACGCACGTGCTGGGGCACATCCTCCAGATCTACGGGGATACGCTCAATGGCATTCTGCACGGTATAAAGCGTAACCAGTTCGCCATTAGCATCGGTGGCATAAATATTGGTAGAATAGCTCATAGCCATTTCCTGAATACTGATGGTAGTGGTGGATTCCATATAATTCACCACATAGGCGGTTGCTGCTATGGCACAAATACTGCCTGTGATAACAAAAATCAGGAAAAAGGAAAGCAAGGTTGCACCGATAACGGAAAACAATCTGCCCACCAGACGAAACAGCAGCGGTGTGCGTTTTTTCTTTCTGCGGGGGGTAGATCTATTCTCTGCAGACTGTGCTGCATGATCAGACGATGTTACGGATTTCTTCATTTGGCTGCAAACTCCTTTCGGATTGTAAGACGAATACTTCGATACAGAATATATTATACCACAAAACGCTGCGGTTGTTAAGAGGTTTTTGGAAATTTTCGTTTTTTTTTCATCTTTGCGAATAAATATGCAAAAAAAGGCACAGACTTCGTTCAAATCGCAACAGAGAAAGGAAAGATCTGCCATGAACCGTATTCTGATTTACAGACTGATCGCCGCAGCGGCGTTGCTGGGTGCCTGCACCGGCAGCATTCTGATCCTGCACAAAAACAGAGAACAGACTGATCTTCTGCCCCCAGGCTCCTCTTATGCAGAAGCATGGAACGGCATCAGCCGCACCACTGCAACTATGGATAGCAAAACAACATCTGCACAGATCACAACAGTTACAGAAAACGGATTTCTGCTGCAGCTTACGGACAATACACTTTATGTGTACATCCACGGATATGAGGAAGCCATGGAAAGCTACTCCGTTACCGCTGCATGGCTGCCCGATTACGACCGTATTCTGTTGGAAAACGGCTTATTTGTGGCAACTGCCGAAGAACTGCGGCAGTTGTTGGAGGATTACACATCATGACAGCAGTACAGGCATCTCACAAAGCAAAAGAATCGCTGCGTCCTTATACAGTTCACACAGCAGTGATCACCACGGTGCTGTGCATACTTGCGATGCTGCTTGCCGTGACGGGCAGTATCATAGAACGGAGCTTGGACGGCGTAGGGATGACTCACAAAGGACTGCGCGTAGAGGACGGACTTCTGCTCCTGCTGCCTGCTTTGGGTATCCTTATCACATCTGCCTTCCGCAACGGTACAGACAGATGGATCGGCGAAACCACAGGGATACTGACTGTCTGCGATCTTGGCTTTTTGGATTGCAGCAGCCGTTTGTGGCTATGGAGAAAAAGAGTGGGGGTTTCGCTGCTTGCAAATGCTTTGCTGATTGTTTCATGTCTGCCTTCCCTGCTGCTGGCTATGGGCGCATTGGCTACCTTACATCTTTCCGCAAGTACTGCAGATGGAACTTTGCATCTGCTTTTGCCGGTACATTTGCTGATGGGTGCTGTGCTGCTGATGATGTTGCCCATACGGCTGTACTTTGCTGCGGCTGCATTACCGCTTTGTTATCTAAAGCAGCCTCATCGCTCTGCCTTTACGGTTTGGCGGTATACCCTGTACTGCACCAAGGGCATCTGCGGAAAGCTGCTGTATAACCGTCTGCGGTTTGCTGTTTCTCTGTTGATCCCCTTCCGATGGTTTTCGGCCTATCCCGCAATGCTTGCAGCCGAAATGCTGCTGTGTGACAGCAACAGACAAAAAATACTACCGGATCTGTAACCAATGTAACATTTCATAATAGGAAACATCGGCCAAATACGCACATTTTCGTCGTTGCTTCTGCCTAAAAGCACCGTTTTTTTGTGGAGCAGAATTGTACCATCCTCTGAAAAACTCCCCAAAAGCTTGCTTTTCCTTTGAAAATCTGTATAATGGTTTGTGTTACCGGTTTGTAACCATTTTGGCCAATCGGTACGCAAATCCATGCTTTTACAGAAAGGAGTTTTCTTCGTGCCCCAGCATCAATCCGCGCAACGCGACAATTCGCAGCACTCGGACGCAGACCGATGTAGACCCTTGCACAGTGCTTACATCGCTGCAGTATCCATCGGGGAACACCTCCGCAGGATCTGTCGTCCCCTTTCGCTGCTTGGCAGCAGGATTGTTCAAATCAAGCATCGCATTTTACCCTCACTCAATCCATCTAAGCCCATCGAATGGCGTCTGCCTGACTGTGTGATCCGTTGTTTTACACCTGTGGTTTGCGTTGTGCTGTTCTGCTCCAATGTCATCTATGGTGAAGACATGGACAACTACGGCTTTGCTGTGGAATACAATGGTAAGCTCTTGGGCTACATTGCCGAAGAATCCGATTATTACACAGCAGTTACGCTGGCTGCTGACCAGCTTGCAAACGCCCATACACAATACGAGGTGCCCAACGGTCACAAGCTCTCTGCGGTCACCTTTGATGCCGCTGTGCCATATCTGACACCACCTGCTCTGGCAGATGAGATACTGCATGCTGCCCAAATCACTCTGACAGAAGCCTATGGTGTGTATCGCAACGGCGTTTTTCTCGGTGTTGTGGATGATCCCACACCGCTGCGAAAGGCATTGTCGGAACATATTTCCGACTTCAGCAATGCTCTTACCATCAATACCGATGCAATCTTCTATACCGAGGAACTGCAATTCGTTCAGGGATTATATGCCGCAGAGCAAAAAATCTCTGTACAGCGTATGGCAGATGATCTGACAACCGCAAACACGGAAATCCGTACCATTGTGACAGACAAGGAATCGTCCGTTTATACCATCGGATTGCAATATACCATGTCGGTGGAGGAGCTTTATACTCTGAACCCCGACCTGACAGAACGGATTCCCAAAGGGACTGAGGTAAAGGTTTCTGTCACAGAATATCCTCTGCCCATTGCCTATACTGCCACCCTTGCAACTGTTGCTCTGACACCTTATGAGGTCATTGAAATCCCCACGGCTGCTCTGCCCAAAGGTGAACGCAAAATCCTTTCTCCCGGCAGCAGCGGCGAAGCCGCACAAACTGTTTCTATCACTTATATCAACGGTGTGGAAACTGATCGCAAGGTTCTGACTTCGGTACAGCTTTCCGAGCCCGTGACCGAAACGGTTCTGGTAGGAACCTACACCGCAAAGCCGGCAAGCTCCGCTACAAAGCTCTATGGCAGCGGCGAGTACGCATGGCCGGTTAACGGAGGATATATCAGCGACCCCTATATCAGCAACCGTAACCACAAGGGATTGGATATTGCAGCCCCTGCCAACACCGAGATTTTTGCGGCAAGCGGTGGTGTTGTAACCACTGCCGGCTGGAACAGCAACGGCTACGGCTACTATATCGTAATTGATCACGGTGACGGCCACGAAACCCGTTATGCGCACTGCAATGAAATTCTGGTGAATGTGGGGCAGAACGTGACCAAAGGTCAGCTCATTGGTCTGGTAGGATCTACCGGACGTTCCACAGGCAATCACCTGCACTTTGAGGTGCTCTTCAATGAATCCCATCGCAATCCGGCAGATTATCTGCGTGTAAATGCCGACTGATACAACAAAATGCGCTGCTGCATCCTATAAACGGATACAGCAGCGCATTCTTTTGTTAAGTCTTGCTTCAGGTGGAAAGGAGATGACGCTTCAATGCGGTCAAATCGGTAGCATCAATACGGCGATCCAAATTCATATCTGCCTGTTCCGGTACAATAGCATTGCTGTCGCTTTTCAGAGTAATATACTTTGCCAGTGCAACGGCATCTGCTACGGTAACTGTACCATCACCGTTTACATCTCCCAGAGTAACCTCGGGCACAGTGGTTTCTGTGGAGATTACTGTGGTTTCAGAGGGGGTCGTAGTGGTTTCGGTCACAACGGAAGTGGTTTCCGTCACAAAAGCAGTCGTTTCGGTAGAGGTAGTTGTGGTTTCGGTGGAAGTGGTGGTGGTGACCGTTGTGGTAATAGTCTGACCCTGATCTACTGCACCGTTCCAGTAGCCGCAAAGCTGTGTATACCAGAACTCACCCATTTTGCGGTAGCCTTCCTCATTGGGATGCACGCCATCATACAGATCGGATTTTTCCAGCACAGCGTTAATATCCGCAAGCATAATTCTTGCACCCTCACTGCGCTTTTTGGCAACCAGCGAGCGAATCTGTGTATTGCACTGCTCCACAGCGGCATCCATGGATTCTACCGTGAAGAAATACTCGTTGATATACAGCGTATTGGTGGCATCCATGCAAGGCAGGGTGGCCAGATACAGGGCACCGTCCTCAGGCAAAGTAACCAAGATCTTATCTACCAGTGCTTCCAGACGGGCACCGTAATTCTCCAGATCGTACAAACTGAGGATGTCGTTGGTACCGATCTGCAGGAAAACCACATCTGCGGGATAATCGGCCATCAGCCAGTCAATGAAACTGGAAATGCCGGTTCTCTGACCCGAGATGGAATCCTCCTGAGCGATGTTGTCTACAGAGTAGCCGCTGTAACCGGAATGCTGCGGATCATAACCGGAACCACCCCAATTTGGACCTACCATATCCACTTGCGCTTCCTGATTGTTTTGGGTGATCAAGCCGCACAAGGTATTGCGGTAACCGCCTGTCATCCAAAACCCATCGGTAATGGAATCACCAAGACACATCAGTGCAATGGGTTCCGTTTCCCCTGCAACGGTATTGCCGGTGTTCATTCCTACCCCTCCTGCGATCATGGCAACAGCTGCGGCAAAAGCCGCCCCCTTACGGAAAAAAGTGTCATGCATTGTAAACTCCTTTCTGATAAGCCCCCATAATACCCCTGTTTAATCTCATTTTAAGTTCATTATAGCACAATCCGTTAGGGAAAACAATGTGCTATTGTCGCTTTTCATTGTCTGATTGCATCCTTTTGCACAGCTTCCATACACGACTGTCATTGACAAACCGCCCCGAATGGAGTATACTATATTATGGATTATGATGTAATTCCAACGCATATCCATAGAGAAAGGAGACTTTATGCTGGATATTGTTTTGCTTGGATGCGGCGGCACAGTACCGCTGAAAAACCGATGGCTCACAGCCTGCTATCTTCGTTGCAACGGCCGTGCTGTACTGATCGACTGCGGAGAAGGTACACAGATTGCCGTAAAAGAAGCCGGGGTTTCTTTATTTGCCATTGATACCATCTGTCTGACCCATTACCATGCGGATCATGTCAGCGGATTGCCGGGTTTGCTGCTTTCTATGGGCAATGAAGGCCGTATCGCACCCCTTGCGATCTACGGACCGAGAGGCTTACAGAGGATCATAGAGGGTTTGCGTGTGATCGCCCCCGAGCTGCCCTTTTCTCTGGAGCTGCACGAATTTACTCAGCAACAGGAGAATTTTATTGCAGGAGACCTGCACTTCACAGCCTTTGGCGTGCAGCACACACTCCCCTGCTACGGCTACCGTGTACATTTGCCCAGAGCAGGCAAATTTGATCCCGGGCGTGCCAGAGAAAACAACATCCCCTTAGTTGTGTGGAGCAAATTGCAAAAAGGTTCTGCTGTGGAGTGGGAGGGTACGACCTACTATCCGAGGCAGGTTATGGGAGAACCCAGAAAAGGAATCTCCATGGTATACTGTACGGATACCCGTCCCACGGCTTCCCTGGAGACTGCCGCACAAAGCGTAGATCTGCTGATCTGCGAAGGAATGTACGGAGATGATGAAAAACAGGATAAAGCTTTGGAAACGCTGCATATGACCTTTTCCGAGGCTGCTGTACTGGCAAAGAACGCACGGGTAAAGGCTTTGTGGCTGACTCATTACAGCCCCTCCCTGCCTGATCCGGAATCGTTTTTGCCTGCTGCACAAAATTTGTTTTTTAATACCCAGTGCGGCTGCGACGGAAAACGCACCACACTACAATTTGAAGATTAAAGGATGAGCATTTCCATGAAAAAGGATTTCAGGTTGCCGAAACAGGTCACGCAGGCAATAGAGAAACTAAATGATGCCGGATTTGAATGCTTTGCAGTAGGCGGCTGTGTCCGGGATATGCTGCGCGGTGCAATCCCCCACGACTGGGATCTGACCACCAACGCACGGCCCCATCAGATGCAGCAGTGCTTTCAGGGATATCATGTGATTGAAACAGGTTTGCAGCATGGTACGCTCACAGTAATGATCGACCATATGCCCTTGGAGATCACCACATACCGCATTGACGGTGATTACACCGATCATCGCAGACCCGATACGGTTGCATTTACCGATTCCCTGACCGATGATCTGGCCAGACGGGATTTTACTGTCAATGCCATGGCATATCACCCGCAGTACGGTGTGGTAGACCCATTTGGCGGATCCAAAGATCTG
Source organism: Ruminococcus sp. (assembly GCA_015066805.1). Classification (GTDB taxonomy): domain Bacteria; phylum Bacillota; class Clostridia; order Oscillospirales; family Ruminococcaceae; genus Firm-04. Next base: position 41,644 of record SVNP01000008.1, on the reverse strand, counting down.
CAGCGGCGACGCATTGCCTGTGTAGGAGATCCCACTGCACGCTTTGATGAAGACGGCTTACGAATCCTGCGTGCCCTGCGATTTGCTTCCGTACTGGATTTTCAGATCGACCCCGCCACAGATGCAGCCATCCATACACAGCAAAACCTATTGAAGCATATCTCGGCAGAACGCATTTTTACGGAACTGACAAAGCTTCTTTGCGGACAAGCTGCCGAACGTCTGCTTTGTACATACCCCAATGTCATCGGCACAGTTTTGCCGCAGATACAGCCTATGGTGGGTTTTGACCAGCAGAATCCATATCACGCATACGATGTGTATACCCATAGCTGCAAAGTCACTGCTGCAGTGCCTTCTCTTCCTGTTCTGCGCTGGGCGGCGTTTCTGCATGATACAGGCAAGCCCCACACCTTTACCAAAGATGAACGGGGCGGACATTTTTATGGGCATTCAGAGGTCAGTGAACGTCTGGCCAAGGAGATGCTTCGGCAACTGAAAAGCGATCGCAAAACCATGGACAATGTGCTGACGCTGATCCGCCACCACGATACGGTTTTCAGCGACAGCCCAAAGCAACTGAAACGACTGGTCAATCAGATCGGCATGGAGCTGACAGAAGCACTTCTTATGCTGCATAAGGGTGATGTTTCCGCTCAGGCAATCCATCTGCGAGAAGAACGAATGCGGGATGCAGACCATCTGATGGATATGCTGCGGGAGCTGAAAGAACAAAACGCCTGCATGACCATCAAAGACCTGCAGATCAGCGGAAAAGATCTTCTGGAAATGGGCATGGTTACGGGCAAAGCTGTGGGCGAATGCCTGAACTATCTGCTGAATGAAGTGGTGGAGGAACATCTGCCCAACCACAGAGATATATTGCTTTCGGCTGCACAAAGCTATCTTCAAAGGAAAACGGAGGAGGACAAGCCATGAAATCTACGGAATGCAGCCATTGCTGCCGTACCCGCTATCCCATTCTTTTACTGCATGGCATGGGATTCCATGACCGTCATCCCATTCATTACTACTGGGGAAGAATCCCTCGGCTGCTGCGGATGCATGGTGCTACCGTTTATCTCAGCGGTCAGGATGGCAACGCCATTACCGCCGACAACGCACAAGCACTGGTTTCAGTCATAGAACAAATCCTGAAAGAAACAAAGGCAGAAAAAGTCAACATCATTGCACATTCCAAGGGCGGATTGGAAGCACGCTATCTGGTATCCACACTGGGTATGGGCCATTGCATTGCATCTGTCACGACCCTTTCCACGCCTCATCACGGCTCCCGCACCATTGATTGGCTGCTGCCGCGGTTTGCGCCGATCATCAAAGCAGGCTGCGGTGTGTTTGATTCCTTCCGCAGATTGATGGGCGACCGCAAGCCTTATACCTATCGTGTGATCTGCGAGCTGACCAGCGCTCATATGCGAAAATTCAACAAGGAAAACCCCGATGACCCCCGTGTGTTTTACCGCAGCTATGCTTTTGTGATGAAAAATCCTTTCAGTGATATGATCATGGCCGTCCCCAATGCCGTAGTATATCTTTTTGAGGGCGAAAATGACGGTCTGTTAACGCCTGCCAACGCAAAATGGACAAACTTCCGCGGCGTTTACCGTAGCGTGGCAAGACGTGGTATTTCACATCCCGATGTAACGGATTACCGCCGTTTGCCCTTTCGGCTCTATCAACCCAAACGCCCCAAAACCCTTTCGGATATTACCGTACTGTATCTTGCCATGGTACGGGAGCTGCGCCTGAAAGGTCTGTGACCCTATAAGCATCGGGCATAGAAATGACAGATTCCATGATTATTATGACACATTCTGCCCGCTTTGACCAAATCACTTGCATTCCAAGAAAAAATCCGATATACTGAAAGCATCAAAATAATGGGAGGTACCCTGTATGAAAACCTTGTATTTTATTACCGGCAGTCAGGATCTGTATGGAGAAGAAACCCTTGCACAGGCACAGAAAGATGCAGAGGAAATCGCTCAATTTCTGCATGAAGCACTGAAAGATGTGGTAGACGTAAAGGCAATGCCCATTGTACGCTGCACAGGAGACGCTCTGAATATTTGTATTCAGGCAAGTGGCGATGCGGATTGTGTCGGTGTGATCATGTGGATGCACACCTTCTCCCCTGCCAAAATGTGGATCCGCCCGCTGCAGGCATTACGGAAGCCCATGGTACATCTGCATACCCAGTATAACGAAAAACTCCCCTACGATACCATTGACATGGACTTTATGAACCTGAATCAATCGGCACATGGTGACAGAGAATTTGGCTTTGTATGTACTCGTCTGGGCATTGCCAGAGAAGTCATCGCAGGCTACTATCGCAATCCCGAGGTACTGGCTCAGCTTCGCCGTTTTGCCGAGGCTGCTCTGGCAGTGGATTACAGCAAGCATCTGCGTGTGGCTATGTTCGGCAACAATATGCGGGATGTGGCTGTGACTGACGGTGACCGTGTGGAAAGCGAGATTCACTTTGGCTGGAATGTGAACTACTACGGCATCGGTGATCTTTGTGATTTGGTTGAGGAGATCTCCCATGAGGAGATAGATGCCAAAATGGCAGAATACTCTGAAAAATACACCATGGCAACCGACGATATCCAAGCCGTAAGAGAACAGGCAAAGTATGAGGTCGCACTGGAAAAATTCCTTGCTAAAGAGAACATCGGCGCATTTACCGACACCTTCCAGGATCTCCACGGTCTGCGGCAGCTCCCCGGTCTTTCCGTGCAGAACCTGATGACCAAGGGTATTGGATTTGGCCCTGAGGGTGACTATAAAACCTCCGCTTTGGGTGCAGTGCTTTGGGAGATGGCAAAACATCGTAACGGTGCAACCGGTTTTATGGAGGATTATACCTACGATCTCACTGCCGGCAGAGAACTGGAGCTGGCGGCTCATATGCTGGAGGTGCCTCCGGTATTTGCCGCAGACAAACCCGAAATTCAGGTACATCCTCTGGGTATCGGCGGCAAAGAGGCTCCCGCTCGACTGGTGTTTGATGGCATTGACGGCGACGCAGTGGCAGTTTCTTTGGTGGATATGGGTAACCGTTTCCGCCTGGTGTGTGCAAAAATCAAGCTGATCGCTCAGCCTGCCCCCATGCCCAATCTGCCTGTAGCACGACTGATGTGGACATTGGTACCCGATTTTGCTACCGGTGCCGCTGCATGGATCTACGCCGGCGGTGCCCATCATGCGGTGGTTTCCACTGCCCTGCAAACAGAAGATATCCGACTGTTTGCTAAGCTGACCGATACCGAGCTGGTCATCATTGATGAAAACACCACACTGCATACCTTTGAACAACAGCTTGCTTTGCTGGATCTGACCGCAAAACTGAAAGGATAATACATCATGGAAAAGAAAACCGCTATTGCGGAGGGTAAAACCTTTCTTGGTCTGGAGCTTGGCTCCACCCGCATTAAGGCTGTGCTCATTGATGATCACTTCACGGTGCTTGCCAAAGGGTCACATAGCTGGGAGAATCAACTGGAAAACGGCTGCTGGACGTACTCTTTGGATGCCATTCACAACGGTGTAAAGGCCTGCTTTGCCGATCTGCGTCGAAATGTACGGGAAATCTATGATCTGCCGCTGCGAACTATCGGTGCCATGGGTATTTCCGCTATGATGCACGGCTATCTGGCTTTTGATGCACAGGATGCTCTGTTGGTACCGTTCCGCACTTGGAGAAATACCATGACGGCACCGGCTGCGGAAGCTCTGACCAAAGCCTTGCATTTTAACATTCCTCAGCGATGGACCATTGCTCACTTATATCAGGCCGTATTAAACGGCGAACCCCATATACCGCAGATCGCTCATGTTACCACACTGGCGGGATACATTCACTATCTGCTGACAGGACAAAGAGTTGTGGGCATCGGTGAAGCATCGGGTATTTTCCCTGTGAATCGCCTGGGATATGATACAGATATGCTCTTTGCCACCGAAACACTGCTGGCAGAAAATGGTTTTTCCAAAAAACTGACGGATTTATTTCCTTCTGTAAAATCAGCCGGTGAACAGGCCGGTGTTCTGACAGCAGAGGGTGCTGCCTTTTTGGATGAAAGCGGTGAATTACAGCCCGGTATTCCCTTCTGCCCGCCGGAAGGTGACGCAGGTACCGGTATGGTCGCCTCGGATGCGGTTACTCCCGGCACAGGCAATATTTCCTGCGGAACCTCGGTATTTGCTATGCCTGTTCTGGAACAGCCGTTACAGGGTGTTTACTCTGAAATCGACATAGTTTCCACCCCCGATGGCGCACCGGTTGCCATGGTTCACTGCAACAACGGCTGTTCCGAGCTGGACGCTTTTGTAGATATGTTCTATGAATTTGCCCATATGAGCGGACACCCCATGGAGAAATCCGATGTATACGAGCTGCTTTATCATAGTTCCCTTGAAAACGGTGCACCGGACAGTGACGGCATCACTGCATACAATTTTCTCTCCGGCGAACCCGTTGCAGGCGTGAAACAGGGAAGCCCTGCATACTTCCGCAGCCCCAAAAGCAAATTGACACCGGCAAACTTTTTCCACGCTCAGCTAATGTCCGTGTTTGCGGCATTACGCATGGGTATGGACATTCTCCGCACCAAAGAAAACCTGTCGCCTCGATCTATGACAGCACATGGCGGATTGTTTACTGTTCGGGGCGTGGCACAGCAGATCCTTGCAGATGCCTTGGAAACAACAGTAGCAGTACATAATACCGCCTCTGAGGGCGGTCCTTGGGGTATGGCTCTGCTGGCAGCTTACATGATCTGTGGCGAGGGATATTCCTTATCAAAATGGCTGCATACAAAAGTGTTCGCCGATACACCCTCCGTAATCGCCCATCCCACTGAGGAAGGCATGGCCGGATATAACGCCTATATGATACGATATACTACAGGATTGGAAGCCATCCGCTGCCTGAAAGGAGAAAGCCACCATGCTTGAAGCACTGAAGAAAACCGTATGCGAAGCAAATCTAATGCTGCCAAAGCATGGATTGGTTACCTTTACCTGGGGAAATGTTTCCGCTGTGGATCGGGAAACAGGACTGGTCGTTATCAAGCCCTCCGGCGTTGACTACGAACAGATGCAGCCGGATGACATGGTTGTGGTATCGCTGGATGACGGCTCTGTGGTGGAAGGAAACTATCGTCCTTCCAGTGATACACCTACGCATCTGGTGCTTTATCGTGCATTTCCAAACATCGGCGGCATCGTACACACGCACAGTCGCTGGGCAACCTCCTTTGCACAGGCAGGAATGGCCCTGAAGGCCTTGGGCACCACACACGGAGATTACTTCTATGGAGAGATCCCCTGCACCGAAGATATGACCGAACAGGAGATCAACGGAGCCTACGAACATGAAACGGGGAATGTCATCATTCGAACCTTTGCAGGCAAAGATCCCGATGCCATACCAGCCGTCCTGGTGAAAAATCACGGTCCATTTGCATGGGGCACCGATGCTGTAGATGCAGTTTATCATGCGGTGGTATTGGAAGAAATCGCCTTTATGAACTATCACACCCAGATGCTGAATCCGCAGTGTTCCCCTATGGGAAAGGCTTTGCTGGATAAACATTATCTTCGCAAGCATGGCGCAAACGCCTATTACGGACAAACATAACAAAAACCGTGCAGATCAATCATCTGCACGGTTTTTTGTGATTCAAGATCAGGAAAACTGCCACCAATCCAGCTCAAGCTCATTGCTGAATACAAAGTAGATATCCTGTGTACCGGTGACGTTATTCACGGGTACGGTGATCTCGGTAAAGCTGCCGCCGGTGGCTGCAACATCCACATAGCCGATCACGGTACCGTTTTCGTTGCCGCTGCAAACCTTAATAGCTGCGCCATTCTTGGATGCCACACGAACAGTCAGGGAAGATGCGCCCTTGGTAAAGGCGGCATCGGATACGCCGATCCAATCGCCTGCCTGAACATCGGTGATAACGGTATCGCCTACGCCCTTGACATTGATACCTGCCTGACGGTAGATGGTCTCAGCCTGCACTTTGTTATAGGGGTTCAACGTTTCAAGCTGAGAAACACCGTTCATGGTGCCGGTAACAGTGATGGCTCCGTTGGATACGGAAGCACTGTCAATGTGGGGAGAACGATAGTTGAGGGAGATACCCATTCTGTTTTCAATGGCTCTTGCATGATACAGCAGGTAATAATTGCCTTTGAACTCGACCAGAGAATGATGGTTGTTGCCGCCCTTATCCAAGCCAAAGGATGCGGGATTCTTAAACATACGGCCACCAAAGGTGAAGGGACCAAGGGGATTATTGGAAGTCATGTAGCAGATCTCGCCACCGCCGAAAGCCTGACCGGCGGGAACCTGGAAGTTGGTGCAATAGGAATAGTAGTAGGTATTGCCGATTTTCAGCATGCTGGAATCTTCAAACAGATAAGGAGGATTCATACGGACAGGGGTTCCATCCAGAGAGGTCATATCTGCGCCCAGCTTAACTGCACGGGCTGTACCGGGATCTGCCTGCTGGCCGGAGGGAATACCGCCGCCGAAATACAGATAACCGCTGCCGTCATCATCCACGAAAACCGCAGGGTCAAACAGCCATTCTACATCGCCGCAGTTTGCGGTCTGCTTGGTTACCAGTGCCTTGCCGATGGGATCAGTCCAAGGGCCAATGGGGCTGTCGGCAGTCAGAACGCCGATACCACCTGCGCTGTTGCAGAAATACAGGAAAAACTTATCCTTACCGTTAATATTCTTCCAGCAAGCATCCGGTGCCCATGAAGCAAATGCCCACTTAGCTGCACCGTTGCTGCCTGCCACGGGAATAGCACCGTGGTCAGTCCAGTTTACCAAATCGGCAGAAGAGATACAATTAATCTCCTGCACATCATAGGAGTTTTCCTTCATATTGCCATTGGAATCATACTCAAAGGCATCATTGGTCATGAATACATACAGACGATCGTTATATACCATAAAACCGGGGTCTGCACCGAATCTCTGGGTATACAGCGCATTGTTTTCACCCAGCTTCTTCCAGCTCTCTGCAAGAGATACGGAAGAAAAGATCTTCTCCATGGCTGCCACATCAACCACACGCTCTGCCACAGGGAACTCGTCGATCTGACAAGTGATAAACTGTGCCATCAGCTCAAGGTCGGCAGTATCTACAACGCCGCTCTGGTCAACATCAGCTGCCAGCTTTGCAATAGAGGACGCAAAACCGTTCTTATAGCCTCGCTTTGCCAAAGAGAGATCGGCTGCGGTAATGCTGCCATCGGCATTGACATCACCAATGATCAGCTTTTGTGCACCTGCACCGGGAATTACGGTGCCTGCCACTGCACCAATGGCTTCATCTACATAGAAGTTATTGGTGGTAGATGCAGTTTCGATATAGATACGAGGATTACGGGCATCTGCAGGGATGCGATAATTGGTATTTGCAAGCTGCAACCATTCGCCCTGCACGCAGGTACCTTCTGCAATGGAAGAATACTGTGCGTCACCATTGGCATCGGTGTACTCTAACTTCATGTAGAAGGTATCCGTTGCGGGACCATCAAAATAAGATACATTTGCACTGAAGCTGAACTCCTCACCGGGCTTGAAGGCGGCGGTGTTCAGGACACGGTATGCACCATGCCATGCCTCGGAACGATTCTGCACCAGCATTGCTTCGCTGCCGTCATAAGCGGTTCTGCCGCTGGTCATAACGGTTGCATCACCACGGCCCTGCCACTCGTCCAGATCGCCTTCGTAGGTGCTGTGATAGAACCAGCCGTTGGCATCGGGCTCAATCACCAAACTGCCGTTGCCCCACTGGGATTCGGGAATCATATCCATCAGTGTGGTATAAGCGGGCTTGGGCTGATGATTGGTGTCATAAAGCAAAGGAGCATTTTCGGTGCTGATCCAGGTGTTGGCATCGTTGGGGCCCCACATACATACAGCAGTCACCTTACCGGGATAGTTGCCGGTGTTGATATCCATAGCTGCCTGGAACACCGCCTTGTACTTATCAGCCTGCTGCTGCAGAGTATAAGTACCGTTTTCAATGCTGATATCCAGCTCGGTGATCTGAATTTCACAGCCGATGCTTGCATACTTCTGCAATGCTGCTTTGTATGCTGTCATTCCGGAGAAGCCTTCATAGTTGGCATTGATATGAGACTGCATACCGATACCATCCAGCAGGCCCTTGCTGTACAGATCCTTACACATATTGTAGATGCAATCACGCTTGTGATCCCAGTACTCGTTGTAATCGTTGTAGTACAGAGCACAGCCTTCCGGTGCATACTGACGGGCATAGCGGAATGCCTTTTCGATAAAGCTGTTATCGCCGTAAACGGAAACCCATGCAGAGGTACCACTGGTGATCTTGGCATCGCCGGGCTCTCTGGCACCGCCGTAATTTGCGGTTCGGTTGGCATCATCGCTGACGGCCTCGTTTACAACGTCATATGCATACAGATTCAGGTCGGGATATTGATTCTTGATCAGACCAAACAGGTTCTTGATGTAGCTTTCCATACGGGCATCCATGGTGGATTTATCCACAAATGCGCCGTTGTTGTCAAAGTTCTGGCGGAAGAACCAAGAGGGAGTCTGGCTGTGCCATACCAGCACATGACCACGCAAGCCCAGATTATTCTGCACACAGAAATCCATAATGGCTGCTGCACCGTTGATGGTAGCTGCAACGTTGGTACCGCTGCTCTGAGACTGCACCATGGTACCATCAGGCTTCATCTCATTTTCGCACTCGATGCTGTTATAGTCCTTCAGCATGGAATCGGTAATGGTTCCATTGCGGACAGTGCCGCTATTTAGAATGTTACCTACCTTGAAATAGCCTGCGAAGGCATCCTTCAGACCCTTCTCATAAGCGGCTGCAGAAACTGTATTGTTTTCCTTCATCTCGGTGGTAACGCTAAATGCATCAAAACAGAAGTCATCGGTAGAATCGGTTACGATGCTTACCTGCATATTACAGGCATTCTTAGGAGCACGGTAGGATGCCGAAAGCGTCTCCCAGCAATCAGCCGACACAGACTTTACATCCAGCTCAACGGTAACGGATGCGCCGTTTTCACCCTCCTGATAGGTCAGCAGCAGACGGAAAATCTGGTCAGCGGCTGCGGATACCTTCACGGAGTAATCGTACTTGACACCACCCGAAAGATAGAAGCTCTTATCGGAAGTTGCACCATCGCTGACAGCATCACGACCTGTGACTACCATGCCGCGTCCTTCGCCGTAAGCACCCTCGGCACAGGCATTCAGCATAACATCAAAGTCACTGCCGATCCAGCCATCATAGTTCCGTTCAAAGTCATTGGTCACCACTGCAGCGGATACTGTCTCTGAACGCAGAGCAGACCATGGCAGATCCGAACAAATACCGCCGCAGCATAATATGGCTGCAGCCGTAACGCCGGCAAGAATGCGCTTTTGTTTCTTCATCTCTCAAATCCTCCTGAAATCAAATCATGTCTCTGTCTTGCCTGTGGTCAGTAACTAGTAAACCACATGAGTTTATTGTACAAAAAAGGCCATTATTTGTCAATGCAAGGATATGCTATCATTCATGCACATTTGTGCTAATCGCAGCCAAAAGTCGCTATTCTTGGCTGTATATTGCGATTTTCGAAGTTCAAAATGCAATAAATTACAGATATCGCACAGAGGATAAGTCGCATTTTCAATCATGCAATATCGTTATACTTTTCAAAACAGAACAAAAAACAGCGGAGAGAAATCCATTCCTCTCCGCTGTTTAATATGCGATTATTGGGGTAAAAACACCTGTTTTATCATGCAAAGGTCATCGGTGGTGATGGCTCCGTCTGCGTTCATATCGCCGGCTTTCCAATCATTCAGCTCTCCGCCACACACAAGCCACTTCTGCATCATGATCAGATCTGCCATACTCAGCAGACCATCGGCATTGACATCGCCCCGCACATGATCGGTTCCCAGCTTTGCCATCATGGCAGCAGTCAGGAGGATCATTGCCGCATTACCGTAAATGGTGTTTTCATTGGTGGTATATTCCGCATCACTGTCAATATAACACTTGCCCGTAAACTTGGAAAGATGCGGATTGTTGTGATTGTTGGCACCCTCCGTGAAATAACCCGCAGGTGTCTGATACGGCTCCAGTCTGGCATCTGTGGAATAAATGGCACTGAAAATATTGTCCACGCAGTTTTCACCATAACCCGATACATAGCTGAAGGACAAAGGGTTGACACCCATCAGGTAATGAAAAGTACCCTCTACTGCCGTGTAATGATCGGAGGGAAGTGCATCCTTGCCGTACCATGCCAGATCCCCCAGCACAATAGTCATTGCACTTTGTGCCATACACTTGTTTGAGCCCCACCAATACCCCCAAGTGGGATAATTGGTGCCAAAGTTATCATACCTCATGGTTCGGGTACGCCAGCTTTCGTACTTGGAGAACACATCCTTCACGGCAGCATCTGCATCTGCATTCCCATACAGATAATGGAAGAAACCCAGAAAAGCTCCGCCCCCGTGTGCATAGCTGACAGAGGCTGCGGTAAAACAGAAATTATTGGTTTCCAAAGTACAGTTCTCGATGATGTAATCCTCATACACATCCGTATTCTTACCTGCGGCTTTCATCGCCCGATACATACTGCCTGCAGCCCAAAGCATATCACCTTTGAGCGTTTTTTCATCAAAGGTATAGGTGCGGTTAGCGGCACCGATGGACATATGCATGGGATTGACCGGATCAGTGACCCAATTCCATGCACGCTGCGCTGTTGTAAGGCAGGTTTCCGCAAAATCCGCATAAACAGGTACATCCTTGTAAACAAGATACGCATGCGCCAGCACAGCCGCCATATTGGCAGTAGCCTGATGGCTTCGCAGATCCCGCTGGGAAGGGTCAGATTCATGTGTGGTACTGTTATACAGCGTATCCTCCACATAAATCACATCAATGGCGTAATTTGCCGCCACATAGAAAGAACCATCCTTGCTGTTATGTTCAAGCTGCAGCAGCATATCCAGCTCCCATTTGGCTTCCGCAAGAATTGCGGAAGCCTCGGTATATAAAGCATGGGCGGGATCTGTTTCGGGGATCTTGGGATCCATTTCCGCAAAAGATTCAGGGAAAAGCTCATATGCCAGCAGCAGATCCTCCACTGCGCCTGCACCGGGACAGGTATACTTTCCGTAATCACCTGCATCATACCAGCCGCCGGTAAGATCAAAGGTTTCCGCATTGGGGTTGTTTCTGTCAGACCAACGCACAACCTTGGCATCGCCGGGGTGCAGATTTTCTCTTGCAAAGACACCTGCATAGGTTTCCTCCAGATCAATCCCCTGCCGCTGATAGTAATAGTATTTGGCCAAATCATTCATCAGGTCATCGTACACATGATTGCGGATGCGGAAGGAATAGGAGGTCAATGTATCCAGTTCCAGACCATCGGCAATATCTTTCGGGGAGCGTGCCGACGGATCAAGACCGGCATTGGGGATCCGAATATAGTAGGTACCCGGCTCTTTGACTTCATCAAAGCGAAGAACATGCACCACCTCACCGGAAAAGGTTTCTTCCAATTTACCATCGGGAAGAATACCGCTTGCAACCACCGAATCATCTTCTGCATTTACGATCTCATAGGTTTTTCCGTTCAGAGATCCGAATTTTTCAAAGCAGCTTACATAGGCGATTTTAGCAGCGTTGACTGCATATCCCACCTGATTCACCTTAATGATGGGAAACTGTCGCTCATCATCGGTGGAAGTAATCTTCATATTACGGAAGCTGAGGGTTGTACCGCTTGGCACGGCATTCACTGCCACATACCAAAAATTTTCCAGACTGAAATCGCTGTCCGCATGTGCATCTATCAATGCTTTTATGGGCAGAGAATAGCTTTTCCACTGCGTGTCAGCAGTCATTTTTCCTTTGTATTCCTCCATATCCGTCCAGTTGATCTGGCTTTTTACGCCATGCTTTTTGGATGCCAGACCGATACGGAAGGAAACATCGTCAGCGGTTCCGTTGTTGATCACTTCAAATTGCAGAATGCCGTTTTCATAATAATCCTCCAGCCGCAGAGCTGTCCAGTTGGTATTGGGTGTCATGGTATGACCGCCCCAGCTTTGAGTCGTCCAATCCTTTCCGTCGTTGTTAATGAGAATGGTCTGTAACTGCAATCCGGGCGTTTCTTCCACATCGGCAGCCCATATATTCATGGCCGGCAAAGCGGAAAGCAACATCACCGCACTGACTGCCGCTGCCGCAGCACGATGCTTTATATTTTCATACTTCATGTAAGATACACCTCATTCCTTTTGATATTCCAGTGCAAAACAGGCAGAAAAAGCCACTAAAATTATATCGCATTTACCGATGTTTGTCAATGCTCGAACGATTATTTTGTATATATCGCTGTAGAAACAGAATACGACAGAATGATCGCTATTGACATTTGCAAGCATTCTTGATATAATGAAGAAAAGAAATGAAAGGAGCATTCGCCCTATGGTAAAGCATATGATTCTCTGGAAGCTGCGGGAGGATCTCTCCCCTGCCGAAAAGGAACAAGTCAAATTACGCATCAAGCAGGAACTGGAAGCACTGGCGGACATGATTGACGGTCTGACAGAGATCCATGTGCAGATCCACGGACTGCCTACCTCTACCGCCGATCTGATGCTGGATTCTACCTTTACTTCTGCCGAGGCACTTGCCGCCTATGCAGTGCATCCCGCACATGTTGCAGTCGCCGACAGCGCAGTGCGCCCCTACACCGTACAAAGAAGCTGTCTGGATTACGAAACGGAGTGACACATATGCCCGATTGTGAAACCTGCGCTTATTTTTCATACGATGAAGAATGGGACTGCTACTGCTGTGACATGAATCTGGATGAAGATGAATATGCACGCATGATGCAGGGATATAAAAATCAATGCCCCTACTATCGGGACGGTGACGAATACCGCATTGCAAGAAAACAATAAAAGCAGCCTGCTTGAGAGGAAAGCCCTCCCCCAAGCAGGCTGTTTTTCATGTGGATGCAGCAGTTGTGGATGCAGTGGTTTCCGTGGTATCGGAGCTTTCTGTGGCAGTGGTAGCAGATACACCCGATGCCTGATATCCGCTGAAGACCACATCCAACGGTTGGTTTGGCATAGAAAATGCTGCAAGAGTACCATCTCCAAGGAAAGTCACTGTATAGCTGCCGGCTTCACTTTCTCCGCTGACAGTCCAGGTATCGTCCTCATTGGCTACTGCGGGCAAGGATTCTTCATCCCACAATTCTTCCAGCACATCCGTTACCAGCAGCAGCATGGCTTTGGCAGGCAATGCAGATTTGGGCACAGTAAACGAAAGGCCCTTATAATTGGCACTGACTGCCTCTCCCTCCATGGTCAGCACCACACCTGCTAGGGATGGCGGCTGATCAAAGGCGGCATCCCAGTGATCCTCCTCATAACGGGTCAGAAGCAGCTCTGCCTTGTCATCATCCCCATAGGACATTTCCGCCCTGACAGAAAAAGTGGGATCGGTTTTGGGCGTAAACTCCGAAGCCGATGCGCCGCTGTCACAGCCGCAGAGCAGCATACAGGCAGGCACGGCACACAAAAGGACATTTCTCATCCAAACAAACGGTTTCATTGAAAAAGCAACCTCCATAGATAGTTTTGCATTTCACGACCGTTGTATTGTATGAGGAATGTCCTCTCTTGTATTTCAACTTGATCTCAATCGGTTTCCTGCTCCAACTGGGAGAAGATCTTCGCATACTGTCGAATCATATCATGAGGGAGCATGGCCCGCTTGGAAAGTGCTTTGGCTGTTACATCCCCTGCCAGACCGTGCAGGAACACTGCAGCGCAAGCGGCCTGTTCCGGTGCAATCCCCTGCGCAACAAAGCTGCCCAGCATACCTGCCAGCACATCACCGCTGCCGCCCTTGCTCATACCGGAATTGCCGGTAGTGTTGATGTAAGCGTGATTCTTGGTGGCTACCACGGTACCTGCGCCCTTATGCACTACAGTCATATCAAATCTCTGGGCAATGGCTCTGGCAGAATCCAGTCGGTTGATCTTGACATCCTCCAAAGGAGCGTTCAACAGGCGGCTCAGCTCACCGGAATGAGGCGTGAGAACCACAGACGACTTGGCTTTCTGTAATATATCTATGCAGTCAGCAATGGCATTTAGACCATCTGCATCCAAAATAATGGGGCACTCCAGTTGTTCGATCAAGCCTTTGACCAAGGCTTTGACAGAATCGGTACGACCCAGACCGCAGCCAATGACCACAGCAGAGCAGCTTTCGGCATATTTCAGGATTTTAGGCAGGGCAGCTTCCGTCAGGAAGCCATCCTCATCGGGAGTAATGGGCAGTGCCATCGCTTCCGGCGAACCGGCGATGAGAAGATGACAGGCCTCCGGTACAGATGCGAGGCAAAGAGTACCTACGCCGCATCGCAAAGCAGCCGTTGCACAGAGAATAGCGGCACCGGGCATCATAGAGGAGCCTGCAACACAAAGCAATCTGCCGAAATCGCCTTTATGTGCATCATTTGATCTGGTGGGCAGATATTTTTTGATATCCCGTTCTGCCAGCATATACATATCATAATCCATGATATCGTAGACCTTTTCGGGAATGCCGATATCCACCAGAACAATATCGCCACAGTATTGCAGCAAGGGCTGCTGCATCATGCCGTACTTGCCTGCACCGAAGGTCACGGTAAAATCACAGTGAATGGTGCCTTCGGCAGCTTCACCGGTCAGGCCGTTTCCGCCACTGGGAATATCCGCTGCCACACACAGTTTTTCTTCTGCCAAACGAAAAATATGCTGTAGCTGAGGTGACAATGCACCGTGAAACCCGATGCCGAATACACCGTCTACGATCAGAGAAGCCTCCTTGACCGCCTGCTCGGTGCCTCGGAAATCAGTAATGACACGCACATTTTCCAAAGACTTGAACTTCACATAGGCAAGGCGGGTCTTTACCACGCCATTGACCATACACACGGTTACTCGGAACTGTTTGGAAAGCTTCTGGGCTGCAATGAAACAGTCACCCGCATTATTTCCGCTGCCGCACAAAAACAGAATCTCCGTCAGTTGATTCCGCATGGCAAAATCACGCAGAAAGCCGTACAGTCCCTCACCGGCTTTCTCCATCATCTTTTCATAGGTGCAGCCAATTCGGTTTGCCTCATTCTCAATCTGATTCATTTGCTCCGGCGTTACAAGTCTCATAATACGGCTCCTTTCAGTCATGTGTACAATAATTAGTAGATTGTGATTCAATATTCCATGGGTTCCATCTGATAATGAAAGCGCAATATACGGGGAAGATGATCGGAACAGAACTGCAGACAACGTTCTGTGGGAGTAAATACAATGCGTACTTCATGGTACTCGGGGTGGGTCACATCCATATAGTAGGCATCCTCGTCCTCTGCGCGGCAAGCCAGCACCAATGTGATCTGATCGCCGCAAGGGGCGGCCTCACTGAGCTTGCCAAAGGCAGTCACCTGCTTCATGGATACTTCGATAAGAGGCTTACGCTTTCCTTCGGCAATGATCTTGGTAATGGTAAAGTCATCATCACTGAAGATATACTCGTACTCAATGCGCTGATTGTTGGAGAGATACCATGTGCCAAAGCCCAGACCGATACTTACCAGCAGCAGTGGATACAATCCGAGCAAAACTGCAATCAGCGTAACAAGCACCACCAGCACAGAACCTACCATCAGGATCATCGTGCCCTTGTTTTGCAGACCTTGACCCTGTTCTTTCTTCACCAGAGCCTCACAATAATTGGGATTAAACATAAACAGCCTTCTTTTCTATGAATTTCCGTACCGGACGGATACACGAAATGAGATTCGTTCACAGTACAGCATAGCATTTTTGTGTGACGGTTCTGTGAAAACCAAGAAACGCCGGACAGCGCATTCGCCTACCTGTATATAATACCATAAATTCTTCCGAATGTCAACAAAAATTTGTTGAAGTTTCAGCGGTTCTTCCATGAATATTGCGTTAATTTGTGTGGTTTTTGAATTATCAGACAAACTTGCTATTCACTCGTCTTTGTGATGGTGATATGAAATTTCACAAAATTTCAAAAATACTATTGATTTTTTTAGAGAGTTATGCTATAATAAAAGCATAAACCGAGAGGAACTTCCAAAGAAGCCCCCTCGGAATACAAGGAGGTATCTGCATGAAACTGAACATTATGGCAAAAAAGCTGCAAATCAACGCCGGCTTTACCGAAGCGGCCGAGAAAAAACTCACACAAAAGCTCTCCAAATTCTTTGAAGACGAAGCAGAGGCCAAGATCACGCTTTCCGAGCAAAGAGATCAGATTGCCCTGGAACTGACGGTGCGCGCAGGATCTATGATCTACCGCGCAGAGCATACCGCAACCGATAAAAACGATGCGTTGGATGCTGCCATCGACAAGATCATCCGTAAGATCCGCAAAAACAAGACCCGTCTGGGCAAGCGGATCCGCGAAGGTGCGCTGGCAGAGCCTTTCGCCGATGTGGTGGAAGAGCAGAGCGATTATCAGGTCATTCGCCGCAAGACATTCCGTCTGCACCCCATGACTGTGGAAGAGGCTATCCTGCAGATGAACCTGCTGGGACATTCCTTCTTCCTGTTCCTCAACGGCGAGACCGGCAATATGAACGTGGTATACTGCCGTGATGACGGCAACTATGCTGTTTTGGAGCCTACCACCGACTAACCCACAACAATACAAAATGCGCAGACCGTTATGGTCTGCGCATTCTTTTGGTCATTTTTGAATTACACGCCGTACTGCTCACGGTAAGCACGCATCTGAGGCAGATATTCCTTGCCCTCGATGACACCGTGTTCAATGGCATCAATGATATCGCTCATGGTAACGATCGCCTTTACATCCACACCGAATTCCTCTTTCACTTCCTGCACTGCGGATTTCTCGGTGTTCAGGCCACGCTCCTGACGATCTACGGTAATGACCATGCCGGTAATATCCACATCGGCCATGGATTTGAGCTTGGGGTATACCTCACGCAGAGCCTTGCCGGATGTCATAACGTCCTCGATGATAACAACCTTGGTGCCGTCATTCAAAGCACTGCCGACCAGCATACCGCCCTCACCATGATCCTTGACTTCCTTACGATCGTAGCAGAAGCCGACCTCCGTACCGTGTTCTTTCCACAGAGCAACCGCAGCAGCAGCAGCCAGGGAAATACCCTTGTATGCAGGTCCGAACAGAACCTCGGCCTCCATACCGTTTTCCTTCATGCAGGCTGCATAATACTCGCCCAGTCGGCAAAGCTGCTTGCCGGTCTTGTAATTACCGGCATTGATGAAGTAGGGAGCCTTTCTGCCGCTCTTCAGGGTAAACTCACCAAAGGTCAGCACGCCGCACTCAACCATAAACCGAATAAATTCCTCTTTGTAAGTCATGTTATATTCCGCCTTTCCGAATTCTGGCATACTTACACAAGTATGCCCACCTTTGTATTATACAGGATTCCTGCAAAAAAAGCAAGCCCTTTACACATCAAAATAGCCGGTATATTGAATTTTATACTTACTCTCAGGGAACCGCTGCCGATAGTAATCCACAAAATAATCATCTGTCATGGCGGCAATAAAATCTACAGTCAGATCATCGGGATCGGATGCGGCATAGGGTATTTCTGTCCGATACCACCGCCGTTTTTCCTCTACAATGGCTATATGATGGCGGTACAGCGCACTGGATGCATCCTGTGTCACAGCATCCTTCCGGATCGCCTCGTAAAGCTGCTCCATCATGGGAATGATACTGTCACGCACCTGTCCCTGCACCTTCTCATCAAAATACAGCTTACGATAGTTCTCCTCCTTGCACTGCTTCATGGCACGGAAATGCTCCTCATCCAGCCGCAGATAGGGCTTGCCGTAGCTGTTTTCAATCAGATTGACCTCCAGATTGTTGATGACCTCTGCATTGGTTTTGCCGATGAGAGTTGCAGAAAACACATCCTCAGAAGCAACCAGCCTTGCTTTTACAGCATCCTGCCGATCTTTGCCGATGTATGCAATCATATCACAAAGGCGCACAAGGCAGCCCTCCAGGGTAAAAGGAATCAGCGGCACATCCTTCCCTGTTTCATCCAGATAGCATCTTCGGGTGCGTTCATCAAAGGCGGCAAAATCAAGCGTGAGCGCAGGATGATATTCTGCCTGGGGCAGTTCACCGTTATGGCAGAGTATGCCATCCAGCGTCTGCAAGGAAATATTATAGGGCACCATGGCATCCAGCACACGAATTCCATGCAGATTATGACGAAAACAGCGTCCTGTGTGCTTATGATACAATGCGTGCAGTGCAGATTCTCCCGCATGACCAAACGGGGTGTGTCCCATATCATGGCCAATGGCAATGGCTTCAATGAGATCGGTATTCAATCCCAGTACACTGCCGATGTTGCGTGCAATGCGCGATACAAGCTGTACATGCAGCGCACGGCGGGAAATGTCATCATTGCGGTAAAATGAAAACACCTGCGTTTTATCAGCGTAACGATTGTAAAACGCACTGTTGAGGATCTTGTCCGCATCTTTAGAAAAAGGCGGGCGCAGCATGGTGGGAACATCACTTTGGCGTTTTGCACGACGGATCACAGCGGCATCGGGGCAGGCATAGGGAGAACGCCATCCCCGACGACGGTTTTCTTCAATCTCCTGCTCCAGGGCGGGAGATATTACTTCATAGTGGGGCATTCAGTCGATTCCTTTCTTTTCAATCAATGCACAATGAGAGATGGGCAACCCCATACGTTCCAGATCCTGCAGCAGCAGATTGGAAATATGCAGACCTGTTTTCTGCCTTGGGCGCAGATATCTGCGGCCGGTCTGAAACCAAAGACAATAGGGCGTTTCCCCGGGGTGTCGGGGAACGATCCGCTGCAAAAACTGCTGCAGCAATGCAGTATCATTGTCATCTATTTTGCAGCACAGCATATAGCTTTGCAATGTCTCTTCCCATTGGGCTTCTGTCAGGATCAGATCACAGCGCAGAGAGATACGGTCATCCCGACGGGATATGGTACCTTCCACATAGATCACGCTTTCGGGCTGCAAAACGTGTTGTGCGGACTCATACAACTTGGGGAACACTACACACTCGCAACATCCCGATGGATCCTCTCCGCGGAAGAAACACATCAGCTCTCCGTTTTTCGTGCGGTGCTGCCGGATCTCCTCCGGCATACACAGCAGCGTGATCTTAGCTCCGTCCGCATAATGTGCCGTATCCGCCACATCGTGCATCCGCAGCAACTGCCGATGGGCATTCCATCTTCTGAGGGGATGTCCCGACAGATAAAGACCTGTCACTTCCTTTTCCAGACGCAGCAGCAAGGCATCGGGATACTCCGGTACATCGGGAAAGGTGATCTCCATAGGCGTACCGACAGGATCCTCTCCGCCAAACAGGGAAAGCTGCCCCGTTATGACTCTGCGGCTTTCATGGAGCATGGCATCTATCATCTGCTCGCAGCGTTCCAGCATCTGCCGCCGATTCTGTCCCATGCCGTCAAATGCACCTGCACGGATCAGCCCCTCCACGGCTCGTTTGTTCAGCTCGGGGCCTGCATTTCTTCGGCAAAAATCCGTCAGATCACGATATGCACCCCCTGCGTTCCGCTGACGGATCAGTGCAGAGATCACATTGCTACCCAGCCCGCGGATGGCCAGCAGACCAAACCGAACACCTGCTTCCTCTGCCGAAAACCCGCCTTGACTGTTATTGACATGAGGCGGCAGTATGGCTATGCCATGGGTTTCGCAATCATCAATATATTGCAGCATTTTATCGGTACTGCCCAGCACACTGGTGAGCAGCGCAGCCATGTACTCACGGTAGCAATGGCATTTGAGATAGGCGGTCTCATAGGCAATGCGTGCATAGGCCGCCGCATGGGATTTATTGAATGCATAGCTGGCAAAGGCTGCCATTTTATCAAAAATGGCATTGGCAACCGTTTCCGGCACACCGTTTTTGACAGCACCGGGACAGCTATCATCGCCCCAAAGGAAAACAGATCGTTCCTTTTCCATGACATCATGCTTCTTTTTTGCCATAGCACGGCGCACCAGATCGGCACGACCGTAGGAATATCCTGCCAGACTGCGGCAGATCTCCATAACCTGCTCCTGATACACAATGCAGCCATAGGTTTCTTCCAGAATGGGCTTAAGTAAGGGATGCTCATACACCACCGCAGCAGGATCTCTGCGGCACTTCAGATATCTGGGAATGGAATCCATGGGGCCGGGACGGTACAAAGAGAGCAGCGTAGTCAGATCTGCCATACATCGTGGTTCCATCTGTTTCAGTACACGCCGCAAGCCGTCGGATTCCATCTGAAACACACCAATGCTGTCCCCTTTGGACAGCATACGGAATACCGCAGGGTCATCCTCCGGCAGAGCAGACACAGAAAACTGCGGGCGATATTTTTGTATGGAACGTTCTGTTGCCCGTATCACCGTAAGATTCCGCAGACCCAGAAAATCCATTTTCAGAAGGCCAAGCTGCTCCAGTTCCAGCATAGTATACTGCGTAACGGTCACACCTTCATTTTGCTGCAGTGGCACTTTCTCTGCCACCGGAGCAGCAGAGATCACAACACCTGCCGCATGAGTGGTGGTATGCCGGGGCATCCCCTCTAAAGCCATAGCACGGTCTATCAGCCGATGCACACTGTCATTGGTGTTATATAGATTCCGCAGTTCTTCTGATTCCTCCAATGCACGGGAAAGCGTCATATGAATATCCTGGGGAATACATTTTGCTACACGGTCACAAAGGGCATAGGGCAGATCCATGGCTCTGCCCGTATCCCGCACAGCAGCCTTTGCTTTCATAGTATCAAAGGCAATGATCTGTGCAACGTGATCTTCTCCGTAACGTCGAACGACATAATCAATGACCTTCTGACGCCCCAGAATACAAAAGTCTATATCAAAATCGGGCATACTGACACGCTCGGGATTGAGAAACCGTTCAAACAGCAGTCCGTTTTTGATGGGGTCTATGTTAGTAATGCCAATGCAATACGCACAAAGGCTGCCTGCACCGGAGCCTCTGCCGGGACCTACGGGAATATCATGCTCTTTGGCATAGCAGATAAAATCCCGCACGATCAGGAAATAATCCACATAGCCCATACGGCCGATCACATCCAGCTCATATTGCAGCCGGTCGGTCACCTCTGCGGCGGGAGCAGTGCCGTAGCGTGCTTTCAGCCCTTCCCACGCAAGCTGCCGCAGATATGCGTCGGCATCGGTGACACCCTCAGCACAAAACTTGGGCAGGTGGATCTGTCCGAAGGTGAAAGAGAAATCACACATTTTGGCAATGGTGACCGTATTGGTCACAGCCTCGGGACAATCGGCAAAGAGAGCGTGCATTTCAGCGGAAGACCGCAGATAGAAGGTGTCATTGGGCAGCACCATGGAAGCCGGAGCGGAAAGCGTGGTGGCAGTCTGGATACAAACCAAAGTGCGCTGCACCACCGCATCCTCTTTCCGAAGATAGTGCACATCATTGGCGGCCGCAAGAGGAATTCCTGTTTCCGCAGAGATCTGTTTTAAGCCCCTACGTACCGTAGCTTCCTCCGCCAGATCATGGTGGTGGACTTCCAGATAATAATTTCCTCTGCCAAACAGCTTGTCATCCCGCAGGGCAGCGGCTTTGGCAGCAGCATAATTGCCCTCCAGCAGCAGACGTGCAATTTCACCGCTGACACAGCCTGAAAGGGCGATCAAGCCTTCGTGATACCGCTCCAGCAGCTCACGGTCGGCTCGGGGCTTGCGATAAAAGCCCTCCAGATGGGCTTGGGACACCAGACGGATCAGATTTCCATAGCCTGTTTCGTTCTTGCACAGCAATGTGAGATGATAGGGGCGGCTGTCCAAAGC
Source organism: Ruminococcus sp. (assembly GCA_015066805.1). Classification (GTDB taxonomy): domain Bacteria; phylum Bacillota; class Clostridia; order Oscillospirales; family Ruminococcaceae; genus Firm-04. The sequence continues at coordinate 19,605 of SVNP01000008.1, read as the reverse complement.
CGATTCCTTCTGAAAACGGGAACGGGGTGCCACATAAATCTCGCAGCCGATAATGGGTCGGATGCCTTCAGCCTGAGCAGCCTGAAAAAACGGAACAGCACCATACAGTACACCATGATCGGTAATGGCGACTGCTTTTTGCCCCAAAGCCTTCACTGCGGCAATCAATTCCTTGATGCGGCAGGCACCGTCCAGCAAGGAATACTCGGTATGCACATGGAGATGTACAAAAGAATCCACAAACGGAGCCTCCCTTCACGATCATTTCAAAATCAAAGCAGTTTTGCAGCAACAGCCGGCAGCTCACGAATATCCTGCAATACAGCGGCAGCATTTTGGGCAACGCCAAAGCCATAGGCTGCATGGACAAAGGGAACACCTGCGAACTCGGCAGCTTCCTCATCGCCGCGGGTATCGCCCACATAAATGCAATCGGTAATGCCGTTGCGCTCCATCACCAGACGGATATTTTCCCCTTTGGGTCTGCCGGTACGGCCCGCACATTCTATATCCGAAAAACAGGACGCAAAGCCGCATTGTGCCAGATAGCACTCGATATATCCATCCTGACAATTGCTGACGATGCCCAGCGTATATTCCTTTGCCAAGGCCTCTATGATCTCTCGGGAGCCGGTATACAGGGCAGCAGGATGATCTGCCAGATAATCATGCTCCGCAGCGGTACAGCTTGCAAGATATTCACAGCGCAGGGCTTCGCTTTCCATGGGAAACATCAAAGCAGCGATCTCTTCCATGGTTTTGCCCATATAGCTCTGCATCTGTGCCAGTGTAAATTGCTCTGTGCGATGCAGTTCCTCCCGAATACAACGATTCCATGCGGCGATCACCTGCTCGGAGGAATCCCACAGGGTTCCATCCAGATCAAATAAAATGGCTTTTTTCACTGTTTTTTCTCCTTTTCTTCTTGTAAGGCCGCTGCGATCTCACACAGCTTCTTCAGACGATGATTGACACCCGACCGGGAAACAGGCGGCTCGGTCAGTTCACCCAGCTCACGCAGGCAGGCATCGGGGTATTCTACTCGCAGATGCGCCATTTCCTGGAGAGGCAAGGGCAGGTTTTCCAGCCCCATCTGCTGCTCGATGATACAGATGGCATCCATCTGTTCACGGCAGGCACGAACGGTTTTGTCTATATTGGCCATATCGCAGTTGGTGCGGCGGTTAGTCTGGCTGCGGACACTTTTCAACACCTGAGTGCCGATGAGATCCAGTGTTGCAGCGGTGGCTCCGAACAAGGTCAGCACATCACCGATGGTTTCGTTGTCCTTCAGGTACAGAATGGTTTCATTCTTCCGCATTGTGGTTTTCATTTGAATGGAATATGCGGCAAAATCGCTGCGGATCTGCTCTGCAAGAAGTGCATCGGGCAAAGCGATCTCCAGATGATATTCACGGGTGGGATCCGTAACGCTGCCGTTCATCACAAAGATGCCCCGCAGCAGCATGGGCATGGATTCCTGCGTTAAACGGGGGTGATTGGGTATACGACGCTCCGGTTCAATGGAAAAGGTATCCAGTAGCGCCTGCACCGCAGGGGCCTCCTGCAAGGAATAACACCACAGGGGTTGTCTGCGGCTGCCGGTACGGTATTCCGTATCAAATACAATATCACCGCAAAACTCCGCCAGCAAAGATGATAGCAAGGTGGCCAGTGCTTCACACTCGGTTTGCAGCATGATACGGTCATGCGTCAGGCGGCGTGCGGAAAGCAGTATGCCGTACAAAAATGCAAAGCGGGCTTCTTTGCCGTGGATCGTAGCGCAGATCTCGGTTTTTGCCCCGTTGGAAAACGATGCCATACAAACACCCTCTCTTTTCCCATAGATTACATACCGATATTGTAACACATAAAACGGCAGATTGTCAATAACGGCACCTGTGACAGCTCCCCGCAAAACTTGACAAAAAGCCCGAAAAATGGTATACTGTAGATTATGTATTTATACGCTGATATAAAAAGAACCATCTGCAATCGAAAAGGGTATCTCATATGAAAGATCATTGCATGGGGCGGATCGCCGCCCTGCTTTCCGCTGCGGCTTCTCTTTGCACCATGGCATTGCCTGTCTCTGCTGCACAAGCGGAGGAAACAGGCTGGCTGAAAACCGCAAACGGTTACATCTATATAACGGAAGATGGCTTTGCTGCCACAGGCGAAACCATCATTGACGGTAATTTCTATCTTTTTGCACCAAACGGCGTTTTACAGACCGGCTGGCAGACAGTAGGCGGTCTGCGATACTACTATACGCCCGACACCAACAGCATACAGTACGGCTGGATCCAATGGCGGGATGCAGAATACTATGTGACCAAGGAAAACGGTAAGGCCACGGGCATCACCCTGACTGACCTGGGACTTTGCTTTTTTGACAGCTACGGTGTACTGCAGTATGGCTGGATCACCGATGCAGACGGCAGCCGCCGTTATGCCGACGAAAACGGTGTACTTGCCACCGGTGAGGTCATCATTGATGCACTGCCCTATCTTTTTGACGAAAACGGCGTACAGCAACTGGGCTGGCAGAGCATTCACGGCAACCGTTACTACTTCAATGAAGAAGGCAAGGGACGGTATCAATGGCTGATTATGGGTGATTGCCGGTATTATCTCACGCCGGAGACCGGTGCATATGTGGGAGAACACACCATTGACGGTCTGCCTTATGCTTTTGATGAAAACGGTCTGCAATATCTGGAATGGTACACCTTTACCGACGGCACCGTGGCTTATTTTGATCCACGCACGGGCGATGCGGTAACGGGTATGCAGAGCATCGACGGCAGCTTGTATTATTTTTCCGATGATTACAGGATGCAGACTGGTTTTCAGACCATTGCCGATGCGGTTTATTACTTCACTGAAACGGGCAGTCTGCAAACAGGCTTTTTTGAGACTGACGGCAATCGCTATTATTCCAATGCGGACGGCGTACTGCAGAGCGGTTGGCTGACGGTAGAGGAAAATCACTATTACTGCGATGAAAATGGTGTGATCCAGACTGCATGGCAGACCATTGACGGCATCACCTATTATTTTAATCCCATGGGTATGATGTGCAGCGGATGGCAGTTCATTGACGGATATACTTACTACTTTGATGAGAATGGTGCCATGCTGACAGGCATTATCACCGTTGATGATGTACAATACGCACTGGATGCCCTGGGCAGAAGAATGGGAGAAGGCTGGTTTGATACCGATGATGCCCGTTATTTCTGCAATGAGGATGGCTCATTGTACACCGGCTGGCTGCTGACCGATGGAAAGTATTATTACTTTAACAGCAACGGCACCATGGCGGTTTCCACTACTGTGGATTCTTACATCATTGATGAAAACGGTGTAGCATCTACTGCCCTGCGGGCAAAGGTGGCAGATCTGCTGCTGCTTTCCGGCACCACAGCCAACAGCATTTACACCTATACCTCCACCAATTTCCGCTACCGCCGCATTGAGGACACCCGTACCTTTGCAGAGCTGGAAGCCGCAGGCTGGGATACTCTGGTGGAATATACCCTTGCAAACGGACGCGGTGTTTGCTACTATCTGGCGGCTACCACGGATTACTTCCTGCAGCTTGCAGGCTACCAAACCCGTATTGTATATGCCACCCATAACACGGGAGATCATTACTGGTGCCAGGCCTGGTATGACGGTGCATGGCATAACTACGACCCCACCTTTACCAATCGCTGCGATCTTTCCTGGAACGAGATCATTACACGCGGCAGCTATACTGTTTACGGCTATGCCGAGATCAGCTACAACGAACGGGGAGATTATCTGGGCATCTCCTATGAACCCGCAAGCTGAATCTTATCCCGAAAGGAGTTTTTTCTCATGAATATGAATCATATACGCCGCAGCCTGAGTGCTGTCTGCTGTATTGCAGCTCTGCTGCTTTGCACCGCCTGTGCTGAGGAGGAAAGCAGCGTTGCGCTGCCCAACACACAAAGCACTTCTTCTTCCGAGGAGGCCACTACCACCACGACTGCTGCCACCACTACTACCTCCGCAGAAGAACAGACCACTACCACATCGGCAAGCAGCACCTCCAAGGAGGGTACCACTACAACTACCACAGAGACCACAGTTTCATCTACCACTGCCACCACAACTACCACTACCGGCCAGATCGTGGATACAAACGGCTATCTGCTGGATGTACTGACCATTGGCGGTGATTGCACGGCCTATGTAACGCAGCATAAAAATCACGCACTGCAGGAGGCTCCAAGCTGCATGGGAGAAGGCACCGATCGTGTATACATATATGAGGATTTCACTCTGTATACCTTCTTTGACGGCACCACTGATATGGTGGTGGAGATCAATATTCAAACCGATGCCATTGCTACCAGAGAAGGCGCCACTGTCTTTATGACACGTTCCGAGGTGGAAGCACTCCATGGTACTTCCACAGATAATACCTATCTGACACAGGATGGTACGTTGGAATTTACCTATGCGGATAACACGGTCATCATGATCGCGCTGTATAACCCCTTCTGAGAAAGGGCGGACGACTTTTATGACGTTCAGCAGTCCGATTTTTCTGTTTGTTTTCTTTCCGCTGGTTTTATTGCTGTACTGCATCGCACCGGGCATCCGCACAAAAAATGTGCTGCTGATGATAGCCAGCCTGCTGTTTTACGCATGGGGCGAGCCCTTTGCCGTGCTGCTGATGCTCTTTGTTGTACTGTTTACATGGCTATGCGCTTTGATAGCACAAAAGGGCGGCACCGCACGAAGCATCGCTGTGGCGGCAGGTGTTGTAGGAAATCTTGGGGTACTGGCTGTTTATAAATACGCTGCTTTTTTCGTGCAGACCTGCAATGACTGGACGGGACTTTCTCTGCCTGTGCCAAAAATCGCATTGCCCATTGGTATTTCATTTTTCATCTTCCAATCCATGTCCTATCTTATTGATACGGTACGGGGCGATGCACAGGTACAGAAAAGCTATTTCCGCCTGCTGCTGTATATCTCCTTTTTTCCGCAGCTCATTGCCGGTCCCATTGTACGGTATCAGACCATTGCCGATGCACTGGAGCAACGGCAGATGACTGTGACGCAAACTGCGGCGGGCTTTCGCAGAATGCTGCTTGGCTTAAGCAAAAAGCTGCTCCTTGCCGATATGCTGGGAGTCATTGCGGATGCTGCACACAATGCGGGTGACAGCCTGAGGATGCCGCTGGCGTGGCTGGGTGCCGTATGCTACATCCTGCAAATATATTTTGATTTTTCGGGATACAGTGATATGGCCATCGGTATGGGTAAGATCTTCGGGTTTACCTTTGATGAGAACTTCCGTTACCCCTATTGTGCGGTTTCCATTACGGATTTCTGGAGAAGATGGCATATCTCTCTGACCACATGGTTCCGTCAATATCTGTATATTCCTCTGGGCGGCAACCGCAAAGGAAAATGGCGCACCATCCGTAATAAATGGATCGTATTTTTCTGCACGGGTCTTTGGCACGGTGCCAGTTGGAATTTTATTCTTTGGGGCTTGCTGAACGGTTTTCTGATGACGGTGGAGCAACTGCTGGGCATCACCGAAAAAAAAGGCGGCCGTTTCCGTCAGATCTGTACCCATGGTATCACCCTGCTGCTGGTGATCTGTGCCTTTGTGCTGTTCCGTGCGGAAACTTTGCCCGATGCGGCAGTCTTTTACAAGGCAATGTTTGTTCCCGCTGCTTTGACCAATGGTGCAATATCCGCCTGCACCCATTATCTGACTCCGCTGATCTGCGTGACGTTGGTCATTGCCGTGATCTGCGCCACACCTCTGCCACATATGCTGTATCAGCAGTTGGAAAAGCGTAAGCCTGCTCTGGCAGAAGGCATCGGTTATGCCGGCACCGCTTTGCTGCTGCTGCTTTGTATGTTCAATGCGGCATCTACCAGTTATCATCCCTTTATTTATTTCCGATTCTGAACAGGAGTGTGACAAGGTACATATGAAAAACAAAAAGAATCTTGGCGCGCTCTGCTATATTGGTGTGATCTGTGCCATGCTGGCAGCTCCTACTCTGCTGATGCCTCTTGCCGCAGCACGCAACACCCAAAACACAGAAAACCGTGTGCTTTCCGCTTTCCCCTCCTTCACCGATGAGAAAGGTAAGCCCAATACCGCTTTCTTTGCACAATTGACCGATTGGTACGGCGATCACTTTGGGCTGCGGAATGAAATGGTCACGGCATACGGGACTCTGACCCGTACGTTATTCCATACCTCTGCGGAAAAAGATGTGATCTGCGGAAAAGACAACTGGCTTTTCTACGCACAGACCCTTTCCGATTTCACGGGAGAAGCCACTGTTGACGAGATCGCTTTCCGTCACATGGCACGCACTCTTTCCATGATGGATGCATATGCGGCATCCAAAGGGGCAAAGCTGATCTTTACTGCTGCGCCTAACAAGGCCGGCATTTACCCCGCATATCTGCCCGAACGGTATCCGGCACGGAATACCCCCAACAATTACGCATTACTGATGCAGGAGCTTTCCAAAACAGCACTGACTGTATGCGATCTGCATAGCGTATTGCAGCAGCAGGCACAGAACGATCCTGCGCTGCTGTACCATAAGCTGGACAGCCATTGGAACGGCTACGGCGCAATGACTGCATTTTCCGCTTTGATGCAGACGGCACAGCACAGCGATGGTAATCTGCCCGGGGCAAGCTGCAGCGCTGTACGGGATTTTGACGGTGATCTCTGGAAGATGCTCTCTCCTTCGGTGGAAAACAAGGACTGGAATATTGTGTATGATATCCCGCAGACCTACACCTACATGGGACGCTACCGCGGACCCGATGATCTGACCATTCAGACTGTTTGCAGTGATGGCGACGGCTCTTTGCTGATGTTTCGCGATTCCTTCGGGCGAGCATTGATCCCGCTGTGCTCCCAGGTGTATGCATCGGCAACCTACACAAGAGATGTACACGTTCCTCTGTATCTGCTGGAAACCCGTAAGGCAGACACGGTCATTTATGAGCTGGTGGAACGGAATCTGCCCTATTTGCTGCAATATACCCCCAAAATGCCTGCGCCTTCTGCGGAAACACCTACCCAAACCGTACAGCAGCAGACCGATGCACTTGTCATGCAGCTCCGACCTGATGGTGCATATGTACACATTTACGGTACATACGATGCCCGCTATGCCCGTAACGACCGCATTCTTGTAACGGTCACACAGGAAAACGGCGAAGCTGTATCCTACGAGGCCTTTCCCTGTCACGAAGCAGAGCTGCTGGGTGAAACATCTGTAGAAAACAACGGTTTCGCTCTGTATCTCCCTTCAGAAGCTTTGCAGGATAACGCCGTGATCTCCGTTGCCATTGTACAGGATGGCTCTGCATATGATATGGGCAGTATGTCTGCTGCTCAGGCTTCCGCTTCATAAGCGTTTTGTAAGGAGGAACCCCATGAAGCCCCTTTCCATGATTCTTTCGGCAGCAATGCTGCTGAGCAGTGTTGCTTCTCTGCCCGTTACTGCGGCGGAAAACAACGATATGATACTGTTTCCCATTTATCCCTCTGTTCAATATACCGAATCCATTTGCAAGATACAATCGGAGACTGATCTGGATTTTAAGCTGACCGTATATCAGCACTCCGAGGAACGGGAGGCTTTGGTGATGTATCAGGCCAAGCAGACCTCCGGTACTGCAACCAATTATAGCTGCGTACAGCTGGAGCCCGGCGATTACACACTGAAGATCACGATGCCTGCGGTCATCGGATGCCCTACGGTTCTGACGCAAACAGTGCCTTTTACCGTAGCTGATCCTGATTTTATCGGAGAATACAGCAAGACTGAGGTAACAGTAACGCTGACCGCCGCCTTGAGCGAGGATGCACCCGCTTTTACACAGACTGATACGGCATCTTTTGTGGAAAACGGTGTACAATATATTTCGGCAACCCTTTGCTGCACCTGCGGTGAAGCCCTGCGGGGGGATACCGATCTCAATGGTATCATCAATTCCACAGATGCCATTTGGGCATTGCAGCAGTACGCTGCATCCCTGACGCAGATGCCTGCTCCGCTGACGGAGATCCAGCGCATTTGTGCCGATATTGACGGTGACGGCATTGTGCAGCTTACAGATGCCATCGGGATTCTGCAATACTACAACGGCAGTCTGATGGAGGATGCTCCCTCGTGGGAAGAGATCATCGGAAATCACAGTTAAAGAAGGAGGAATACTCTGTGCAGCGAGAACTGCGCGAACAATGCGAACAGGCTGCTGTCATCGCACTGGATCTGGGCAGACAACTGCTGATCTGCGGTGCTGATGTGAAACGTGCTGAAGATACGGCAGAACGGATCTGCCGCAGCTATGGCGCACAGACTACCGATGTTTTCTGCATCGGCTCCTTGCTTATGGCTACGGTGGAATGGATGGACGGTTCCACCTCCACACAAATGCGAAATATTAACCGCACGGGCTACGATCTGGCAAGGCTGGAGGCTCTCAACACCCTTTCCCGCGATATTTGTGACAAAAATATTTCTCTTTCTGCGGCACGCAACCGCCTGACGGCTCTGCGAACACCTTCTTTGCAGAAAAAGTGGGTCACCTACCCTGCTGCCATTATTGCAGTGGCTGCGTACACCATATTCTTCGGCGGTACGTGGGCAGATGCACTGGTAGCCTCTATATGCGGTATTTTTGTCACCATGCTGGAACGAATGCTGCCCGAAAAAACAGGTATTATGATGCGTACCGTTCTTTGTGCCATTGCAGTGGGGATCACCGCAGGTATTGGCAGCCTGCTGTACCCTGCTTTGCAGACCGATAAGGTCATGATCGGCTCCATTATGCTGATGGTACCCGGACTGATGGTGGCAGGCTCCTTGCGGGATCTGCTGGGCGGCGATATTATTGCAGGCTCTCTCCAGTTGATACAGGCGGTGCTCATTGCAGGGGCACTGGCTTTGGGACTGGCATGGGCTGCTTCATGGGCGGTGCAGTTATGACAGAGATCCTTTGGCTTTCCCTGCTGGCCACCATTGGTACGATAGGCTTCTCCGTGCTGTTTCATCTGCCTGCCAAACGGCTGCCTGTTGTGATCATCGGTTCCTTTGTGACCAGTCTCATTCAATTGTTCTGTGATGAACGGATGCCCCAGCTTTTTACCGGTGCCATGCTGGCAACCATGTTCGCTGTGTGGTTTTCCGAAGTATTTGCCCGTGTTCTGCGGACACCTGCCATTGTTCTGCTGACACCCATTCTCATCCCGCTGGTACCCGGCGGCAGCTTATTTTACACCATGCAGGGTATTCTGCTTAGCAACGCCGAACAGATCCGCCAATATGCCATGGAAACCGCACAGGTGGGCTTCGGTATTGCATTCGGTACTCTGACTGCCACTGCTGTGGCAAGGTTCTTCACCGAGACCCTGTTTTTCAAACGAAAATAATCCCAAAAACAGCCCGCTGAACTCCTTTTGTTCGGTGCGGGCTGTTTTCTGTCCGATCAAACAGAGTACAAAATGACAGTTTCCGGCTGCAATAAGGAATTGACTTTTTCTGCTTTCCGTGATAAGCTGAATACATCATATATAAATTGGGAGGTTATCACTATGAAACAAGGAATCTTTCGCAAACTGATCGGTGCGGCCGCAGCCTGCACCATGGCAGCGGCTGCTGTCCCTTTTTCCGCATCTGCTGCTACGGAGCAGGTTTTGGTGGGATATCGGGGCGACATCAACTTTGATGGTGCAGTATCCGTAACCGACGCCGTGATTCTGGCGCACCACTTGAATCTTACTGCACCCATGACCGATGCCGCATCGGCTGACCGTGCGGATATGGATCGCAACGGTGCTATTAACGCCATTGATCTGACCCTGCTGAAGCGTGCCATGTACAATCAGGTATTTGAAGGAATTTACGAGGAAGTGGAGATCCCCGAAGCACAGCTTATGGAGGCTCCTATTAAGGCGGTAAGACCCTCGGTGCCTTCTGTGGGAGATGTGAAGATCCTGATGGTGACCGTAAACTTCCCCGATTGCAGCTTTACCGAAGGCTACACCGATGAACAGGTACAGGATATGATGTTTGGTCCCAGTGACCCTGCCTCGCCCCTGTATCCCATGGAGAGCATCAGTGGTTACTTCAGCCGTGCTTCCTATGGCAGACTGAATATGACAGGCGAAGTATACAGCTATACTTCTTCCAACAGCATTGACAGCTATGTAGGCAGAACCGATGATCTGGTGGATGAGGTTCTGGCTGCTCTGGATGACCGCATTGATTACTCTCAGTTTGATGCCGACGGAAACGGTACCATGGATACCATGCTGCTGGCTCTGCCCGGTAGTGCCAGCACCGATGACTGGTGGCCCTGCAACGGCGGTTATTATAACAATCGCTACTTTGACGGTGTGGTACTGGGGAACCTTTGCGTTGGTGGCTGGGCTTTAAGCGATGTGACAGGTTTCATCAGCACTTGGGTGCATGAGCTGGGTCACGGTATGGGTCTGCCCGATTACTACAAATACGTTAACACGGAGGACGGCTATTATGGTCTGAACGGTGATGCGGGTCTGGAAATGATGGATGATGCTTTTGGTGATATGAGTGCATTTTCCAAGCTGATGCTGGGCTGGTACACCACCGATGAGGTCATGCTCTATAACGGCGGCACACAAACCTACACGCTGCAGTCCTCACAGCAGGCACCCAACTGCATTGTGATCCCCAGATATGATATCAACGGCTATCTCAGCGAATATTTCATTGTGGAATACGCCACCTATGAGGGCAACAACATTCACTGGCTATTTGCCAACGGCGGCATCCGCATTCTGCATTGTCAGGCGGAGATCGTGGAGGGCTACTGGGGTCCCGAGCTGAAATACAACAACTACGGTATGTACTATGATGACAGCAATCAGAAGCAGCGTGTACTGCGGCTGGTAAACGAGGGCAACGGTTTCTTCGGCAGCGGTGCGGTCATCAACAGCGGCACCGCAGGCTTTGCCTGGTATGATGACAACGGATATCAGACCGTTGACCCCGGTGTGACCGTTTCTGTGGGACAACTGACAGACGGCAGCTACACCATTACCATTTCTCAGTAACAGGAGGTCATAGCATGGCAATCATCGTTCGCAGCTATCAGCCGGAAGATCTGACAGCTATGTGCGCTGTCTGGAATGAGATCGTCAGAGATGGCAATGCATTTCCTCAGGAGGAATTGCTGAATGCAGCATCGGGAGAGGCATTTTTTGCCGCACAGACACATTGCGGTGTGGCCTATGATTCCTGCTGTGACCAAATCGTGGGGTTGTATATTCTGCACCCCAACAATGTGGGCCGCTGCGGACACATCTGCAATGCAAGCTATGCTGTTGCCAAACAACGGCGGGGCTGCCACATCGGTGAAGCACTGGTCAAAGACTGCATGAAACAGGCCACAAAATACGGCTTCCGCATTTTGCAGTTCAATGCTGTGGTAAAAACCAATCTGGCTGCAAGACACTTGTACGAAAAGCTGGGATTTATTCAGCTTGGCACCATTCCAAGGGGCTTTCGCATGGCAGATGGCAGCTATGAGGACATCTGCCCCTACTACATTGCACTGACATCCAATAAATGACAAAAAACTCCGCAGATAACGGTTGCATCCGATGATCTGCGGAGTATTTCTTTGCTGCGCTGTCCATACTATGGGAAAATCATCCCAACAGGAGGACAGGGTATGGCATATCAGAAGGTTGTGATCTCCGGCATTGACACTTCCAAGCTGGAGGTACTGAGTGAGGAGGAGAAGATCAAGCTGCTGCGGGAGATGCAGGAAACAGGCAGCAAGGAAGCCAGAGAGCGGCTCATTAACGGCAATCTGCGTTTGGTGCTTAGCGTAATCCAGCGGTTTACGGGACGGGGAGAGGATATTGATGATCTCTTTCAGATTGGTGTCATCGGGCTGATCAAGGCCATCAATAATTTTGATCTCAGCCGTGAGGTTAGGTTTTCCACTTACTGTGTGCCTATGATCTCGGGAGAGCTGCGACGGTATTTACGGGATTTCCACGCAGTAAAGGTCAGCCGTTCTTTACGGGATCTGGCATACAAAGCCATGCAGGCCAAGGAGCAGCTTACTGCCGAGCTGGGGCGAGAGCCTACTGTGGAACAGATCGCACAGGCGGTGGGAGAAGAAAAATCCGAGGTAGTGCTTGCCATGGAAAGCATCAGCGACCCTGTTTCTCTGTACGAACCGCTGTATTCCGATTCGGGCGATACGCTGTATCTCATGGATCAGATCGGTGACCGCAATGAAGCAGAAAGCTGGGTCAACGAAATGCTCATACGGGATGCCATTGCTGCACTGAGCCCTAGAGAACGCAATATTCTTCACCGCCGGTTTATGCTGGGTCATACGCAGGTAGAGGTGGCTGCTGAGATCGGTATTTCGCAGGCACAGGTTTCCAGACTGGAAAAGGGCGCCATTGCAAAGATCAAATCACAACTGTAACGTACTCTGCTCCGCAAAGGCTGCCAGCAATGCCGCTGTTGCTCCGATGGCAAGGGCAAGCTGGAGCTGCACGGCGTTTTCAGCAGCAGAGGGGTCTTTGCTCAGCACGGAAGGCAGCACGGCGGCAGTTTTCTGCGCTGCGCTGTTAAATAACTGCCCTGCCCCCTGCTGCGGGATCTTCTCAAAGGCTGTGGCTTGGGGCAGCTCCTGCACAGAGGCGGCGGCGCGCTGAAGTACAGCCTGCTCGCCGATGGCTTCCACATCTGCCCAGAACTTACGGGCGGCTATGGTTTCAAATTGCTTGTGATATTTGGCGTAGCGTGTCAGATACGTCAGACCGCAGCTATGGGGTGGGCAGTATACATCCGCCAGCATATGGGCGGCACGCCCCAGATGTGCCATGGCACGGCTACGGCTGCCTTGCTCCATGGCGGCTGCGGCGGCCATGTATTCTTCCTCAAACATGGTGCGGGCAGAGGGGGCTTTTTTGCCTCTGCCGTTGGGGTAATAATCCCCTTGCACAAAGGGATTTGCCTTTCCCTTTGGATTAACCGCACAATAATAATGATATCCGCTGCCCCGCTGGCGATCTCCCTTTTCATCGGGTTTGACCACTTCGTCCGCAAGGATACGGAGATCCTCTTTGGTGTAAAATGCGGCGGCTGGGTGAGATTCTTTTTGCAGATATGCGGCGGCTGCCAGTAAGATCCCACGATGCACAGAGGGGTATTCCGTTTTTCCGGGTTTCATAGCTGATACGCTCCCTTTTGATTGTTGCTTGAGCCAATACCAATACTATACCACAATTTTTACGGATTTGTCAAATCCCGCAGCATGAAAATACTGACTTGCATTGACTTTTCTTCAAAAATGGTGTATGATATCCATACATTCTTTTTGTGAGGTTTTACTATGCTGCGAATGGATCTGCATACACACACACATCATTCCCCCGATGCTGCTGATACCGTAGCTGAACGGATCGCCCGTGGGGCGGAGCTGGGGTTACAGATCATGGCTGTGACCGATCACTGCGAGGTGAATCACTTCTACCCTGCTGCTTATTACGGTGAAGCCCCTTGTGAAGAGATCTTTCACAACGGCAGACAGATCTTCTTCGGCTCTGTTACGGAAACTGCCGAGGCACAAAAAAACAATCCGCCTCTGCTGCTGCTCTGCGGTGCGGAACTGGGGCAGATTCCACAATGCCCCGGCATTGCAAAACAGCTTTACAACGATCCTCGACTGGATGTGGTGATCGGTTCCGTACATGAGCTGCCCGGGCTGCCCGATTTTTATTTTCTGGATTATGAAAACTATGATACGGAAAAGCTATTGGATCAGTATTTCCGCGAGGTGCTGGCGGTTGCCTGCTCGGATGCCTATGATATACTGGGACATCTGACTTATGCGCTGCGGTATCTGCCTGACCGTGAGGGGTATGATCTGACACCCCATCTGCCTGTAATAGATGCGATCTTCCACAAGCTCATGGAGAAAGACAAGGCATTGGAGCTTAACGGATCCGGGCTGAAGGCTGGAAGCCCTTACACCGATCCCGACCTGTGTTTGCTGCGGCGGTATTTCTCTTTGGGTGGCAGAAGGCTTTCTCTCAGCACCGATGCACACAGCACGGCGTATCTGGCATACCGTATGGACGAAATAGAACAAATGGCAAGAGAGATCGGCTTTACGGAACTGACCTGCTTCCGCAAACATCAGCCTGTGAGCATTCCTTTATAAGCAATTGGGCAACCCAAGGAGTTTTTCTTGGGTTGCTTTTGTATTTTTCATATAAAAGCATTGACATGAATGCGATTTTATGCGATAATTAACATATATCTCTTGATATGATTCTCTCACTGAAAGGTGGACCGGTATGTTTGAGACCATCAGACGCTCCATTAACCGTATTGATGAAAACTCGAAAAAAGTGGATGGCAAAACAGCGCATATCTGTGCTTTGATCCTGCTGATAGTATCTGCTTTTATGACCATCGTGAACATCACCACGGAAGAAACGACCATGGCTTGGGTTACGGGCGGTGCTGCTGTATGGCTGCTCCTGTGCGAGGGTGTGTACTCGCTGACAAAAAAGCCCACGCTGTTTGTCATGATGATATTTGTTGCCTTGTATGGTATGTGTATGTATTTCATGATAAACGGCGGCGTTGAGGGCTTCAGTATTCTGTGGCTGCTGCTTGCTCCCCCTGCCCTTTCCTATTTCTTCGGTATTTTTTACGGCGGCGGCTTTGGATCGTTTCTGGCAGTTTCCGTATTCACATATATGTGGACACCTCTGCACACCTACGGCTACCCTTATCCGCCTACTTATATCCAGCGTTTTCCCATCATTTACTTTTTTGATCTGCTGCTGTGTCTGGTCATTCAGGCTCGTATTCTGGAATACAGTCTGCGGCAATCGGAGCTGATCGCTACGGTAAAAGAAGCTGACCGTTCCAAATCGGATTTTCTTGCTAATATGTCCCATGAGATCCGCACACCTATGAATGCCATCATTGGTATGTGTGAGCTGATCCTGCGGGAACAGCGCATCAGCGATACGGTACGGGAAAACTGCTTTAACATTCAAAGCTCGGGCAAAAGCCTGCTTTCCATTATCAATGATATTCTGGACTTTTCAAAGATCGAATCCGGCAAGCTGGAACTGATCGAATCGGAGCTAAACATTGCCTCCCTGATCAACGACGTGGTAGTGATGTCCAATACCCGAAAGGGCAATAAAAAAATTGAGCTGATGGTACACGCCGACCCTATGATCCCTCGCGGACTGGTGGGCGATGAGGTACGCATCCGTCAGATCATGATCAATCTGATGACCAATGCAATAAAGTTTACGGAAACGGGGGCTGTGGTGCTGAAGCTCTCTTACAGCAAGCAGGCTTACGGCATTAACCTGAAGATCACTGTGGAAGACTCGGGCATCGGCATTGCGGAAAAGAATCTGGACAAGCTGTTTGAGAGCTTTCAGCAGGTGGATACCCGCAAAAACCGTGCAGTGGAAGGAACGGGGCTGGGTCTTGCCATCTCCAAGCGGCTGGTGACCCAGATGGGTGGTTTCATCAATGTTTCCAGCGTATACGGCAAGGGCTCGGTATTCAGCTTTGTCATTCCCATGAAGGTGACCAATCCGGAGCCCTTTATTCAGATCGACAACCCCAAGCAGCATAATGCGGTAGCATTCATCCGTATGCAGAAATTTACGGTTGCTGCCGTGGAAAAGAAATATGCCGAGCTGATGCGGGAGATCAGCACACAGCTTGGTATACGGCTGCGCCATACCGTGGATTTTGACGAAATGCTGCAAATGCTGCGGGATGAAAAAACCACCCACTTGTTTATCGGCAAGGAAGAATACCTGGAACACAAGGAACAGTTTTTGCAGCTTTCGGACACGCTCTCCGTGATCCTCATTCAGGATATGATCGACGCTGTGGAGGTACCCGAGGGCATCCGCTGCATTTACAAGCCTTTGTATACTATGTCCGTTGCCAATGCCATCAACAACAAGAGTTCTTCCTCCAACCCCGGAGAACGCCGCAATGCGGGCATCAGCTTCTCTGCGCCAAAGGCAAGGATCCTCATTGTAGATGACAACGAGATCAACCTGAAAGTTGCCTGCGGGCTGATGCGCCCGTACCATATGCAGCTTCTCACAGTGAACAGTGGCAGAGAGGCCATTGCCATGCTGCGCTCCAAAGATGTGGATCTGGTGCTGATGGATCACATGATGCCCGAAATGGATGGCGTGGAAACGACCTCGCTGATCCGCAAAATGGAGGGAGAATACTATCAGAAGCTGCCTATTATCGCACTGACCGCCAATGCTGTCAGCGGTGTGCGGGAGATGTTTATTGCTTCGGGATTTGATGATTTTGTGGCAAAGCCTATTGAACCGGGCCTGCTGGATCGGGTACTGAAAACCCATTTGCCCAAGGAATATCTCATGCCGCCGGTATCTGCGCCCTATCACGGACCGGAACGCCGTGCGGGAAATGAAAATTCCCCTGCTCCCCACACGGAAACCACCAATATCGCTGTGAATGTAGGCATTGGCTACACAGGCGGCGATACAGACGCATATTATGAAATCCTTGCCATGTATGTCCGCAAGGGACAGGAAAAGCGGATACTGCTGGAGCATCTGGTGCAGCAGCAGGATTGGAATACCTACACTATTGAAGTACACGCACTGAAAAGCACCTCCCTGAATATTGGCGCGGAGGGGCTTTCGGCATTTGCCAAAAAGCTGGAAATGGCGGGAAAAGCCGGAGATCATGATGCCATCCACAAGGAAAACCACGCATTACTTACATTGTACGATACGGTGCTCGGAGAAGGAAAGATGCTGCTGGAACAGCAAGGCATTGCTCTGGACCCGAAAACGACTGGTGCTGCATCCGATGCGGATATGGCTCCTATCAGTAAGGAATTGCTGCTGGATGCCTGCACCCGCATTGCTGCCTGCTGTGAAAGCTATGACAGCGATGGTGCTGCTGAAGCCGCAAATGAAGTTTCCAAGTACTGCTATGAAGGAGTATCACTGAAGGATGCGTTCTCCCGCATTGCCGCTTATGCTGCGGATTTTGAATGCGATACCGCTCTGGAGCTGCTGCGCTCCACTATGGATGAAATGCACATCGGAAAGGAGCAGGAAGCATGAACGAACAAAAAAAGATCTGCATTACCACCGATTGCGCCTGCGATCTGCCGCCTGATTGGCTGAAGGAAAACAATGTGGATGTGGTTTACTTCTACATTACCACAGATACAGGGTGTTTTCGGGACGTGGATGAGATCACCGCCCGGAATTTGTTTGAATATATCGGGCGGAAAGGTACACGATGTGTAAGCCGTGCGGCAGATGCTGCGGACTTCAGAAGCTTTTTTGAGAATAAACTACGGTATTACGATACAGTGATCCATATCAGTATCAGTTCAAAGATCTCCGACGGCGCACTGAATGCTGCGGAAGGCATTCGGCTGCTGGGTGAGAACAGCCACAGAGTGCTGCTGCTGGATTCTTTACATCTTTCCACAGGTATGGGACATCTGGTAGTGCGCGGTGTACAGATGGTGGAACAGGATGCCACCGCAGAAGCCATTCTGGAAGAGCTGACACATATGCGGGAACGGATCTCCACATCTTTTATTGCTCATAACGCCGAATATATGCATCGCAGCGGAAAAATCAGCAAGCCGCTGGCTGTATTGTGCAGGCATTTTCGGATCCATCCCGTATTCCGCATCGTACAGGGTGAGATACGAATGGGCGGAATACAGATCGGCGATTATCCTGCCAGCATACGACGGTACATCAAAAAGGCACTGCGACATACTGAAAACATATGCAGCGACCGTATTTTCATTACCCATGCTGCCTGTTTGCATACTGATCTGGACACAGCCCGCAGCACGGTGATGCAGTATGCGGATTTTCAGGAGATCACTGTTACCAAGGCTTCCGCTACCATCTCCAGCAATTGCGGCCCAAGAACAGTCGGTGTCCTGTTTGTACGAAAATAATCTTTACAGAGGATGTGCTTTATGAAACAAATTCTGATTGTGGATGATAATAAAATGAATCTGGCGGCTGCAAAAAATGCTCTCTCCGACCTATACAAAATCGCTGCGGTGCTTTCGGGCGGACAGGCCTTGAAATTCCTGGAAAACAATCAGCCCGACCTGATTCTGCTGGATATCAATATGCCCGAAATGGACGGATTTGCGGTTCTGGAGGAATTGCAGAAAAAAGGACAGTGCAGACATATTCCTGTGATTTTTCTGACCGCCGATAATGATGCCGCTACCGAAGCACATTGTCTGAAACTGGGTGCTTTGGATTTTATTGAAAAGCCTTTTGTACCCGAAGTCATGCGCTCCCGTATCGGCAGAATACTGGAGCTGGAGGAGCTGCGGAAAAATCTGGCGGAACGCCTTGACCGTAAGATCAAAGAAGTATCCGATATGAAAAACAAATCCTATACGGATGCACTGACGGGCTTATGGAATCGTGCCTATACCGAGGAAACTGTGGGGGCTATGCTCCAAAACAACAGCGGCGGTTTTCTCTTTATGATGGATATGGACAACTTCAAGGCCATTAACGATATCTACGGGCACATTGCCGGTGACCGCACGCTGCAAGCCTTTGCCGGTGCTCTGAAGCGTCAGGCAGGCCCCAAGGATGTGGTATGCAGAATCGGCGGCGATGAGTTTATGATCTTTTTTGCAGGTGAATTCACCAAGGATGATATGTGCAGCCGTGCTGCTGCCATCATCAGCGATATGGGAGCGTTTTTGCAGGAAAGCCGCTTTGAAACCAATTCCTCTGTCTCTGTGGGCATTGCACAGGCTGTTGTGGATGCAGAGGATTTTACTTCTCTTTACAATGCGGCGGATAAGGCTTTGTACTATGTCAAGCAAAATGGAAAAAATGCTTACCACTTCTTCAGTGATCATTCTGCGGAACAGGCCAAACGCTCCTCACGATTTGCGGATCTGCACACGCTGCACAGCCTGCTTTCCCGCACAGATGCCGGAAAAGGGGCTTACATCACCGAATTTGACAGTCTGCATCATGTGTACAATTTTATCCGCCGTTTGGTGGAACGCAAAAACTGTCCCGTACACACGCTGCTGTTTACGGCTGCAGCTCCTGATCATATTGCTGCCGAGGAGGCTATGGATCTGCTGGAGCAGGCCGTGAAAAATGCCATGCGCTGCGTGGATGTGGCCGCAAGATACTCCGCTGCCCAACTGATGGTCGTTCTGCCCGATACCGACCGTGAACAAGCTGATACCGCTGCTGCCCGCATCCTTTCCTTGTTCCGTGAGAATTATCACGGTACGGTGGAGTTTTCCTTTGAAATCAGAAGGATGGAGGGGAAACAAGCCGCAATAAAATGACAAAACCCTCCGCAGGCACAAGGTGAACTGACACCCAAAAGTTAGACAAAGAATAATAGAAAACATTGTGCAAAGCGATTAAGCGGCAGGCTTGGTCGCTTTGCTGCATTATGCAGCAGTTGAGAGACGGTATTCAACAGGCGACAT
>SVNP01000029.1 GCA_015066805.1 Ruminococcus sp. | reverse complement strand
CTTGAACTCCGGCGTATACCGCTTATTTGGTTTCCCTTTTGGCATTAAAATGCCCCCTTTCGTTAGACTTTGGTTCGGTATATCTCTATTATACCACATTGTCTAACAAAAGGGGAGCATTTCAAGGCTTGCGGAGGGTTTTTCTTATCCCTTACTGAAATCCAGCAGTTCGAGACCTTCGTTGCGCTCCAAAGCCCAACGGATATTCCACTCGCTGGTAAACAGCAGCAAGTACTGATCTCTGAAATCCTGCACCAGCTTGGTATCGCCGCTGATGGTCAGGGCGGAAGGCTTTTCCACATTCCCGCCGATCCAGCGGATATACTGGTAGCCCAGATTCTCACGGATGATCTCGGTATTGTATTCGGTACGCATACGGTGTTCAAACACTTCAAACTGCAGCACACCTACCACACCTACGATCACTTCTTCCATACCGGTATCCGGTTCATGGAAGATCTGGATGGCACCTTCCTGGGCGATCTGCATAACACCCTTGACAAACTGCTTCCGCTTCATGGTATCCTTATGACGGATACGGGCAAAATGCTCCGGTGCAAAGGTAGGGATACCCTCAAAACAGATTTTTTTGCCGGGGGCACAAATGGTATCACCAATAGAAAACAGACCGGGATCAAACACACCGATGATATCACCTGCATAGGCTTCATCAATGACCTCACGGTTTTCCGCCATCATCATCTGCGGCTGGGAAAGACGCATTTTTTTATCTCCCTGCACATGGTAGACTTCCATTTCACGGGTAAATTTACCCGAACAGATCCGCAGGAAGGTCACACGGTCACGGTGGGCTTTATTCATATTTGCCTGGATCTTGAATACAAAAGCAGAAAAATCCTCATCAAAGGGAGAAACCTCACCTTCGGGGGTATTTCTGGCAAGGGGGGGCGGAGTCAGCTCCAGAAAACGACGCAGAAAGGGTTCCACACCAAAGTTTGTAAGGGCAGAACCAAAGAATACGGGTGACAATTCGCCTGCCCGGATGGCTTCCAGATCAAATTCCTCGGAGGCGCCATCCAGCAGTTCAATATCCTCGGCAAGCTGTGCGTGGTTTTCCTTGCCGATAACGGCTGCAAGATTGGGGTCATCGGGAGAAACGGCAGTCTGGGAAACCATATGCTTACCGCTGTCGCCTTCAAAAGAAAGAATATGGCGGGTTTCCAGATCAAACACACCACGGAATTCTTTGCCGCAGCCGATGGGCCAGTTGACCGCATAGGTTTTAATGCCCAGCTCCTGCTCGATTTGTTCTAACAAATCGAAGGGATTGCGGGCTTCACGGTCCATCTTATTGATAAAGGTAAAGATAGGAATATGACGCATGACACAGACCTTGAACAGCTTACGGGTCTGATTTTCCACACCCTTGGAAGCGTCAATGACCATGATGGCGGCATCGGCTGCCATCAGGGTACGATAGGTATCCTCGGAGAAATCCTGGTGACCGGGGGTATCCAGAATATTGATGCAGAAGCCCTGATAGTTGAACTGCATGACGGAAGATGTGACAGAGATACCGCGCTGCTTTTCAATTTCCATCCAGTCGGAAACTGCATGACGGGAATTCTTTTTTCCCTTTACAGAGCCTGCCAGTGCAATGGCTCCGCCGTAAAGCAATAATTTCTCGGTCAGTGTGGTTTTACCCGCATCGGGGTGGGAAATGATCGCAAAAGTCCTTCTGCGACGGATTTCCTCCTGCATAGCTGACAAAATGATCCCTCCAAACTCGAAAATCGCAGCATAATGGCTGCATTACAGGCATATTTTTGCAACAATGGCAACAAACGATACTATTATACCATGTTCTTCACGGAATTGCAACCGATTTTGCGGATTTTTTAAAATGAGATTTTTTGTAAGCCAGCAGCAATATCGTACAAATTCAGAGACAAGGCACAGAAAAAAGGCTTGTAAATTCGTGCTGGAATCATTGCAGATTTTGCCAAATTCGGCTGCCGCAAAGGGCAAAATCTCCATGAGGTTTTGTCTTCATGCCCAAAAACATCGAAAATTCGAAGATTCCGATGCCAGACATGGAAAATTGTACTCAATAAGTCATAAACATAATACAAAAAATCATTGCTTTTTTTTTCAGATTCAGTTAAGATAGTAGTAGCATAATGTGATGGTGGAATGAGAGGGGATGTTCTGCATCACATGCGGTCTCACCCATAAAAGGTGATCGCCGCAATGCAGCTATCTACCACTATTCTCTAACTCAAAAATATGGAGGAGTAATGATCATGAAGAAGATGAAATTGGTTTCCTGCCTGATGGCAATGGCTATGGCTGCTTCCGCAGCAACCGTTGCCCACGCTGCTGATGGTACTGTTGCTGTTACCGTTGGCACTGACACCCAAGCTCCCGGCGCTGCATTCTCTGTTGATGTAAATCTGGGTTCTGTTCCCGCCGGCGGTCTCAGCTCCATTGATTTCGCTATCGACTACGATGATGCGATCATTGATGTGACCGATGTTAAGCTGGGCTCCATTGCAGAGACCGGCGCAGCTTCCGCTGAAGGCGACATGGGCGAGACCCTGTTCACCTGGAATGATACCGGCTCTCAGATCGTTCTGGCTTGGGCTACCGGTATGGTAGATTCCAACTACTGGATCAAGAATAACGGCGTTTTCGTTACCATTTCCGGTACCGTTGATGCTGATGCAACTGCAGGTGCTTCCACTGCACTGACTGTTTCCGCTGCAGACCGTGAGACCTATCCCGGCTCCGGTGTTCCCTGCTCCATCACCATTTCCGCTGTGGGCGAGTCCTCTACCGCTAACTACGATTGCAATGCCACCGCAGGCTCCGTTACCGTTGCCGGCGGCGATGTGACTGCAAACTGGGGCGATGTGGACTGCAACGGCGAAGTAAAGATCGCTGACGTTATCCTGCTGAACCGCTTCATCGGTGAGGATACCACCATCACTGTTACTCCTCAGGGTCTGGCAAACGCTGACTGCGCTTATGACGGTCAGCAGAACGGCGATGACTCCACCGCTATTCTGAAGTATCTGGCCGGCATGATCGGCTACGAGCAGCTTGGCCCGCAGTAATTTTTAGAATTACTTTACAAAGATCCGCATGTTGTATCATACATGCGGATCTTTTTTTGTGGCAGGAAAAATTCAAAATAATGCTTGCAATGTCACATAATATGTGGTATAATATTTGTGACTGACATCTGTCTGTTCCTTAAATTACCACCGAAAGGATGTACGAAAATGTTTGATAACCTGATGGATACCATTGGCTATGTCAATGGCTGCGACCCCGAAGTGGGTGCGGCAATGCAGCTTGAGCTGGCTCGCCAGAGAAGAAATCTGGAGCTGATCGCCAGCGAAAACATTGTTTCCCCTGCTGTTATGGCTGCTATGGGGTCTGTACTGACCAACAAGTACGCAGAGGGCTACTCCGCAAAGCGTTACTACGGCGGCTGCGAGTGCGTGGATATCGTTGAGAATCTGGCTGTGGAGCGTGCAAAGAAGCTCTTTGGCTGCCAGTATGCCAATGTACAGGCACACTCCGGCTCCCAGGCCAATACCGCTGTTTACTTTGGTCTGCTGACCCCCGGCGATACCGTTCTGGGTATGAGCCTGGCACACGGCGGTCACCTGACCCACGGTTCCCCTGTAAACCTGTCCGGTAAGTACTTTAACTTCGTTTCCTACGGTCTGGGCGATGACGAGTTCATCGACTACGATAAGGTTGAGGCTCTGGCTAAGGAGCATCAGCCCAAAATGATCGTTGCGGGTGCAAGTGCATACCCCCGTGCCATTGATTTCGCACGTCTTTCCGAGATCGCAAAGTCTGTGGGCGCATACCTGATGGTGGATATGGCTCATATTGCAGGTCTGGTTGCTGCCGGTCTGCATCAGTCCCCCATTGGCTATGCTGA
Organism: Ruminococcus sp.; assembly: GCA_015066805.1. GTDB lineage: Bacteria > Bacillota > Clostridia > Oscillospirales > Ruminococcaceae > Firm-04. The sequence goes on along the minus strand of SVNP01000029.1, from coordinate 11,504 downwards.
TGTTGTGACGACCACCACCCACAAGACGCTCCGCGGACCTCGTGGCGGTCTGATCCTCACCAATGACGAGGAAATTGCAAAGAAGGTCAACAAGGCTATCTTCCCCGGCATTCAGGGCGGTCCTCTGGTGCATGTCATCGCTGCAAAGGCTGTTTGCTTCGGCGAGGCTCTTCAGCCCGAGTTTAAGGCCTACCAAAAGCAGGTCGTGGACAACGCTCAGGCTTTGGCTAAGGGTCTGCTGGATCGTGGCTTTGATCTGGTTTCCGGCGGTACCGATAACCACCTGATGCTGGTGGATCTCCGCCCTGTTAAGATCACCGGCAAGGAGCTGGAGCACCGTCTGGACGAGGTGTACATCACCGTAAACAAGAATGCTATCCCCAATGACCCTGAGAAGCCCGGCACTACAAGTGGTATCCGCGTTGGTACCCCTGCTGTTACCAGCCGCGGTCTGATTACCGAGGATATGGACAAGATCGCAGAGTTTATGTATCTGGCTGCAACTCAGTTTGAGGAGAAGGCAGATGCCATCCGTGAGGGTGTGAATGCGCTCTGTGCCAAATACCCCCTCTACGAATAATCATCATCACTACACAGGAGCAGGGCTGCATAGTCCTGCTTTTGTTGCGTGTTCGTCTAAAAAGGAGACATCATGGAAAAATTTCAGGTCACGCATATTCTGCTGGATTGCGGCTTGATCCTGCTGGCTACAAAGGCTTTGGGTATGCTCACCAGAAAGCTTGGGCTGCCTCAGGTGGTGGGCATGATCCTGGCAGGATTGCTCATCGGGCCGGCTTTATTTGCAGGTGGCGGCAGCTTTCAGGGGCTGATCCACCCTACACCTTCCGAAATGAACGTGCTGCAAAGCTTTTCACAGATCGGCGTTGTGTTTATTCTGTTCTCCAGCGGATTGGAAACGGACTTCCGAGAAATGAAACGCAGCGGTGTGGCTGCCTCTTGTGTAGCACTGGCAGGTGTGTTCGTACCCATTGCGCTGGGAACCGTGATCGCACTGCTCTTTATGGGCGGATTCTCTGCTGCCCAGAATCCCGATCTGCTGATGAATGCGCTGTTTGTGGGATGTATTCTTGCGGCCACCAGCGTAGGTATTACCGTAGAAACACTGCGGGAACTGGGCAAGCTGAAAACCAAGATCGGTACCACGATCCTGAGTGCCGCTATTATTGATGATATCATCGGCATCATCGCCCTCAGCGTCATTACAAGCCTTGGGGGTGAAGGCAGTCTTTGGCAGACGGCACTGCGTACTGTGGGATTCTTTGTATTTACGGTTTGTGTAGGCTGGCTGCTGCGCAGAGGCTTCCGTGCATTGGTTCGCATTTACCCGCACAAGCGCAGAACCAGTATTTTCGCCCTTTCCACCTGCTTCCTCTTTGCTTACTGCGCCGAGGAATTGTTCGGTGTTGCAGCCATTACCGGCGCATATATGGCCGGTCTGATGCTCAGCGGACTGGGTGATACCAAGTTTGTTGACCGCAAGGTCATCGTCAGCGGATATATGCTGTTTACCCCCATGTTCTTTGCCTATATCGGCATCAGTGCGGATTTCAGCAATTTTACTCCGGAAATGCTGCTGTTTGCCCTTGTCTTTGTGGCCGTAGGCATTCTGGGCAAGATCTTTGGCTGCGGTGCAGTGGCAAGATGCTTTGGTCACAAGGGCAAAAATGCCATTGCCGTGGGCTGCGGCATGATCGCAAGAGGTGAAGTGGCATTGGCCGTTTACGCAACGGGTCACAGCCTCATTGCTTACGAAAATAACACGCTGATCGGTATTGACCCGCTGGTGGCTACCATCTGCCTTATTGTTGTCAGTTCCATTCTTTGCCCCATTACCCTGAAGCTTGCTTTCCGGAATCACCACGATGGCGATATTCATGACGAAAACCGCCATGTTTCCATTTCTTCCGAAGCACTGGAGAATGTACATCACGAAGCACCCATCGAATGAATGTTCAGAAAGGAGTTTTGTTATGTTCCGAAGCAATCATAAACTGACCGCAGCCGCTGCTGCTCTCACCATGATCTGGAGTACTGCTGTGGCTGCCACTGCCCAACTGCCTGTGGTATCGGCAGTTACTGTCACCCCACCCTACTCCTGCCCTGCCGTTTATGATGCACTGATGGCCATGGAGGATGAATATCCCAAAGGTACCCCGTGGACCAACGAAAACTTCTATGCTTGGAACGGCGGCGGTATGTATTACGGCGGATATGGCTGCGTCAGCTTTGCCTACCTTCTCAGCGATGCAGCCTTTGGATATCTCCCCTGCGAAGAACCCTTGGATTTTGACCCCGCTGCTTTGCGTGTGGGCGATATGATCCGTTACAGCGGTCACACAGTTGTGATCCTGGAGGTATGCAGTGACTCTGTCATCGTTGCAGAAGGCAACTATGACAATGCTGTCAACTGGGGCAGAAAAATCACCTTTGACAGCATTGCAAGCTCTGTGGAGTATTACAGCAGCCGCTACCCCGATGCATTTGCATTTCGGGAAACGGAGGCTGCCATTGCCGTAGATGATACGGTGACCCCTGCAGTGATCTCACGCGATGCTGTGAGCCTGACATGGGAAAGCTCCGACAGCGATGTTGCTGCAGTCGGAACAGATGGTGTGATTCATGGCATGGGCAACGGCGTTGCTACTATCACCGCCACAGATGGCAGCCATACGGAGAGCTTTACTGTGACCGTCGGTAACCCGGAGGTGGGTACAGAGATCCCCGAAGGCCTGAATTACACTGTGGATACCGAACTTGGGGCTGTAACCATTACCGGCTACAAGGGCGAGCTGACCGAGCTGACGATCCCCGCTGAGATCGAAGGGCTGCCTGTGACAACCATCGGAAACTGGGCATTTACTGCCAACTCCCCTGTCACCCATCTGGTTCTGCCCGATACGGTGACTACCCTCTCCTCCTTCGCCTTCTTTGATAGCCGGAATCTGCAGAGCATTGTACTGCCCGAAGGCTTGGAAACCATCGGAGAATGGGCCTTTTATTACAGCGGTCTGCAAAGTCTGCTGATTCCCGAAACCGTCAGATACATCGGCAACTGGGCTTGCTCCGGCATGGAAGCTCTTACCGCTTTTGCTGTCGATCCCGATAACCCTGATTACTGCTCTGTGGAGGGTGTGCTGTTTGAATCCGACATGAGTGAGCTGGTGGCATATCCTGCCGGTAAAATGGATACGGAATACGCCATTCCCGAGGGTGTGGAGTATATTACTTCGGGTGCTTTTGGCGGTGTGTTGTTTTTGCAGCAGTTACAGATCCCCGCAAGTGTGGATCGCATCACGCAATCCACCTTTGAACTGGCTGTTTCCATGAGAGAATTCATTGTGGCTGAGGATAATCAATCCTACTGCGATAAAGACGGTGTGCTTTACACCAAGGACGGCAAAACCCTGCTGGCATATCCTGTTGGCCGTGATGCTTCGACTTATACGGTTGCCCCCGGCACAGAGCGTATTGCAAACTCTGCATTTTCTTATGCCGCCGCTTTGACGGATATCTCTCTGCCAAGCTCTTTGCTGACCATTGGTGAATGGGCTTTCTCAGACTGCACAGGGCTGACTGCGGTGCAGATCCCAGGACGTGTCACTACCATTCAGACAGGTGCTTTTGCTTACTGCACGGAGCTGACAGAATGCTTTATTCCCGCAAGCGCAACCGCCATTGGCGATGCGGCTGCCGGTGAGGTGTTCCAAGAATGCGAAAACCTGACCATTGTAGGTTACAGCGGCACACAGGCGGAAACCTATGCCGAAAAGTACGACATCCCCTTTGAGGCTGCCGCTTATCCTGTGGGCGATATCAATCGGGATGGGCTTGTTACCATTTCCGATGTGATCCTGCTGAACCGCATTATTGCCGAGGATGACACCCTGCCCGAAATTACGGTGACTGCTGCGGATATGGACTGCAACAGCGATGCTGATGTGAACATGGATGACTCCGTGTGGATCTTGCGGACACTGGCCGCACTGAATTGAACCAAAAAACAAAAGTCTCGAAAGTGTATTCTTTCGAGACTTTTTTGTTATTCAGATCTTTACATCGGGAATCCATCCGGACGCAGCAAGGCGGTCTCCACCCACTTGCCACCTCCATGATCTTCCATAGTTGCAGAGCATAACCCATAAACCGACTCACCGTCCTGCATATACACAACTTCGGTTTCTATTACATCAGATTTGGGAAACTGCTCTTGTAACATATCGGTAAAGCCATTGACGGATAATTCAAAGCGTTCAATCGTTGCAGTAAGTTCTTCATCTCTCAAATCCACATAAGAACAGCCTGCTCGTCGAATCATTCCATCTTCGGTCAAATAGACCAGTAAGGTATCATAAGCACCGGGCGCATAGGATTTTGTCATAGCGATCTGACACGGGTAATAAACATCGCCGACATATTCTTTGATTAGAGAAAAGGCGATTTCATATCCTTCAAGGGAACCCACCAGAGACTCCATAACAGAATAAGCACGTTGTTCCAGCTCAGCAGCAGAAAGGGGCTCTGTCACCTTTCTTCTCTGATAGTATATGTCATCCTCGTTAAAGAAGGAATACAGCCTGCCTTGACGATCAAACAGCAATTCTGCACCGTTGGGGCCTTCATATCGTTGCAATACCATTTGTGGTGCCGTACCCTCATAATACCAATCGCCGCCGAAATCCTGCAGATATGGAGTATCGCTCAGCGAATAGTCCTCCGGCTGAATGCCAAGGAATGTGTACTGTTCCAGGTCGATTTCCTCTAGGGCGGTATTTTTTTTGTGCAAATAAGCACCGCCAAAAACTGCTCCCGCCACAACGGCAGTGACAGCAAGAATCTCAACAATCAAAGCTGCTTTTTTCATCATAATCATCCTTTCACCAATTTTGCAGCGGGTTACATACTTGTCAAAAGAAATCAGCCCATTGGAATCACATCCCTTCACATAAATTTATATGATGTATGTGAGATTAATTTGTCAACTGTATCCTCCTATATATACTATAACATACATTTCCATTCGTGTCAATAGTTTGCAAAAAAATTGAAATTTATTTCGAAACAACAAAAGGGTGGTATTGCAGTACCACCCTTAGTTACATAAAAAGCCGTAAAACAGACAAAAATAACACAAACGCTGTCCCAGACCCCACAAGCCCCAGGCACAAAATCAGGATACTATGCATATCAAATGCAGTATTCCGCAGCTTACCCTTACGGAGCAACACACTGCGAGGGCGTGTATGGTAGATCTGCTGCCGTAAAACTCCCTCGGCAGGGAACAGATTGGTGTATTCCTCCTCCCCTGCCCGGTACACTGCCTGTTCATATCGGCGATGCTGCTCAAAGCGGACAAACACTGCTTTTCGCACACGGAAGGTCAGCAGGCTTAAGGCCGTAGCCACAAAGAACAAAACCAACAGCGCCAGCAGCAACGCAATCAGGATCATGACACCCATGAACAGCGTATGCAGTGATACACCCCAGATCCACAGCAAAACCCCCACGATCAATAAAATAATAAGCAGTTCCATGGCGTTACATCTTACATATCGGATTCTTCGGGCAGCAGCGGCACAATGCCGAGCACCTCAAACGCCTGTGCCTGCTGCCACATCTGGGCAGTCAGCATGATCTCAAAGCCCTCGCCGGGATTGCACTGGATCTGCTTGGGGTCAAACTTGGGCAGACCAAAACAGGCAATGGCATTGGCTATGACACCTGCGTGAGTGACAATGGCAACATGACGGAAATCCTCCTCCATCATCTCCAGCAGGATTTTTTGCAGACCACGGTAGGTTCGCACACAAAGCTCTGACACACTTTCACCCTCCGGAGGCTTGGCATCCATTCCGCCCTTAAGCCATGCACGATAATCGGGGTCATCAATCAGTTCGTCGGCGGTTTTGCCTTCAAATTTGCCGAAATGCAGCTCGGCAAAATCCTCGGCAATGACCATTTCCGTATCGGGAAACAGAATCTCCGCAGTTTCTGTACAGCGTTCCAGCGGACTGCTGTATACACGCTCCACCTTAGGATACACATAGGCATCCAGCAGATCATACAATTCGCTTCTGCCCTTGTCGGAAAGGGCAAAATCTGTGGTGCCGATGTAACGACCCTGTTCGTTTGCTTTGGTTTGTCCATGACGGATCAGGCTGATATGGTAGCTTTTCATAGTAACAATCCTTTCTTCCTATGGAAATCTTTCAAAATTCGTCGATATCACCAAAAAACGCGCAGCAATTTTGTGATACATTTTTTGAGAATGGTCTTTACAAATTATACTATTTGTTATATAATGAAAGGGTGCCCTTTCGTGGCTTCAACTAAATGGAAAATGATAAGGAGAACGCTGCATATGAATCCCGATTTTGCCAGAATCATCACCTTACAGCGCAAAGAACGAAAAATCAGCCAGAAACAGGCTGCCGGTGATCTGGGTATTTCCCAGGCACTTCTTTCCCACTACGAAAAAGGCATCCGTGAATGCGGTTTGGATTTTCTCGTAAAAATTGCCGATTACTATAATGTATCCTGCGATTACCTGCTGGGACGTACCCCTGAACCTGAAGGTCGCACCCTGAGCATTGAGGAGATCCCCGATGATGACGGCAACAACGCAATGCCCTCCAACGAGGTCATCCGTTTCTACCGCAAGATCATCAACAATTCCATCAGTCTGCTGTTCTCCTTCTCTCAGCGTGCCAATTCCTTTACGCTGATCCGTGAGGTATCTTCCTATCTGATGCTTTCGGTCTACAAGCTGTTTCGTATCATCTACAATGCCTGCCCCCACAATGACCAGAAGCTCTTCCGGGTACCCAAGGTAGTTGCCAACGACAGCGCAAACGCCATCATCTCCCTGAATGAAGCGAACATCAAGGCGGCCTCCAGCGGTATTGCACTGGGTGCAAACGATGCTGTACGGGATGCAGATTCTTTGTATGTGACAACAGCGACTCTTTCCAAGGATTTCTCCGAGTATGCATCCTCCCTGCTGAATCTGGTCAAGATCAGCGAGGACAGCATTGCACGCACCAGAGATGGTCTGGAAACCCAGAAGCGTCCGTAATCTTTATTATATCATGATTTCCCTGAAAAAGAAAGTCCTTTTCTCAATTTTTTTGCCCATGCTCCTGTGGGGCAGCTCTTGCGGAGAAAAACAGCCTGCTGTACAGCATCAGACTGTTGCCGCCATGGATACCATGTTTTCATTTACCGTAGGCGGAGAGGATCCTGCTGTCATGCAGAAATGCATCTCCTTGCTGCAGCAGCTTTCCCGTGATCTGGATTACACAGAAGGTAAGGGTACAGTGGGCAGGCTGAATACAGACGGGACAGTCCTATGCCCCGATGAAACGCTGCCCCTTTTGCTGAAGGAAACGGCTGCTTTGCAAAATCGCTTTGGATATGAAGTGCAACTGACCTGCAAGCCCTTGACCGATTTGTGGGGCATTGCTACCGATACCCCCTATCTCCCGGCTGCTCATGAAATCGCAGCCGCTAAAGGCCGCATTGATGACCATGCCATTGCAGTGGAAGGGAAACGAATTACCCTGACTGCCGATACCGCACTGGATCTTGGGGCGGTGGCAAAGGGCTATGCGATGGATCGGATGGCAGAAAAGCTGACGGAAAGCAATGCAGAATATGCAGTGATCTCCGCATCCTCTGCTGTGCTGCTGTACGGTCAGAAGCCTGAGGGTGCCCCTTTTCTTTTGCAGATCACCGATCCCATTGATGGCGGTGTATTGGGTTCTCTTACCATACGGCATGAGGAGCCGGAGCAGATCACGATGATCGGTACCTCCGGCGGATATGAACGATATAGCGTGCTGGAAGGCGAACAATACAGCCATGTTATGGACCTACAGACCGGTGCCCCCACCGAATCGGATCTGGCGGCGGTCACTGTGGTGTGTCAAAATGGTCTGATGGCTGATTTTCTCTCTACAAGCTTATATTTGGGAGGGACAGAGGGGCTGGAACAAATCAAGGATACGGATTATCAATTTCTGGCAGTCAGCCATGACGGGACTTGTATCCAATCCACACAACTGGAATTTACGAAAGGAGAGTGAAGCGCATGAAACTGCCTGTATGGTATCGAAAGGCAGACCTGCTCACTCTCCCTTTGATTGTTTTGGGTTCTTTTTTGCTGCTGCTACTGCCCCTGCACAAACAGGGCAATGCGGCAGTCATTGCCATAGGCGGCAGAACCATTGCGGTAATAGACCTGCAGCAGGATCAACCATCACTCTCCGTCAAAGGTGCGGAGGGCTTTGTGTTTTCTGTGGTAAACGGTGCGATCTCTGTCATTCAATCCCCCTGTGACGGAAAGAATTGCTGTCACACACCACCTGTTTCCCATGAGGGGCAATGGATCCTCTGCCTGCCCATGCAGCTCTCCGTTACCGTTCTCACGGAAGAACCGGGTACTGCCCCCGATGCCATTATCGGCTAAGGAGGATATGTATGAAACATCAAAAGCATACAATACATACCATAGCCGCAAAGCTGGCTCAAAACGGTATTCTGCTGGCACTGGCTGCGGCTTTTTCTTTTCTGGAATCCCTTGTTCCCCTGCCCTATGGCATCCGCCTTGGGCTTTCGGGGATCATCACACTGTACGGCATTTTTATTCTTACCCCTGCTGATGCTGCGGCAATCCTGCTGTTGAAAAGCCTGTTTGTCTTCATTACCAGAGGCTTCAGCGCAGGGCTGCTTTCCCTCAGCGGCGGTATGCTTTCTCTTTTTGGAATGCTGCTGCTGGCAAAACTGGGAGCCTCTCTGCTGATGACAAGCAGCATGGGTGGATTGCTTCATAATCTGGGGCAGATGCTGACAGCTATGCTGCTGACAGGCAGCGGTGGCTTATCCTTTTTGCTGCCAATCCTGACCATCAGCGGAATTCTTGCAGGCAGTATTACAGCATGGATCTTTCATTTGCTGCTGCAATGGCTGCCTGAACCCTTCCTCCCAGCCCGATCTCCCCAACACAAGACCATGAAAGGATCTACATGAAACGAAGAAACGGTATTTTTCTCTCTCACCGCAAACATACGGAAGGCTTTCCCACATTGCGGCTGCCCATTCCGCAGGAGGTAACCATCCCCATGGCAATGCATATGGGGGCTCCCTGTGTACCCGTGGTCAAAGCAGGCGATACGGTCACGGTGGGACAATGTATCGGTGAAGCACAGGGGCATTTCTCCGTACCCATTCACGCAAGTGTATCGGGTAAGGTAAAGGCCGTTACGGAGCATCTGTGTGCCAACGGCACCAAATGCCCTGCTGTGGTCATCACCGCAGATGGCCAACAGACCCCCTGCCCTGATTGCAAGCCCTATATGCCTTCCACGCCCGAAGAACTGGCTGCCATGGCAAAACAGGCAGGCTGTGTGGGTCTGGGCGGTGCGGGATTCCCCACACATATCAAGCTGGCCCCGCAGAAGCCTATCTCTGTTATGGTGATAAATGGTGCGGAGTGCGAACCCTATCTCACCTCCGATTGCCGTATGATGCTGGAGCAGACCGATGATATCATCAAAGGTATTTTACTGGTCATGCAGATCCTACATATCAAAAATTGCCGCATTGGCGTAGAAAACAACAAGCCAGCCGCCATCAAGGCTCTGGCAGATGCCGCAAAGGATCACCCGGAAATTCAGGTGATCCCTCTGCCCTCACAATATCCGCAGGGTGCGGAAAAAATCATGATCTACCACACCACGGGCATTACTGTGACCGAAGGAACACTGCCTGCAGATCATGGGGTACTGCTGCTGAACATCAGCACTTGCGCTTTTTTGCATCAATATACCCAAACGGGTATGCCGCTGGTGGAACGCCGCATTACCGTGGATGGAGATGCTGTGGAGCGTCCCTGCAATATCATTGCGCCTATTGGTACTTCTATGCGGACTTTGCTGGAATACGCAGGGTGCAGCCCCGAAAAGCTGTCTCATCTGATTTGCGGCGGTATGATGATGGGCAGCTTGCTGCCTTCTGCCGATACACCGCTTTGCAAACCTAATAACGGTCTGCTGGCCTTTTGGCAGTATGTGCATCCTGAGCCGACCGCCTGTATTCGCTGCGGCCGCTGTATGCACGCCTGCCCCATGGGTCTGATGCCCATGCAGTTGGAAAAAGCTTATCACGCCAAGGATGTGGAAGCTCTGACTGCCCTGAAGCTGAATCTTTGTATGAACTGCGGCTGCTGTTCGTATGTATGCCCTGCAAACAGACCACTAGCTGCTACCCACCAACTGGCAAAGACACTGTTGCCCCGCAAATGAAAGGAGCCAAGTAACATATGCCATATCATATTGCACCATCCCCCCATGAAAAATCTGCTGTAACCACACAAAAAATAATGCTGGCAGTTCTGATGGCTCTGCTGCCTGCAGCATTGGCAGGCTGCTTTTACTTCGGTCTTCGTGCTGTATTGGTACTGCTGACTGCTGTCATCAGTGCAGTGGCTGCGGAAGCAGGCTGCCGTATCATCATGAAACGAAATCAGACTGTTACCGATGGCAGTGCTGCGGTCACCGGTCTGCTGCTGGGAATGAACTTGCCTGCGGATATGCCTCTGTGGCAGGTTTGTGTGGGCAGCTTCGTTGCCATTGTCATTGTCAAACAGCTTTTTGGCGGCTTGGGACAGAACTTTGCCAACCCTGCCATTGTAGCTCGTATTGTATTGCTGATTTCCTTCCAGGCAGGCATGACTACCTTCCGTGCGCCCAACAGTGATGCCATTGTTTCGGCAACTCCTATGGTTTCGGGGGATGCTTCTTACTGGGATCTGTTTCTGGGCAACACCGCCGGCTGCATCGGTGAGACCTGCGCGGCGGCTTTGCTGCTGGGGGGCATCTTTTTGTGCATGATCCGTGTGATCCTGCCCGTGACTCCTGTTGCCTATCTGGGCAGCTTTGCCCTGTGCGTATGGCTCGGCGGCGGCGATGTGCTGTACCAACTGCTTTCCGGCGGCCTGATGCTGGGTGCGATCTTTATGGCCACCGATTATGTTACAACGCCCATTACTCCTGTCGGGAAAGCCATATTTGGCGTAGGCTGTGGCATTCTGACTTATCTCATCCGCAGCTTTGGCGGATATCCCGAGGGTGTATCCTTTGCCATTTTGCTGATGAATTTGCTGACACCGTACATCGACCGCTTTACAATGACAAAGCCCTTTGGTGCGGCAAAGCCTGTGAGAAAGGAGGCCGCCGATGCGTGATTCTGTGAAAGGACCTTTGGTTCTGACACTCATCAGTGCCGGAATGTGCGGGCTGCTTGCCTTTGCAAATGATCTTACAGCGGAAAAAATCGCTGAGACCGAAGCAAAAGCCTTGCAGGAAAGTCTGACGGCCGCCTTTGGCGAGGATACTTACACGCCTCTTGACGCACGGTACAGCGGTGTGAATCAGATCATTGCCGATACCCGTGACCGATTGATTTTCGACATCACCTCTTCGGGCTAT
>SVNP01000007.1 GCA_015066805.1 Ruminococcus sp. | reverse complement strand
CTTATTTGGTTTCCCTTTTGGCATTAAAATGCCCCCTTTCGTTAGACTTTGGTTCGGTATATCTCTATTATACCACATTGTCTAACAAAAGGGGAGCATTTCATAACGGCTCCTCAGGTTTTTTTGATTTATATTTCGTATTTTCCAAGCTCCCAGAAGGCCACAGCACCGGCTGCCGCCACATTGAGAGAATCCACACCATGGGTCATGGGGATCTTTACGGTATAATCGCAATCGGCAATGGTTTCATCTGCCAGACCATCTCCTTCGGTGCCAAGCACAATGGCAAGATGTTTTTCCTTGGCAAGGCAGGGATCGTCGATCCGCAGAGTATTTTCCCGCAGAGCCATTGCAGCAGTGGCAAAGCCCATCTCCCGCAGCTTTTGAATGCCCTTTTGAGGCCAATCCGCGGAGTCTTCCCCGATGTATGTCCAAGGCACCTGAAATACCGTTCCCATGCTGACCCGCACTGCACGGCGATACAAAGGGTCGCTGCAGGCTGGGGTAAGCAGAACAGCATCCATATTCAAAGCGGCAGCCGAACGGAAAATGGCTCCGATATTGGTGGAATTCATGATATTTTCCAGCACGGCAATGCGTCTTGCGCCTGCACAAACCGATTCTACCGAGGGCAGAGATTTTCTTCGCATGGCGCACAAGGCACCTCTTGCCATGGTGTAGCCGGTCAATTGGGTAATAACGGGAGAATCCGCTGTAAATACGGGGATATCACCGCATCGGCTGAGGATCTCCTTCGCCTGTGTTTCGATGTGTTTGCGCTCCAGCAGTACGGAGACCGGTTCAAAGCCTGCATCCAATGCACGGCGGATGACCTTGGGGCTTTCCGCAATAAACAAGCCTGTCTGCGGCTCGTAATAGTGCATGAGCTGGGTTTCGTTGAGACGTGCGTACACATCCAGCTCTTTTGCGGCAAAATCGGTGATCTCAATGATATTGGGCATGATGTTCTCCTTGCAGTTTACCGCCGCAGCGAACGCAGCAGCGTTTTCATTTCTGTGGGGATACGGTAACTTTCCAGTGCCTTCTGAATGGTTTTGTTATGTACCCAAACCGGCAGACGATGCTCGGTAAGAAACGGCATCGTGCAGGCAGGCTGTTTGGCAAGCAAAGTGGAAAAATACCAAGCCAGCATCATGCGGATATAGTAATGGCTGTGATGCTGTACCGAGGCCGCCATCTGCAAATGATGGGGAGAAAATGCCCCATCCGCAAAATGCACCATAAGCATTTCCAAGCCAAACCGAACCGTATAGGGGTGAGCATCTGCCAGCCATTGTGTGATCTGCTGTTCCAGCTCTGTTTTATGCTTGGCAAAGGCCTTGGGCCGCAGGGAATCGCAGGTGGCCCAGTTGTCTACAAAGGGTAAAAAGCGGTTGATTTCCGTAATACACTGCCCGTAATCCGTTTCATATCCGATCAGCAGGGCGTGCAGATTGTTTTCTTCGTAGTAGGTATGGGGCAGCTCTGCAAGAAAATCCTGTGCAGTCCGGGTATGTACCAAGGCTTTTGCCAGATCCCGCAGCATAGGCATCCGCACACCGATGATGGTTTCCTTTGGAATCTGAGGGATGAGCCTGCTGTGAAAATCCCTGTATGCCGTATCCTGCAAAGCAAATAGCTGATGACGGATCTGTTCCATGGTTATTTTCCTTTTCTGACGCAGTTTATGCCGCGGAGGATATGTTCTTTTGCTTCCATGGCAGCCTGCTGTGTCAGGGGCGGTATGCCTTCCAGCGGATAGGCAATGCCCAGCTCCTTATATTTCACAACACCCATGGTGTGGTAGGGAATCACATCCAGAGCCTTCAGATTCCGCAGCTTTCCGATGAATCTGCCCAGTTGTTCCAGCTCCTTGGGGTCATCGGTAAGATCAGGCACCACTACACGGCGCACCCACAGGGGTATTTTCTTTTCTGCCAGATATTCCGCAAAGGCAAGGATGTTTTGATTTTCCATACCGGTAAGCCTGTGATGCTGTAAGGGATCGGTCTGCTTCAGATCCAGCATGACCAGATCGGTCACTGCCATCAGGGCATCCAGCTTTGCCTGCTGTGTCGTATCTTCGGGGCGGAAAACTGCTCCGGAGGTATCTATGCAGGTATGGATCCCCTGCTGTTTGGCAGCGGTAAAAAGTGCTGTGATGAAATCAAGCTGCAGCAAAGGCTCACCACCTGTTACAGTGATACCGCCCGTTTCATAAAACGGGCGGTTTTTTTGGTATGCCTGCAGGATCTCATCCACGGTACAGAGTTTGCCGCCGTGCACATCCCATGTATCGGGGTTGTGACAATACAGGCAGCGCATGGGGCAGCCCTGCAAAAACACCACATATCGGATGCCGGGGCCATCCACTGTACCAAAGCTTTCGCAAGAATGTACCCTTCCTGTCATATGCTGCGGCTCAGATGGAATCGTGGAAGGTACGGGAAATGATCTCATCCTGCTGTTCCTTGGTGAGCTTGATGAAATTCACCGCATAACCGCTGACACGAACGGTTAGCTGGGGATATTTTTCGGGGTGGGCCTGTGCATCCAGCAGGGTCTCCTTGGAAAACACGTTTACATTCAGGTGATGCCCGCCTTTTTTGGCGTAGGCATCCAGCAATGCCACCAGATTATCAATTTGCTGTTGTGTTGCAGCCATAGAAATTCTCCTTTCCCTGTGGGTTTATTCCTCTGCTTCGTCGTCCAGACCTTCAAACATGGTAGGTGCTGAGCAGGAACCGTCGGTGCAGTCAAAGCTCACTGCCAGATCGCCTGCAAAAATGCGGTCATCCTGACCCAATGCACCGGGAATAATGGAGAAGGTATTGGAAATACCGTCCTGTGCATCCTTAAAGGGCAGCTTGGAAACCGAAGCCAGCGATGCTACCGCACCGTGGGTATCTCTGCGGTGCATGGGGTTTGCTCCGGGTGCAAAGGGCTCGCCTTTCTTTCTGCCATCGGGGGTAGAGCCGGTATGCTTGCCGTAAACCACATTGGAGGTAATGGTCAGGATAGAGGTTGTGGGGATGCCGTCACGGTAGGTGTGGTTTTTGCGGATATGCTCCATAAACCGGTGTACAATGTTGTATGCGATCTCATCCACACGGTCGTCATCGTTGCCGTACTTGGGGAAGTCGCCTTCCACCTCGTAATCTACAGCAAGGCCGTTTGCATCACGGATGACCTTGACCTTGGCGTACTTAATGGCAGAGAGAGAATCGGCAACTACGGAAAGACCTGCAATACCCGTTGCAAACCAGCGGGTCACGTTTTTGTCATGCAGAGCCATCTGCAGCTTTTCGTAGCAGTATTTATCGTGCATATAGTGGATGATATTCAGGGTATTGACATACACGCCTGCCAGCCACTTCATCATTTCGTCGTATTTTTTCATGACCTCGTCGTAATCCAGATATTCCGAGGTGATGGGTCGGTACTCAGGGGCGACCTGCTGGCCTGTGATCTCATCCACGCCGCCGTTGATGGCGTACAGCAGGCACTTGGCAAGGTTGGCTCTTGCACCGAAGAACTGCATTTCCTTGCCCACCTTCATGGAGGAAACACAGCAGGCAATAGCGTAGTCATCGCCGTGGGTAAAGCGCATCAGATCATCGTTTTCATACTGGATGGAGGAGGTTTCAATAGAGATCTTTGCACAGAACCGCTTAAAGTTTTCCGGCAGACGGGGCGACCACAGCACAGTAAGATTCGGTTCGGGTGCCGCACCTAGGTTTTCCAGTGTATGCAGGTAGCGGTAGGACATTTTGGTGACCATATGGCGGCCGTCAATGCCAATACCTGCGATGGACTCAGTCACCCACTGGGGGTCACCGGAAAACAGCGCATTGTATTCGGGGGTACGGGCAAATTTGATCAGGCGCAGCTTCATGATGAAGTGGTCTACCAGCTCCTGAATTTCGGATTCGGTAAACACGCCGTTTTTCAGGTCACGTTCTGCGTAGATATCTAAGAAGGTAGAGGTTCTGCCCAGAGACATTGCCGCACCGTTCTGCTCCTTGACCGCTGCCAGGTAGCCGAAGTACAGCCATTGAATGGCTTCCTTGGTATTGCGTGCGGGTTTGGAGATATCGAAGCCATAGCTTGCGGCCATGGTTTTCAGGTCCTTCAAAGCACGGATCTGCTCTGCCAGCTCTTCTCGGTCACGGATGACCTGAGAATACATGGCGGAACGGGTGGTCTGCTTCTGTTCTTCTTTGTTTTCGATGAGGCGGTCTACGCCGTACAGTGCCACTCTGCGGTAGTCACCGATGATACGGCCTCTGCCGTAGGCATCGGGTAGGCCGGTAATAATGTGGCTGGAGCGGCAAGCACGCATTTCGGGGGTATAGGCATCAAAAACGCCTGCATTGTGGGTTTTGCGGTGTACGGTAAAGAATTCTTTTACCTGGGGGTCAAGGGTATAGCCGTGGTCACGGCAGGCCTTTTCCGCCATACGAATGCCGCCATAGGGCATCAGCGCACGCTTAAAGGGCTTGTCTGTCTGAAAACCCACGATCTGTTCCTTTTCCTGATCCAGATATCCCGGGCCGTGAGAGGTAATGGTGGAAATGATCTTGGTATCCATATCCAGCACGCCGCCTGCTTCCCGTTCTTGGCGGGAAAGCTCCAATACCTGCTGCCAGAGTTCTGTTGTTCTCTGTGTCGGGCCGCAGAGGAAATCCTCATTGCCATCATATTGGGTAAAGTTGTGGCGGATAAAGCTCCGCACAGCAATTTCATTGACCCATGTTCCTTTTTCAAAGCCGTTCCAGCCTTCATACATCTGATTCATACGCTTATCTCCTTGCTGTAATGCTCGAAAAGAATCTTCTACCTTACATTATACATAATTTTTCGGAAAAAAGAAAGTCCCCCGGGAAAATTTTTTTGGATTTCGGTAAAGTCGCTGTATTTTTTGCATTTCCCTGTGTTGTTCCTTGGAAATAAGTGATATCCCCTTGTAAATTCTTGACATTTCAAGAAAAACCATGTAGAATGAAAAGAGCGGAATTTTATGAAAAAAAGGAGTGCTTTATCATGGATATGCAGGAATATCAGGGCAGGATAAAGGGTGTTCTCATCACCAAGGAGGAGATCCGCCGCCGCATTGCGGAAGTCGGTGCAGAGATCAGCAAAGAATATGAGGGCAAGCCTTTACTGCTGGTCAGTGTGCTGAAGGGTGCTTTTGTGTTTATGGCAGATTTCTGCCGTGCGGTCACCGTGCCCTGTGAGATCGGCTTTATGCGTGTGAGGAGCTATTTTGACAGCACCGTTTCCAGCGGTGAGGTGGAAATCCTCATGGATCTGGATCAGGACATCAGTAACTATCATGTGGTGCTGGTGGAGGACATCGTGGACACCGGCAGAACGCTTTCGCTGCTGGTGGAACGGCTGAAGCAGCGGAATCCTCTTTCTCTGGAGGTAGTTACGCTGCTGGATAAGCCCGACCGCCGTGTGGTGGATTTTCAGGCAGACCGTGTTCTGTTTACCATTGAGGATCGTTTTGTCATCGGGTATGGTCTGGATTGCGGTGAGCTGTTCCGGAATCTGCCGGATATTGCGGAATATGACGTTGATTATGCAGCCGAGGTGACAGTATGAAGAATCTTCTGGAAAAGCTCTTTCATCTGAAAGAAAACAAAACGGATTTCAAAACAGAGGTCATCGCAGGTATTACCACATTTATGACCATGGCTTATATTCTGGCTATTAACCCCAGAATGCTGGGCGATGCAGGCATGGATGGCAACGCAGTATTGCTGGCGACCTGTATTGCATCCGCCCTGGGTACCCTGCTGATGGCCTTTATGGCTAATCTGCCTTTTGCTCTTTCCGCAGGTATGGGTCTGAACGCCTTTTTTGCCTATACCGTAGTCAATACCATGGGATATTCCTGGCAGGTAGCTTTGCTTGCGGTGTTCATTGAAGGCATCATTTTCATTTTGCTTTCGGTGACAAATGTGCGTGAGGCTGTGTTCAATGCCATACCCATATCCCTGAAAAAAGCGGTATCTGCGGGTATTGGCGTATACATTGCCTTTATCGGTCTGCAAAACTGCGGTCTGTGTGTCAATGAGGATTCTACTCTTGTGACCATTATCCGCTTCCCCGAGCATTTCTCCACAGCGGGTATTTCCGCCTTGCTGGCATTGGTAGGCACCCTGATCACCGCAGTGCTGTACTTCAAGCGGGTCAAGGGTTCGATTCTGCTGGGTATTTTCATTACCTGGGGTTTGGGTATTCTCTGCCAGCTTACGGGCATTTACACTGTGGATGCCGCAAGCGGATACTACACGCTGTTGCCTAAGCTGGAGATGACCGATTTTTCCGCACTTTCCAAGACCTTTGGTCAGTGCTTCAAGGCAGATTTCACCGATGTGAGCCTGTTTAACTTCATTGTGGTTATCTGTTCCTTTCTGTTTGTGGATTTCTTTGATACACTGGGAACACTGGTGGGTGTCAGTGCCAAGGCAAAAATGCTGGATGCAAACGGCAGATTGCCTAAGATCAAGCCCGCCTTGCTGGCAGATGCGGTTGCAACGTCGGCAGGTGCAGTGCTGGGTACTTCCACCACCACCACCTTTGTGGAATCCGCAACCGGTATTTCCGCAGGCGGCAAAACCGGTCTGACTGCTGTGGTAACGGGTATTCTGTTCCTGCTTTCTATGTTCTTCTCCTCTGTGTTTACGGCAATTCCCGCTTTTGTAACGGCACCTGCGCTGATCGTGGTAGGCTTTTTGATGTTCAGCACCATTGCGGAGATCAGCTTCCGTGAGGAGGATTTCACCGAATCCGTACCTGCCTATCTGTGCGTTATCGCCATGCCGTTGTTTTACAGCATCTCCGAGGGTATTTCCATCGGATTTATCTCCTACACTGTTATCAACGCCTTCAGCGGCAAAGCAAAACGGGTCAGACCGCTGATGTATGTACTTTCGGTTCTGTTTATTCTGAAGTACATATTCCTGTAATCATGCAAATATCCCCCGAAGCAGTGATCTTCGGGGGATGTTTTGTGTTGACAGAAAACCGGTCAGTCGCCGAAGGAAACGCCCAGTCGCTTTGCAGTCTGCACAAGCTGACCCTTGGGGTCCACAAATTTAGTCAGACCTGCGATATCCTCCAGCTTATTGGAGGTGACCTTGCCGCCGACCATGGCAACGGTTCTGCCGTACTTTTCCTGCTGGATCAGCTTTGCGGCGTGTACACCGAACTTGGTTGCCAGAATACGGTCGTAGGCACTGGGGGAGCCGCCACGGAGCATATGACCCGGCACACAGACTCTGGTATCAATGCCGGTACCTGCCTGGATCTGTGCGGCGATCCGGGAGGTTGCGGTGAGAATACCTGCTTCCTCCCGCTTTTTGGCACGGTCTTTTTTCTTCAGCAGAGCTTCTTCCTTATCAAACACGCCCTCTGCCACTGCAATGATAGAGAAGGACTTGCCCTTTGCGGAACGCTTCATAACAGCCTCGCAGACCACATCAATATCATAGGGGATCTCGGGGATGAGGATGATATCCGCACCGCCTGCAATACCTGCGTTCAGCGTCAGCCAGCCGGCCTTATTGCCCATGATCTCGCAAACCAGAATCCGGCTGTGAGATGCGGCGGTGGTGTGCAGGCGATCAATGGCATCGGTGGCGATATCCACTGCGGTATGGAAACCGAAGGTCACATCGGTGCCGAAAATGTCGTTATCAATGGTTTTGGGCAGGCCGATCACGTTAAGGCCCTCACTTGCCAGCAGATGAGAGGTTTTGTGGGTGCCGTTGCCGCCCAGCGTCAGCAGGCAGTCCAGCTTTTGCTTTTTGTAGGTCTCCTTCATGCTCTTGACCTTATCCACATTATCGCTGCCGATGACTGTCATCATCTTAAAGGGCTGCCGCTTGGTACCCAGAATGGTTCCGCCCTGAGTGAGAATGCCGGAAAAATCAGAGGGCTGCATTTCCTTGCACATATTGTGGATCAGACCGTAATAGCCGTTGGAGATGCCTACGATCTCTACATGATCCTCGCCCATCATTTCAAAGCAGGCCTTTGCCACGCCGCGGATGGTCGCATTCAGGCCGGGGCAGTCGCCGCCGCTGGTTAAAATACCGATTCTTTTTTTCATTGAAGTTTGTCCTTTCTTACGGCAAGGTACAAGGCCTTTGCCTTTGTTTTCAATATTATGTGCAGTGTATTCGGGTTTTACAGCAGATACTGTATCCACATTATACCAGTATTCACCGTAAATGTCAATGGATTTCTGCGAAATAAAAACAAATTTTACGGCAAATTTCACAAAATTTTCACAGCCCTCTGTTATAATTTCCCGTGATATGGTATGATGATTCTGTGTCCATATCTCAAAAAAACACAACAGAACCGAAAGGAGCCGAATCATGAAGCTGCTGATCGTAGACGATGAGATCAACATCCGCCGTGTGGTGCGGGAATACGCCGAATTTGAAGGATATACCGTATCCGAAGCCGCCGATGGCATGGAAGCGGTGAATCTGGTGCGGAATGAAGAATTTGACATCATCATTATGGATATTATGATGCCCAGACTGGACGGTTTTTCTGCCTGCAAGGAGATCCGCAAGCAGAAGAATATGCCCATCATCATGCTTTCCGCAAGAGGTGAGGAATATGACAAGCTGTTCGGCTTTGAGCTGGGCATTGATGACTATGTGGTAAAGCCTTTTTCCCCCAAGGAGCTGATGGCCCGCGTCAAGGCTGTCTGCAAGCGGGGTGAGGGCGACCGCCAGATGCAGGAAAAAATGCAGTTTGAGGGTCTTTCCATTGATATGGCAGGCAGAGAGGTTTATGTGGACGGCAGCCGTGTGAACATGACCCCCAAGGAATACGATCTGCTGTTTTACCTGGTGCGGAACCGCGGCCTTGCTCTGACCAGAGATAAGCTGCTGGAGCAGGTCTGGGGGTACGATTTCTTCGGCGATGACCGTACCGTGGATACCCACATCAAAATGCTGCGCAGCAGTCTGGGTGAGTACCGTAAATTCATTGTGACCCTGAGAGGAATGGGATATAAGTTTGAAGCGTAAAAAACTGCCCAGGCACCGCTTTGGAATGCATTCTCACATCTGGTACTGGTTCATGATCTTCCTGATGGCGGTGTTCGTACTCATCTGGACCTTCCAGATCCTCTTTTTGCAGAACTTTTACGAGAGCATGAAAACCGATGATATCATTCATCTGGCAGATACTATGCTGACCGTGTACGAAAAAGAGGGCTATGAGGACATTTTTACCGAGCTGGCGGTGGAAAACGATATGTGCATTGAGGTGCGGGATCGTTACGGTCGTGTGGTGTATTCCAAGGATATGATGGGTATTAACTGCGTGATCCACGGGCTGAACAACCAGACCTTGGATATCATCCGCCTGGTAAAAGCCGATGGCGACGGCATTATTTACGGCAAGCAGTTTAACCCCCAGACCCGTTCCAATATTATGATCTATGCTTCCGTCATCGGTTCAGCCGATGCACCGGAAGGATACCTGGTGCTGAACACGCCGCTGGTGCCGGTTACTTCTACGGTGGATATTTTAAAGCGGCAGTTGCTGACCATTACCTTAATGCTGATCGTGCTGGCGTTTTTGATCTCCTATGTGGTTTCCAAGCGGCTTTCCGATCCCATTGTGCGGATCACTAAGGATGCGGAGCAGCTTGCTCATGGTCGGTACGATATTCAGTTTAAGGGCGGCGGTTATTCCGAGGCAGACCGCCTTGCCAAAACTCTGACCTATGCCAGCCGTGAGATCAATCGTGTGGATTCCATGCAGCGGGATCTCATTGCCAATGCCTCCCACGATTTACGCACACCGCTGACCATGCTGAAAGCCTATGCGGAAATGATCCGTGATCTTTCCGGCGATAACCCCGTAAAGCGTGCGGAGCATCTGGAGGTCATCATTGAAGAAACCGACCGCCTGACAATGCTGGTCAATGATATTCTGGATCTTTCCAAGCTGGAAAACGGCACCATGACACTGGACCGCTCTGTATTTGATATGGAAGCACGCCTGACGGATATCGTTGAGCGGTATCGTGGGCTCAGTGCGGTTTCCGGTTATACGTTCCATCTGAAAACCGACGGAGAAGCACAGGTCTGCTGCGATGCGGGCAAAATCGAGCGAGTGATCTGCAATCTCATCAACAATGCCATGAATTATTCCGGCGAAAGCAAGCATATTTATATCACCCAAAGCCATACTCCGGAGGGCATCCGTATTTCCGTGCGGGATGAAGGACCGGGTATGGATCAGGAAACCCTTTCCCGTATTTTCGACAAATACTACCGCAGTGAAAACTATCAGCGGCAGATTATGGGAACCGGTCTGGGGCTTTCCATTGTCAAGGCAGTGCTGCGTCTGCACGATTACGCCTTTGGTGTGGAGAGTACCGTAGGGGTCGGCTCCGATTTCTGGTTTATCATTCATCCCGACAGTGAAAACGAAACATAAGCGAGGAAAAATCATGAAAGTAAAACAGTATGCCGCCATGCTGCTGACTGCTGCCGCCCTTTGTTCGGCATGGGCAGTACCTTGCGGGGCAGAAACCACCACTTCTGCCACCACAACGACTACGGCCGAAACCACCGTTACCACCACACGTCCCGTAATAGAGGCGCTGCAGTATGAGATCACAGACGGAGAAGCTGTCATCACGGCGTTTTCATGGCTCAATGAAACGGTAGTGACCATTCCGGATACCATTGAGGGCTGCCCTGTGACCAAAATTGCCCCCTATGCCTTTCAGTATTGCTTTGCCGATGAGGTGATTCTGCCCAAAACCGTGCGGGAGATCGGAGATTACTCCTTTATGGGTTGTGAGTATCTGCTGAATCTTACCATTCCCGAGGATTGTGTGTATATCGGTTATTCGGCTTTTCAGGATTGTACGCAGCTCAAAACCGTAGTGATACCGGAAACCGTTTCGGAGATCGGTTTTTGTGCCTTTGAGGATACCGCCTTTATCCGCAGCATTACCGATGACTGTATTATTCTGGGTGATGGTGTGCTGTATGCCTATCAGGGCGGTGCCGATGTGAAGGATGTGGTGATCCCCGATACGGTAAAAACCATCGGCTACTACGCCTTTGCCGATCAGCAGAGCATTGAGAGCATCACCATTCCCGATTCCGTGACGCAGATCATGGAGGGTGCCTTTGATAACTGTGTGTCCCTGGGAACCATCCATGCCCCCGCAACCTTTGCCCGTCTGGAGCCGGATGCCCTCTACAATACCAAATGGTTCCGTGAATACAAGGGCGATTTTGTAACCCTTGGCAATATTCTGGTGGCATATAAGGGAGAAGGCCCTGAGGTTACTGTTCCCGATTCCGTTGCCATCATCGGCCGTTCCGCCTTTGAAGGCAACCCCTTTATTACTACCGTACATCTGCCGGCTTCCGTTACAGAGATCCGCAAGGCGGCCTTTTATAAGTGTTCCTCCCTGCAGGTGGTCACTACGTCGGATTCCGTTAGCCGAATAGATGATATGGCGTTCTACGGCTGCAAAACCCTGAAATTCATTAACATCGGCAGTAAGCTGGAGCATCTGGGCGGCCGCGCGTTCCTTTCCTGCGATGCGCTGGAAAGCCTGAACCTGCCTGTAACAGTGCAGTCTGTGGGGGAATACGCTTTGGGCTATGTTCTGGATGTTCAGACCGATGCTTTGCTGAAGCAGGAGGGCTTTACTGTGTATTCCAATGCCGAGGCGGTGAAAAACTACGGAAAATCCGCTGCGGTCGCAGTCGAGCCCTACTCCGATGAAGTGACCCAAACCACACCGGAGGTCACTACCAGCACCACCACTACCCTTTCCACTGCACGGAATGCAGGCTCTCCCACGGCAAGTAAGGGGTGGGTGATCCCTGTGATCGTCGGTGCGGTACTGATCGTGGGCGGACTGGTCACCATCTGCATCCGAATGAGAAAGAAACAGGTGAAATCATGAAACAACCGGACTGGAAATTATCGAAGGTGCAGCCCGTGTTTCATCGGGCAAAGGCAGAGGCAAAGTATAATCTGCTGAAACAATGGTATATGGTGCTGCCGATCTTCGGCGGTACCGTGCTGATCAGCACATTGATACAGGCGTTTGTCATCATAGCCTTATCTATTTTTATGGTCATCGTGTTCGGTGATGAATCCTTTGATGCGCTGCTGAGCGGTGACGCTGAGCTGCTGCTGATGCTGTTTTTGTGTGCCGTCCCTATTGTAATCAGCGTGTTGTACTGTCTGCTGGCGGAACGCCGCAGTCTGCGCAGTATGGGCTTTACCGCCCGCTGCTGTATCCGTGATTATCTTGTGGGCATTGCCGTGGCACTTGCCATGATGGGCGGTGCCGTAGGCCTTGCCTGGCTGGGCGGCGGTCTGGAGTTCACAGGCTTTACATTCAGCGGCAATGCAGGTATGCTGCTGCTGTTTGTCATCGGCTGGATGATACAGGGACTCAGCGAAGAGGTCGTTTACCGCAGTCATCTGATGATCAGTCTTGGTATGGGTGCCAACCGATGGGTCGCCATTGGTATCAGCGCCGTGATCTTTGCGGCAGCACATCTGGGAAATGACGGTATTACGTTGTTTTCCGTGGTAAACCTGACTCTTTACGGCATTGTGGCTGCGCTGTACTATCTGCGGACAGACAGCGTCTGGGGCATTGCCGCCATGCATTCCTTTTGGAACTGTGCCCAGGGCAATTTGTTCGGGCAGAAGGTCAGCGGCATTGTGCTGGAAGCAAATCTGTTTACCTTTACCCAAAAGGAAGGCTATGACTGGCTCCACGGCGGCAGCTTTGGTCCGGAAGGCGGTGCGGCGGTCACACTGATGCTGCTGATAGGGCTGGCGGTGCTGCTTCTGCTCCCCCAGCGGGAGAGCAGCACCTCTGCTGTACAGACATAAAAAACATCCCCCGAACAAATCGTTCGGGAGATGTCTTTGCATCGTTACCGATGAGAATTGGAGCGAATGGCAGCCTTCGCCTTTGCAATGATGGTTTTGTCGTTTTCATAAGTGAGAAGCTGTGCCGCTCTGCCGATATCGACCCAGCGGATCTCGGAGATCTCTTCCTCCTGACGGGAGAATTCGTGGTTGCGCGCCATGGCTAAAAAGTAAACAACGATTTTCTGAGTGTCCCGCTTGGGAGAATAGGATACAGTCTCACGGAAGGTCTGGTCAATGATGACATCCAGCCCCGTTTCCTCCTTGATCTCCCGTCTTGCGGTTTCCACCTCGGTTTCCTCGCCCTCTACATGTCCCTTGGGGAATGACCAGTGGCCGCTGTTGACGTGTTTGATCAACAGCACCTCTACATTGCCGTGGAACCTTCGATACACGATGGCGCCGCAGGATTTTTCGTGCAGCATTCCGGATTCCTTTCTTCTTCATATTCAGAGTCAACTGTTACTCTCTATTATATCACATTGTTGCATATTTGTAAACCCTTTTTCGTATCTCAATTTCCGGCGGAAGAATCCGCAGAAAGGACAATATTATGATGAGCAACCAAGCAAGCACCCAAAAAACCGCTTTTTCTCCGGCAGATATTCTGCTGCCCAAGAAAGAGCATCAATCCGAGGCATGGGCAGTCTGTGCCTGTGATCAGTACACCGGTGAGCCTGCCTATTGGGCAGAAACCGAACGTCTGGTAGGTGAAAAGCCCTCTACCCTGCGCCTGATCCTGCCGGAGCTGTATCTGGAGGACAATGATGTAGATGACCGCATTGCCGCCATCCGCAAAACCATGGGAGAATATCTGGAAAAGGGTATGTTTGATACCTATGCCTCCGCAATGATCTATGTGGAGCGTATACAGAGCGACGGCCTTTGCCGTGCGGGACTCATCGGCGCCATTGATCTGGAGCAGTATAACTATGAAAAAGGCTCGGTTTCCCCCGTGCGTGCTACGGAAGCCACTGTTGCAGAGCGCATTCCTCCCCGTCTGCGGATCCGCAGCGGTGCCCCCATTGAGCTGCCCCATATCATGATTCTGCTGGATGATGTGCAGAAAACTGTTATTGAGCCGCTGGCTGAGATGACTTCTGCCATGGAGCAGGTCTATGATACCAAGCTGATGCAGGGCGGCGGTTCCGTAAAGGGCTGGCTGGTACCTGCCGACAAGCAGCAGAAGATTCTTGCAGCACTGGAGCAGCTTGGAGACCCCGCTGTCTTTACCGAAAAGTATGATCTGCCTGCAGGTACTGCGCCGCTGGTATATGCCATGGGCGACGGCAACCATTCTCTGGCAACCGCAAAGGCTTATTATGAACAGTGGAAGCAGGCAAATCCCCATGCGGATACAGAACACTGTCTGCCCCGCTATGCTTTGGTGGAGCTGGTCAATCTGCACAGCCCCGCTTTGCAGTTTGAGGCCATTCACCGTATTCTGATGCAGGTAGATGCCAAGGCTCTGCTGGCAGATATGACCGCTGCACTGGATCTGCGTACCGATGCAGAGGCTGCACAGGCCATGGAGATCATTCTGGATGGTGTTACTGCCAAGTATTATATCCACAAGCCCACCTCTAACCTGACCGTTGGCAGCGTGCAGCAGTTTTTGGATGCTTGGCTGAAGGAAAAGGGCGGCAAGATCGACTATATTCACGGCGCAGATGTGGTGGCAAAGCTGGCGGAGGAGCCCAATACCATGGGTATTCTGCTGCCTGATATGCTGAAATCTGAGCTGTTCCCCACGGTCATCGCCGATGGCGCACTGCCCAGAAAAACCTTCTCCATGGGTCATGCCGCAGATAAGCGTTTTTACATGGAGTGCCGCAAGATCGAAGCATAAGTGAAAAGGAGTCAGTGCAATGGAGTTTATTCCCGCAGAAGAAATCAAAGGGCTGACAAATCCGGGTGTGGTATCCCGTCAGCTTCTGAACCCCGATCATTCGGAAAGCCGCCGTGTGACCATCACCGAGGTGCATCTGGAGCCGGGTGCCTGCCAGCCAAGACATACCCATGCCGCATCGGAGCAGATCTGGTATGCCACCAAGGGCTGCGGCAAGCTGCTGCTGGGAGAAGATGCCGAAAAAGACTTCCGTGCCGGTGATGTGGTACGCTTTGCAGATGGTGATGTGCATGGCCTGCGGAACGACGGTGACTCGGAGTTTGTGTATATTTCCGTTACGGCACCGCCCATTCATTTTGGGTATGCTTATCAAGGTAAGGAATAATCATATAAAAAAGCTGCCTGATTGGTATGATCAGGCAGCTTTTGGTTTAGGATGCGATCTGCAGTTTAATATCGCCCGTATCGGTGGTGATTTGGCATCTGCCGCCGGTCATGGAATCCGGCACACGGATATCGCCGGTCTCACTTTCGGTTTGGAAGATCTTTTGGGAACGCAAGGTACCTGTTACATCGCCGGTATCGGTTTCCACATAGATCTCCGCAGCATCGCTGTCGATAAATTCCACGTCGCCGGTCTGGTTCTCAATGGAGAAACTGCCTTCGGCGGTCACATTCTTCAGGCGCATATCACCGGTATCGCTGTCTGCCTTCAGATTGGCACAGGAGGCATCGGTGAGAGAAATCTTTCCGGTATCGGTTTCCACCTGAATATCACCGGTTACCGTAACGGAATCCAACTGTATTTTGCCGGTATCGGAGGAAAGCTCCAGACGGTCGGCGGCAATGGTACTCATGTTGATATGACCGGTATCCAGATGAATGGCAGCGGTGCCGGAAACGGATGCAAGGCAATCCACATCGCCGGTATCGCTCTTAACGGTAAAAGATGCAAAGGAAAAATCCGCAGGAACAGTGAGATCACCCGTATTGGAGCTGACAGTCAGGGAATCATATTCGGCTTTAGGCAGGTAAACGGTCATGGCAGGCGATTGGGTGGAAATGCCGATATGATCATACCATTTGCGGGTATCGGTCATTTCGATCACAAGGGTGTTATCTTTTACGGAAACAGAATGCTTCTGCTTTTCTGTTTCCTTGCATACAACGGAGCAGCTTTCATCCTCTGCAGGGACAAAGGTAATATCGGTGGTGTACACATTTACGGAAATATGACCGAAGGATTCGGATACGGTGTAGGTATTGGTTTCAAAATGCTCGGTATCCGGTGCAGCAAAATCCCAGCCACGGAGCGACATCATCAGCACAAAGCCCAGCAGACCCACAACGGTCATCACTGCGGCAGCGGTCAGCAGAATTTTTGCGGTTTTTGTCATGATACAATTTCCTTTCCAACAAACAAAGCTTTGATTCCGGAAGCAATTTTTTTGGTCAGCAGCAAAAGACCCTGTGTAGCTGCCTTACATCCGAAGAACATGAAAATGGACAGACCCAGCAGGCAAAGCCCCGCAAAGAACAGTGAAAGTCCGGTCAGGATACTATCCCGCAAAGCAATGACCGCTGCTGCGATCATTCCGCCCAGCCCCACAAAGAATACAGCCACCATAACAGACCATAAAACAAGGGCAACTGTCCAGATCACGGCATAAACGGTAAACAATACAGCAATTGCGGTGATCAGCAGAGGAATCCACAGAGGCGCACCCAATACCAGCAGCAGAATCTCCCAGACCTTCAGGGAACGCTTGGGCTTTACCCGTTCGATCATCAGCTTGGTCAGGGGGGTATCCGCCAGAATTTGTGCGGCCACCTCCTGTACGGATCCGATTTCTGCGATCGCTTCCTCCTCTGTCAGGCCTTCCTCCAGACGGTCGTCGATCATCTCGCTATAAAACGTCAGGCGTTCCTCCAGATCCTCACGGGGCAATCCCGCCAAGCGGTTTTGCAGCTTTGCAAGAAATTCCTCTTTCGTCATTGTTGTCATCCTCCTTTGTGACAAATCGGTAGATGGATAATATCTCTTTCCAATCGTTTTTGAACTCCTCGATCCTTAGCAGTCCTTCACGGGTGATATGGTAGTATTTCCGCAGTCTGCCGCCGTGTTCGGCAGTGCGGACAGTCAGCATATTGGCTGTTTCCAGACGTTTCAGAATGGTATACAGGGTGGATTCGGAAAGCACGATGTAGGGCTTCATGTCTTTTATGATCTTATAGCCGTAGGAATCTTCATTTTTGATGGCTGCCAGCACACAAACATCCAGCAGCCCTCGCTTCAGTTGAATATCCATGCAATACCTCCTCTCATGTTATACATCATAACACGAAGTATTAAATTTGTCAAGAGGGTTTTCAAAAAAAATTGCGGCAGAGAGAAAAACTCTCTGCCGCAATGGTAAAAATCTTGGAAATATAGATGCTTTTTTGGGGCTTACTCCCACTCAATGGTGCCGGTGGGCTTGGGGGTCATATCGTAAAGCACACGGTTTACGCCCTTTACCTCATTGAGGATACGGGAGGTGATCTTGTCCATCAAAGCCCAGTCGATATGTTCGATGGTAGCGGTCATGGCATCCACGGTATTGACCGCACGGATGATGACGGGCCATTCAAAGGAGCGGTTATTATCCCGCACACCAACAGAACGGAGATCGGGAATGAGGGTGAAGTACTGCCATACCTTGCCCTGCAGACCGGCGTTGGCAAATTCCTCACGCAAAATGGCATCGGATTCCCGCACAGCCTCCAGACGATCTCTGGTAATGGCACCCAGGCAGCGCACACCCAGACCGGGACCGGGGAAGGGCTGACGATAAACCATGTTATCGGGCAGACCCAGAGCCTTACCGCAGGCACGCACCTCATCCTTAAACAGGTACTTCAGAGGCTCTACCAGCTCAAACTGCATATCCTCGGGCAGGCCGCCTACGTTGTGGTGCGCCTTTACAGCCTTACCGGACTGCATACCGCTTTCCACGATATCGGGGTAGATGGTGCCCTGTGCCAGAAAACGGATGCCCTCCAGCTTTGCGGCTTCCTCATCGAATACACGGATGAACTCCTCGCCGATGATCTTACGCTTCTTCTCGGGATCCTCCACGCCTGCCAGCTTATCCAGGAAGCGGTCAACCGCATCCACATAAACCAGATCAGCACCCAGCTCCTCACGGAACACACGGCAGACTTCTTCGGGCTCACCCTTACGCAGCAGGCCGTGGTTGACGTGCACGCAGGTAAGCTGCTTGCCGATGGCCTTAATGAGCAGGGCTGCCACAACGGAAGAATCCACACCGCCGGAGAGTGCAAGGATCACACGGTCATTGCCGATCTGCTCACGCATCAGAGCCACCTGGTCTTCAATGAAGTTTTCGATGGTCCAGTTCTTTTCGCAGCGGCAGGTATCAAACAAAAAGGCACGCAGTGTATCTTCGGGGTAAATATCACCCTGATAATCCTGCGGCATAGCGGTGAAAACGGGGACATTCAGTCCTTCGGTGCAGTAGCCGGAGCCGGAAGATGCACTTGCGGCGATGACGCCGGGGTTCAGGATAACGCCCTTCAGACCGGGCTTTGCGGCAAGCTCTTTCATGGAGATGGTGCCGGGGTAAACCTCGCTGTAAACGCCTTCGGCACGGATCTGACGAGCCAGCGCAGCATTCTGCTCGCCGCCCAGATCCAAGATTGCAATGAGATCCTGTTTCATGATTTCACCAAGCCTTTCATTGTATTCGGAAGAATGGGAACGGTGTTCCCTCATGTGATTTTATCATTATACCACGATACAAAAAGGCTGTCAAGATTTTCTCATCAAAAAAACGGCGGCAGGAAAAATCCCGCAAAATGCAACGAAATCTGCATTTTCAACAAGTTGTTTTTTGGTGATTTACCGTACGCCTTCCGCTGATTGCAGCACGGTACCGGGGTAATAGTGTGCAAGGATCTCCTGATAGCTGCAGCCTGCCTGCGCCATGGCGTTGGCACCGTACTGGCTCATACCCACGGCATGACCAAAGCCCTTGGTGGTAAAGGTAAAGGCGTCCTCTGCATAGGAAACGGTAAAGGCTGCGGAGCGCAGAGAAAACAGTGTTCTGATTTGCTGACCGCTGAAAATACGGCTGCCTGCCTGTAAGCGGATCACAGTACCTGCCTCACTGACCACAGGTGCGGAAAACCACATGGCAGGGTCATCGGATAACACAAGGGCAGGGTCTGCCGCCAGAAGGATCTCTTTTGCCTGCTGTACGGAAAACATTTCTGTTTCCAGAAAATTCGGGGCATCCGCATCTGTGGAGGAATCCACGGAAACCAGATAGGCAAGGGGTGCCCCCCAGACGGTTTCGGCGTTTTCCGTTTTGCCGGCAGACATAGCATGAAAAGCTGCTACAATAGGTTCATTTTCGTAGTAAAGCAGCTCGCTGCAAACTGCATCCACCGCAGCGGAGATCTTTGCATGGTAAATGTCAAAGCTGCTGCCGAAGGCCTCACGGATCTGTTCTTCCGTATAATATGCCTGATACACATTGCTGTCATTGGAAAAATCCGCACCAAATAAGGCGGGATCGGGATTTTCCCGATTTCTGCGGCAGATGCGTTCCGCATAGGTATGGGCAGCCACCGTCTGGGCTTTCAGGGCTTCCGGTGCAAAGGAGGCAGGCATTTCCGCGCAGACCACACCAATCAGATATTCCCGCACAGGCACTTCCAGCACAGTTCCCGTCTGAATATCCAGCACCCGATAGTATTCCGTGCCCTGCTGCGGTACCTGCGGCGGAGCGGTGGAATCCGTCTGTTCCGCAGCAGGCTTGTCCGCAGATGGCTTATGGTGTGCCGCTGCCGCCGCAGCAGGGATCAACAGCATGGCTGCCGCCGCAAAGATGTAAAACCGCATTTGCTTCCGATTCATAAAAACCTCCTGTAGATGCAAGCTGTTCCGCTTTCTATGAGCCTGTCCCCGCAGACAAAAAACTTTCAGATTTCCATTGACAGAAATCTAAAAAAAAAGTATAATATAAGTAAGTGTACTTTGTTGAATGAGAATTTTTCGAGTGAAGGGAATGCTGACCGATGAATCATTTTGAAAACGCTGCTTCTATTGAGAAATTATGCGAGGATCTGAAGGAATATTCCGCCATTGACCCCGCATTGTTCCAGAAATATCACGTTAACCGTGGTTTGCGCCGTCCCGATGGCACAGGTGTGGTGGCAGGTCTGACAAAGATCTGTAACGTACACGGCTATGTGCTCAATGAGGGCGAGCTGGAGGCTATCCCCGGTGAGTTGATCTACCGCGGCTACCAGATCACCGATCTGGTGCGGAATGTGGAAAAGGAAAACCGCTTCGGCTATGAGGAAACCGCCTACCTGCTGCTGTTTGGTACCCTGCCCGATGCAGAAACGCTGGCAGGCTTCCGTAAGGTGCTTGCAAATTTCCGTGAGCTGCCCGATTCCTTTGTGATCGACATGATCGCCAAGGCACCCTCCCATAACATTATGAACAAGCTGGCCCGTTCCGTGCTGGCCTTGTATTCCTATGATCCCGACTGCGAGCTGCGTACCATCGAGAACGAGGTGCGTGTGGCAGTTTCCATGATCGCCCGCCTGCCCGTGATCATGACCAGTGCCTACCAGGTCAAGCGGCAGCATTTTGATGGCGAAAGCCTGATCATGCACCCCCTGCGCCCCGAGGAAAGCACTGCAGAGACCATTCTCTCCCTGCTGCGTCTGGACAGACAGTATACCCCCGAGGAGGCACATCTGCTGGATATCTGCATGATGCTGCACGCAGAGCACGGCGGCGGCAACAACTCCGCCTTTACCTGCCGTGTGCTGACTTCTTCGGGTACCGACCCCTATTCTGCCTATGCAGGTGCCATCAGCTCCCTGAAGGGCTTCCGTCACGGCGGTGCCAACTACAAGGTCATCGACCAGCTTGAGCTGTTTAAGGAGAAGGTGAAAAATCCCGACAACGACGGCGAAGTGGCGGATCTCATCCGCAAGGTGCTGCGCCGCCAGGAGGGCGACGGTGCAGGTCTGATCTACGGTATGGGCCATGCGGTGTATACCCTTTCGGATCCCCGTGCCGTATTGCTGAAGGAAAAGGCCTTTGAGCTGGCAAAGGGTACGCAGTTTGAAGAAGACTACCACCTGCTGGCTGCCATTGAGCGTCTGACTCCCCAGCTTGTGGGTGAAAAATCCCAGAATGCCGCCGCAAAGAATATCTGCGCCAATGTGGATATGTATTCGGGTCTGGTGTACCGTATGCTGGGTGTGCCGGAGGATCTGTTTACCCCGATGTTTGCCGTTTCCCGCATTGCAGGCTGGGCTGCACACCGCATTGAGGAAGTGCTGACCGGCGGCAGAATCATGCGGCCTGCCTATAAATCCATTGCCAAAAAGAGCGTCTATAAGCCTCTTTCCCAGCGATAAAACAACACCATGAGAAAAAAACAAGTGGCTGTGGCCGCTTTGGTCTGCGCTATGCTGCCCATGAGCGGCTGTCAGTTTTCCATGACGGTGGATACCTTGCTTTCTCCCCCCAGACTGACCGCCCAGCAGGAGCAGATCTATCAGGCATTGCAGGCGGCTGCGGGAGAAAACATCAGCCTGAAGTACCCCCGTTCCGGCCAGAGGCTTTCCGCCTTTACCGTGGAGGATCTGGACGGTGACGGCCAAAATGAAGCCATTGTGTTCTATGAAGTGGGCATGGCCACCGCAGAGGAAAACCCCCTGCGGTTCTGTCTGCTGGACTGCAAGAGCGGAAAGTGGCGTGCGGTAGCGGATTATACTACCTCCGGTGCCGCCGTGGAATGTGTGCATGTTTCCGGGCTGGGCAGCAATGCACGCACCAATCTGATCATCGGGTACAGCATGGTGGATGGCGGCGGTTATGCCGCAGAGGTGTTCCACTATGGGGAAAATATTCTGGAGCGCACCCTTTCCGTGCCCTATACCAAAATGGATATCAGCGACCTGAACGGTGACGGCAGCCGTGAGCTGCTGGTCATCAGTGCGGCTACTCTTTCTTCTGCGGCACAGGCTACGGTGTATGCGCTGGATGAAGGCGGAAATTACTATCAGTCCCAGGTAAATCTCAACGGTCAGTATTCGGATATCAGCCGTGTGGTGTACGGAAAGCTCCCCTATGACAGCGGAGAAACCCCCGTAAAGCTCCGCACGGTAAACGGCATTTATATTGATGGCGTTTCCGGTGCCACTACGGTGCAGACAGAGGTGCTGATGTATGAAGACCGTCAGCTCCGGCAGCTTTATGCGGACAGTGCCGACCGTTTTCCCGGCAGTACCCGCCATTCTGCCTGCCCCACTGTGGATATCAACAACGACGGCGAAGCGGAAATCCCCGTGCAGACCGTGTTCTACGGCTATTCCGAGGCGGCGGATTCCGAGCGGATCGCCATGACCAACTGGTATGTGTGCAGGGGCGGTATGCTGATGCGTACCTATTCTTCTTACTATTCCGCCAATGACGGCTATGCCTTTTTGCTGCCCGCAAGATGGGAAAAAAAGGTGACGGTGGTGCATGAACAGGAAACAGACACCATCGTGTTTTATGTGCTGGACACGGAGCAAAGCTCCGAGGATGGAAGACCTGTGGTCAAACAGCCGCTGCTGCGCCTTGCCGTGGTCAGCGATGCGGTGGAATCCTATGCGCTGCAGCAGGAGGGCTATATGCTGCTGCGGCAGCAAAACGGCAGCGATTATCTTGCCAAGATCGAACAGACAGACCGGACGCTTTCTCTGACCCCCGGTGAGCTGCTGTTCGCTATGCGATATCTCTGAAACAGAGGGAGTGGGAGGATTCTTATGAAGCGTGTTCTGGTATGTGAGGACGAAACCAATATCCGTGAGTTTGTGGTCATCAACCTGAAGCGTGCCGGCTATGATGTGGTGGATGTGGACTGCGGCGAGGCTGCCATCCGTATGTTTGACAGGGAACGGGGCAACTTCGATGTGGTGCTGCTGGATGTTATGATGCCCGGCATCGACGGCTTTACCGTGTGTAAGCGTCTGCGGGAGCGTTCCTCTTCCATCGGTATCATTATGCTTACCGCAAAATCCCAGGAGATGGACAAGGTCAACGGCCTGATGATCGGTGCCGATGACTACATCACCAAGCCCTTTGCGCCTTCGGAGCTGACCGCCCGTGTGGATGCTATCTATCGGCGTGTCTGCATGAGCGTGACCCGTGTGAAAAAAGAATCCACGCTGGAATCCGGGCCGTTTGTGCTGAATCTGACCAGCCATACCATGACCAAACGTGGTAAGCCCATTGAGCTGACCCAGGTGGAATACGAGATTCTGGAGTATTTTCTCCGCAACAAAAATACCGCCCTTGACCGCAGCAGTATTCTGGCGCAGATCTGGGGCAATGATTACTACGGCGGCGACAAGATCGTGGATGTGAACATCCGCCGCCTGCGTATGAAGATCGAGGAGGAGCCTTCCAACCCGCGGTATATCGTTACCGTCTGGGGGTACGGCTACAAGTGGGCAGAAAAATGATCTGCCCGTCATCCGGTGCAAGGAGCGTTACGCATCATGGCAAAAGGAAGCATCACACGCCGCTGGTTTACCAATAATCTGGGCGTGATCGTGCTGATATTGACGGTGATCGAGCTGGCACTGATCTATGCGGTGCAGAGCTATTACTACAATTCCGCACAGCAATATCTGGTATCCAAGGTGAATGCGGTGGCAGGCGTGCTGACCCGTTATGCGGCGGATTCCAACCTGAACCTCAGCACAGAGCTGCGCCGCACGCTGGAGGGTTTTTCCGATAAGGACAAGATGGAGATGATGGCCATTGACAACGACGGCATCATCGTGCTGACCTCCTCGGGCTTTTCTCCGGAGGAGACCACCGCTATGCCCGATTACGATATGGCCATGAGCGAAAGCGATACGGTCAGCTCCTATGGGTACTGCATCAGCCGTTCCGAAGGCGGCGAACGGATCATGGCGGTTTCATATCCCATTTATCACATCAGCAACCAGTACAGTGCCATCCGTGTGGTTACCTCTCTGGAGGCCATTGATGATTCCATTACCACCTTTGTGCTGGCGGCAACCTGCATTGCTGTGGCAGTAGTGGTGCTGCTGGGCTTTACGGGAATGTACTTTGTCCGCTCCATTGTGCGGCCCATCCGTGCCATCAGCGACAATACCGCAAAATTTGCCCGCGGCGATTTTACCGCCCGCATTGAACGGCAAAGCGAGGATGAGATCGGTGATCTCTGCGTGGCCATCAACCATATGGCGGATGAGCTTTCCAACGCAGAAACCATGAAAAACGAATTCATCAGCTCTGTTTCCCATGAGCTGCGTACGCCGCTGACTGCCATCAAGGGCTGGGCGGAAACGCTGGATGACGGTGCCGACCCCGTAACCATGCAGAAGGGTCTGCGGGTGATCATGGGTGAAACAGAGCGACTTTCCCGCATGGTGGAGGAGCTGCTGGACTTCTCCAGAATGCAGAGCGGCCATTTTACCCTGAACCGTGCGGCCATGGATGTGCTGGCAGAGCTGGGGGATGCCGTGCTGATCTATATGGAGCGTTCCAAAAAGGATCACATTGCCATAGAGTACGATGAACCCGAGATGCTGCCCATTGTTTACGGCGATAAAAACCGCATCCGGCAGGTGTTCATCAACATTATAGATAACGCCATGAAGTATTCGGAGCCGGGCAGCACCGTGTTTATCTGTGCCGATGCGCCCTCCAAGCATACGGTGCGTGTTACCGTAACGGATCAGGGCTGCGGCATCAAGGCGGCAGATCTGCCTAAGATCAAGACGAAATTTTATAAGCCCAATCATACGCGCAGAGGTGCAGGCATCGGTCTTGCGGTGGCAGATGAGATCGTTACCATGCACGGCGGCACCCTGCAGGTGGAAAGCACCGAAGGCGTGGGCACCACCGTGACCATTACCCTGCCTTCTCACAGCATGGAACGCTAAACGGATTTTTTTCAGTAAGGAGTAGCGATATGCCCGAGCATTCTCAGGAACAAACCAAAGAGCCGATGAACGATACCCCCGCACAGCAGCCCGCAGATGCACAGCAGGCTGCCCGTGCGGAGTATGCCTATAAATCCAAGATCGGCGGACAGGCGTTGGTGGAAGGCATTATGATGAAGGGTGCCTTTCGCGGTGCCATGGCCTGCCGCCTGCCCAACGGTGAGATCGACCTGGAAACATGGGAGATCCCCGTTAAGCTGCAGACCGATCCCAAAACCGGCAAAGTCAGACCGGTGCTGCCCTGGTATCGCAGGATCCCTCTTGTGCGGGGCAGTGTGAATTTTGTCACCCAGATGATCGACGGCTACCGCTGCATGATGCGCTCTGCGGAAAAGCAGGTGGATGAGGAGCTGGACGCTTTTGTGATCTGGAAGAAAAAGCAGAAGCTGGATAAGCTGCCGCAGGAGGAGCAGCTTGCCCGTTTCGATGCGTGGATGCGCTCTCAGGAGAAGCCGCTGGAGGGCGATAAGCTGAAGGAACGGTGGGAGTATTATCAGAAAGCCACCCAATACTATGAGGCCGAAGAACCAAGCAAGTTTGAAAAATGGCTGGATGAAAAGCTGGGCGAGAAGATCTTTGACATCTTAATGGTCATTGTCATGATCTTCAGCGTGGTGCTTTCTCTGGGATTGTTTATGTATCTGCCCAAGCTGGTGGTGGGCTGGATCACGCCGCTGACCGAAAACCGTGTGATCCGTTCCGCTGCCGAGGGCATTATGAAGATGCTGATTTTTGTGGGCTATATGGCTGTTACAGGCTGCATGAAGAGCATCCGCCGTACCTATGAGTACCACGGTGCGGAGCACAAAACCATTGCCTGCCTGGAGGCTGCTTTGCCGCTGACTGTGGAAAATATCCGCAAGCAGAAGCGATTTCACCCCCGCTGCGGTACCAGCTTTATCTTTCTGGTGCTGCTCATCAGCATTTTTGTGGGCTGCCTGATCCCCTTTACCGTTGTGTGGCAGAGAGTGCTGTGCAGCATCGCCCTGCTGCCGCTGGTGGTTGGCATCAGCTATGAACTGATCCGCCTTGCAGGCAGAGCCGATAACGCCTTTACACGCATTCTTTCCGCACCCGGCTTGTGGATCCAGCGCATTACCACCAAGGAGCCGGATGACAAGCAGATCGAGTGTGCCATTGCTGCCATTACGCCCTGTATCCCCGAAAATATTGAGGACGATCTATGGTAAACCCCGTGGTGCGGCTGCAAAAGGAGCTGGAGGAGATCCTGCTGGCAGGCGGCATTGAAAACGCTGCCATGGAGGCAAGATGGATCACCGAGGATATCACGGACGCAGAACAGGCACGCAGCATCGCCCAAAAACGGGCAGAGCATTATCCCCTGCAATATCTGCTGGGGGCATGGGAATTCTACGGTATGCGTTTTCTTGTGGGGGAAGGCGTGCTGATCCCCCGTGCCGATACGGAAACACTGGTGGATACGGTGCTGCAATGCCGGAGGGCGTATTCCGGCGGTACCATTGTGGATTTATGCACCGGCAGCGGCTGTATTGCGCTGGCTTTGCAGCAGCAGCTTGGGGATACGAAGATCTGCGGTATTGACCTAAGCCCCAAGGCACTGGAATATGCAAGAAAAAATGCGGAGTTTCATCATCTGCCCGTGGAGTTTTACAATGCAAATGTGTTAGATCCCACCATGGCGGCACAGTTTTCCGATCTGGACGGGATCGTCAGCAATCCCCCGTACCTGACCGCCGATGATATGCATACTCTGCAAACGGAAGTTACCCACGAGCCTTCCATGGCTCTGGCGGGCGGAGAGGACGGCCTGCGGTTTTATCGTGAGATCACCGCATTGTGGAAGCATACCCTAAAGCCCGGCGGCCTGCTTGCCTTTGAAGTAGGCATGGGGCAGGCGGAGGCTGTCAGAGCCATTCTGGCGGAAAATGCCTTTGAGAATATTGCCGTTGTACCCGATCTGTGCGGCATAGACCGTGTGGTGTACGGTTACAACTGCGGCAGATATCGAAATGAAGAAACCGAATCATGACCGAAAGGATGATAGAATCATGGCAAAAGCAGAACTGAAGAAGAAAAATACAGGCGTTGTGGTGCCTGCCAATGAAAACGACAGAAAAAAAGCACTGGAAAACGCCATCGCACAGATTGAAAAGGCCTACGGCGCAGGTGCTGTTATGCGTCTGGGTGAGGATTCTTCCCTGAATGTGCAGTCTATTTCCACCGGCTCTCTGTCGCTGGATCTGGCTTTGGGCATCGGCGGTGTGCCCAGAGGCCGTATTGTGGAGATCTACGGACCGGAAAGCTCCGGTAAGACTACCGTTGCCCTGCATATCATCGCAGAGGCACAGAAGCTGGGCGGCGAAGTGGCATTTATCGACGTAGAGCACGCACTGGACCCCGTGTATGCCGCAAATCTGGGTGTAAATATTGATAATCTGCTGGTATCCCAGCCCGACAGTGGTGAGCAGGCACTGGAAATTGCCGAAGCACTGGTGCGTTCCGGTGCCATTGATGCCATCGTCATCGACTCCGTTGCCGCTATGACCACCCGTGCGGAGATCGAGGGCGAAATGGGCGACAGCCATGTGGGTATGCTGGCAAGACTGATGTCCCAGGCAATGCGTAAGCTGACCCCTGTCATTGCACAATCCAATTGTGTAGCAGTGTTTATCAATCAGGTGCGCGAGAAGATCGGTGTGATGTACGGCAACCCCGAAACCACCACCGGCGGCCGTGCGCTGAAGTTCTACTCCTCTGTGCGTATGGAAGTCCGCAAGGGCGAGGCCATTAAAAACGGCGCAGAGGTCATCGGCAACCGTACCCGTGTAAAGGTGGTAAAGAATAAGGTCGCTCCGCCTTTCCGTGAGTGTGAGTTTGATATTATGTACGGTACCGGTATCTCCAAGGTGGGTGAGATCCTTGACCTTGCCGCTGAGCTGGATATCATCCACAAGGGCGGCTCCTGGTTCAGCTATGGTGACCGCAAGCTGGCACAGGGCAGAGATGCAGCAAAAGAGGTTCTGCTCAGAGAGCCGGAGCTGCTGGCCGAGGTGGAGCAGAAAATCATGGCACAGAAGGACAGCCTGGTACTGACCTCCAAGAAGAATAAAAAGGCTGCTGCCGTATCTGCCGCCAAGGAAAAGGCAGAAACCGCAGTCAGTGCAGCATCTGCCGCCGCTGCCGATGCCGATGATGCAGACGATAATTTTGAAGAATTTGCCCCCGTTGAGGCATAAGCGGGCGTAGAGTATGGCGCAGATCGTATCCATTGCCCCGTTTAAGGGGCAGGTTGCGGAGGTCGCTCTTTCCGACGGGCGTTCTCTGTGGCTGCACAATGCCCTGATCTACGATGCGGGGCTGCATAAGGGTGATACGCTGACCGAGGCGCAGATCACCGAGCTGCTGCAGCAGGCGGCAGACCGCCGTGCCTTTGAGTACGGACTGTATCTGCTGGAGCGCAGGGGGTATTCCTACCGTGAGCTGTACGATAAGCTGATGCAGGCAGAGCGTGCCGATGAACAGGCAACGCTGCACGCACTGGAAAAGCTGGTGCGGCTGGGGTTTCTCAATGATGCACGATATGCGGAAGCTCTGGCAAGGCAGCTTGTGGAGCAGAAACGCTACGGGCTGCACCGTGCTGCCATGGAAATGCGGCACAGGGGGCTTTCCGCTGAGGAGATCGACAACGCCCTTGCACCCTATGAAGATCCCGAGGATACCGCACAGCGGCTGATGCAGCTTCTGGAGCGGAAATATGCCCGCAGGCTGACGGACCCCCATGACCGTAAGGCCATTGAATCGGTCAAGGCATCGCTGATCCGCAGAGGATTTGATTATTCCGATGTGCGAAATGCCATCGAAGATTATTTTTCGGATGAAGATTATGAGGAAGAGGAGATAGATTCATGATCGTAAGCATGGTATCTCTGGGCTGTGCAAAAAATCTGGTGGATGCGGAAAGAATGCTGTATCTGCTGAAGGAAAACGGGCATACACTGACAGTAGAGCCCGGTGATGCGGAGATCGCTGTGGTGAATACCTGCGGCTTTATTCAATCCGCCAAGGAAGAAGCCATTGAAACCATTCTGGAGCTGGTACAGCTCAAAAATGAAGGCACTTTGAAGGCCATCATCGTCACAGGCTGCCTGGCGGAACGCTATCGTGAGGAAATGGCGGAGCAGTTCCCCGAGGTGGATGCGGTGATCGGTCTGGGCGATGAAAAACAGCTTTGCGAGGTCATCCGCCGTGTGGAGGAAGGACAGCGTGTGGTGCAGTTTTCGCCCAAAAACGAGCTGCCTCTGACCGGCGGCAGAGTGCTTTCCACGCTGCCCTTTTTTGCCTATCTCAAAATCGCAGAGGGCTGCTCCAACGGCTGTACCTACTGCGCCATTCCCCGCATCCGCGGCGGATACCGCTCGGTACCCATGGAGGATGTGCTCAAGGAGGCACAGTG
This sequence comes from Ruminococcus sp., assembly GCA_015066805.1. Lineage (GTDB taxonomy): Bacteria > Bacillota > Clostridia > Oscillospirales > Ruminococcaceae > Firm-04. Next base: position 57,347 of record SVNP01000007.1, on the reverse strand, counting down.
GCTTGCGGAAAACGGCGTGACCGAGCTGGTGGTGGTGGCACAGGATACCACCCGTTATGGTGAGGACCTGTACGGAGAATCCCGCTTGCCTGTGCTGCTGACGGAGCTTTGTAAGATAGAGGGCTTCCGCTGGATCCGTGTGCTGTATTGCTACCCGGAGCGCATTACCGATGAGCTGATCGAGGTCATCGCTAAGGAGCCGAAGATCGTGAAGTATCTGGATATTCCCGTGCAGCATTGCAGCGGTAAGATCTTAAAAGCCATGCGGCGGGGCGGTGATGCGGAATCTTTGCGGGTGCTGTTTGCAAAGCTGAGAGAACGGATCCCCGGTATTACCCTGCGTACTACGCTGATGACAGGCTTCCCCGGTGAAACCGAGGAGGATTTTGCAGAGCTTTCCGCTTTTGTGGAGGAAATGCGCTTTGATCGCATGGGCTGCTTCTCTTATTCCGAGGAGGAACAGACCGTTGCAGCCTCCATGCCCGATATGGTGGAGGAGGCGGTACGGATCCACCGTGCCGAGATGCTGACCGAGCAGCAGATGACCATTTCCTATGCGCTGAATGAACAGCGGATGGAAACCGTCACCGAGGCTGTGATCGAGGGCTATGACAAATGGGCGGAGTGCTGGTTCGGCAGAACTGCCGCCGATGCCCCCGACATCGACGGAAAGCTGTTTATTGCGGGTACCCCCGCAGATGGCTACCGTGTGGGGCAGTATGTGAAGGTGGAGATCACGGATATGCTGGATTTTGATTTGATCGGTGAGGTGGTTGCAGATGAATCTGCCAAATAAACTGACGCTGGCACGCGTTTTTATGGTTCCCCTGTTTGTTTTGCTGTTTTATTGGGAGTTCCCTGCCCATTATCTGGCGGCGACGCTGGTGTTTGTGCTTGCATCCATTACCGATGCGGTAGACGGACATCTGGCACGCAAATATAAGCTGGTAACGGATTTCGGAAAATTCTTAGATCCGCTGGCGGATAAGGTGCTGGTGATGACCGCCTTTGCCTGCCTGCTGGAACGGCAATATCTGAATATTGTGGTGTTTTTGCTGATTATGGTGCGGGAATTCATGGTCTCTGCCCTGCGGCTGGTGGTTGCAGGCAAGGGTACTGTGGTGCCGGCAGGGTTTTCCGGCAAGCTGAAAACCGCTTTTACCATGGTGGCACTGATCGCTTATATGGTGTACCTTTCCTTCTGCCGGGATTTTGACAGCTTTGGGCTTTCTCTGCCCGATGCCGTATACCGCTGGACAGAATTCGGGCTGCAGGGGCTGTTCTGGATCGCTGCGGCACTGACAGTATGGTCGGGCGGCGAATACCTGATGGCTTACCGCAAGGATATTGACCCCAGAGCCTGATTTCACATCCATTTGCAAGGAGGCTTTTTATGCTGCAGCAGCTTCGTGATGAAATTGCACTGATCCGTGACCGTGACCCTGCGGCACGCAGCTCCGTGGAGATCCTGCTGACCTATTCGGGACTTCACGCAGTAATTGCATATCGGTTTGCCCATTCTCTGCTGAAAAAGGGAATGCCCACCATGGCTCGTATCGTTTCACAGACTGCACGTCTGTTTACGGGTATTGAGATCCACCCCGGTGCAAAGATCGGCAAGGGCTTGTTTATTGACCACGGTATGGGTGTGGTCATCGGTGAAACCACTGTGATTGGTGATAACTGTACCCTGTACCAGGGCGTGACCTTAGGCGGTACCGGTAAAGACCGCGGCAAGCGGCATCCCACACTGGGCAACAATGTGACCGTAGGTGCAGGTGCCAAGGTGCTGGGGCCGTTCCGTGTGGGAGATAACGCAAAAATCGCCGCAGGTGCGGTGGTGCTGACGGAGATCCCACCCAATGCAACGGCCGTGGGCGTGCCTGCAAGAGTGGTGAAAATGAACGGTGTGCGGGTGCCCGATCTGGACCAGATCCATATTCCCGACCCTGTGGCACAGGAGCTGCATAAGCTTTCCAAGCGCATCCGTGCATTGGAGAAAAAGCAGAATTCATGAGAAAAACCAACCGCCGCACCCGAGGAACGATCGGATGCGGCGGTTGATTTGCATTATGCAAGCGGTAGGATGATACCGTCAATGGAGATAGCTGTGATCTCGCCTGTATTAACAGGGTAGTCCAGGAAGATGTTAAAATCGGCACCTAAGGATTCGCCGGTTATGGCATCTTTTTTTAAGTTATTGATGATATCGCCTGACAGAAGCTGCTCTGTGCCGTCGTTGTAAATGGCCTTGATGACCCAGTCACCTGCGTGGAGGGCTTCCTTGTTCGGCATGAAATCGTCTTTGATTGGATCCGCTGTCAGGTGCAGGGCAAAGGGAGAAATGCTGACAGAAGAAGCACGGTAGGGCTCGTAGTGGGGAATCGCAAAATCAACTGCTTTGGTGATGGTCATGCTGTCGGAGATAAATGCATTGTCCAGTTGCCGTGTATAATCTGCCTTCAGCGTCGTTGTCGTGTCGGAAATGACAGTTACACCATACAGACCGATGGTGATGCTTGCATCCTTCAAAGAGTCTTTCTTCGGATAGGAAAGTGTATAACCGTTCACCAAACGATATGTGTCATCTGTGATTTTCTGTGCGGGGGTGCCTGTGCTATTCATGATGCACTTGCCGTCGGCGGTTTGGGCATTCACCACAAAAACCGGAGCGATGTCGTAGATCTCGCCCCCAAAGGCTGTAACATCATGCAGGGTGATATCGTACATGGCATACAGGGCAGTGCTGTCTGCCACAACAGACTTCATATGCAGCGTAAAGCCGTCAAAGTCAACGGATTCGTTGAGATCCAGCCCCATACCGGTAAGATCCACATATGTGACAGGCTGGGTTTCGGGTGTCTGCTCGGAGAAATACTTGTCAAACAGGGAACGGTAATCCCACTTCACCGCTGCTCCTACGGAAAGGGTGGTGCCTGCCAGTACGGCAACAGCCGCAGCGGCTGCGATCCATGCGGTTTTGCGCCGTTTTACCATGGGTGTACCCACAGCTTCTTCGGATTTTGCATACATCTGCTTTGCTTTCATGGCTTTTTCCTCCTCTGATGTGGTGATCTGATCCAGTGCGGATCGGTATTCATGTAGGGTCATGGTCCATAACCTCCCTGAGATGAGATTTTGCCCGTGTCAGCCATGAGCTGACGGTATTGGGGCTTTTGCCAAGGAGCTGTGCGATCTCCCTGATGGAATACTGCTCGTAGAAGTGGAGATACAGCACATTGCGGTATTCGGGGCGCAGCATTTCCATGGCTTGTACAATGGGCGTAAAAGCGGCCTGCACCGGTGCGGGAAAGGCTTCTGCCGCTGAAAGTGCCACGCTGTGGGTGTGCCGCTTGGATTTGTGATAATCCTTGCAGCGGTTGATGACGGTCCGCAGCAGAAATGCTTTTGCGTGTTCCTCATCCCGAAAGAGCTTGGGCTTTTGCAGGAGAGCAAGAAAAACATCCTGCACAATGTCCTCGGCTTCCGCACGGTTTTCCGTGTGATGCAGAGCAAGGCGCAGCAGCATATCATAGTGTGCGGTGACCAAAGATTCAAACGCATCATAGCCGGCATGGTTCTGCGTTTTCATGGGATGCTTCTCCTTTCTCAGAACTCCTTCACTGATAACACGATTCAGAAGGGGGTTTTTCGTGCAGGGAGAAAAAATTTTTTCTCACAATCTATTTTCCGGAAAAGAAAGCGACCCTTGATGGTTCTCATCAAAGGCCGCATTTTGTTATTCTTCAGTGCCGGCAGGCCCATCACCCTTGGGGGCTCTGGGGCGGCGGAAGCGGGGGTTTCTGGGCTTCTGCTCACCGTTTTTGGGAGCATTGCCGTGATTCTGCCCGGGGCGGGGCCGGCTGCCGTTTGCACCACGGTTATGGTTTTTCTTCTGGGGGCGGCTGCCCTGCTCCTGATTCTGTCCGGGTTCTTCGGCAGCAGGGGCATTGTGCTGTTTTTCACCGAATTCGGGGTGCAGCACGGCAGGCTTCTGCTCTGCCTTGGGGGGCTGCTGTTTGGGTGCAGGTGCAGGGGCGGGCGCAGTATTTTTTGCGGCATCCCGCTTATCCCGCAGATCGTCCTTGGTCATGCGGCGGCTCATATCCTGCAGGCGTTCCACCTCGGTATGATCCACCGTAATGGGCAGCTCGGAGTTTTCCGGCTTGACCCGCAGCTTGCCGCTGACCAGATTGGCTTCCAGCACATAGGCACGGACAGGGGGTTCCCCGGGCAGAAGCACCGTAGAGCCTGCCTTGGGGATCAGCTTGATCAGCTCCTCATACACGGGGCTTTCGTAGCGCAGGCAGCACATCAGTCTGCCGCAGGTACCGGAAATTTTTGCGGGATTCAGTGCCAGACCCTGTTCCTTTGCCATTTTGATGGTCACAGGCTGGAAATCGGACAAATAGCCCTTGCAGCAGAACTCTCTGCCGCAGATGCCTAAGCCCCCCAGCAGCTTGGCTTCATCTCTGTCACCGATCTGCCGCAGCTCGATGCGTACATGGAACGCCGCAGCCAGATCCTTGACCAGATCACGGAAATCCACGCGGGATTCTGCGGTAAAGTAGAAGATCAGCTTATTGCTGTCAAAGCCGCACTCCACATCCACCAGACGCATAGGCAGCTTTCGGGCGGCGATGCGTTCCTCGCACACCCGCATGGCATCTGCCATATATTGCTTATTGCGCTCCAGTGCTTCCAGATCCTCCGGAGTTGCCAGCCGCAGAATGGGCTTTAAGGGAGAGGTCAGGCTGTCATCGGGCACCGCATGGCGGCGGCTTGCCACAATGCCGCATTCCGGTCCACGGGCGGTATCCACCACCACATAGCTGCCCTCGGGGGGAGAAAACTCACCCGGGGCAAAGGAATACACCTTACCGTTTGTTTTGAATTTCACACCGATAATATCAGTCATCATAGTACCATCCAATATCTATATATTCACGCAGATGCGTATGCGTGGGGTTTAACATCTTGCAAGGGCCGCACACAATGCAGTGGCGGAAAGCACCGTGCCTACGTTTCCATCCAAATCCGCCAAAGCCTCCAGAATGGCACCGTGCATTTTTGCCGTGCGTGCGGGGGTCATTTCGGCGGCCAGAGCAGCAGCACCCTCACGGTCACAGCCCAGCCGATCAAAACTGCCCTCCAGCGTCATAATGGCCGCATCCCGTATCTGGCTGTCCAGAAGCTGCAGAACCTGTCGGTAGCTGTCACGGTCGGCAGCGGCGGCGGTGAGGCAGCAGAGCATACGGTATTCATCTCTTGCAGCCAGCGCATGAGTGCATTCTGCGGCAAGCTCCGTTGCCTTGCGGATGGTTTCATCCTCCAGAAAAGCAATGCACTTACCGATGTTGCCCTCATAGCGGCTGACAGCCTGCTGTGCCAAGGCTTCATCAAAGCCACGGCGCAAAAGAGCCTCGGTACACTGTCCCTTGGTAACGGGGAACACCGCCTTTGCGGTCATACGGGAAAGCAGCGTGGGCAGCAGCACATGGGCTGTGCGTGCTGTAAACACAAAGCAGGCATGGGGGGGCGGCTCTTCCACGGATTTGAGGAGAGCGTTTTGCGCCTGTACACTCATGCCGTCGGCATCGCAGAACAGAAACAGCCGTTTTTCGCCGTTATTGGGCAAAACAGCAGCTTCCTTGCGGATATTCCGCACGGTTTCCACAGAAAAGCCCATCCGCTTGCCGGAATGCTCTGCGAACATGACATCGGGGTGGTTTCCCTCTGCAATGAGCCGACAGGTGCGGCATTGTCCGCAGGGTGCGTGGTGGGCATCTTCACATAATGTCAGCATGGCAAACCACAGAGCCATGGTTTTTTTGCCGCAGCCCGGTTCTCCGTGAAGCAGCAGGGCATGGGGCAGGCGGTTTTGTTTTCGCATATGCCGCAGATCCTGCAGCAGGGTTTCATTGCCTGCAAGATAGGGGGCGGCAGTGGTGGGTCTGCTCACAGCTTTTCAAACCGCTCAATGGCAGTTACAAAAATGGTGGCACCGCCCACGGAGACCTCCAGAGGCATTGCGTTGACCTCACCCACACTGTCGCCATAGGTGGGGGTAGAGGGCACAAACTGCTTGCGGTGGTGGCATTTCCGCTGCACCACACCGATGACATCATCTACCTGATGGTCTTCCACGCAGATGAGGAAGGTGGTGTTGCCGGCACTGAGAAAGCTGCCGGAGGATGCCAGCTTTGTGGCACGGAACCCGTGCTTGGAGAGCGATTTGGAGACAGCCGCGCTGTCATCACCGTTGACAATGGCAAAAATCAGCTTCATGATTGTATCCCTGTTCCTTTCGTTGTGTAGGTGCCCAGAAGATCCGAAAGATCATCGGAGGGGGGCTTTTTTTCTTTTACCACTGCAATTTCCGTAACGCCGTAGTACAGCAGCAGAGAAACCGCAGCTTCATTCAGTTGTTCGCCGCAGATGGCAATGGGCACGGCAGGGGGGCATGGGGGCTGTGTCATGGCACAGATCCTTCCCACGGCTGCGCTGACAGGAACCATCTCCACAGGCTGTGCGGCGGCTTCCTTGGGGGTCATGGCGGCAAAAAGGGCGGTTGCCTTGGGGGGTTCATACCGCAGGGGATTTACGGTTTTGGGCAGATCGCAGCGTTCCAGCACCTGCTCCAGTGTTTCGATATCCTGCAGCGGTGTTTTGGGGGAGCAGAGCAGCACCACATAATCCGCATCGGCGTATTCATACATAATACCCTGCTGCACAAGCCATGCCGCCAGCATGGTACCCCGATATCCGCTTTCTCCTGCACAGATACACACATGGAAGGGGTCACCCCGACGGAACACGAATTTTTTATGCAGATGATTCCGCATACGCTCCAGACGGCGTGCGGTGGTGGCAAGATCATGCCGTACCTGATTGTCCAGATACCGGTTGCAAAGATCCATAGATGCCATGATCAGATAAGAGGGGCTGGTAGAGCCGAACATAGCCATGGCACTGCGGAGTGCAGGGGCATCGGCAGGGTCTTTACAATGCAGACAAGCGGCACCGGTGAGGGCAGGCAGCAGCTTGTGGTAGGAGTCACAGCAGAAATCCGCACCCAGCGCAATAGGGTGCAGGCTGGGGGTCACAAAGGCAAGGTGGGCACCGTGGGCATTATCCACCACAAGCCTTGCGTTATGACGCTTGCAGATGGCGGCTATGGCGGCAATATCGGCCATAGAACCCAGATAATCGGGGGTAGTAAGATACACACAGGCAGGGGTGCGGCAATTTGCCAGTGCAAACTGCACCGATTGTGCCGAGACTGCTCCGGAAAGCAATGCGCCATCCCTGGGGTACATCCAGCGCACAGGCAGATCCAGCAGAATACAGGTATTGAGCATACTGCGGTGGACATTTCTTCCTGCCAGAATGGTTCTGCCCTCCCGTTTCATCTGCATCAGCATTGCCTGAATGCAAAGGGTGGAGCCCCCTGCGGAATACAAGGTTGCACCTGCACCGAACAGCTCTGCGGCATTGTGTTCGCTTTCGGCAATGATACCGTCGGCTTCATACAGGCTGTCTGCGCCGCAGATCTCGGTAATATCCAAGGGGTAGGCTGCCGCCAGCCAATGGTCAAGGCCTTTTCCCTTATGGCCGGGCATATGCATCCGCAGGTCACCCTTGCGGGAATACTGAACCAGGTAGTCATAAATCGGCGTAGTAACCACGGCAGCTTCTGTCCTTTCTGTAAGATCGGTCACAATGACCCACACTATCAGTATATCATAAAAATTGCAGTTACGCAATAGGAAAATAAAAAAAGCCTTGGAGATCCCGCAGATCGGAGGGGATTTCCAAGGCGATTGCAGCGGCATATTCAGGGCAATTCTTTATCGCAGCCATCACAAAACAGATAGGTAGACAGCACTTCCTTGCCGCAATAGGGGCAGGTCGTTCTGCCCACCTGCTGTTCATCGTTGGTCAGGTGTGATTCTGTGTCATCATACAGTTCGTAGTCATCCACATCATGCAGCTCATACCGATCATATATCCGCAGCCTTATGATATCTCTTGCAATAGCGATACCTAACGCAACCATCCACGCAATGGCGAAAACCCGAGGAATTACACTGCGTCCGGTGATGATGGCAGGTACCATGAAAAGACTGCTGATACCGGTTATAATGACTGCCACTTTGATGTGGGATTTCAGAGCCTCCTTGCTGAGCACGCGCTTCCGCGGTCTGATCCGGCGGATCTGACCGCTTCCATCAAAGTAATCGGTTCTGCGCTGAGGGGTGATTCCTGCGTTTTTCTGTGCCTGCCGCTGCCGTTGACGCTTCAGGGTATATTTTACATCCCGCACAGTTGCAGCGATGACACCGGCGCACCACAAAACGAGGCATATCAGCATAAACACAGCACCCGGAATAAACGAATGGTTCAAAAAACATCCAACTGCTGCAGCTCCCATCATCCCAGCGCCGACTATCACCATAACGACGCATTTGACGATTATTTCCGATACGGCTTCATATCTGTACTTGTACTTTCTCATGAACATCTCCCGAAATCATTACGGCATTACGGCATTACGGCGTTACGGCACGGCAATTCAGATTTGAAAAAACGGGTGCCACAATCAAATGGTACCCGTTTTTATGCAGGACCTGCCTGCTGGTGGACCCGAAGGGGATCGAACCCTCGGCCTCTGCGTTGCGAACGCAGCGCTCTCCCGGCTGAGCTACGGGCCCATATGACAAGGATATTATAGCACAGGATGGGGAAAATGTCAAGGCATGGTGGTGGCAGTGGTTTTAACAATGCCAAGGGTGCCACTTTTCATAGGGAGAAAAAGTGGCACTCTTGGCACCCTTGGCATCCTTAGAATTTCCTGACGGCTTATGAGCGTTGAGATATGGCGATTGTAAGCCGATTAGCGCAATTAAGAGGGGAGAGGTGAGCGGAGGGGGGTCTAAGGGGGCAAGTTTCGTCAGAAACTTGATGCCATAATGCGGAGCATTTGGCGTGAAGCCTTGTAAGGAGAGGGGGGAATTGGAGAGCGAAGCTCGAACATCCCCCCTCTCCTGTCGGGTTCCCCCCTTTCTTGCGTTACCTATGAAATTGATAGCAAGTCACGGTTTTGCAGTCAACCTATGTTTTTTGCAGTCAACCCATCATTTACAGCCAATCCATACTTTTACGGTTGAGCCGTAAGTGCAAGGGGGAACCACAAGGCGAAGGGAAGGGCGCAAATTCCCTCCGACTTCGTCTGCGGGTTTTGCTTATCTCCCCTTCTCCTTGAGTTTCCCCCTTCCGATCCCCTTCCTTATCCTCATCCTCTCTGATTTACACCCATAGAGGTTACTTGTAAATCCAAAAAAATCCCCCCACCGCTTCACTTGGAATAGCGCAATTAAGAGGGGCTGCATCAGATTCTTATCCCCCAAGGGTGCCAAGGATGCCAAGAGTGCCAAGGGTGCCACTTTTTCTCCCTATGAAAAGTGGCACTCTTGGCAACCTTGAGCATCTGAAAGGCGGGGAAATCCCCCCCTCTTTCCCCAAAAAACAGAAAAAGACTGCGCAGCATAACTGCACAGCCTTCCTGTTCATGAATCACAGAGAATCAGTCGATCTCTACTGCTACCTTCAGGTTCTCACGGGCAGCACCGGCACGCATAACAGTGCGGATCGCCTTTGCGATTCTGCCCTGCTTGCCGATGACTCTGCCCATATCCTCGGGGGCAACAGTCAGATGCAGCACGATGACACCCTCTTCATTGGGCTCCTCCTGGGTGATCTGAATTGCATTCTTATCTGCAACCAGACCCTCTGCGATGGCATACAACAGCTCTTTCATGTTCGGTTCTCTCCAAAAAAGTGATGAATTGCACCTTACAGAATGCCCTGCTTCTTCAGGATCACTCTGACGGTATCGGTAGGCTGTGCGCCGTTTGCCAGCCAGGTCTTAGCCTTATCAGCGTCAACCTTTACCACAGTAGGCTCCTTGGTGGGATCATAGTAGCCCAGCTCCTCGATGAAGCGGCCATCTCTGGGGTATCTGCCGTCAGCGACAACAATACGATAGAAAGGAGCCTTCTTGGCACCCATTCTTCTCAGACGAATCTTAACTGCCATGTTACTTTCACCTCCGAAAAAATTGATGTTGATATATCAAAGCGGAAAAGCTCCGCATTGAAGCGATTGATCACGCACCCGTAAGTGCCAGCACGCCGCAGACGACGATAAACGCACCCAGAATGCCATAAAAGATTCTTGCACCGGTTCTGCCGAAGATTCTGACAAAAAACTGCGCCTTATAGTTGTTCATAAAGAAATTCCAGTCGCAGACGGCACCGCAAATGCTGAAGATTCCCACGCCGATGCCCACCAGACACATTAAAATCCGCACGGCACAGCTCCTTTACATTCCGGGGAAGCCGCCCATGCCGCCGCCCATGCCTTTTTTATCCATCATGGCCATTTGCTTACGCATTCTGCGGCTCATGGCTTTATTTTTCATCAGGCCCTTACCGCCGCCCATTTTCTTCATGAGCTGCTGCATCTGTTCAAACTGCTTCAGCAGGCGGTTGACATCCTCCACCTTTGCGCCGCTGCCTTTGGCGATTCTGCGCTTGCGGGAGGGGTTAATGATAGAGGGCTTTGCCCGTTCTGCGGGGGTCATGGAGGTAATAATGGCCTGCACTCTGCCGAACTGCCGTTCATCCACATCCATCTCATCCAGCTTGTCGCCCACACCGGGCATCATAGAAAGCAGGCTTTTGATGCTGCCCATTTTCTGTATCTGGCGGATCTGCTCCAGCAGGTCATTCATATCAAACTGATTTTTCTGCAGCTTCTGGGTGAGCTTTTCGGCCTCCTGCTGAGAGTAGACGGTTTCCGCCTTCTCAATGAGGGTCAGCACATCGCCCATACCCAGAATACGGGAAGCCATACGCTCGGGGTGGAACTGTTCAAACTCATCCAGCTTTTCGCCCATACCCACAAACTTAATGGGCTTACCGGTAACGGAAAGCACGGAAAGTGCGGCACCGCCTCTGGTATCGGAATCCAGCTTGGACATGAGCACGCTGTGGATGCCCAGAGCCTCATCAAAGGCCTTTGCCACATTGACGGCATCCTGACCGGTCATGGCATCCACCACCAGCATGATCTCGTGGGGCTGCGCCACCGCCTTGACGTTTTTCAGCTCATCCATAAGCTTTTCGTCGATATGCAGGCGGCCTGCCGTATCCAGAATGACCACATCGTGGTTATGGTCGGCGGCATAGCGCAGGCTTTGCCGTGCGATCTCCACGGGGTCGGTCTGTCCCATTTCAAAGACAGCCACGCCTGCCTGCTCGCCCACGATCTTCAACTGATCAATAGCGGCGGGGCGGTAGATATCACAGGCCACCAGCAAGGGGTGATGCCCGTCTTTTTTCAGGTATTTCGCCAGCTTTGCGGAGTGGGTGGTCTTACCGGAGCCCTGCAGACCGCAGAGCATCATAACGCAGGGGGGCTTGGAGGGGAAATTGATGCGGGCGTTGGCGTTGCCCATCAGAGCGCATAGCTCCTCGTTTACGATTTTGACCACCTGCTGTGCGGGGGTCAGGCTGGTCAGCACGTCGCTGCCCACGGCACGCTCGGTGACCTTGCCGACAAAATCCTTAACGACCTTATAGCTTACGTCTGCCTCCAGCAGGGCAAGGCGGACTTCACGCATGGCTTCTTTTACATCGGCCTCGGTGAGCTTACCGCGGGATCTGAGCTTTTTGAACACCTGATTCAGCTTGCCGGACAAACCTTCAAATGCCATGGTGGATTCCCTCCTTTTTTGCGTTCGGTTGTTATGTTCAAAGCAGAGCCTTGCCTGCCTGTGCGGCTTCTGCAATGGCTTTTGCGATGGTTTCGGTTTCGGGGGCGCACAGCTTTGCGCTGTATGCCTCAATGGATTCAAACAGGGAGCGGCACTGTCTTAACCGCTGTGCCAGACCCATCTGTTCTTCCAAGGCAAGGAGCTGCCGTTCTCCTCTGCGGATGCTGTCATGCACCGCCTGCCGTGAGACACCCAGTGGCTCTGCCAGCTCTGCCAGGGAGAGGTCCTCATTATAGTAGCCCTCCAGCAGCTCACGCTGCCGTTGGGTCAGCAGGCTGCCGTAGCAATCCAGCAGCAGAACAAAATCCAGATTTTTCATTGTATCGTTCCTCGCTGTGGGAGAAATCGGATATGCTGTCATAGTTCTTGCCTTTACACGCAAGATGTATTATACCAGTTTTTGCTGTAAATGTCAAGGGCTTTACAGAAATTTCCTCTTTTTACAGCGGGAATCCGGCACGGGGCAGTTGTTTTGTATGCTTTTCACAAGGGGGATGAGGGGGATCTCCGCAAAAAAATGCTGCGGAGTGAAACGCTCCGCAGCAAGGCAATACAGATAAGGAATGAAAATGAAAGAAGTTTAGAAAGGAGAAGTATAAGAAAGTGGATCAATCGTAAGGAGATTACAGACCTGCCAGATAGGAGAGAATGGCAGTGCTGTCATTGGGGCTTAAGCCTGCCACATCGTCGCACTCGGCATTGGCAAGGCCCTGGTCGCTGATGGTAATGGTAACATCCTCACCCAGGAAGCGGTTGAGCAGGATAACATCGTCGATCTTGACGTAGTTATCGCAGTTCACATCGCCCCAGCGGCTTGCCTTGATCTCTTCGGAGGTAGTAGTGGTAGTAGTGGTTGTTGTGGTGGTGGTAGTGGTGGTGGTAGTAGTCGTCGTGGTAGTGGTTTCCTCCACGGTGTTGTAGTAAACGGTAATGTCGGTGAGATCAACGGTTTCTTCGTTCTGGCCGTACCAGTAGCCGAACAGGATATTGCCGTACTGATGATCGGCATAGCCTGCCACGCCGTCGGGCAGGATCCACATGATCTCGGCGGTGCCGTCAGCCTCATTGAGGATGGCGTAGCTGCCGCTCATGTAGAAGTAATCGCTGGTGGCTGCGGTGCAGTCTTCGGTTACGGAGATACCCATGCCGAACACGATCTTACCCAGAGCAGAGCCGCCCTCGATGGTAAACTTCACAGCCTGAATGGTATCGTTTTCGCCCAGACCCAGCTCGGAAATAGCGGTCTGCACGGAATTTGCGGTCTCGGAGGAGGAGTCGATCTCCTTGGAGAGGGACACACTTGCCTGACCGTTGTAGGGAACGGTCTTGGTCACGGTATAGGTGCAGGTTGCAGCGGTCAGGGTGACTTCATCCAGATCGCCGTACCAATACTGAATGGAAACGGTATCGGCAGCACCGGTGGTAGCGTAGGGCTGAACGTCAGCGGGGACATCCCAGGTAACTTCCATCCAGCTCCCGCACTCTTCAAGGGTGGTACCCTTGCCCACTTCGATCTCGAACTCCACGTCGTCGGCATCATCGCCGTGCTCGTTGTACCAGTAGCCGTTCTTACCCAGAACCGCCTCGGTGTCTGCGGGGGAATTCTGTACAACATTCATGCCGCAGCCGTACATAAAGGTGCCCATATCCTCGTTGGATTCAATGGTAAAGGTAAAGGATTCCAGCGTAATGCCTTCGCCTGCGGGCACGCCGAACTCCCCATAGCTGATCTTGTGGCTGTTGATGGGGTCGCCCTCCTGCCAGGAGGATACCTCATTTTCATCCAGATACAGCTCTTCATCGTAGCCCTGTGTCAGCAGAGCATCAATGCCATCCACAGTAGCGGCCAGGGTTGCGGTGATGGTAGCGGTACCGTCCTTGTTATCCTTAAAGGTATAGGTGCCGCTTTCGGTATTGGATGTACCTGTGCTGCCCGTACCGGTACCCGGTGTGGTGGTGCCGCTGACGCTGTCGCTGATCTTGTCGATGGTCAGCGTACCTGCGCTGTAATAGTTGCGGAACTCAAACTTGCCGGGGTAGGCATCGGTCTTGGGATTGTAGCTGAGATCCAGATCGGAAACATCAAAAACAATGGGGGTGGATTCACCGGCCTTCAGGGAAATGGAATCGCCTGTGCCGTCCACAATGAACTTACCTGCGTCGATTTCGTACCAGTAGGGGCTGGAGGCGGTACCGACACCGAAGCCGTAGCTGAAGTTGGTATCCACGCTGCTTGTAACGTAGATGACGATGGTATCCAGTCCCGAGGTTGCCAGATCTGCGATGTAGCCGGTATAGGTAGCGTCCACAGCCAGCTTCTGGTTCACGGTGACGGATGCGGCAGATGCCGCAGGTGCGGGGAATGCGGCAAGTGCGGCGGTCAGGCATACACTGAGTACGCCGGAAAGCAGCCGTTTGCCTTGAGTGATGTTCTGCATAATGGGGTTCCTTCCTTTCAAGTCTCCAAAATACGCCTCGGTGACCGGTCATCACCGAACATAGGCGCATATCATAACAAGAATAGAATATCATAGAACATCGGATATTTTATGACGTAACCATGAACAAACTGTTAATTTTGTGGAAAATCGCCGAAAGTTTTTCGCACTGTGCAGAAAAAACTGATATCAACATCATGGGAAATGATAAAAACAGGAGAGAATACAGCAGTATCCTCTCCTGATTCGGGGTAAAGGGTCATTGGGTCATATCCGGGTCTGCGGGGGGTGCCACAATGGGCAGGGTGACCTCGGCTTTGAACAGATCACCGTCGATCCGCAGCTCCAGCGTGCCGTTTTGCAGTCGGATGAGATCCTTTGCAATGGAAAGCCCCAGACCGCTGCCTTCGGTATTGCGGGAATCATCGCCCCGTACAAAACGCTCGGTCAGCTCCTCGGGGGAAAGATGCAGGGCGGATTCGGAAATATTCCGCAGGGTAAATGAGACCGAATCCTCCCCACGGACAACATCAAAGTACACACGGGTACCGCCCATGGCATATTTGCGGATATTCCCCAGCAGATTATCAAACACACGCCAGATCAGACGGCTGTCTGCGGATACATACAGGTCTTCGTCGGGCATATCCACCACTGCGGTCAGATTTGCCGCAGCAAAGCGGGCATCGTATTCACCCATCAGCTGTTCTACCAGAACCTGTACATTGGTAGGCTGCAGATCCACCGAAAGATTGCCCGTAGATGCCTTGGAAGCCTCCACCAGATCCTCGGTCAGCTTTTTCAGGCGGGCGGATTGTCTTTCCAGCACCTCCAGATATTCCGCAACGGCAGGATTCTCCACAGGCTCCCGCTTCATCAGATCCACATAGTTGACAATAGAGGTCAGGGGCGTTTTCAGATCATGGGAAACATTGGTGATGAGGGCGGTACGCATCCGTTCCGCCTTGGTCTGCTTTGCCACAGCCGCCCCGATGCCTGCGTTGATCTGCATCAGGGACTCCGCATAACTGCGGAACACACCGATCAGCGGCACAGAAGGCTCCAGAGGGGAATAATCGCCCTGCTCCAGCCGTTTGGCATACTGCCGCAGCACCTCAAAGGCGTAGATGCAGTATATCGCACCCAGCAAGGCCCAGCCATCCAGCATCAATATCAGCAGCATAAACAAAACTACATTGGTGTTGGGCAGCATCAGCACATTGGCAATAAACAGCACTGCCGCACCGATGATCAGTGCAATACAGGCAACTGCACGGCTGCTGCAAAGGCGGTACAGCAGCCGCAGTACACGCACCGTAAAAAATCCATCCCAGAAATGGTGTGTTTTGACTCTGACGGCGGTGGTGTACAGCATAAATACCGCCAGTGCGGAGCCGCAAAGCATCAGACCGCCTACCAGCACGGCTCTGCCTGTCCAGGAAAAGCCCATGTAAAACATCTCATCCAGTATCACAATCAGCAGATAACCCGCCGCAGGGCAAAGGCAGAGCAGCAGCTCATAGGGGATGCGGTGTGTCCAGCCGCACACGGGCATTTCATAGTCCGAAACATAACCTGCCACCTTGCACAGGGCGATCATGGCAGTAATGGTCAGCAGCACCAGAACAAACACGCCGCCCAAGAAAATATAGCGGTTGGCAATTGCCAGCTCCCCCATGCGGATGCTTTCGGCGTAGGCATCCTGAACGGTCAGTTCAGGGGGCAGATACAGGCATACATCGTAGCGGGTGGTTTCTTCGGTCTCGCCCACAATGGTAACATCAATGCCGTTTGCCAGTTCCTGTGCCAGTGCGGGGTCATCTATGGTGATGATACGGTCACTTTTCTGCATCTCCTCATAGTATTGGCTGAGGGAGATCATGGTATGTTCGGTCTCCGATATCTGCCGTACCTCTACCGTTACTGTGGGATGCGTACTGTTGGGCGTACCGTAGCCGTCGGCATTGGTGGTTGTGGTGGTGGATTCCGCCGTAGTTTCCTCAACGATCTCCCAGACCGCCTCGGGGCCGTAGCGGGAAGCATAATCAAACTGCTCGGCGGTTTCTCTGTCGGGGAAGGTCAGTCTGTCTGCCGGCAGCATGGTTTGGATGGTGACAAACATACCGCTGCGGTAAGCGTTGTTCACTGCATCACTGGTGAAATACCAATGGCTGTAATCTGCCCTTGATTGCAGAAACTGCGTCAGATCGGTGGTAACGATCTGGTTGTAGGAGGAAAACACCTTCTGCACCTTATAGCGGAAATGGTGGGTGGTCAGGTACAGATCCGTGTACAGAGAAGCCATTGCGGTCTGCTCGGTAAGGCCGGTGTTGTTGGTCACGATCACCTCACCGTTTTCATCGGTCACCGTAAACCGCAGGTTGGTGGCTTCGGGGGAAAACTGTTTTTGCAGCATTGCCCGCAGATCCTCCGAGCCGTTGACGGCTGCTTCCACATAAGCGGAAAGATCATCCTGCGAGTGATTGCTGTCGCCTTCGGAGAAATAGGTCAGGCTGAGCATCTGTACCGCAGAAAGCTGTCCGTCGGTAAAAGCCCCCAGATGAATGCAGAGAATCGTCAGTATGCCAAAGCAGACAGTCAGCCACAGCAGCACCACTGCCGCAACAATGGCGGCGATCCGTGCAGCCAGCGATTTTTTTAGCTGATTGCTCATAAACGCTCCTTTCGGTCAGTATGATGGCAGAATGGGCGGCTCATTGCTTTTCCAGCTTATAGCCCTGTCCCCATACCACCTTGATGTAGCGTGGCTCCGCAGGGTTGACTTCGATCTTCTCCCGCAGGTGGCGGATATGTACAGCAATGGTGTTTTCCGCCCCGATGGGGTTTTCGTTGCGGATGGCACTGTAAATGCTGCGGGGAGAAAACACGGTGCCCGGGCTGTGCATCATCAGCGCAAGAATGGAAAATTCCGTAGGGGTCAGGCTGATGGGCTCGCCATCCATGGTAACGGTTTTTTCCTTTTCGTTCAGGGCAATGCTGCCCACCGTCAGCAGATCGGGGTTCTTGGGTGCGGCAGAGCCCAGCCGCAGATACCGCCGCAACTGTGATTTCACACGGGCAACCACCTCTACGGGCAAAAAGGGCTTGGTGATGTAATCATCCGCACCCACATTCAGGCCAAGGATCTTATCGGAATCCTCACTTTTGGCAGTCAGCAGGATCACCGGCACATTGCTGAAGCTGCGGATCTCCGTCATGGCGGTGATGCCGTCCATTTCGGGCATCATAATGTCCATCAGCACAAGCTGCACCGCCTCATTTCTTACGATCTCAAGTGCCTGTCTGCCGTTGTAGGCTGTCAGCGTGTGGTAGCCCTCTGCCTTCAGGTAAATCTGCAAAGCGGATACGATGTCTTTTTCATCATCACAGATCAGTATGGTTTCCATTTGTATTACGTCCTTCCCTTTCCCCGTTTGGGTTGTTTTTTAGTTTCCGATTCTATTATAGCGGATTTTCCCTTAAGATACAAGGGGCTTTTTTCTGAAGAATTTCTTAAGGCAGGGTGCAGAATCCGACAGGATATCTATTTTTCGGGGTAATTTCCCATGAAATATTGCCCCGTGCGGAGAAAATCGGCATACCGTACCCCAAAGCCTTGACAGTCAGGCTGCTTCATGCTACAATATATATGTAGTGGTATGTCTTTTGACCAATTGACCGCTGCTTCATAATTGATGGAAAGAAGGGTACAACCGCTATGAAGCGTACCGATTCCCTGCCGCTGAGCCGCAAGCTGATCTTAGCTGCCACAGCGGTCAGCATACTGACTGTTTTTCTCCTGATCGTCTGCATGGGCGGTGCGGTGCTTCTGGGCGGCCGCAGCAAGGAGACCTCCCCCTTTGCGCCGGATTATGTTTACAACGAGCTGATCGTGGATGCCTACTGCGACCTGCCCGACCCTGTTCTGACCCTGAATGCAAAGGATTACCCCGAAAATCTGTTTTCCGTGGGCTATGAGCATTCTGTGACCGTTTCCGACAAGCCCGTGACCGTGGGCATGGTGCTGACCTTCCATGACGGCACCACCCGTGTGGAAAACATCACCCTGATCCCAGGCGGCAGCACTGTCGGGTAACAGCAGCCCCAATTCTGATATCTGCGGAGGAAGCCATGAGCCAACAGATCCGTTTTCATATCCCCGATTTTCTCAAGCATTTTTCCCTGAATATGCATCTTTTGCAGATGATGCAGCAGAAGCCCGAGGCCTTCCGTGAAAACATCACCATCGGTTCGGTGTTCGGTGTGTTCCCTACCGCCCTCTGGAACGGCGGCCGCTTTTTGCAGGGTAACTGTGATACCCGTGTGATGCAGGAGATCCTGAAGGCCTTTAATCAGCAGGGGGTGCCCTGCCGCTTTACCTTTACCAATCCCCTGATCGACGAACGGCATCTGCAGGACAGCTTTTGCAACAGCCTGCTGCGTATGGCGGAAAACGGCCTCAACGAGGTGATCGTTACTTCCCCTGTGCTGGAGCAGTACATACGGGAAAACTATCCCGCCTACCCCATTATCTCCTCTACCTGCAAGGAGCTGACCGATCCCGCTGCGCTGGCGGAGGAGCTGGAAAAGGATTACAAGCTGGTGGTGCTGGATTATCGCCATAATAATCATTGGGAGGTGCTTTCCCGGATCACCCGCCCCGAAAAATGCGAGATCCTTGTCAATGCCTGCTGCGACCCTGCCTGTACCCGCCGCACTGCCCACTACCGCTGCATCGGAAAATCTCAGCTTCAATATGCAAAGTGGGCAAAAACCGCCAAGCCCGGCGCACCTGTGCCGCCGCTGGAGGTGCAGAAATTCACCTGCCCCTATATGACGCTCTCTTTGTATGATACGGTGGGATTTTCCACCCATGTAACGCCTGAAGCACTGTATGAGAAATACGTCCCCGCAGGCTTTGTGAACTTTAAGCTGGAGGGACGCTCCCTGCCCGATGTAAACGTGCTGGAAAGCTACGTCTACTATATGGTAAAGCCTCAGTGGCAAGACCGCATCCGGTTGGAGCTGCTGCTGCGGCTGACCCGTAAATACAAGTATTTTTAAGCAGAAAGGAACGATCGTTATGGGACTGTTTTCCAAGAAGAACAATGACACTTTGAAATTCCGCAGCAAGGAGATGGTGGAGCGCAGTGAATTCCGCGGCAACCCCATTGCCAATCTGGTGCTGCCGGATACCATCCGTATTGTAGCAGAGGATGCCTTCCGTGAGTGCCGCAACCTGAAGACCGTGACACTTTCGCAGAATGTATGTGAGCTGGGTGCCTATGCCTTCCGTGACTGTGATGCCATGGAATCCATTGTGTTCCCCGAGGAAATGCGTTATCCCGACGGTTCCAACGGTGAGATCGGTATCGGCTGCTTCGATGGCTGCGGTCTGCTGCGCCGTCTGATCATTCCGGAGGGTGTTGCGGTGATCCACGCCAATGCCTTCCATAACTGTGCCGCTCTGGAGTATGTCAAGCTGCCCCGTACCCTGCGTGCCATCCGCAGCGGTGCGTTTTCCGGCTGTGCCAGACTGGAAACACTGGATATGCCTGCCATTCCCGAGCTGATTGCCGCAGATGCCTTTGTGGAGACCCCCCAGCATGAGTACATTACCGACCTGCGTAAGCCCGTGCTCACCGTAATGCACACCTCCTCCTTCGGTCTGCCCGAGATCTACCAGTTTGCCGCTGTGCCCCGTCTCATTGGTGTGGAGCAGAACGAGCGTGAGATGTCTGTGGTGCTGGATGCCTGCGATGAAGAGCGCATCAGCTTCCGCATTACCCGTTATACCCATGCAGGCGGCAGCCATACCATCCCCAAGAATGAGCCTACCCGCCTGTTCTATGAGGAATACGACTGCAACGGCGGTGCCGGTCTGCAAACCGAGGAGATTCTGGCTTCCTACCGCTGAAGGAGTGTATGACATGAACAACGCAAACGGTTTGCCTTGGAGCAGCCGCAATCTTGTGGAAAAGATCGCAACTGTGGTCGGGCTGCTGATATCGGCGGCGGTATTGGTGCTGGCCGTGCTTACTCTTTTGGGTATCCTGCCCCGCGGCGGCGACATTTACATTCCGCTGCTCAGCCTGCTGATGCTGGCGCAATGTGTGCGTGACTGGCGGAGTCAGCGGGCGGTGGCAGTGTTTTCACTGATAGTTGCCCTTTTTATTGCCGGTATTGTGGTCTTTCGGTTTGTGATTTTGTAAGAGATCCCTTGCCATAGATTATGGATATACAGCAAAACGGCGCATCGTTCCGGGTGGAGTGGAACGGTGCGCCGCCTTGCACATAAAGGATGTTTGATGGTGAAGACGTTGGGGAACGCCTTCGGTTCAGCGAGGGAAAACAGAAAGGAAAAAAGAAGTTTGCGCTTGTTAATTTTGGCTGTATCGCAAGAGCGGGCTTTTTTGCGCCCGGTGTGCTTTCGACCGCACCCCCTCTTGCGTACAAGTATATCTTACTACGCCAATGTGAGTGAAACGTGAAATCCCGCTGAAAATCCATGGAAAGCAAGGTGAACAGCATCTGAAGTTTTACGGCTCAGAGCATTTCACCGGTCAGTGCCCAGTTTTTCACGGCAATGATGCGGACAGGCAGCATTTTTCCCACCAAAGCGGGGTCGCCCTTCCATTCCACGTTCATGGCGTGACGGTTTTTGCCCACCAGCATACCGGTTTCTTCGTTGAATTTTTCGGCAAGCACTGTGCAGACACGCCCCAGAAACCGCTTGTTGAAGCCTTCGGTGATCTCCCGCTGTGCCTGCAGCATCCGCTGCATACGGTCAGCGATCTCCGTTTGTGTGGAGCACTGCGGATAGGCTGCCGCCTTTGTGCCGGGACGGGGACTGTAAATAAATGTATACAGATTATCGTATTTCACATGGCGGATGAGGCTGAGGGTCTGTTCAAAATCCTCGGCGGTTTCGGTGGGGAAACCCACAATACAATCGCTGGAGAAGGAGAAATCGGGGTCTTTCTTGCGGGTATCGTCGATGAGCCGCAGATATTGCTCCGTGGTGTAGTGACGGTTCATCTCCTGCAGAACACGGTCACTGCCGCTTTGCACAGGCAGATGCAGGTGGTGTTCAATGTGCTTGGAGCCCAGCATGGTGTCGATCAGCTCCGGCGTAGCATCCTTGGGGTGCGAGCTCATAAAGCGGATGAAATACTCGCCCTCAATGGCATCCAGCCGCCGCAGCAGGGCAGGAAAGCTCACAGGCTCATCCAGATCCTTGCCGTAGGAGTTGACATTCTGTCCCAGCAGCAGGATCTCCTTGTAGCCGGCTTCCACCAGCTTCCGTACCTCCTGTTCAATGGCTTCGGGCTGTCGGCTGCGCTCTCTGCCCCGCACATAGGGTACAATACAATAGGTGCAGAAGTTGTTGCAGCCGTACATCACGGGAACACTTGCCATAAAGCCGCTTTCCCTGACCGTAGGCAGGGCTTCATCGGGGATCCCCGTTACCTCGGTGACAGTCAGCCGTTTTTCGCCCTCGTAGATCCGCAGCAGTGCTGTCGGCAGATGCTCCATGGCTCCCGCACCTAAGATCAGGCGTACAAAGGGGTAGGATCTCCGGAGCTGTTCCTGTACCTCTTGTTCCTCTGCCATGCAGCCGCACAAGCCGATGATCAGCTTGGGGTTGCGCTCGTACAGAGGCTTCAGAGTCCCCAGCCGTCCCAGCACCCGGGATTCCGCATGGGCACGCACGGCACAGGTGTTGAACAGGATCACATCGGCTTCCTCGGGGGAATCCATCAGGGTATAGCCCAGATCGGCAAGAATGCCCTTATATTTTTCGCCGTCGCAGAAATTCAGCTGACAGCCGAAGCTCTGCACAAAGGCCTTGGGTGTATGGGAAAATCCTTGGAGTACAGCGTGCATTTTCTGCCATACCGCAAGGTTTTCTGTGTTGGATGCCATCATGGCGGCACGTCCTTTCAACCGTTGTTTTTTACAGTATAGCATATTTTCTCCCCCTTGACAAGGGCTGCGGAAGACTGCCGCGAGAGATTTTCTTTGAAAAAACGGTGAAAATGCAAAAAAAGACTGGACATTTTCAGAATTATCATGTATAATGGATTGTATATGATTATTTTTGCACAAGGAGGCAAATGATTCCCATGAAACTTTGGAAGCGTATTACCGCTGCGGTCACCACTCTCTGCATGATGCTGACCTGCTTTGCCTGCGGTGAGGATACCGGCATCGCCATGACCATTGATGGTGTGGATGTCCGTGCCGGCATTTATCTTTACTATGTAGTCAATGCCTACAATGATGCCATTTCCGTGGCACAGGAGAACGGTGAGACCTTCGCCGACTGCGAAACCACCAAGGATGTCAAGAAGATCCTGAAGAAGACCGATATCGACGGTGTCTCCGCCGAGGAATGGATCCAGAACAAGGCAACCGAATACTGCATCGAGTATGTGGCCATTCAGCGTGAGTTCGAGCGTCTGGAGCTGACCCTTTCCGGTGAGGATCTGGCAGAGATCGACTCCAGCCTGGCAGGCACCATGCAGTATTTTGCCGCATTCTTTGAGGATACCGGCATCAGCGAGCAGTCCGCAAAGGACGTGCTGACCTCCACCAAGAAGCTGGATCTCATCTGGCAGGCATACTACGGCGAGGATGGCTCCGTGGGCGTGAAGGACGATACCCTTTACGATCACTACAAGGACAACTACCTGCGCTTTAAGTATATTGAAATGCCTCTGAAGGACGGCAAGGGCAATCTGCTGAAGGCTGACGGTAAGGCAGAGATCGAGAAGATGGCAAAGGATTATCTGGCACGTCTGGAGAAGAAATCCGATAATGAAGCCGATCTGATGAAGGAGTTTGACTACCTCATCGACGAGCATGAGGCTTATGTGACTTCTCTTTCCAAGGCAGCCGTTACCACCACCGACGCAAACGGCTCTACCGTGACCACCGCCACTACCGCAAAGCTCACTACCACTGAGAAGGCGACCACCACCACTCCGGAGGAAACGACCACCGATACCACCGAGACCACTGTAGCCGGCGATACCACTACCTTCGCAGAAACCACGACTACCACCACTACCACTACTACCACTGCCGAGACCACCGACACCACCGGTACCGGTACTTCCGCAACTACCACTACTACCACCACCAATGCCCTGGGCTATGCGGTGGATGAGGAGATCATCGTTGCTGTCAGCACCACCGCTGAGGAGGACGAAAAGGCAGAGGATGATGAAACCACCACAACTACCGCCCCCAAGTACACCCCCTGTGAGAAGGTCTACAACTGGGTTGCAGATGAGGACACCGAGTACAACGAGCCTACGCTCATCAAGGATGACGAGTGCTACTATATCGTCATGAAGATGGATATTGAGGATCGTATGACCGAGGACGACCTGTGGAATGACAATGCCAAGGAATCCGTTCGCTCTACCCTGTATTACGAGGAGTTCGAGACCATGATGGACGAGAAGGTCTATGTGGGCTACACCGAGGAGCGTAACGAGAAGGCCTATAAACGCTATAAGGTGCTGGATGTGGATGTCGTGGAATATCAGGCGGCATTGATGCAGAGCTACTACGGCTACTATTACGGCTATTGATCTTTTAGAAACGGGAAAGGAGACAGTGAGAATGCGTTTTCATTGTCTCCTTTTTGCATTTGAACGGAAAGGCTGGGATGATTCATGAACGAAAATGTACAGAAGCACTTGTATCAGAAGCTGGAGCGCACGGCGGATGCCCTTTGTGTCAATCGCATGGATGCACACTGGGTCAAGACCAAGGAGGAAGCACTGGAGCTGGTAAAATCCATGCTGCCCAAGGGCAGCGTGATCACCAGCGGCGGTTCCGCTACCCTGAAGGAATGCGGCATTATGGAGCTGCTGCGCTGCGGGGACTACCAATATCTGGACCGTGAGACCTGTGCCCCCGAGGAGATCGGCGAGATCTACCGCAAGGCTTTTTCTGCGGATGTTTACCTGTGCAGCAGCAATGCTGTGCTGGAAAGCGGCGCATTGTACAATGTGGATGGCAATTCCAACCGTGTGGCAGCCATGACCTTCGGCCCCAAGTCGGTGATCGTGGTGGCAGGTGCCAATAAGATCGTGCCTACGCTGGAGGACGCCATTGCCAGAGTCAAGCGGATTGCCGCACCCGTGAATGCGGCACGCCTTGCCCAGGAAACCCCCTGCTCCCGCTGCGGTGTCTGTGCAGGAATCAACGGAGAAATGGCAGCAGGCTGCCGCAGTGAGCAGCGCATCTGCTGCACCTATGTGGTCAATGCATGGCAGCGGGTGCCCAACCGCATCAAGGTGATTCTGGTAGCGGAAGATCTGGGCTTCTGATCGGCTGCCGAAAACCATGCGGATACAACGTCTTTGTACTGCCCATGATCACCACGGCAGGCTTGCGCTGGGGCTGTATGCCTGCCCCCTTTCCGAGGAGCTGCCAAGGGAAAAGCGGCATACTCATGCACATTTTGCCGCATTGGAGCTGCTTTCCGCTGCGCTGGCGGAGGATTGGGGTCTGCACCATTGCCGTATGGTGCGGGATGCAAAAGGCAAGCCCATGCTTGTGTGCAGCGGCGTGTATGTGAATCTTTCCCACAGCCGCAATATGGCGGTGTGCGGCATTGCGCTCACTCCTTTGGGGGTGGATTGCGAAGGCCCAAGGCAGGTAAAATCTGCCACGGTGCAGCGGGTCTGCGCCGAAAGTGAACAGCAGCTTCTGCTGCAAAGCGGAGAGCCCGCCTACGATTTTGCCCGTTTATGGACACTGAAGGAAGCCTACGGCAAATGCACCGGCGAAGGGATCCGTATGCCCCTTGCCCATGCCGAATTTGATTTTTCCCATGAAACGCTGCGGTTTCTGCATACACAAAAAGAAGCATACGGTTTCCTGCAGTTGTTGCTGCCGGAGAAAACCGTGGTTTCCGTTTGTATGCAGCAGCCCTTTTCCCCTATGAAAATACACTGCCGTGAGGGTATTTCCGTCATGGGCAGCGAAAGCTTTCCGAGAGGAGTGTTTTGTTATGCTGCAGATTGATCTGCATGGACATATTGCTGTGATCACCGGTGCTTCCGGTATGCTGGGCAGAGTCATGGCCCGCAACTTCGCACACTGCGGTGCGGATCTGGCTCTGCATTATTTTCACGGTGAGGAACAGGCAAATCGTCTGGCGGAGGAGCTGCGTGCCGAAACAGGCCGCCGTATCATTACCGTGGGTGCGGATATCACCAAATCCGAAGATGTCCGCAGGATGCACGAACAGGTAAAGGCACAGCTTGGCGTTGCGGATATTCTGGTGCATAATGCGGTGATCCAGTATGCATGGAAGCCTGTGGTGGAGCAGCCGCTGGGGGATTTTGACAGCCAATATCAATCCTGTGTGATGCAGACGGTGCATATGACACAGGCCTTTGTTCCCGATATCATTGCGGCCGGCAAGGGTGGACGCATTGTGGTCATCAACACGGAATGCGCCGCCATGGCAGAGGCAAACTGCGGTGCCTATACCGCCGCCAAGCGTGGCTTGGATGGTCTGGTGCGCTGCCTTGCCAAGGAGCTTGGTCCCCATGCCATTACCGTGAATCAGGTGGCACCCGGCTGGACCATTACCGAAAATGACCGTGATCATCACACAGAGGTGCAGCCCGATTATGACCGTACCGTTCCCCTGGGGCGGCGGGGTACCGATCAGGAAATTGCCCAGATGTGTGCGTTTCTGGCATCTGATCTGGCAAGCTTTACCACAGGTGCCTATATTCCCGTTTCCGGCGGGCGTGTTATGCCTGCGATCTGATCTGACAGGAGGAATCTGCTATGAATCCAACCCTTTGTTCCGGCAGTGATGCACCCCGTGTACAAATCATCTCCCATTCGGATGCGGGAGAGCTGGTCTGTGCATCCGCCGCACGCATTTCCACTACACAGGGCTCTGCCCTTACCGTATTTGAACGCTCCAAGGAAAAGGAAAACAACGGCACACTCATCGAAAAGGTAGTGGCTTCGGGTCATCGTTCGGTGGTGGAGCATGCCGTGTTTACCGTTGCCTTTGATAATGTCAGTGTATGCACCGAGGAATTTGTCATTGAATTCCGACTGGCATCCTATACGGTGCAGTCCCGCCGCTATGTGGATTTTTCCGATATCGGCTTTTATACGCCTGATATGCCGCAGGCCTGTGAGGGACCCTACAAGAGCCATATGACGGCATTGTTTGAGACCTATGCCCGTTTGCTGGATATGGGGATCCCCAAGGAGGATGCACGGTTTGTGCTGCCCTATTGCTTCCGCAGCAATTTTTACTGCACCATGAATGCCCGTGAGCTGATGCATATGA
The DNA here is from genome assembly GCA_015066805.1 of Ruminococcus sp. GTDB lineage: Bacteria > Bacillota > Clostridia > Oscillospirales > Ruminococcaceae > Firm-04. The sequence goes on along the minus strand of SVNP01000007.1, from coordinate 30,727 downwards.
TGGCGACCATGCTCTGGGGCAGAGGCAGAGAGATCCCCGAGCTGGTGGCGCTGGGTACCTCTCTCAAGCAGCAGCTTGAGGCGTTTTTCCCGAATCTGCCGGATACCATGCGGTCACAGTATGAAAAACATAACGGCGATATGCGCTATCGCCTGCCCGAAACCATTCCTGCCGTGGCAGAGCCTGCTGTTGCCGCTGCACGGGGCGTGTTGTGTTCGGTTACGCCGGAGGCAGATGAAACCGTGCGCTGTGCTGCCATGCAGAACGGTGCCATGACCTGTGCGCTTCCCCCCATGACCTTGGAGGAGATTGTAAGCGGAGAACGCCCCAGAGAGCTGGAGCTGATCCGTGCGGTGTTCCGTATCGAAGGACTTTCGCTGGCTGCGGTGACGCATCTGGTGCGGCATCGGGTGCAGTCCGTTCTGGTGCCTCAGGTCATGCAGGCGATCGTTGCAAACCGCTATGTGCTGCCGCCTACCGTTGCGGAAAATCCCGAAGCTGCCGCCGTGTATCATCATGCCTTTGCGGAAAATACCCGTGTGCTGCGGGAGCTTGCCGAAAAGGGTCTGCCGGTTTCGGCCATGCAGTATTTTGCCATGGCAGGTCATCTGCTGGATTGTAGCTGCGCCATGAACGGTCGTGAGCTGAAGCATTTCTTTGCCTTGCGTACCTGCAACCGTGCCCAGTGGGAGATCCGTGCGGTGGCAGAGGAGCTGCTGTTTGCACTGCGGGAGCATGGTGAGGTGTTCCGGTTGTTCGGCCCAAGCTGCTATACGGGCGGCTGCTGCCCCGAAGGCAGATTTTGCTGCGGTAAAATGCAGGAAATGCAGCGGAAATATTCCCGATAAATGGAAAATAACGGAGAAGCGTTACGGGCTTCTCCGTTTTGTTTTGCAAAGGGGTGGCAGACCTTGGGTGCAGTTTTGCCAAAATCTATGCAAAATTTGTGAAAAAGCTCTGTTTTGCACGAAAATTCGGATACAAACGGTCATAAATTCGGCGCAAAAAGGCATGGACAAAGCACACATCATATGGTATAATAGCGCATGGATTATACGCAGAGGCATATGCGGATGATGCTTTGCGGGATCCCCCCATTGAAAGAGAAAGAATGCATCCGCACAGGAATCAGGAGGTAGTATATGAAGAAACAAGGCTTGCAAGGTCTGGCATCTGCGGCCGCAGCGGCACTGGCCTTAAGTGTGGGCGTGACCGTTGGCTTTGCAGAGGATTACAGCATTGGCACAGTACCGGATGCAGACCGTGCTGCACAATTGCTGAACGCACAGGGCGCAGAGGATCTGCTGCTGGGTACCGCATCGTTGTTTTCCGTGTTTGTGGAGGAGGATTTCGGTGCAAACGGCTCTGACTGCGAAGGCAGACTGGCCGCAGGCGGTGCTGCCAACATCAGCACCATGACCCCCTTCTATCATGTGGGTATGGAGTTTGCCGATTATGCATCGGAAGTGGCTATGGTCATTGTGGGGGAAGGCCCCATCTCCAATTTCACGTTCCGGAATGAAGCGGCAGTGGTCATCGGCAAGGATATGCCCGATGAAAATGTACAGCTTGACAGCACCCCTGTGCTGTATCGTGCCGATCTGATTGATTTTGCCGCAGAATTTGCCGCACTGCGCACGACCTCTGCAAAGCTGGCACAGATGCCTGTGAACGGCTATACGGAAACAGGCTCCTGGGCAGGCGAGGTACGCTTTGTGGGTGAAGGCGATGCCGATCTGTATGTATGGAGCTTTACCGCAGAGGAATGGGCTGCTCTGTACAATCCCTACGCCACTTATTTCAATTTTATCATTCCCGAGGGCAGCTATGCCCTGATCAATATTACAGGGGATGCCCCCGTTATGGCTACCATGAGCGCAGGCGTGGCATTCAATGATGTGCGGATCGCAGGCAATGACGGCCCCGGCTCCGAACGGATCCTGTATAATCTGCCCGATGCCGAAACCTTCACTTATGCAGGCTACGGAACATTCTTTGGCTCCGTGTTGGCACCCAATGCAGACGGCAGCGATGATATGGTAGCCGGTGCCCATGTTTCCGGTCAGACCATTGCAAAATCCTATGTCGGCGGCATTGAGTTCGGCTATGCCCATTTTGACGCCCCCGATGATCTGCTTTCCGCAGAAGAGGAAGAAGAAACCACTACCACCACAACCACCACAACAACTACTACCACCACCACAACAACCACCACTACTACTACCGAGCCTATTACCACTACCACAACGACCACCACTACTACCGAGCCTATTACCACCACCACAACAACCACCACTACTACCGAGCCTATCACTACCACCACAACAACCACCACTACTACTACCGAGCCTACTACTACCTCCACAACTACAACCACAACCACCACCACGACGACTACAACAACCACCACGACGACTACAACCACCACAACCACGACCACAACTACTACGACTACAACTACTACGACCACGACCACCACTACAACCTCCACAACCACAACTACTACCACAACTACCACCACCGAATCCACAACAACAGCAACTACCACGACCACCACAGAATCCACCACAACTACGACAACAACTGCCGCAGAATCCACCACAGAAGCCACTACAACCACGACTCCCGCATCCATGCAGATCGCAACCGATGAAAGCACCACGGTCACCACGGCACTCAGCGTGCAGACCGGTGATACAGCTCCTGTCGGAATTGCGGCTGCCGGTCTGCTTGCACTGGCAGCGGCCTTTGCGTTCCGCCGCAAGCAGCGGTAATTGAAAGGCTTTTTCCGCCGCACCCTTGTTGCATGACAGGGGTGCGGTTTGTGTTTTTCATGCCCCAAAAATGAAAATCACGGTAAAATTTGAAAAAAATCCTGTAAAGGTATCGCTTTTTTCTCGTGGTTGTGGTATAATATCCTTGTATGCACCCTTGGGGTGCCACCGTAACCGTGAAAAGGAGGAAATACCCGATGGCGCAGCAGCCTGTTTTTCTGGGTCAGGGCATCTCTTATACAGAGCTGTATGACCCTAAGTTCAAGACCTGCTCTTTGTATTTTCGGTTTTATGTCAAGCGCGATGCCGCAACCTGTGCGGAAAATGCGCTGATGATTGACCTGTTGACCAATTGCTCCGCCGATTACCCCACCCTTGCATCTCTTACCCTGCAGAAGCAGTCCTTGTATGGTGCTTCTTTGCACAGCAGCCGCGGCTGTGTGGGTGATGTGCAGGAGCTGACCGTATCTGCCCATTGGATCGACGACAGATTTGCGCTGGATGGTGCATCTGTTACCGATGCCATGCTGAAGCTGATGCTGGGCTGTCTGCTGCGTCCCAATGCGGAAAACAACGCTTTTGATGCAGCAGCCTTCCGCTTCTGCAAGCAAAATCTGCTGGATACCATTGATTGCGAGATCAACCAGAAGCGCAGCTATGCCATGCACCGTGCCGCAGAAGCAGCCTTTGCAGGCGAGCCTGCCGCTTGTCCGCCTTATGGCACCAGAGAATCCGCAGAGGCTGTGACCGCAGAATCCGCCTATGCCGCATGGCAGCGGATGCTGCATACCGCACCGTTGGAGATCGTTGCCGTATTGCCCGAGGAAAAGCCCAATCTGCTGCCTGCCCTGCGTGAGGCCTTGCACACGCTCCCCCGTGAGCCTCAGCCTGTGGTGTTTGAAAGCCTCAGTCCGGTAAAACCGGAGGTAAAACAGGTGGAAGAACCCATGCCCGTAACACAGTGCAAGCTGGTCATGGTCATGAAAACACAGGATGCCGACCACGATGCTATGCGGATGGTGAATCTGCTGCTGGGCGGTACCACCGGCTCTCTGCTGTTTGTCAATGTCAGAGAAAAACGCAGCCTTTGCTATTATTGTGCTTCCCGCTATCTCCGCAGCAAGCACGCACTGACTGTGGATTGCGGTGTGCGTACCGAAAATCTGGAGGAAACCAAGGCCGCCATCACCGAGCAGATCGAGACCCTGTGCAGCGGCGGCTTTACCGATGAGCAGATGAACGAATGCGCCATGTACTATGAGCATTCGCTGGCTTCCGCATCCGATTCTCAAAGCGGGCTGGCTGCTTGGGTGTTTACCCAGAAGCAGACCGATGCCCCCCGTACCATGGAAGAATCCGCTGCCGATCTGCGTGCCGTGACCCGTGAACAGGTCATTGCCGCCGCAAAAAAATTACAGCTTGATACCGTTTATACCTTGCTGGCTACCAAATCCGATGCCGATGACGGAGAGGAGGGCTGAACATGGCTTATGTATGTCAATATGAACACACCGTTTTGCGGGATGAGCGTACCGGAGATGTGTGTACCTGCATCCAACACCCCAGCGGTCTGGAGATCCGAGTCATGGAGCAGCCCGGCTTCAGTACAGCCCATGCCATGTTCGGAACCAAATACGGCTCCATTCACACCCGCTTCCGTTTGGAGGGCGACCCCGCTTACACCGAGGTTCCCGAGGGCATTGCACACTTTCTGGAGCATAAGCTGTTTGAAAACGAGGACTGCGACACCTTTGCACTGTTTAATCGGGAGGGTGCCTGCGCCAACGCCTATACCTCCTTTGACCGTACTGTGTATCTGTTCTCCTGCTCCCGGAATTTTGACCGTTCTCTGGAGATCCTGCTGGATTTTGTCCAGAAGCCCTATTTCACCGAAGCGACTGTGGAAAAGGAACAGGGCATCATCGCACAGGAGATCAAAATGTATCTGGATGACCCCGGCGACCGCTTGTTTTTCCAACTGCTGCGGGGGCTGTATCACAATCATCCGGTGCAGCTTGATGTGGCAGGCAGCGTAGAAAGCATTGCACAGATCACGCCGGAGCTGTTGTATGCCTGCTACCGCACCTTCTACAATCTGCATAATATGGTGCTGTGCTGTGCCGGCAACATCACTGTGGAGCAGGTGCTTGCAGTAGCCGATAAAATGCTGGTCACCGCCCCCAAGCAAAAGCTGGAAGCGGTATTCCTGCCGGAGCCGGAAACAGTGGTGAAGTCCTATGCCTGCACCAAAATGGCAGTGGGCAAAACCATGTTTATGATCGGCTTTAAGAGCAGCCCCGAGGAGGGTCTGGAGGAGCTGCGTGCCGCCCTGACTGCCATGCTGACCTTTACGGTCATTGCAGGCTCGGCATCGCCTCTGTATCAGAAGCTGATGTCGGAGCAGCTCATTAACGATGCCTTTAATACCGATTACCTCAGCGGCGACGGATTCTTCTGTATGCTGGCAGGGGGTGAGTCCGATGATCCTCAGGCTGTGCTGGATGCCCTGCTGGAGGAGATCGAGCGGGTCAAGGCAGAGGGTCTGGATATCAACCTGTTCAATACCCTGAAGCGTGCTGCTTACGGTGAAGCCATTACCGCCAACAGCGCACCCGAGGGTGCTGTTTCCACGCTGGTGGATTCCTTTATGACCCACCGCATTTCTCCCTTTGCCAGAGCACAGGTGCTTTCTTCTCTCACACCCGAGGATGCCATGGAATGTCTGCGTCAGCGGTTCCGTGCCGATCGTGTGTGTCTTTCGGTGATCGCACCTCATACAACCGAATCGTGAAAGGAAGGCGCATATGACTCAGCTTGGTTCTTTGGAAACTTATCAGATCGTATTCCCGAAGCTCGGTCTGGATTTTACTGTGGACAGCGTAGCCTTTACCCTGTTCGGCATGGAAGTCAAGTGGTACGGCATCCTGATCACCGTAGGCCTGCTGCTTGCCATGTGGTACGGCTTCTCCAGAATGCGCAGCTTTGGCATTGACCCCGATCGTGCCATTGATGGTGTCATCGGCGGCATCATCGGCGGCGTGGTGGGCGCAAGAGCCTACTATGTTGCCTGCCGCTGGGATCACTACGCAGGTGACTGGAAGGCCATTCTGGATATCCGCAGCGGCGGTCTTGCCATTTACGGCGGCCTGATCGGTGCGCTACTGGTGGGTGTCATCATCTGCAAGCTGCGTAAGGTGCGGCTGCTGCCCATTCTGGATCTGGCTGCCCTGGGCTTTCTCATCGGTCAGGGCATTGGCAGATGGGGCAACTTCACCAACCACGAAGCCTTTGGCTGCAATACTGACGGTATCTTTGGTATGTCCAGCGGCAAAATCCAGGCATGGATCACCAATCATGCCGCAGAGCTGCCCGGTGTAGTGGCAGATCAGCCGGTACACCCCTGCTTTTTGTATGAATCCTTCTGGTGCCTGCTGGGCTTTGCCCTGCTGCACCTGATCTCCAAGAAATGGCGCAAATTTGACGGACAGATCTTTTTGCTGTACATGGTCTGGTACGGTCTGGGCAGATTCTTCATCGAGGGTCTGCGTACCGACAGCCTGTATGTAGGCACCTTGCGGGTTTCCCAGGTGGTGGCTGTGCTCACCGCCGCTGCCGGTCTGATCCTGTTCTTTGTGATGTACAGCCGTGTGCAGAGAATGCATGGCGACTATGTGCTGTATGTGAATACCGTGGAATCTCAGAAGCTGCTGGCGGAGGCCGATGCCCGTGAGGAAGAATACCGCAAACAGCGGGAGGAGAAGAAATCCGCAAAGCATAAGGCAGATGAGGAGATCACCCATACCCTGCTGGCTGCTGCCGATGCGGCAGAGCTGACCGAACCCACGGAAGAAACAACGGACTCCGGAACGGATGCCGAGGAAACCGAAAATCAGACTGACAAGGAGTAAAAATCATGGCTGCTATTATCAACGGAAAAGAAATTGCCGCAAAGGTGAAAGCTGAAGTCGCCGCAGAGGTGGCAAAGCTGAAGGAGATGGGACATAACCCCGGACTGGCTGTGGTGCTGGTAGGTGATAATCCTGCCTCCCGTGTGTATGTCAACAACAAGAAGAAGGACTGTGAGGAGGTAGGCTTTGCTTCCTACGAGTACGCCCTGCCGGCAGAAACCACCGAAGCAGAGCTGCTGGAACTGATCGCAAAGCTCAATGCGGATGCCGGTGTCAATGGTATTCTGGTGCAGCTCCCCCTGCCCAAGCATATCTGCGAGCAGACCATTCTGCACGCCATTTCTTCCGCCAAGGATGTGGATGCCTTCCACCCCGAAAACGTAGGCCGCATTATGATCGGCGACTATTCCTTCCTGCCCTGCACCCCCGCAGGTGTTATTGAGATGCTGGACAGCATCGGCTGTGATATCAACGGCAAGCATTGTGTGGTCATCGGCAGAAGCAATATTGTGGGCAAGCCCATGGGTATGCTGCTGCTGCACCGCAACGGTACCGTGACCATCTGCCATTCCCGTACTGCCGATCTGGCAGAGCAGACCAGACAGGCAGATATTCTGGTGGCAGCCGTGGGCAAGGCGGATTTTGTCACTGCCGATATGGTAAAGCCCGGTGCAGTTGTGATTGATGTAGGCATGAACCGCAACGCCCAAGGCAAGCTTTGCGGCGATGTGGCATATGATGAGGTGGAGAAGGTGGCATCTGCCATTACGCCTGTACCCGGTGGTGTAGGCCCCATGACCCGTGCCATTCTTATGCGGAATACTCTGACTGCCGCCAAGGAGCAGCTAAAGTAAATCCTACAAAATGCGCTGCGTGGCAACGGCTGCGCGGCGTATTCTCTTTTGAACGGATAAGGAGGGATACCATGCATCGCATTGCTGAAATTGCTGCTATGGTTCGTGCTGCCGATGCTCATTGCGTTATGCTGACCGGCGAGGTGCATCTCACTTATGCTGCGGGCGAAACCGCGTTTGAGGGCAAATGCCTGGTCTTTGCCGATGGAGCCGCACAGTTCATCACCGACGGACGATACATCGAACGGGCGGAAAAGCTGCTGGTGCCCAAGGGCTTTACGGTTTCCGCAAGGCCTGCACAGATGAGCGAAAAGGAGTACCTGAAGCAGTTGTTTGAACAACATCACGCAGAGCGTGTGCTGTTTGAGGATGATGTACTGACCTATCGGCAATGCTGTCATCTGGAGGATGATATGCCCATGATCGACTGGCTGCCGCTGGGGGAACATCTTGCTATGCTGCGGATGCGGAAATCTGCGGAAGAAATCGCCTGCATCCAAAAGGCACAGCGCATTGCGGAGCAGGCTCTGACCCAGCTTCTGCCCACCCTCCATGAGGGTATCACAGAGCGTGAGGCAGCCGCCGGGCTGGATTATCTCATGGCACTGGGGGGCAGCGAGCAGCCTTCCTTCCAGACCATATTGCTGTTTGGTGAGCGTGCCAGTATGCCCCATGGTGTGCCCGAAGACCGAAAGCTCCGTCGGGGCGATTGCATTCTCATTGATTTCGGTGCGGTATATCGGGGGTATCATTCCGATATGACCCGTACCTTTGCCTTTGGTGAGGCATCCCCTGCCTTTGTACAGGCATATGATGCGGTATTGCAGGCGCAGCAGGCAGCCATTGCACAGGCAAAAGCAGGTCTGCCCTGCCGTTTGATGCACGAAGCCGCCGCCAATACGCTGGCAGATGCAGGGCTTGGGGCATATTTTACCCATGCACTGGGGCATTCCGTGGGGCTGGAGATCCATGAATCCCCCTCTGCTTCTCCCCGCTGCGAGCAGCCTTTGGAAAACGGCGTTGTCATGACCGTGGAGCCGGGAGTGTATCTGCCGGGAGCGTTTGGCATCCGCATTGAGGATATGGTGGTCATACAGGGGGATACGCCCCAAAACCTGACCGCTTTCCCAAAGCATTTGCAGATTTTGTGATGGCCAAAGCCATCCCAAGGATTACATCATAGGGAGGACGTTTATCATGGCAACTGTTTCTCTGACCGAAGAACAATACGAAAAGACCCGCAAATTTATTCAGGAGCAGCGCGGTACCTTTATGGTTGCCTTTTATTTCTTTCTGGGCGCTACATTGCTGCTGTTGCCCCTTGCCGCAATTGAAGTTCAGCTTGATCTGGATCCTGTCCACAGCGGCAGACGCCGCTATTCTGCAGCCGGATATTTGCTTGGAGCAGCCCTGATGCTTATTGTGCTGCTGATCAGAGGACTGGGCAGGATATTCGGTCCCCGTTCCGATTATGACTGCATCCGCCGCAGCGAATACGGATGTCAATACTTTACCGTCAAGTCAAAAGACGCAAACAAGAATAAGCACCCCTATTTTGTCACCGATGCCCAGGGCTTTGACTATATCTGTGTTTCTTTTCTGGATTACAAATACGCCGAGCCGGGCACCGAGATGATCGGTATTACACTGGGTAACGGCAAGCGGTATGCCATTCAATGCTATGATGCCGCTGACCCCTACGCCCGATTGCAATAATAAAGGGAGTGTATCGTTATGCGGTGGTGCATTGCGGCAATTTCAGCACTGTTTGGTTTGGGGATCACTGCTGCCAACTGGGTGGGGGTATACCGCTATTACAAGCACGGGCATACTTCCAGCCGCATTCCGCTGCTTGGCGGAGCGTTCCTTGCCGTTGGGTTTGCGCTGATGCCCCATAATCCCGTTTCGCATTTATGGTGGCTTGCTTTTCTGATCGACTGCGGCTCCCTGCCGTTACTGATTTGTACGGTGTGGTTTTTCATCCGCAGGAAATAGGGGCATCTCCTATCGGAATGATTGACTTTATGGGCGGCTTGTGCTATAATATAGCCGTGGAAATGATAGCGTTTTGCAAGAAAGGATATTGCTATGCTGCTTTATAACTCTTTGACCAAGCAAAAGGAAACCTTTACCACTGTGGAGGAGGGCAAGGTGAAAATGTACACCTGCGGCCCTACGGTATATCACTACGCACACATCGGCAACCTGCGTACCTATATGATGGAGGATGTGCTGGATAAATATCTGCGCTACATTGGCTATGATGTGCTGCGCGTTATGAATATCACCGACGTGGGACATCTGACCTCTGACGGTGACACCGGCGATGATAAGATGCTCAAGGGTGCCAAGCGTGAGAAGAAAACCGTCATGGAGATCGCACAGTTTTATACCGATGCCTTCTTCAGTGACTGCGAAAAGCTGCACATCAAGCGTCCCGAGGTGGTGGCTCCCGCAACGGGCTGCATTGCCGAGTTTATTACGCTGGTGGAAGGCCTGCTGGAAAAGGGTTATGCCTATGAAGCCGGCGGCAACATTTATTTTGATACCTCCAAGCTGGAGCGCTACTATGTGTTCCTTGATTTCAAGGAGGAGGATCTGGAGGTCGGCGTGCGTGATGGCGTGGATGCCGACGAAAACAAGCGCAATAAGGCGGATTTCGTTCTGTGGTTCACCAAATCCAAGTTTGATGACCAGGAGCTGAAGTGGGAAAGCCCCTGGGGTCTGGGTTACCCCGGCTGGCACATTGAGTGCTCCGGCATCAGTATGAAATACTGCGGCGAAACACTGGATCTGCACTGTGGCGGCATTGATAACGTATTCCCCCACCACACCAACGAGATCGCACAGAGTGAGGCATATCTGGGTCATCCTTGGTGCAAGCATTGGTTCCATGTGCTGCACCTGAACACCAACAGCGGTAAAATGAGCAAATCCAGCGGCGAGTTCCTGACCGTTTCTCTGCTGGAAAGCAAAGGGTATTCTCCCATGGCATACCGTTTCTTCTGTATGCAGTCCCATTACCGCAAATCTCTGGTGTTCTCCTATGAGAATCTGGACAACGCTGCACAGGCTTATCAGAAGCTGCTGGCAAAGATTGCTGCGCTGCAGGCTGCCCCTGCCGAGGCCGTGGACGAAGCAGTCAAGGAGGCATATCTGGCACAGTACCGTGAAGCCATGGATAACGATCTGAACACCGCACAGGCCATTACCGTGTTGTATGACGTGCTGAAGGCAAAGACCAATGCCGCCACAAAGCTCGCCTGCATCGCAGAGATGGACACCGTGCTTTCTCTGGGTCTGCTGGAAAATGCCAAGGCTCTGGCTGCCGAAACCGCAGAGCCTGAGGTTCCCGCAGAGGTTCTGGCTCTTGCCGAAGAACGTAAGGCTGCACGTCAGGCAAAGGATTTTGCCAAGGCAGACGCATTGCGTGCGGAGATTCAGGCTTTGGGCTGGGAGATCCGTGAAACACGTCAGGGCGTTTCCTTTGAGAAGAAGGACTGACCGATTCTCATTCTGCATCGCATATCACATACAAGGCACTCCCGTGTCCGGTTGCGGGGGTGCTTTTTGTATATTTCTTTGTCGCATGAAAATATGAACATTTTGTGTAAATAAGAAAAAAATTTCCCAATGGGCGATTTTGAACGAAAAAAGTTTCCTTTCCCTTGACAATATCATGAAAATGTGATAGAATGAAGGAAATATACAAAAAGTTATCCTGGGAATGAAGGGAGTGCAGACTGCATATGATCGGCGGAAAGAAATTGTTTGTGCTGTGTACCGCACGGATCCATAATGATGAAGTGCGGAAAAGTGTGCGACATTTTGTAAAAGAAGCCGCCAAGCGAAACTATGCCGTTATTGTGTGTAATTCCGCATTGGAAGAAACAGAGATCGGTGCAGCCGATGCAGGCTGCCACAGCGTGTTTGATCTGATCCCCTTTGCCATTGCCGATGCCGTTGTGCTCATGCCGGAGACCATCTCCAACCATACCATTTCTCATATGATCTGTGCCGCTGCGGAGGAGCACCATACCCCCGTGCTGGCATATGCGGGGCGTTTTTCCGATTGCCCCAGTGTATTCTGCTATTCCAATCAGGGCTTTACCCAGTTGCTGAACCATGTTTTTTCCGTGCATGGCTGCCGCCGTGTGGATCTCATCACAGGTATCCGCGGGCATTACGGCTCCGAGTGCATGCACTTTGCCTACCAGGAGGTACTGCGTGCCCATGGTGTGGCATACGATGAAAACCGTGTGGAATATGGCGAATATTGGTCGCGGCCTGCCATAGCCGCCACCGAGCGTCTGCTGGCATATGATATCCCCGAGGCCATCATCTGTGCAAATGATGACATGGCCATGGCTTGCTGCGCCGTTTTGCGGCAGCATGGACTGAATGTGCCCGAGGATGTGATCGTGACCGGCTGCGACGGCATTGTGCGGGAGCAGTACCATACCCCCAGACTGACTACCTGCGCCAAGGATCTGGACACCCTGACCGCAACCTTCTTCGATGTGGCGGAAATGGCCATGGAGGGCTGCAATGTGGATTCCGAGCATGAGGTACCCCCTGTGCTGCGGATCTCCGAATCCTGCGGCTGCCGTGCCACGGAGCAGTTGGATCAGAACCGTGCGCTGGAGTTTTATCATAACCGCCTGCAGGCAGGCATTATATTGGAATCCTATGTACACCATTTTCTGGGGATGCTGATGGAGCGGGAAACCTGTACCGTCATTGATTATCTGGATGTGCTGGCAAATCATATGCCGCCCCAGTCCTATATCTGCCTGCGGGATTGCCTTTCGGCAGAAACGCCTGCCACGGCGTATAATCATTTTGCAGATGGTACCGAGCTTATGAGTACGGTGACGCTGAAGGGCAAGGAGAAACGCTTTGCTCTGGTCACCCGTGCCGATCTGCTGCCTGCGCTGGAGGATATTCTTACAAAAGAGCCTGTGGTGCTGATCACCTCTATCTACTGGCAGAATGAGATCTACGGCTACTACGCCTACTACGGCAACGATATGGATGAGGAATGCTTTAAGCTGCCCAAGTTTATGCATTCTGCGGGCAATGTGATCGGTGCAAGCCTGAATACCGGCCGCCTGAAGGCCATGAATGAAGAGCTGCGCTCTGCCCGTATCCGTGATGCCCTGACCGGTATGCTGAATATGAACGGTGTGGTTAAGGCACTGCATGAGTGTCTGGAAGAAGAACACGGAGATGACCGCCGGCTGGTGATGCTGGTGTTCGGTCTGACCAATCTGCGGCAGATCAATGCAGTGTTCGGGCACGATGAGGGCGATCAGGCATTGCTGAGTCTTGCCGGTGCCATCAGCGATTGTATTGACAGCAACGTGCTTTCTGCCCGCGTGGGCGGCGATGAGTTTCTGGTATCGTTTGTGGTGTCCGACCTGCGTGTGAATACCGCCGATGCCATTGTGGATGTGCTGACAAGCCGTATCCGCAGCTATAATCAGGTATCGGGCAAAAATTACAGTCTGGAGCTGGCCGTGGGCAAGGTGACGGTGCCTCTTTCCTCCGCACCTGCCGTGGAGAGTCTGATCTCCGAAGCCATTGCCCGTAAGAATGCCTACAAGCAGACCGCTTTGCAGCAGGGTAAAAAAGCCCCCGCAGACAGCGAAACTGCCCGTGTGGTGGCGGATATTCTTTCCGAAAATCGCCTGACTTACCATTTCCAGCCCATTGTGCACGCCAAAACAGGTGATATCTATGCCTATGAGGCTTTGATGCGTACCAACGGCGAACGACAGATCTCTCCGCTGCTGCTGCTGCAGTATGCTGCGGATCTGGGCAAGCTGTATGAGGTGGAATGGCTCACCTACCGCAATGTGCTGGGCTATCTGCGTGACCACGAAGCCCTGTTTGCCGACCATAAGATCTTTTTAAACAGTATTCCGGGGCATTTCCTGACAGACCCCGATTTTGAAACCCTCCGTGCGGAGTATGCCGATTTGCTGCCCCGCCTGGTGGTGGAGTTTACCGAGCGAGCCGAAACGGTGGGCGATGAGCTGAACCATATTCAGGGACGCTGCCAGCGTGAGAATATGGAGATCGCCGTAGATGATTACGGTACAGGCTACTCCAACATTACCAATCTGCTGCATTATTCCCCCAACTATGTGAAGATCGACCACAGCCTCATCAGCAATATCCACGAGGAGCCGAAAAAGCAGCATTTTGTGACCAACATCATTGAATTTGCCCATGCCAACGGCTTCCTTGCACTGGCAGAGGGCGTGGAAACCCCCGAGGAAATGCGTGCGGTCATCCGTTTCGGCGTGGATCTGATCCAAGGCAACTATACAGCAAAGCCGGAGCCTATGCCCGCTGCGGAGATCGACCCTGCCATTAAGATCAATATGCTGAAGATCAGCACCAGTGTTTCCGGCCACAGCATCCGCAAGACCTTTATGGCAACGGGCAGTGAGCCCATTGACATCGCCAAGCTGGCACTGGAAAAATACACCGATATCTTTATTTCCCAGCCCTATGCGGAGATCGTAGGCAACTTCGGTATCTCCAGCAATATTACCGTTAAGTGCAAGGATCACCTGACCTCCCGCATTGTGATGCGGGACGTGCATCTCAGCTCCATGACCAACGCCCCCTCCATTGTGCTGGGGCGCAACAGCAATATTACGTTGGAAATCAACGGCGATAACCGCCTGGATCACGCAGGCATCTGCGTGCCGGAAACCGCTTCTCTCCATCTGACGGGACGAGGCAACCTGACCATCGGCTGCGCCGACGTGCAAAGCAGTGCCATCGGCGGCGATGTGGAAATGGGCTTTGGCAATATCAACATTGATATGGCGGGCTGTCTGCAAATCACCACCGGCGGTGACCGTGCTATCGGCATCGGCGGCGGCTATGCCCACGGGCAGGAGATCAAGATTTGCGGTACGAAGCTGTTTATGATGATGGACGGCGCAGAAAGCATCGGTATCGGTGCGGAGGAAGGCGATTGCAGTATTGAGCTTTCCGGCTGTAGTGCTTGTATTGAGATCCGTTCCGTTTCGGGCATTGCCATCGGCGCAAAGGAAGGCAGACCGGATGTGATAATGAACACCGCAGAGCTGGACGTGACAGGTTCCGGCAAACAGGTGGTGGCTGTTGGTTCCCTGAAGGGCGGTGCCAATATCAAGCTGAAGGATTCTACCCTGAATGCTGCGCTGAAGGCAAGATCGGCAACGGTGCTCGGCTCCGATGACGGCGCACCCAATATTGTACTCAAGCGCAGCGATGTGACGCTGGACTGCGAGGGTACCCGTGTGCTGACCATCGGCAGTGCCGCATATGATGCCGACATTACTGTGACGGATGCCAATTTGTGCGTAAAAGCACAGGCCGCCACAACCATGCATATGGCTGCCGCAGAGGGCAAGCTGCTGCATATCGGCGGCTCCCAGCAGTTGGATATTAACGAATAAGCCCCCAATGAAAGATCAAAAAAACACCGGCATCTGTGAAGAAAATGCTTCACAGATGCCGGATTTGCTTTGTTTTTTGCTAAAATGATAGAGGTTTTCGCCATTTTTCAGTTAATCTTTGGGGGTTTCGTCGTCCTTTTGTTCATAATTTCGCAACAAATACAGGGAAAATTTGTGATATACTGAAAATACAGAATAAGAAAGAGGAGGTCACCTGTATGCAAAAATCTATTCGCAAGGGCTTCTCTGCCATGACCGCCGCTGCACTCACGCTTTCCGCGCTGAGCTGCCAGTTTGTGGGCGTTCAGGCAGCAGATGCCGAAACCGCTCTGTTGTCTACCGCTGATGGTACCAAGGAGATCAGCTTTGACATCAGCAGCATCGACGTAACCGCCGTAGACCGTATTGATGCCACTATCTCCGTAGATACCGGCGAGGCAAACGGCTGCTTCGGTTACAATGTTGCCAACCCCGAGGCCACCGACGAGGACGACAAGTTCACCTGGAATCAGGTTTCGTGGGATTGCAAAGGCTCCCCTAACGCTGAGATGGTCGTTTCCGCAGACGGTCTGGCAGGCACCATGGAGCAGGAAAGCGCAAACTTCATGTTCCAGATCTGGTGGATCCAGTCCTTCTACGATGCCGACGGTGAGGCCACCGGCGACGGTACCGCAACCCTGTATGATGTGACGCTGTATGACGCAGACGACAACATTCTTGGTTACTTCGGTACCTACGAGGACGCACTCATCTCTGCACAGACCGATGATGAGAATGTCACCTACAACTTCAACTTCGTTGGTATCGACGCTTCCGCCGTGGACAAGATCGAGGCTGATGTGGCTGTAAACACCGGCTTTGTCAACGGTTCCATCGGTTATACCGATACCACCATTGAAGTAGACCCCGACGACGAAACCTCCACCAACTGGGTACAGGTCGAGCAGGAAACCAGCGGTCTGTACGACACCTGGTCTGTGGATGGCCTGGCAGGTAAGCTGGATCCCGAGTTCCCCGCTGCAAACCTGCAGTTCTGGTATGTGAACCCCTTCTATGTCTACGATGAGGAAACGGAAGAGTCTGTTCCCGGCGATCCCGGTACCGTTCAGCTCATGGCTGTCCGCTACTACGATGCAGACGGCAACGAGCTGGTTCCCGTGGACATCACCAACTCTCTGCTGGAGCGTACCAGTGATGAGGAATTCGATACCGCTTATGTGATCCCCTTCACCGGCATTGATGCATCTGTCATCGACCGTATCGAGGCAGGTATCTATGTGGATTCCTCCTATGTGAACGGCTGCATGGGCTACAACGATGTTTCCGGCGAGGAAGATGTCTGGACTACCGTGGAGTGCGAGACCTCCGAGAAGTACGGCGTTTGGGAGATGACCGGTCTGGCAGGCAAGCTGGATCCCAACTATCCCTCTGCACAGGTACAGTTCTGGTACACCAATCCCTTCTATGATAAGGATTCCGGTGCGGTTGACGAGGACGGCAACCCCATTATGGAAGCAGGCTCCGTAGGTACTGCACAGCTTGTTTATGTAAAGCTGTATGATGCTGACGGCAATCAGATTGTCCCTGTAAACACCGATGACTATCTGGCAAAGAAGTACGGCAATGGCGCAGACTACGATGGCGACTCTGTGGCTTATATCGTGGATATGACCGATGTGGACGCTACTCAGGTGGCTTCCATGGAGCTGTTCTTCCAGGTAGATACCGGCTATGTCAACGGCGCAGTAGGCTATGCCGATGCCGATGACGAATGGCATTCCGTAAACTATGATTTCTCCGGCAACTTCGGCTCTGTTCTGGTGGAAGGCATTGATGGCGGTATTCCCGCAGGCTATGCTCCTCAGGTGCAGATGTGGTGGGTTAACGAGAATCGTGTGGGCACCGGTGAGATCGACCCCGAGACCGAGGAGGAGATCACCGAGTACGTTGGCGAAGGTACCGCAAAGCTGCTGTCTGTTATCATGTATGATGCTGAGGGCAACGTGATCGGCATCAACGGCCTGACCGAGGAAGAGCTGAACCCCGCACCCATCCCCGGCGATGAGCCTGAGGTTGAGGTGAACGTAGGCGACGTAAACTGCGACGGCAATGTGAAGATCGGTGACGTTATTCTGCTGAACCGCTTCCTGGCCGAGGATCAGACCATTGAGATCACTGCACAGGGTATGCTCAATGCAGAGGCTGATGGCGTTGAGGGCGTAACCGGCAACGACTCCATCGCAATTCTGAAGATTCTGGCAGGTCTGTAATTCAAACTCTTTGCTGTGGGGATGCGTATTGCATCCCCACAGTTTTTGTGTGGAGCATCAGGGCTGACTCTCCGATTATCACAATGCAAAACCGCATCAGAGGACTTCTGATGCGGTTTGTTTTCTATAAAATCATCATTCATAAGGCGTTTTACAATCTGTTAAGCCAAGGATATAATCAGTGCTTGTGTGATAATATTTTGCAAGCCGAATCACAATTTCAACAGGCACATCCCGCAAGCCACGTTCATATTTTGAATACAAGGACTGATCGCAGAAAAGATATTCCGCGATTTCGCGCTGGGTTTTATCGTTATCCTCACGCAGATTCCGGATTCTTACAAACATGATATCACCTCTATAATTTATTATAGAGCAAATTGAAAAAAGTACTTGACAAATAGGACAAAATGTCCTATAATATGTCTAGGACATTTTGTCCTAGAATGAGAATGGAGGAAATATCATGTCGGATTGCAGGAAATGTGGAAATTAACTCGTCGAGGATTCGGTCTTTTGAATCAATGCGGGAAATCATGAATTTTCACATAATCATCGCCGTGTTATTACTGTTTGTTTTGCAGTTATAATGCGGTGAAAATATAAGCTGAAGGAGGTGAGATAATGGCTATTATTTGGTTAATTTTTTCCGGCTTTTTTGCCTTTTGGGGATATGCTTTTTGGGTTGGCGGCGAGAGCCTTTCCGAAATAAATATGGGTTGTGCACTTCTGATTGCAGCAACAATTTGCCTGTGCATGACCGTTGTTCACCATTTTTTGAGTAAGATTTTCAAATCGGTTCAGGAGACAGAACAAAGCACAAGGGCATTGTTGCAATTGGAAATCGAGAAACGGAATAACACTCGTGCTGATAAAAGTGTAGCGTCGGTTCATGCAAACACAAGTATTCCTTCAGCAGCGACAAGCAGCTCCGGAAGAGGAAAGCCTTGGGAGAAATAAAGCAAGGCAAAAAACCATTCATTTCGATTGTTCAGACCCACTGGCAAGTAAAATGCACGCATCCACCGATGGATGCGTGCATTTTTTTTATTCCAATAGGACAGTGTGATGGGTTTTATGCTCAGCCCTGATACTCCATGCCCAGAGCGATGGCCTTCATGTTGTTGTCAATGGTGTGTGCGCGGGAAGCAGGGGTGTTCTTTTCCAGAGCCTTGCGAACAGTCTCGGTGGAGAAGATGCCGGTTTCTGCCAGCAGTTTGCCCAGCAGCACGATGTTGGAGCCCTTTGCCAGACCGTTATCATCAGCGATCTGGGTGGCGGGTACCATGTAGCAGTCGATGTCGGTGCGGTCGCAGGCGGCATCAATGAGAGAGCTGTCTGCAAAGACCTTACCGCCTGCCTTTACGGTAGGCACAAATGCCTCAAAGGAGGGGCCGTTCAGTGCGATGAGCAGATCAGGCTCCAGCACCTTGGGGGAACCAATGGGCTCATCGGAGATGCAGACGGAGCAGTTGCACTTACCGCCGCGCATTTCGGGGCCGTAGCTGGGCAGCCAGCTAATCTCCTTGCCCTCAAACAGGGCACAGTATGCCAGCAGCTTGCCGGCGAACAAAACGCCCTGTCCGCCAAAGCCTGCCAGAAGAATTTCGTAGGTCATTTGGTTTCGCCTCCCTCTGCGTCGATATCCTTGTATACACCAAGGGGATAGTAAGGAATGCACTCCTCCTGGAGCCGCTTAATGGACTCCTTGGGGGTCAGACCCCAGTTGGAAGGACAGGTGGAAAGCACTTCCACGATAGAGAAGCCCTTGCCTGCCTTCTGGTTCTCAAAAGCCTTGCGGATGGCCTTTTTGGTCTCACGGATGTGAGGAACGGTATCCACAGCGGTACGCACGGCATAGGAGGTACCGGTCAGAGTGGAGAGCATCTCACAGACACGGATGGGGTAGCCGTTTGCCTTGGGATCTCTGCCGTAGGGGGTGGTGGTAGTCACCTGGCCGGGCAGAGTGGTGGGAGCCATCTGGCCGCCGGTCATACCATAGGTGGTATTGTTGACGAAGATGACCACGATGTTCTCGCCACGGGTAGCGGCGTGAACGGTCTCAGCGGTACCGATGGCGGCAAGGTCGCCGTCACCCTGGTAGGTAAAGACGTTCAGATCGGGGCGGGCACGCTTTACGCCGGTTGCCACAGCCGGAGCACGGCCGTGGGGAGCCTCGATCATATCGCAGTTGAAGTAGTTATAGGCAAACACGGAGCAGCCAACAGGACATACGCCTACGGTCTCGCCCTCAATGCCCATTTCGTCGATGACTTCGCAGACCAGACGGTGAATGATACCGTGGGTACAGCCTGCGCAGTAGTGCAGACGGACATCGCACAGAGCGTGCGGTCTTTCAAAAACAACAGCCATTACAGCGCACCTCCGTTCAGTTTTACGATCTCGGCATACACTTCAGCGGGAGTGGGGATCACGCCGCCGGTTCTGCCGAAGAAGGAAACGGGCTTTTTGCATTCCAGAGCCAGCTTCACATCATCTACCATCTGACCCATGCTCATTTCCACAGTCAGCACAGCCTTTGCGTTTTCGCAGGCGGCGCAGAGCTGCTTCTTGGGGAAGGGCCACAGGGTAATGGGACGAAGCATACCCACCTTGATGCCTTCTGCTCTTGCCTTGTTAACAGCGGACTTGACCACACGGGCAGTTGCGCCGTAAGCCACGACCACAATGTCTGCATCCTCGGTCAGGTAGCTTTCCGCATCGCTTTCTGCCTCTTCAATGGCGGCATAACGGGCATAACGCTCCTTGACGATATCTTCCAGATCGTTTGCCTCGATGTACAGGGAGTTGACGATGTGATGCTCACGCTCCATCTTGGTGCCGTTTGCGGCCCAGCCGGATTTATCGAACTTGGATTCGGTAGCCTCGGGGAAGGAAACGGGCTCCATCATCTGACCCAGCAGGCCATCGGAGAGCAGCATAACAGGCACACGGTACTTATCGCCCAGATCAAAGGCCTTGCTCACCAGATCGACCACTTCCTGCACAGAGGAGGGAGCGAGGACGATGAGGTGGAAGTCGCCATGGCCCAGACCCTTGGTGGCCTGCCAGTAGTCTGCCTGAGAAGGCTGGATACCGCCCAGACCGGGGCCGCCGCGCTGTACGTTGATGATAACGGCAGGCACATCGGAGCCTGCGATGTAGGAGATACCCTCGGACTTCAGGGAAACGCCGGGAGAGGAGGAGGAGGTCATAACACGGGTACCGGTTGCTGCTGCGCCCAGCACCATGTTAATGGCAGCCACCTCGGATTCTGCCTGCAGGAACACGCCGCCCCGCTTGGGCATCTGCTTGGAGAGATACTCAGACAGCTCGGTCTGAGGGGTAATGGGGTAACCGAAGAAGCACTTGCAGCCGGCACGGATAGCGGCTTCGGCCAGGGCTTCGTTACCTTTCATCAAAACTTTTTCCAATGAAAATCTTCCTTTCCGAATTATTTTTCAATGACGATGGCACAATCGGGACAGATCATTGCACACATAGCGCAGCCGATGCAGGCGGATTCATCGGTACAGACCGCAGTAAACACGCCTTCCTTGTTACGCTTTTCATGCTGCAATGCGACAATGTGCTTGGGACAGGCGGTGGTGCATAACTCACATCCCTTGCAGCGGTCGAAAATGACAGTCATTTTAGCCATAGAAGGTCCATTCCTTTCCTTTTGAGATTTTAGAGTAACAGAGACGGCGGCATTCGTCGCCTCCGGATTCTACATGATGTATATCGTCACCAGGGCAGCTTTACCATAACAGGCAGAGTCATCAGAGGGCAGATGCCGGTTTGGGGCGGGCTGATGGTCTCGGGAGCGGTGGTGCAGATCAGGGGCAGGTCGGTAAGCTGCGAGAGCTTCTGTGCTTCCGCAACGCTCTGCTCGATCATTTCCGTGGTGGTTTCCGCACCCAGGTTGGTGTTGTTGACAATGCCGGTCAGCTTCATGCGGCTGACACGTTCAATGCTTTGCAGGTAGGTCTGTGCTTCCTCGGCGGTACGGGTCAGGTAGCGGCGGAAGGAAACCACAGCGATCATATCCAGCTCACCGGTTTCGGCATAGCTGTTGAGCATATGGGAATACCGCCCCAGGGCAACGGCACCGTCATCATCGCCGCCCACATCAATGAGCAGGGTCTCCCCTTCGGCGGCAAGTCCACCCAGATCAAACTGAATGCTGGGGATATCCACGTTGGTATTGGCGAAATCGGGGGCACGCAGGGTAATGCCCTTTTCGGCAAAGGCCTCTGCAAAATCTGCGGTGCGGAAGTAGGGGTTTACCAGGTCAAAATCCACCACCGTGACTTTTTTGCCTTCACGGGCAAGCTGCAGGGCAAGGGCAGCGGTAAAATTGGTTTTTCCCGAACCGTAGTGGCCTGTGACCACCACAATTCGCTTCAGTGGGAGCTTCATAGCAGAGAAAATCCTTTCTGTATTGCAGGATTACCCTATATTATACCATATTTCCCGTTCAATTGCAAGAAACGATATTCACAAAATTGCGCTGCAAATGCACTTTGACTTTGTAAAAGCAGGAAAATTCCGCCCTCTTCGCCAGTCTTTGCCATCCTTGACAAAACAGCGGAAATATGGTATATTTTAAGTTGGATTTTTATTGGTGTCCCCGCCTTTTTACAGGGCAGAATATCCCTTGGGGGCACCGCATTGAAAGGAAGGTTTTTTGATTATGGCAAACGCTAATCTCATGGAAATGGCAAAGGCACTGGGCAAGGCTTTACAGACCGATGACCGCTATCTGGCATTCCGCAAGGCAGCGGATGACAACGACAATGACAAGACTCTGCAGGATATGATCGGCAAGTTTAATCTGCTGCGGCTGGATATGGAGAACGAGCAGAACAAGGAGCAGCCCGATCAGGACCGCATCAAGGCTTTGCAGGCGCAGGGTCAGTCCTTGTACGGCGAGATCATGCAGAACAAGAGCATGGTGGCCTACCAGACCGCAAGAGCTGAGTTTGAGCAGCTTCTGGATAACATCAACCGCATTATTGCAATGAGCGCCGCCGGTCAGGATCCCGATTCCTACGACCCCGACGCACACAGTGCCTGCAGCGGCAATTGCTCCGGCTGCAGCGGCTGCCACTGACAGACCATATACGAAAAAAGGGGTCGCCTGCGGGCGGCTCCCTTTCCCGACAAACATAAAAGGGAGGAGGAACCCCAATGCCGCAGATCACAGAGGAGGAAAAGCAGCAGCTTTCCCCTATGATGCAGCAGTATTTCAAAATCAAGCAGGCGGTGGGAGAAGCCATTGTATTCTTTCGTCTGGGTGATTTTTATGAGATGTTCTTTGATGATGCAGTGATGGTCTCCAAGCTGCTGGAGCTGACCCTTACGGGCAGAGATTGCGGTCTGCCCACCCGTGCACCCATGTGCGGCGTGCCCTATCACAGCGCAGAGCAATATCTGAAGCGGCTGGTGAATCTGGGCTACCGTGTGGCAATTTGTGAGCAGATGGAGGATCCTGCTTCCGCAAAGGGGCTGGTGGAGCGCAGTGTCATACGCATTGTGACCCCCGGCACCATCATCGAATCCACTATGCTGGATGAATCCGACTGCAACTATCTGGCGGCGGTGTATGCCGAAGGTGACCGGTGCGCCCTTTGTGCTGCCGATATCTCCACCGGTGCGGTGAATCTCCATTTTACCGAGGGAAAAGACCGCTATACCGAGCTGATCGGTCTGCTGGACAGATACCATCCCTCCGAGGTGCTGATTACCGAAGATCTGCTGGACTGCAAGCCCGTTACGGATTTTCTGCGTACCCGCACCGAATGCCTGGTGACCTTGCGGGATCATATCTGCTTTGACCCCGCAGTGCAGAAGGAAACGGTGCTGCGTCAGTGTGCCGCCGAATCCATGGAGGCATTGGGGCTTTCCCAAGGCGGTATGGATGCTGCCTGTGTATGCGGTCTGTTTGAGTACATCGCGGAAACCCAGAAGGCAATGGTGAACCGCTTTACAGCCATTACCGTTCATGCCACGGAAAGCGTCATGGGGCTGGATTCCGCTGCCAGAAGAAATCTGGAGCTGACGGAAACGCTGCGTTCTCACGAGAAAAAAGGTTCTTTGCTGGGCGTGCTGGACCGTACCCGTACCGCCATGGGCAGAAGAATGCTCCGTACCTGGATCGAGCAGCCCCTGACAGCTCCCGCCCGTATCATAGAACGGCATGGCGCAGTGGAGCAGCTCATCCGCAACAGCGTGATCACCATGGAGCTGCAGGAGCTGATGGAGCAGGTGTTTGATCTGGAACGCCTCATGTCCCGGGTGATCTTCCAGAAGGCCACCCCCCGTGATATCAAGGCACTGGCCTGTACTGCCCGCCAGCTTCCCAACATCAAGGAACAGCTCCGCGGACTGCCTCAGAGCAAGCTGATGCTGCGCCTGGAGCAGGAGATCGCTCCGCTGGACGATATTGCGGAACTGGCAGAACGTGCGCTGGTGGATGAACCTCCCATTGTGCTGAAGGACGGCGGCGTGATCCGTGACGGCTTCCATGAGGAGCTGGATGCGCTGCGTCATGCCATGAATCACGGCAGCGAGCTGATTGAAAGCATTGAACAGAAGGAACGGGAACGCACGGGCATCAAAAACCTGAAAACAGGCTACCACCGTGTGTTCGGTTACTATCTGGAGGTCAGCCGTTCCTACTACGATATGGTGCCCGATGACTGGACCAGAAAACAAACCCTTGCCAACTGCGAACGCTTTATCACCCAAGAGCTGAAGCAGGCGGAAAACACCATCATCGGTGCAAGAGATAAGGCTCTGGCACTGGAAAACCAGATCTTCAACGAGCTGCGTGATTTTATTGCACAGCGGCTTGCTCCCGTGCAGCAGACTGCTTCGGCAGTGGCACAGGTGGATGTGCTTTGCTCCCTGGCGGCAGTTGCCATGGAAAACGAATACTGCAAGCCCGAGATCTCGGTGGATGGCAGAATCGAGATCCGTGACGGCCGCCACCCCGTGGTGGAGCAAATGCTGAACGATACGGTGTTCGTCCCCAATGATGTGCTGCTGGACTGCAAAAGCAATCGGCTGGCTATGATCACAGGACCCAATATGAGCGGTAAATCCACCTATATGCGGCAGACTGCGCTGATCGTGCTGATGGCACAGATGGGCAGCTTTGTGCCTGCCTCCTACGCCAAGATCTCCGTGGTGGATCATATCTTCACCCGTGTGGGCGCATCGGATGATCTGGCGGCAGGTGAAAGTACCTTTATGGTGGAGATGCATGAGGTCTCCAACATTCTTAAGAACGCTACCGTCAACAGTCTGGTGATCCTGGATGAGGTAGGCAGAGGAACCTCCACCTTTGACGGCATCAGCATTGCCAGGGCGGTTGCAGAGTACATCGCAGGAAAAAATATCGGCTGCAAAACCTTGTTCGCCACTCATTATCACGAGCTGACCATGCTGGAGGGTCAGTGTGAGGGTGTGCGGAATCTGAGCGTTGCTGTGAAAAAGCATGGAGACACCATCCGGTTCCTTCGCAAGATCGTGGATGGTGCGGCTGATGACAGCTATGGCATCGAGGTGGCAAAGCTGGCAGGCCTGCCCGCAAAGGTCACCGCAAGAGCCAAGGCTCTGCTGACAGAGCTGGAAGCCCAGAGCCGTGCCGAAAAAGAGGCGCATAAAGCCATGCAGCGGCAGGATACATTGCAGATGAGCTTTGCTTCCGATGCCGATGAACAGGTGATCTCCCAACTGCGGAAAACCAATATCGCAGAGCTCAGCGATGCCGAATGCCGTGAGCTGCTTTGCGATCTTTCCGCTATGCTGCAATAAATGATATCATTTCGGATCTTAACAGAAAGGAGCGTAATATGCCGGAGATTCAGGTTTTGCCAAAGGATATTGCGGAGCTGATCGCCGCAGGTGAGGTCATTGAACGGCCTGCCTCGGTGCTGAAGGAGCTGACCGAAAACGCCATTGATGCCGGTGCCACACGCATTACCGCCGAGCTGAAGCGGGGCGGCGTGCTGTATCTTCGGGTGACCGATGACGGCTGCGGCATTGCGCCCGATCAGGTGCAGACGGCATTTTTGCGTCATGCCACCAGTAAGATCCGTGAAAAGGATGACCTGGAAAGCATCTTTACACTGGGCTTCCGCGGAGAAGCACTGGCTTCGGTGTGTGCGGTTTCCCGCACGGAGCTGATGACCCGACAGAAGGGTGCGCCCCTTGGTGTGCGCTATGCCATAGAGGGCGGCGAGGAGCAGGAACCGGAACAGATCGGCTGCCCCGAAGGCACCACCATTATCGTGCGGGATCTGTTCTACAATGTGCCTGTTCGTGCAGGCTTTCTGAAAAAAGATGCCGCCGAAGGCAATGCCTGCGCTGCTGTGTTCCAGAAGATCGCCATGTCTCATCCCGAGATCTCTTTCCGACTGATCCGTGAGAATAAAACAGAGTTCTGTACCCCCGGTGACGGTAAGCTGTATTCCGCTGTTTATGCCATTTTCGGCAAGGATTTTGCAAGAGATCTGCTGCCGGTGCAATATACCGAGGATACGGCGGGCGGTGACGGCATCACGGTGACAGGCTACGCCGTAAAACCGCTGTATGCCAAGCAGAACCGTGCATTCCAGTTCTTTTTCGTCAACGGCAGAGCAGTGCGCTCCATGACCTGTACCGCTGCGCTGGAAGAGGCATACCGCAATCTGGTTATGACGGGAAAATACCCTGCCTGTGTACTGCAGATCCGTATTTCCCCCAGAACGGTGGATGTGAATATGCATCCCACCAAGGCGGAGGTTCGGTTTTCCGATGAAAAGCGGATGTTTTCTGCCGTTTATTTTGCCGTACTGAACGCGCTTTCCCAAAACGGTCTGGTGTATGATTTCCGTCTGCCGGGGCAAACCGGTGCGGCGGCACGTCCCAAAACCGACTGGTATGCGCCCGTACCCGAAAAGGATTCCAATACCCCGGCAGCTCCCCTGCCCGTGCATCAGCCGGAGCCCCCTGTGCCCGATGTAACGGTGCAGATGGTTTCCACAGCGGAAGAAGCCGTAGGAAAGAAGCCTGCTTCTTCCGTGCAGCAGCCTTTGCCCGCTGCACCTGCTGCCATTCTCCCGAAAGAAACCATATCTGGCCCCAACCCCATGCCTGCCCCTGTGTCTGCACCTAAGGCAGTACAGCCTGCAGCACCGTCTCCTGCACCTGCCCCGAAGATCATTCCCACCCAACAGGAAACAGCAGCCTTCCCTCATCTGATGGCGGCGGTGAAGCAGCAGGAGGAGCGATCCGCACCGCAGCCAAAGCCGGCTGAGCCTGCCCTCGAAGCAACCGTTCAGCAGCGGCAATTGCCCATACGGGTGGTGGGAGAGCTGTTTTCCAACTATGTGCTGGCGGAATCCGGCGAGCAAATGGTCATCATTGACAAGCACGCCGCCCACGAACGGATCCTGTTTGAACGATTCCGTTCCCGACAGTGCAAAGACCGGCAGATTTTGCTGCAGCCTGTTTCTCTGCTGCTGCCTATGGATCAGTGTGCGGCTTTGCAGGAACAAGCGGCCATGTTGGAGCAGGTAGGGTTTACCTTTGATTTTGAAGATGCGCCCATCGTGAAGCTGACGGGGATCCCCATGAGCTGCGAAGGGCTGGATTTTGACGAGATGCTGCCGCGGCTGGCAAAGCATTGCCTGCTGGAAATGCAGCAGCCCGAGGCCCATCTGCTGGATGATTATTTCCATGATCTGGCTTGTAAAGCCGCCATCCGTGCAGGTGACCGCAATACGGCAGAGGAGCTGCAGGTTCTTGCAAACCGTGTGTGGGAGGATGATGCCATCCGCCATTGCCCCCATGGCAGGCCTGTGATGTTTATTCTCTCCAAATATCAACTGGAAAAACAGTTTAAGCGCATTCAGAACTGAAAAAAGGAGGTGACTGCCTTGCAGCATATGACTCGGAAGCCCCCTGTATGGGCTGTGGTAGGTGCTACCGCATCGGGCAAGACCGATCTGGGCGTGCAGCTTGCTTTGCATTATAACGGCGAGGTGGTTTCCGCCGATTCCATGCAGATTTACCAAGGGCTGGATATTGCCACAGCCAAGCCCTCGGCGGAGGAGATGCAGGGCATTCCCCATCATCTCATCGGCACCCTTTCCCCCGAAACGCCTTGTTCTGTGGCGGATTATGTGGAATATGCCCGTGCCGCCATTGCGGATATCCACGCAAGAGGCAAGCTGCCCATTGTAGTAGGCGGCACCGGCTTGTACATCGACAGCCTGTTGGATAACATTCAGTTTCCCGATGTGCCTTCCTCGCAGGCGGTGAGAGACCGACTGGCGAAGGAGGCGGAAACAGAGGGTGCTGCTGTGCTGCTGGAGCGTCTGAAGCACTGCGATCCCGTATCTGCGGCAAAGCTCCATGAGAATAACCTGCGCAGGGTCATCCGTGCGCTGGAGGTTTATGAGCTGACCGGCACCCCCTTAAGCGTATTTGCGGAGCAAAGCCGCAGTGTGCCCTCCCCGTGGGAGATAACACGGCTGGGTGTGGGCTTTCAGGACAGACAAAAGCTGTATGAGCGCATCGGCAGGCGGGTGGACCGTATGATGGAGCTTGGCCTTGCCGAAGAGGTGCGGGAGGAATACGAAAGCGGCCGCCGCCGTGCCACCGCCGCAGCGGCCATCGGGTATAAGGAGCTGCTGCCGTGGCTGAAAAATGAAGCCCCCATTGAGGATTGCCTGGAGGTTCTTAAACGGGAAACCTGCCGGTATGCCAAGCGGCAATGCACGTGGTTTCGTCGAAATGAGCAAATCATGTGGGTGTGGCGGGATGATATTTGTGATAATCTGGAAATTTTTCGGAAATGCCAAAAAATCATAGCCAAACACGGCGAGTTGTGATATAATGTAATTTGTGTAGGTAACTGGTTTTTTCCCTTTATGGCAGACCTGCACTTCCAAAGACACATATTTTTTTAGAGAAATGAGGCAATGTTATTATGAGCAAGACTCTCAATCTGCAGGACGTTTTCCTGAATCAGGCACGAAAGGAGCGCATCTCGCTGACCATCTTCTTGACCAATGGCTACCAGTTCAAGGGCGTTGTCAGAGGATTTGACAGCTATATCGTGATCCTGGATTGCGATGGCAAGCAGCAGCTTGTGTACAAGCATGCCATCTCTACCATTATCCCCATGAGACCGATCTCCATTCTGGACGCAGCCGAGAAGGAAGAAGGCTGAGACCATGAATGAGATCACAACGCGGATCCTTCAGGGGCTCGTCGTTGCGTTCGTCGTTATGCTGGCAGTCAGTATGATCTTCAATCTGTTCAACCGGGATTATAAAACCGAAACGGCCGTCTATGGTGCGGTCAGTGAGTCGGAATCCTTTCAGGGCGTGTATGTCCGTGATGAGATCGTGGCCGGGTATTCCGGCAGCGGTGCCGTGCGTTATTGCGTCGCAGATGGCGCAAAGCTGGGCGTGGGCAGTGTCATCGCAGAGGTATACGGCAGCGAAGAACAGATCGACCTGCGCCGCTTGATCGCGGAAAAGCAGGCGGAGCTTGCACTGCTGAATAAAATCGAAAACCCCGGTACCAGCGAAAATGCACAGCCTTCCAATCTGTCGGCACTGATCGGTGACCAGTACAGGGCACTGATGAAGCTGCGGGAGCAGGGCTCCTATGGCAGTATTGTGGAGGAAAAAAGCGAGCTGGCCGTGCTGATGAGCACCTATCAGAAGATCACCGAGGAGAATGTGGACTTTTCCGGCAGGATCGCTGCGTTAAAGCAGGAGATCGCCGCGCTGGAGGCCAAGAAAACAGAACCGAGGGAGATCATTACCGCAGACGAAAGTGCCTACTTTATCAGCTATATTGACGGCTATGAGTCGGAGCTGACCGTGGATACCATGGCTTCTCTTACCCCGCAGCAGCTTGCGGAGATCAACGATGACGGTGCACTGACCACCGACCATAAAGGTGTCATCGGCAAGCTGGTGGATGGTTACGCCTGGTATATTGTGGGCATATTTGATAATACGACCCTGCGCCTTTCCGAAGGTGACCGTGTGGATATCCGTCCGGATTCCGCATCGGATACCATGCGCGCAGAGGTGATCTCTCTGGCCTCCGCCGGCAATATCGGTGAGACACAGATCATTATGCGATGCGAAACCATGACCTATGATACCGTGCAGCACCGCACCGAGCGTGTGGAGATCGTGCGGAAGACCGTGGAAGGCATCAAGATCCCCCGTTCCGCCATCCGCTTTATGGATATTGAGGAAACGGTGGTCAATGAAGACGGCTCCCAGTACCAGACCACCAACCGCTACATGGGCGTTTGGGTGCTGGTGGGTGAAAACGCCGCCTTCAAAAAGCTGAATATTGTTTACGAAACCGAGGATTTCTATCTTTCGGAGCTGAATGCAGGAGCAGATTATATCGCCCTGTATGATGACATTATTGTGGATGGAGTGATGGCTGATGGCAACTGAATCCAATGACATCCGCAATGCGGTGCTGCTGCGCTGCGCCGAAGCACAGGAAAAGATCCGTGCAGCCTGTGCCGCCTGTGGCCGTGATCCCGCCGGGGTGACTCTTATGGCTGTGACCAAGACCGTTGACCCCGTGCTGGTGAATACCGCCGTTTCCGCAGGGATCCGTGTGTTGGGCGAAAACCGTGTGCAGGAGTATCTCTCCAAGCGGGATGCCTATGACCCCGCCGCAGAGGTGCAGTTCATCGGCCACCTGCAAACCAATAAGGTGCGGCAGATCGTGGGCAGCGTCACGCTGATCCATTCGGTGGACAGCCTTCATCTGGCAGAAGCCGTTGAGAAGGCCGCCGCCGCAAAGCAGATCGTCCAGCCCGTGCTGCTGGAGGTCAATGCCGCAGGGGAAGCCACCAAATCCGGTGCCGACCCCCGCTTTCTGCCCGATCTTCTGCGGCAGGTGATGGCAATGCCCCACCTGGAGGTAAAAGGGCTGATGACCATTCCGCCCCCGGTGGCCCATGAGTCCGAGGCGGATGCCATGTTTGCACAGATCGCCGCCTTGCACCAAAAATTGCAGCAGATCGCTCCGCTGCCCGTGCTTTCTATGGGTATGTCCGGAGATTATACCTCTGCCGTGCGACACGGCTCTACAATGGTGCGGCTGGGCAGTGCGCTGTTCGGCCCAAGAATCTACCCCCAAAAGGGAATCTGATATCCGTTTTTTGCAGCCTGCGGGCTGTGGATAGAATCGCTGAAGCCATAAAACAAAAGAAAAAGGAGAATCGCTATGAGCAAAATCTTGAACAAGATCGCTGACTTCCTGGCACCCAAGGAGGACGAGGGCTACGAGACCGAAACCGAGCGTGAAAGCCGCTCTGAGTCCAAGTGGAGCAGAGAATCCAGAGAGACAAGAGAGGCAAAGCCCGCACGGGAAGCAGCC
This sequence comes from Ruminococcus sp., assembly GCA_015066805.1. Classification (GTDB taxonomy): domain Bacteria; phylum Bacillota; class Clostridia; order Oscillospirales; family Ruminococcaceae; genus Firm-04. The sequence continues at coordinate 39 of SVNP01000007.1, read as the reverse complement.
CCCGAGCGAGAGTATTCCGCAGAGCCTGCGCCTGCGGAC
>SVNP01000028.1 GCA_015066805.1 Ruminococcus sp. | reverse complement strand
ATTATATACTTCGCCCTTTTCCATCGATTTGAGTTCTTTTTTCTCCGGCATTGGGTCGCCCGGATACACTTGGCAGCCGAAAACTTCTTGGGAAATATCGTAGATTTTCATTACTGATTCTCCGTCAAATTCTTATTTTTAAGTCAATCTGCTTTCTAACATTATACCACTCCACTCCGAAAAAGTCAATTCATCACCTTCACCTCCCTCACAACCGGATGCGAATGATTCGACCTGCCCACCCGGCAGAGGTAATACTCACCATCAGCCTTACAGCCAAAGGATCATACCGGTTTTATCATTGGAATTGTAACCGGCGCGTTCATAAAAACGGAGCGTGCTTTCATTTTTGGAGCCTGTCAGCAGCATGATCTTATAGCAGTTGCACTGTACGGCGATCTCCTTGGCAAAATCCAGGCAAGCGGTTGCATAGCCTTTTTTTCTGTGCTGTGTATGTGTCACCACATTTTCGATCAGCGCGTAGGGGCGGATATTTCTTGTCAGATTGGGGATCACCACACAAACACAGGATGCTACGATCTGCCCTTCCGCTTCGCATACAATGATGTGATGGCTGCTGTCATTGCAGATGGTTTCCCATGTTTGTGCCAGATGCTCGGTGGATTCGGGAATTCCCTGCTCATGCAGATGGGTATACAGCGCAAGCAAGGCAGCCAGATCATCGGATTTCGCTTCTCGTATCACAAAAGAATGGGATTTCATGGTATCGGTACATCTCCTTTGCAAAAAGTTCAACATTTGCTGCCAATGACCATACATATGAGCCCTGCCACGCCAAGCACAATGCCGATGATCAGAAACAGGAGCATTCTCTCCCGCAGCATGGTGTACTGATGAGCAGAGCCATCCATCAGATGATAATATCCCCACCGATAAAACAGCGAAAGCAGCAAGGAAAGCACGCCGCTCACCAAAGCGATCAGCCCGATGATACCGAACAGCTTTTTCATACATTCCTCCAAAGATGATTGTAATATTCTCACACCCGCATCCGCCGGCGGCAACAGCAAGTTGCTTGCAGATTTTCTGCCATTGTAGTATAATGGATGCGAGGTGATGATTGCTATGGAAACCAAAGATATTCTGCTGCAGCTCCGCATGGAAAAAGGCTTATCTCAGGATGCCCTTGCGGGACTGCTGTATGTGACACGTCAGGCGGTATCCCGCTGGGAAAACGGCGATACCATTCCCAATACCGAAACATTGAAGCGGCTTTCCAAGCTGTATGATGTTTCCATCAACACCCTGCTGGGTTCACCCCGTGATCTGGTTTGTCAGTGCTGCGGTATGCCCCTGAAGGACACCGACATCAGCAAGGAACCCGATGGCGGTTACAATGAGGAATACTGCAAATGGTGCTATGCCGATGGCGACTTTACACTGGATGTATGGAAGCAGTATCTGACACTGGGCGGCAAGCAGCAATTTGAAGCCTTCAAGCAGCAGATCATGGATGAGTTTAATACACTGCTGCATATTGAGGGCTTACCCAAAGTGGAGCATCTCAATGTACTGCCGGGCAGCTTTATCAATCTGGAATATCGGCTGCCCAACGGACGATCTGTTCCATTTCTGGATGACAAAGCCACCTATCTGGGCAACCAGTTGGAATGTGTGTTCGGCGGTGACCGCTGCTTCGGCATTGCTGCGGGGCTGGATTTTCTTCTGGTATGCACCTATGGCGAAAACGGTTCGGACCCCGAGCTGGTGTTATACAAAAAAAGATGACGGGGGAGAGGAAAAATGAAAGCATATCCACAAAACGTTCAGCAGGAGATCCGCTCCCTGACAGAGCAGCTTCCCACGGAAGTCAACGCATTGTTTTGGGAGCTGCGGCGGCTGGTGTATGAAAGCGCACCCGTTCCGCCCACAGAAAAGCTGTGGGCAAAGCTGCCCAGCTATGATACAGGCAATGCCTTTGTACGGCTCATTCCCTTCAAGGATCATATCAACATTGAAGCACAGGCGGTTTCTGCCCACCGTGATGGGTTAAAGGGCTACCGCATCACACCCAAGGGTATGCTGCAGATCTTTACAGGGCAGCCCATTCCCGAAGAGACTCTCCGTCAGATCTTCACCGAGACGTTCGGCGGATAAGACGCAGCAATCTCGGGCGGTTGTACCGCTGCATGATGACAAACAACAGATCAAACAGCGCAGCCCCCACACCGGTGATCAGAAAAACAGGCAATGCTCCAAAGGGGATCGCAAAGCCAACGGAAGCAAGGCTCAATGGGATAATACAAACATGAACCGCCTCTGCATGGCACATATTCCCCACAATTTCCTCTGCGGAAAAATACGCAGTGGAAAACTCCCTCGGGTCATAGGACATCATATGTTTTTTCCACCGTTTCACCTTCAGAAAAGCATACAAGCCCGGCTCCCAGGGCTTTTGCCGGAACCACCTGCTTTCAGGGTCATAGCGTCTGCCGGACAGCAGCCAAACGATCACGGGGGAAAGAAACCGTATGACCATATGATACGCTGTCACACCAAAGGTGATGGCCATACTCAGCAGCCATGGCGCACCCATCAGGCGGTACAGTACGCCGCATAGTGTCATGCCTGCAACGCTAATGCCCAAAACGGCAAGCATAATGTGCTTCATGGGGCTTTGCGGTGCCCCGCCGGATTTTGCCATAAGGCTCCCGCCCCTTTCTCCTTCGTTTTCCTAATGATAGCATATTCCCGCAAAAAATGCAAGCTGTCCCCTGTTTTCATTGGTGCAAAAATGCCCCATGGGGATTGACATTTTGATTCCGGTTTGCTATACTAAAGAAGTCTAGCAGACTGTATTTTTTATCAGCAGATGCATTTTGCATGAAGAAAGGGATTGAAACATGACACAATTCAAAGCATGGGGCAGAAATCTCCTTGCCTGCCTGACTGCGGCTGTCCTTACAGGCTCGTGGATGAGCATGCTGCCCGCCACCGCCGCAAGCACCGTCGTTGCCGTGGGCGACTGCGACAGCAGCGGTACCGTGGATCCGGATGACATCTATCTGCTGCGGGATTACCTGACGGGTACTGCAACCACCATCTCCATGGGTGCCGATCTGGACGGAGATGCCGCCATTACCGCCATTGACCTGACCCTGCTGAAGCGGATGGTGCTGTATCCTGCACCGGAGGCGGAATCCATTACGGTAATGGTCTACCTCTGCGGCTCCGATCTGGAAACGGAAGCGGAACAGGCAACCATGGATATGATCGAGATGATGTATGCGGATACCTCCGAGCATCTGAATATCGTAATGGCAACAGGCGGTGCCAAGGAATGGAGCAGCGATAATACCTGTGTGGATGCGGATTCCCACTATTATGTAAGCTGCAACAGCGAGGGCATCAAGGTAAAGGATTGCGGTGAGATCCGCAATATGGCGGAAGCCGATACCCTCTCGCAGTTTATTACATACAGCACAGAACGCTTCCCTGCCGACCGCTATGCGCTGATCCTGTGGGATCACGGCGGCGGCCCCGTGTATGGCCTTTGCTATGATGAGATCTATGGTGAATCCATGAGCATACCCGTGCTTTGCTATGCGCTGGAGAACGCACAGGTGCATTTTGACTGGATCGGCTTTGACTGCTGTGTCATGGGCTGTGCCGAGATCGCCTATGCCGTGCGGGATTATGCCGATTACATGATCGCCTCCGAGGAATCGGAAAGCGGCCTTGGGTGGAATTATACGGGTTTCCTCAGTACCCTGGCGGCTGACCCTGCCGTGGATATGGAAACACTGGCACAGCAGATCATTGACGATATGATCGCCGACAACAAAAAATACCGCATGGAGGCCACCCTTGCCTGCTACGATCTTTCCAAGGCAGAGCAGGTCATGTCCGCCGTGTATGATTATGTGGATGATCTCTATGCGCTGTACAGCAAATCGGGCATTACAAGCATTGTCACTGCCCGCAGCAAGGCACAGGATTTCGGTGAAGGTGAGTATGATCTGGTGGATATCCGCCACTTTGCCACACTGCTGCCCACAGCGCACAGTGCGGCTCTGCTGACTGCCATGGATGAGATGATCCTCATCTCCCAAAGCTACCGCATAGATAACGCCAACGGCATGGCCATGTGGTTCTTTGAAAATTATCCCAATGAGGCAGTATATCTCAGCTATACCATGGCCTATTACGGCATTGATGAAGACTACATCGCCAAGCTGCAGGAAATGGCAAAAGCAGCACAGGCTGTCAATGCGGCATCGGTGGTACCCGGTAATGACCGCAGCGAAAACGTACTGGTACAGGCCTTTGCCAAATGGCTTGCAGCCATCTCATAAATCATAAAAGGGCGGATGTGATTCCGCCCTTTTTCTTTCTGTGCTTATCGTCATGCCGCTATGCTGCTATGCCACACCCACAGCCGTCAGCACACCATGCAGCAGGATACAAAGGGTTCCGCCCACAGTCAGCGGCAGCAGCCAGCCCAGCAGCATACAGCGTGTGCTGCCTGTTTCCTTGCGGATGGTCAGCAATGTGGTAGCGCAAGGCGCATGAAACAGCATAAACACCAGAAAACAAACTGCCGTTACGCTGTTCCAGCCATGCTGTGCCAGTAAGCTGTGCAGCTCCCCTGCCGATGCGTAATCTGTCAGCACCGATGCACCCGTGTAGCCTGTCAGAGCAACGGGAAGTATGATCTCATTGGCAGGCAGTCCCAGAATAAAGGCCATCAGCAGTACCCCATCCAGCCCCAGCAGCTCTCCCAAGGGAGCAAGGGCATCCGCAGCATATTGCAGCAGCGCCGTACCGTGAAGCTGTATATTGGCAAGCAGCCATATCAGCAGATTCATAGGGGCAGCCACGATCACAGCCCGCCACAGCACCTTGCCGATCCGTTCTGTCAGGGAGCGCACCAAAATCCTGCCAAGCTGGGGTCTGCGGTAAGGCGGCAGCTCCAGCACATAGGAGGAAGGCTCCCCCTTCAGCACAGTACGGCTCAGCAGAAAAGACATGGCCAAGGTACAGCCGATGCTGCAAAGCACCAGGCCCGTCACGATCAATGCGGATTGCAGCGTGCCCAAAGCACCTGCACTGCAGAACATTGCGGCGATCACCAGTAACGACGGAAATCCGCAGGGTATGGGAAACATCATCGGCGCAGCAGCATATGCAGAGTCTCTCCGTCCCAGCTTGCCTGCTGAATCAGCAAAGCAGCCAGCGAACGCTGCAATGCAAAGGGATACGGCTGTACAGGCGAGATCCCGCTTTGCTTTGCCAGATGTGTCCATACCGCATCATCCGCCAAAGCCCCCACCAGATTACCGCAGCAGCAGCCATGGCTTCTGTTCTTGGTGCGGCAGATGTAATCAAACTGCCCCTCTCTGCCGCTGCGCCGTTTGCATTCCATGGGGCCGCCGCACAGATGACATTGTAAAATCCCGTTGAGAATGCCCACAGGCTGTCGGTTTTGGGGCAGAGACCGCCGCAGCAGCCCCAGAAGCGCAGACCAATCTCTGCCGCTGCATACCGCAGGATGTGTACCTGCTGCCGCAGAGATCAGGTTTTCTGCCCGGGGACGATTGGGGTGCCTGCCATATACCATAATGCCTCTGTCGCAATGCGCCTGCATGGGGAATAACACCTCATAGCCCTGTCGGCTCAGGGCTTCCCCAGCCGCAGCATCGGCAGCGGCATATACGGGATTGGTAAACAATCGGCGCAAAAACCGTCGGTTGACAGTACATCCTGCCGTTTCAGACAGAACTGCACCCAGTTGTTCGGCATCTGCAAGCTCCCCACGCCGCAGCACCGCCGCAAACAACTGCTGCACCAAGGGAAAGGTCTCCGCATCCGCCACCAGAGCAGTACGGGCATAGGGCGGTGATGTCCGCCGCAGCCCATAACCAAAGGGCGGCTTCCCCCCCAGCCAGCGACCGTCGGCAGCCAGCGTGTACATATTATCCCGCACCCGTTCCCCGATGGTTTCCCGTTCCAGTTGTGCAAATACCGATGCCATGTACAGCATGGCACGCCCCATGGGCTGTCGGGTATCAAAGGATTCCGCAGCGCATAAAAAGCTGACATGGTAACGGGAGAATTCCTCCATCAGTGCCGTAAAATCACTGACATTGCGGCTGATGCGATCCAGGCGATAGCAAACCACGCAGGAAATACATCCCCCACGGATATCCCGCAAAAGCTGCTGCATGGCAGGACGCTTCAGCCCTGCCCCCGAAAAGCCCTCATCCCGATACACCCTTGCCTGTCGGGCATCCTCCGCCGAGCGATGCATCCTTAAACAGGCACGGCAATGCTCCAACTGGCTTTGTATGGATTCCCCCTGCAAAGTATTTACGGATTTGCGGCAGTATATGGCTGCATACATAAAAAACCTCCCCCACGCATAGAATCTTCCGATCCTATTTTACATGGAAGGAGGTATGAATATGTCTGTCCGCACCGCTGTCAGGCTGCAGATCGGCACAGGCACGCAGTCCTTCAGCCGTCAGGCACTTGCCGCTTTGCTGGAACAGTTCACTGCCTGCGGCACACCAGCAGACCAAAGGCAAGCTGTATGGTCAGATGCTCCACCCCAAGCAGCTTTTCCCGATCGGCAGGAGCCGTTTTGCGGGCATAGGGAGTCATATCAAACAACGCCGCCAGATCCTCCCCCGAAAGAGTAACGGTATATGCAATGCGCCGCACATCGGACAGTACAAAGCCTTCCGGTGCAGCAATGACAGGGCGGTTTTCATAGGGCTGTGCATAAACGGCTTCTTTCAGCTCCCACAAATGCTTTTCCAGAGGTATGGCACGCAGCAGCACCCCTTGGGGATGCAGCACTCTTGCAAATTCCTTTGGTTCACAGGGGGCAAAAAAATTCAGCAGAAGCTGTACGGAAGCATCTGCGGCAGGCAAACGGTTGATGCTTGCCACCGCCCAGTGATGCTCACAGGAAAGAGTCTCCGCAGCACGCTTTGCGGCATATTGCAGCGCACTGGGAGAAATATCCACACCCACCAGTACAGGCTTTCTGCCGTTCTCCGCAAGCTGCTGTGTCAGCAAACGGGAATACCAGCCCTCACCGCAGCCCACATCCAGCACCACCGTTGAAGAGGTACCGTATTCCCGCAGCAGCACCTCACCTGCAGCCTCCAGCAAAGGGCGGTAGTAGCCTTTTTCCAGAAAGCTGCGTCTTGCCGATACCATAGCAGGGTCATCGCCCCGCAGCCGATGGCTTTGCCGCAGCAGCAGATTCACATATCCCGAACGGGCGCAGTCAAAGCAGTGATTTTTCACGCAGCGATAGCGACCCGTTTCTTTTTGCAGCGGCAGACCGCAGACAGGGCATTGCAAAGCAAAATCAGATGAACGCATATACACCTCTACACATAGGCCTTATCAATTTTGATCACGGCAAAGCAATGGGGGAACTGCGCCGTAATGGCTTCTTCGATGGCCGTTTTCAGCTCATTGTCCTTCATGGCAAAGGAAAAAGGCACGCATACATCAAAGATCAGATTGGTATGTGTGGGCCCCTCCACCATGCGGAAATCATGCATGGAGATGGCAGGATGCACCGAATGCACAATGCCTGCCACCGCAGCGTGCATGGCGGATACCACCTTGTCATCTACTGCAATGGGATCCATATGAATGACCGCCTCGCAGGAAAAATGCTCGCAAAGCTGCCGTTCCACGTTGTCAATGAGATCATGGAGCAGGAAAATATCCTCATTGGCAGGCACCTCTGCGTGCAAAGAGATCATCATGCGGCCGGGGCCGTAGTTATGTACCACCATATCATGCACCCCCACGATCTTGTCGTGAGAAAGCACCATCGTATGAATCTCCTCTACCAGCTCCTTGGAGGGCGGCTGCCCCAGCAAGGGAGATACGGTCTCCTTTGCGGAAGAAAGCCCTGCACGGAGAATCAGTACCGATACCAGAATACCGCAGATGCCGTCGATCTTCCAGCCCATGACGGCGGAAAGCACAGTGCTGACCAGCACCACCAGGGTGGAGACCGCATCGCTGACGGAATCCGTGGCAGTGGCAAGCATAGCGGCAGATTCGATTTTTTTGCCGATGCTGCGGTGATAGAAATACATATACAGCTTGATGGGCACGGAGATCCCCAGCAAAATCAAGGTGGGCAGAGAAAGCACCACCTCCGAAGGGACAAACAGTGCTTTTACAGAGGAGGTCAGCAGCTCCACGCCCATCCACAGGATCAGAACGGAAACAGCCAGTCCCGCCAGGTATTCCATGCGCCCGTGACCAAAGGGATGCTCCGGATCGGGAGCTTTGCCCCCCAGCCAGAACCCCAGCAGGGTGATCAGCGAGGAGGCGGCATCGGAGAGATTGTTGATACCATCGGCAATGACAGCCACCGAACCGCTGAGAAAGCCTGCCATCAGCTTGACCGCCGTCAGACAAAGATTCAGCACAATGCCCATGACCGAACAAAGAATACCATACCCCTTCCGCACAGCAGGATCCTTATATGCCGTATGGTTGCGGATGCACAGTTTTGCCAGCAAGCCCAACATAAGTTTCATTCCTTTCCAAAAATCATGTTTCACAGTCCCTGCGGAAATCTGCCGTTACAGGGAACAAAGCTGTTTGTCAGCACAGCAATGAGCCGTTCCCTTCTGCTGCCGATGATACGGCACTCGGAAACACCCACGGCATTACAGCCGAAGCCCATTGCCATGGTCAGAGATTGCTTGCCGCAGGCATGACATTTTGCCAATGCGCCATCTGCACGAAAAGCGATCCGCGGCAGCAGGCCGCTGTCCTCCAGCAGGGTAAACAACGGAAAAAAGATGGCCATAGGCGGCAGCATCACCGATATGACACGACAGGTGCCCCGCAGCGCACCATCTATGAGGGCACCGCAAAGCATAGGGGGCAGATGTACTTCCGCCGCCTGCCCCAGCAGATCGCAGCAGCGTTCCAGCAGGGTAAACAGCATGGCAGAGGGCACATTGGCACCCACCACCGTCAGCCAGAATACCCCGAACAGCAGCAGAGCCATAAAAGCACCGCCAAACCGTCGGTCTGCCAGCAGTCTGTCCAGGCGTTCCTCCCACGGGGCGGTCTTTTCACAGACAGTAACGGTTTTGGCACAAATACCGGAGGCTCGCAGGATCACCGTGGCAGCCACCAGATTCTCATACTGCCGTGTGGTCATATTGCCCTCATGCAGCAAATGCTTGCCGCGCCGCAGAGCTTCTGCGGCGGCTTGCTGTTTCTCCTCACTGCACGGCGGTAGCTGCAACCGAGGATTATGCATCAGCAGATGTACCGCATACCACCTTGCAGCACCCTGCTTCGCTTCCGGCAGAGCAGCGGCAACAGGCTCCATAACAGCTCCAATGGCACGTTCCGCTATCTGCGGATAACGGATCTCCAGCCCCTCGGTGCGGTGCATTGCCGCCTGTTCCATAACAGCATCCAGCAAAGGCTCCAGGGTACGCTTTTGTCTGGCCGTTACACCGATGACCGGTATCCCCAGCAGCCCGGAAAGCTGTGCGGTATCAACAGAGATCCCCTGCTGTCGGGCAGCATCCATGCAATTGATGCAAAGCACCATTTTTCGGGTCATTTCCAGGATCTGCAAAGCAAGGATCAGTCCACGCTCCAGTCTTGTGGCATCGCAGACACAGATGACGCAATCATGGGGCACCGAGCAAAGGGTATCCACCGCCGCTTGTTCCTCCGCCGATGCAGACAGCAGCGAGTAGGTACCGGGGGTATCCAGCACCGTAATGCGGCTGCCCTTGTATGCCGCAAAGCCCTTGGCACTTTCCACGGTTTTGCCGCACCAGTTGCCCGTATGCTGCCGCATACCCGTCAGCCCGTTGAATACCGTACTTTTGCCCACATTGGGGTTGCCTGCCAGGATCACCGTCATTGCCCGCGGTGCGTCATGCTCCGTTACCCTGCGCACCATGATCCCTTCACATTCCTTGCGGCGCAAAGCGATCACAGCCCCACGCACCCGAAAGGCACACGGTTCTCCGCAGGGGGCACGCATCAGGCATTCTGTTTCCGTACCGGGGATCAGCCCGAAGCTTTGCAGCCGTCCTTCCGTATGGGGCGGCAGCGTCATATGGTCAACGATCCCCGTTTCCCCTGTTTCAAGCCCCCATAATGAGGAAAGCTCCTCCATAGTCTCCTCCTTTCCGATTCCACAGGGCAGATCCCTACCGGAACTGCCTTGTTCAGCATATGCGCTGCCCACGGAAAGAGTTCGCAACAAAGAAGCTTTCGTATCAGATGTGCATTTACATTCTGTTTTTGTAATCGGAGAAAGAGAAGCTGTGCAGCACGGTGCAGGTACCGTCAGGCTCCCGAACAGCCACACAGGGCAGGGGCATACCCGTATACATCACCGCCTTGGTGATGGTATTGATGGCCATATCCGCAAACACAAGCTGAGAGCCGATCTGCAGCGGATGGTCAAAGTAATAGTCACCGAATACATCCTCCGGCAGACAGCTTCTGCCTGCAATGCGGATGAGATATCTGCCCTTTTCCTCGGAAACCGATTGCAGCAGCGGCGGATGATAGCCCAGCTCCGTCACATCGGGGGTATGGCATACTGCGGAAGCATCCACAATGGCAATGGGCATACCGTTTTCCACAATATCCAGCACGGTGGTGACAAAATAGCCTGCCTTCCAGGCAATGGCCTCACCCGGCTCCAGATACACCGTCAGGCCGTAGTTTTCCTGCAGACGGCGCACACATTTTTCCAAGCGGTCGATGTCATATTCGGGGCGTGTCAGCGCATGGCCGCCGCCCAGATTGATCCATTCCAGCTCCGGCAGCAGCCCCGCATACTGCCGCACGATCACATCCACAAGCTGCTCTAAGGCATCGCTGTTCTGCTCATACAGGGCATGAACGTGCAGGCCTGTGATGAGCTTGCGGTCTTCTCTGGGGAATTGTGCCAGGGTGGCACCAAAACGGGAATTGGGCGCACAGGGGTCGTAATCGGAAAACTGCTGCAGGGGCAGCTCGGGATTGATCCGCAGACCCACCTTGCAGCCTGCCGCCACGGCCTGTCCGCCAAACCGATGCAACTGCCGCGGCGAATTGAACACAATATGATCGCAGATCCCGCAGAGCTTTTCCATTTCCTCGGGGCGGTACACCGCACCGCACACATGGTTTTCTCCGTGAAAATACAGATGTGCAAGCTGCGCCTCATACTCACCTGTGGCAGAGGTTCCGTCCAGATATCTGGACATCATGGAGTAAAAGGGGTAACAGGAAAATGCCTTCTGAGCAAACAGGATCTTACAGCCCGTGCGCTTGCGGATCTCATCCAGAACGGTCAGGTTCTCCTTCAGGCGGCTGCGGTCTATGAGATAACAGGGTGTCGGCACCTGAAATTCCGACATATGGCATTCCTCCGTTTCACTTCCGAATTATCATTGATTTGCGGTTACGAAAACCACATATGCTCTGCAAAAATCTTTACGCCGATGCCGATGAGGATCAGACCGCCCAGGATCTGTGCCTTGTTGTTCAGCAGCTTGCCGAACCGCTTGCCCAGCACAACCCCCAGACAGCTCAGCACCCATGTCACACCGCAGATCAGTGCAACGGCAGGTACAATACGGATATCGGGCAGGGCAGCAAAGCTCACACCCACCGCCATGGCATCAATACTGGTGGCAACGCCCTGCAGCAGCAGCAGCTTTACCGTCAGTCTGCCGTCGCCCGCCTCTTCCTCCTCATCGGGATGCAGTGCCTCCCACAGCATTTTACCGCCGATGAACCCCAGCAAAATCAGGGCAATGTAGTGGTCAAACGCCGAGATCACATCCGCAAAAAAGGTACCCAGAAAATACCCCAGCAGCGGCATAACGCCCTGCATGATGCCGAAGCAGGCGCCGATGGCCACTGTCCAACCCTTGCGGATGTGGGAATAGCACATTCCGTTGGTCATAGAAACAGCACAGGCATCCATTGCAAGGCCGAATGCCAGCATACAAAGCTCGATAATACCCATAAAAGCTCCCAAAGCAATGAAAAAAACTTCTCATAACAAAAAAACGACGTTCCTCATATTATAGCATATTCAGGGAGTTTTGTAAAGCATTCCCATGAAAAATCAACAGAAAGAAAAAAAACAGAGAGCCGTATTCCAAAATACAGCTCTCTTTCTTACGTTGGCGGCAGCAGAAACAATGCGCCGCAGACAACACCCAGGCCTATCATCGCCCACGCCGCATTCCGCATATCCTTGTCCCGCTTACGGTCATTGCGGAAGGATGCCGAATGATGATGGGGTGTCATGGGGCGGTGGTTTACGCTTTGCATGAAGCAGTAATAGGAATCCCACTGCATCGCTCTTGCCACCAGAATATGGATGCCATCGGCTACCAGCAGCAGGGCAGCGGGTATGATCTGCTCCACACCCAGAAAAATCACCGCACACAGCGCATAGCCGTAACGCATCCACACAGCAGGCCATGAGATGCCTGCATGAGGCACCTTGCTGCTGCGTGCCCTGTAAAACCGACAGTACAGCGCAAAGCCCCCTGCACAAACGGTTTCTGCAAGCACTACCCCAAAGGCGGCCCATATTGCCCACAGATGGGAAGCGGCAGAAATCAGCAGCAGAATCCCCGCAGGCATCAGCCATAACGAGGCATTATGCACCCGAATGTATCTTGCGGTGATGCTGTCACCCTGCGGCAGCATGGTGCGCTGCCTGTGCAGCGTCAGCCAGCCAAACAGCCCTTTGGAGCAGTAAGACCGAAGCTGCTCCTTGTAGGCACGCTTGGTATAGTGCATCTGCAGCCGATGCTCTGTCATACCGCGCAGACAGCTCCACAACAAAAACAACATAATGAAATGCTGCACCCAGAACAACGGCAGAAAATGCTCCTGCAGCACGGTACCCCAAGGTGCAAAGATCATATTTTCACCGACCTTCCTCCAGAATCAGGTAATTCTCATGGTAGGGCAGGATCAGAGTGGGGTCAGCGGCAGCCTCCGCCAGAATCCGCTCCCGCAGGCCGTCATTCAGCAGAGCCTTTACCTGCTCTGCATTTTCTTCGGGCAGGCCGTCACAGCCCCGATACAGGGTCAGCAGTTGTGTGCCCTCCTGCTCCATCACACGCACAGGCCACAGACTGCAAGCAAAGGGTTTTTCCTCCGCAGGCAGCGTACAGCCGGTTTCTGCATTCAGAAAAGGGCAGGGCTGTGCCTTACCCGAAGCATCATAGGGCAAGGCGATGCGGTACCGCCTGCCGTCTTCCGTGGGTGTGATCTGCAAATGGGGGTGGCTTTCCGCCAGCCGCCTGACAGATGCCTCACAGAAGGTAGGCAGCTCCCATGCGCTTTGAGGCAGGAACACACAGCAATTTTTGCAGACAGCACAGGTGCAGGATGAAAGGATCTCCTTCAGCATAATGATGACTCCCTCTCACAGGCAATGTATTTTTTTCGTACCATGGCAGGATAGTAGGAGGCTTTGGCGGCACGCATACCGCTTTCCCCCAGATCCTCCTCACGGTTGAGATAGCGGGCATGGGGCAGGCATTTTGCCATCTCATTGGCAACCACAGGCCATGCATGAGGCTGGTGGGGCACCACCTTTTCAAAATGCACGTCATATACATCCCCTGCAATGCGGGATACCATGGTCATGCCGATGGGCTTACCCTCTGCATACAGCAGCAGACCCTCCATCTCCAGCGCACGCATATGCGCTGCCGCCTCACAGATGCAGGAAAACTCTGCCTGCAAAGCGGGGTCTGCGGGATTCTCCCTTGCCATCAGCCATTGTCTTGCCACATCCACAGCCAGATCGGCATTTTCGGGGATCAGCGGCTGGATCTCCCCATCGGGATTCTGCCGCCAGAATTGTGCCATATGATTGCGTTTTCTGTGATATCGGCTGCCGCGCATTTCCGCCAGCTCCTCACGGAGATACAGATATTCGTCATAGCCTTCGGCTTCGGTAAAGGAGAACGCTCCGGGGCAGACCTGTTCCAGAAGGGCGCACATTTCTTCGGTCAGCAGCGTCATCCGCAGCCCGATGCCTCTTTCCCTTGCATCCGCCTGTAAACAGGCAACAGCCGCTTTCAGATCTCCGCAGCCCAGCGGAAACCCGTAGCAGCCTGCCCGAAAGCCTTCGGTATAGCGGCGCAGCAGCATATTCTGCCGGAAAGCAAGCTCGGTGCCGTATTTTCGGCGCAGCAGATACAGGTTTGCAAAGGCTGCATCATTCTCCATGGCTCCTGCTGCCTCCAGAATGGTCTGCACTGCGGCCTTATGCGCCGGAGTGGGTATTTCAAAGGATATCTCCATATGCGGTAAACTGCCTTTCCGTAGATTTCATCGGGCAAAGCCGTTAAACCATGCACGCTGTGCAAAGGGACGTTTTCTCAGAGGGGGCGGGTCACCTTGGGGGAGCCCCACAGGCAGAAAGCAGACCAGCTCGTATTCCTCGGGCACCTGCAGGAGCTTTGCCATTTGGTCGCCGATGCGGTCGGTATCGGTGATATGCCCCTCATACCAGCAGCTTGCATAGCCCAGTGCGGTAATGGCAAGCAGCATATTTTCAATGGCTGCGGCGTAATCCTGCACCGCAAAGCAGCGGTCTTTGTATGCGATCATGGGTCTGGTCAGCACACAGATCATGGCAGGAGCCGTTTCCCCTGCGGGGGGGTCGATCACACCATGGAGCTTTGCCAGCACTGCGGGGTCATCCACACCAATCAGGCTGACCGTTTGCTTGTTGCAGCCCGAGGGGGCATCCAGACCTGCCTGCATAATCGCCTCCAGATGGGCACGGGGCACGGGGTCGGGGCGGTATGCGCCGCGATAGCTGCGCCGTTTTCTCATAGCTTCCAATGCGTTCATAGGGCACCATCCTGTCTTTTTTTCTCATGCAGCCGCTATGAAAGCAGCCTGCGTGCTGCTCTTATTATATCATATTCCCGTGGGAGTGTCAAATTCCCTTTTCTTTTCCGCCTATCTCTTCTCAACGGCAAACCCTGAGCATATAGTATGCCGAAAGGCGGCGATGATACCATGCACCTGCTCAACACTCTGAATAACGGCTTATGGCAGTGGATACTGCCCTTTTTACTGCCGACTGCGGCGGTTTTCTGCGGAATTGCCACCCGTATGGCACCCCTGCGGCACTTTGGCTGCTTGCTGAAAGAAACCTACGGCACGCTGTTTGGCAAGGCGACCCATACCAAGGGGCCGTCCCAGCGGCAGATTTTTGCCACTGCACTGGCTGCCACTATGGGAACAGGCAATCTGGTGGGAACGGCAGCGGCGGTTTCCGTGGGCGGTGCGGGGGCTTTGTTCTGGATGTGGCTTTCTGCGCCCATTGGGATGCTGCTGGTGTACAGCGAGAATCTGCTGGGCATCCGTTTTCGGGATAAAAATGTCTGCGGTACACCTGCCTACCTGAAAAACGGTGTTGGCTCCGCACTGCTGGCAGGGATTTTTTCTCTTTGCTGTGTGGGAGCCTCTCTCGGCATGGGCAATATGGCACAGACCAACGCTATGGCTTCGGCACTGCAAGGCATTGGTGTACCGCCTTCTGTATCGGGCGGGGTCACCGCTTTGCTGCTGGTGGGGATTCTCACAGGGGGCAGCAAGCGCATCGGAAAAATCACGGAAGGGCTGATGCCCCTGCTCTGCGGGGGATATCTGCTGTGCTGCCTGTGGCTGATCCTACGCCGTGCCGAGGCTTTGCCGGGTGCCCTGCTGCAAATGCTGCGGGAGGCCTTCGGGCTGCGTGCCATGGGCAGCGGACTGGGTATTTCTGCCATGCTGCACGCCATGAGCATCGGCATCCGCAGGGGTGTTTTTTCCAATGAAGCAGGGCTTGGCAGCTCTGCCATGCTGCACTGTGAGGCACAGGATACCACGGGGCATCAGCAGGGACAATGGGCTGCCGCTGAGGTGTTTGCGGATACTGCCATCTGCTGCACCGCCACGGGACTGGTGCTGCTGACTGCACCCCAAGGGGTCATCGCATACGGCTCACAGGATGGCGCAGCACTGCTGCTGGCGGCATTCGGGGCAGGCTTTGGGACATGGGCGGTATGGCTGCTTGCCATCTGCATTGCATTGCTGGCCTTTGCCACCCTCATTGGCTGGTATGGCTGCGGAAAAACCGCATTCTGCTATCTATTCGGCCAAAAAAACGGTGCAGTGTATGGGATGCTGTACATCACAGCCGCTTTTTGCGGTGCCTTGGGCAGGGTGGAGTGGATCTGGCTGCTTTGCGATTTCTGCAACGGCTGCATGGCATTGCCCAATCTGGCAGGATTGTACCTGCTGCTGCCGGAGCTGCGCCGTCTGACAGGCACTTGCAAAATCCCCGAAAATATGCTATGATAATAAAAAAGAATCGGCGCATGGCGCAGAACAGGAGCAGAACATGAAACTTCAGATCCCGCAGCAGAATACAAAGCTGGAAAAATTCCTCAATGTCTCACAGTTTGTCATCTTTCTGGTATGCTTTTTCGGGCTGGCAGCGTTCATCTGGCGGCTGTTTGATGCATGGTGGCTGCGGATCCTGCTGCTCATCGTGGATTATATGGTCAGCAGCCTGATTCTGTACTGCGTGTTCCGCCCCCTGGCAGAGCGTGCCTTACGGCAGCATGGGGAGGGTACCAAGCAGCCTGAGAAAAAACGTCGCTGAAATCCAAAAAACAAACCGCATGGTACACGGGGACTGCCGTATAGCATGCGGTTTTGGGTTGGTTCGGGTCAGCCGGAAAAGGCTGCGGCAAAGCAGGGCTTCAGGCAATGGTAATACAGCTTGGAATCCTCATTGCTGAAGCTTTGCTGCAGGGCATTGTGGAATTCTGTTTTGCTGTGGCTTTCCGTCAGGCAGGCAAAAATCTGTGCGGCGTTCTCCGCACCGACATCATGGGGCAGCAGCGACCGCAGAGTATCTATGGTCATGGCACCGGTCTGCATAGCGGCAGGGGCAGGTACTGCTTCCGTATGGATCACCGGCTGCACCTGCACCACCGTTGCCTTTTTCCGCAGGCTGATGGCTGCTTTTTTCTTCTCCCTTTTCTGTGCGGAGCTTTCAGGCTGTGCAGTGCTTTTCAGTACCGCCCGAATGGATGGCCTGATGGTCACTCCGGCACCCAGATTGCTGCGGCAGAAGGCGGCGGCTGCGGTATAGCCCGCATCCCGGCTGATGATATAATACTCATCTGCCGTGTTCTTGGCGATGAGATACCCAAGAAACGTCACAAGCTGGAAATCCAGCGCATTTTTGCCGGATTGTGCAATGCAGACACGTTCCGGCATAACCCCTGCGGCAAGCATCTCGTCCATAATATCAAAGGAGAGGGTGTTTGCCGACTGACTGTAAAACAAAATGACCCGATCCTGCTGTGTCAACTGCCCGATGCCTTCCAGCCCGGCAGAGTTGACATTTTCATAATCGATCAGAAACAGACGCATAGCTTTGCATTCCTTTCACTGTCCGGATGCGTCTCCCTCCTGCTGCAATACATCAACGGGATCGTTATTCTGAATGGATGTATCACCGATGCACAGCGGGATGGCACGATGATAGTTTGTGATCTCCGCATAACGGGTGTTTTCTCCGTACTCGCCGTCCAGTGTCCAGAAGATCTCCTCATTGGAGAAAAACCGCAGGTGCGAGGCACGGAAAAACTGCACATAGGTTCTGTCCATATCCTCATCAATATTCAGCAGCGCACGCAGGGTATGCTGCAGATCAATGGTGCGGGCGGGCTTGCGGATCAGCATGACCTCAAAGGTACCGTCATCCAGCATAAAGCTTTTCAGCTTGAGGATACCGCCTACCGATGCCGTATTGGTCACCATGCCGAACAGATAATCATCCTCCAGCACCTGCCCGTCATACTCCACCTTTAAGTGGAAGGGGCGGATGTTGGGTACCTGTGACATGGCATGGAGCAGATAGGCGGCGTGTCCCAGCGCATTTTTGATGTTCTGGGGCGTTTCGTATACCGTGGAGGTAAAGGCACCGAAGGCCGCTATATAGAGGAAATACCGCTGATTGAACGCACCTACATCGCAATGATACAAATGGCCGCACATCAGCCATTCGGCGGCTGCTTCAATTTCCATGGGGATACGCAGTCCCCGTGCAAAATCATTGGTAGAGCCGCATGGGATATAGCCTACGGGCAAAGGTTTCTCACTGTGCATCAGTCCCTGCACAACCTCATTGAGAGTTCCGTCACCGCCGGAGCAGACGATCAGATCGTAGCTGCCCTCCAGACAGGCATATTCCGCCGCACTGCAGGCATCCATACGAGCCTGTGTGGGACGGACAACCACCTCATAGCCGGCCTTGGTGAAGGTATCCACCACACTAGCCAGCTTCCCGCGCATGATATTCTTGCCCGAGTGCAGATTGCAGATAAAGTAGAGCTTTTTCATGGTACATTTCCTCTATATCATATGGGTATAAACCTCTTTTTCAGGAGAGCATCCTGCATAAGGGCATCAGGCGCAATGCCCTCTACTTAGGATTATACCAAATCCATACAGGAAATGCAAGCGTTTTTCTGTAAAAATAAAAAAATTATTGGATTTTTCAAAAAACCCCTTTACAAACGCAGCAAGTTGTGATATAATAATCAAGTCGTCGGGGGAATCCGGTGATAAAGATACCTGCTGGGGTGTCGCCAAGCGGTAAGGCAGCGGACTCTGACTCCGTTATTCGAGGGTTCAAATCCTTCCACCCCAACTCAGAAAAAGAAGCGGATGCTGCGTAAGCGGTGTCCGTTTTTTTTTGTTTGTCGGTGAGGGGTGCTGCCTCTCCTGCAAGAATGCCAACATTGCCACTTTCACAGGGAGAAAAAGTGGCACCCTTGGCACCCTTGCTCATCCTCTCTGATATCACACCCACAGAGGTTACCTGTAAATCCAAAAAAATCCCCCACCGCTTCACTTGGATGAGCGCAAATTAGAGAGGATGAGGATAAGGAAGGGGATCGGAAGGGGGAAACTCAAGGAGAAGGGGAGATGTGAGCCATGATTTCGCGCAGCGAAACGGGGCGAACACTTCCCTTCGCCTTGTGGTTCCCCCTTGCACTCTACGGCTTACCGTAAAATGATGGGTTGAGTGTAGAATCATAGGCTGACTGCAAAAACCGTGACTTGCTATCAATCTCATAGGCAACGCAAGAAAGGAGGGCACCCGACAGGAAAGGGGGGATGTTCGTGCTTACGCACTCCAATTCCCCCCTCTCCTTACGGGTTCCCCCCTTAGACCCCCCTCCGCTCACCTCTCCCCTCTTAATTGCGCTCATCTAAGTGAAGCGGTGGAGGGATTTTTTTGGATTTGCAAGTAACCTCTGCGGGTGTAAATCAGAGAGGATGAGGATAAGGAAGGGGGAACCCGACAGGAGAGGGGAGTCTTGTGCTGCAATTATCAAGTAAAATCAGAAAAACCACACTTCCTCGGCAGGGCGTGTGGCTTTTCTTTTCTTATGATGCCGTATAGCCTGTGATATCAAACACCAGCATATTTTTGGAGTAGGATGGCAGCAGCCGTACCGCTGCAAGAGTATCCTCCAGATAATAACGATACAGCGTGTTGTACACGGTAATATCCCCCTGTTTTTCTTCCATCAGCCAGATCTCACAGAGATAGCTTTTGGTACCCACAGTGGAATAATGCCGCTCAAACAGCTCCATACCATCGGTTTCCTCATCGGCAAAAAAGTAGCTGTACAGGTCGGGGATCTGCAAGGAGGCATCTGCCTGCCATGCACCGTCGGCAAAGACCTCTGCGGTACCCTTTGCGTTCTGCCGGAGCTGTGTTTTCTCCGTACCAAAGCGATATGCGGCACAGGTTTCCATGGTAAGCTCCGCACCGTCGGGCGTATGGGTATAATCGTAGAGAGTCAGGGTTTCGTTGTAGCGGCCTTCCTCGGTAAACAGCATAGCCGTTGCAACGAAACCCTGACTCTCTACGA
>SVNP01000027.1 GCA_015066805.1 Ruminococcus sp. | reverse complement strand
CTCGCATATTCAATTTTTGCTCTTGAAATTTACCTGCCGGAGCTTGCAGGGGATAAATACACTGTAGTAACGCAACCAAAATCCAACGTGTCTGCCGATTTCACCACAGGCGCATATTTAGTTTTGCCCCGATTTTAACCTGCCCAGAGCTTGCAGGGAATAAATGCACTGTAGTGACGCAACCAAAATCTGGTGCGTCTGCCAGTTCCGCCATACTCGCATATTCAATTTTTGCTCTTGAAATTTACCTGCCGGAGCTTGCAGGGGATAAATACACTGTAGTAACGCAACCAAAATCCAACGTGTCTGCCGATTTCACCACAGGCGCATATTTAGTTTTGCTCCGATTTTTACCTGCCGAGAGCTTGCAGGGAATATATGCACTGTAGTGACGCAACCAAAATCCAACGTGTATGCCAATTTCACCACAGGCGCATATTTAGTTTTGCTCCGATTTTTACCTGCCGAGAGCTTGCAGGGAATAAATGCACTGTAGTGACGCACCCTAAATCCAACGTGTATGCCAATTTCACCACAGGCGCATATTTAGTTTTGCTCCGATTTTTACCTGCCAGAGCTTGCAGGGAATAAATGCACTGAAGTAACGCAACCAAAATCCAACGTGTATGCCAATTTCACCACAGGCGCATATTTAGTTTTGCTCCGATTTTTACCTGCCCAGAGCTTGCAAAGGACTGTTGAAGGACAGCCTGTTTAGAAATCGACTATCAAAAGCATTATGTCTAGGGTGACATAATGCTTTTGGCTCTGTCGATAAGACAAATCACTCTTGCTCTAGGTTATATAATTTCGACTCGAAATTATAATACAGAATGTATGCAATGCCATCTTTTTCATAATGAATTTCTGCTTTTTCAGGGGTAAGTAAGTCACTGTGCAAAACATTTTTGCTAGTCCAGCCACCATAATAGTAACATTTTATTTGTTCAGATGTTTGTCCGGGAGTAACGGCATTGTCACACTTTCCATACATGGTAATGGGCTGATTAAGTTCGGTTTTGCTTTCGATCCATTTTGACATATACTCATCATCAAAACCTTGCGATTGTTGAATATCGGAATATAACGCTGTCCGTTGATCGTCTGTAACGCCATCTTTTTCTGTGAACTGTATCGTTAGTGAATCTATGGTAAGCTGCGAGTTATTGGTATATTCCATTACAACATAATTGTCGCCCTTTACTGATCCAGAACCTACCGACCAGTTAATTTCCTCAATAGAGATATCGGGCGAAAACGATTCAGTGTTGCTCGTTGCTTCTTTACCACATGAACTGCAAGTAAGTGCAACAAGCAAAGTGCCTGTTAAAGCAAGTAATTTTTTCATCATGAACCTCCTAATTTAAGATAGCTTCTATATCGTACCTACAAAACATAGAATCTTTCAAGACATATACCACACGGGAAATTTATGCGATAGCACATAAATTGAATGGCAAAGACTGATAACAGCATTAAGCAGCCGGAACTGAACGAAATATCGAACGAGTCTTTTACGTTTTCTTTTATTTCATCTGTTTTATCTTCTATGAACTCGCCAAGGTAATTTCCAGATTCGTCAAAAATCTTCATAGGAAGAATCTCCTTAGAAACATGACTGCATTTTTTCATTCAACAATTACAGGATCAGGGAAATACATCACTGTAGTAACGCAACCAAAATCCAACGTGTATGCCAATTTCACCACAGGCGCATCCCGATACGAAAGAATAAAATAATCATGGGAGAACGTAACTATTATACACAAAAAGCCGTCATTTGTCAAGAGAGGGAGCCGCACATATCTTAAGAAAAGATTCATAAATTTTGCATTGGAAGTTCTTGCCAATGCAGTGAAACTGTGCTATAATGAGTCGGTATGCAAAAAATGTCGTTGCTTGTCGAATACGGCAGCAGCGAACAGCAGATTTTTGTGCACTCATACAAAGATAATGGATGAATGCACCAAATCGGCTGACAAAACCGTATATATAGATGACGGGGCAACGCACCCCATCACCAAATGAGGAAAAAAACAAAACAGGAATCGTCTGGAGAATCAAGAAATGAACGTAGGAAAACGAATCACAGCAGTTGTATTGGCCGTGGCGGGCATGATGACACAAACCGCCTGTAAGCCGGAAGAAAGCTCTTTTTCCGGTGATAATACAATGGCTTCTGTACTTTGTGCGGGAGATGTGCAGATCACCGAAGCAATGGCATCCAATGATACGGTTTTGCAGGATGCTTTTGGAGAATATCCCGATTGGTTGGAACTGTACAATACCACCGATCGTACAATTTCATTGAAAGGCTGTTATCTTTCCGATGATATGGATAAAAAACAGCAATACCTGCTGCCGGATCTGGTGCTGGAGCCTCACAGCTATGAGGTGGTTTACGCATCGGGACGGGATACGACTGCGGAAAACGGTGAGATCCATACAAATTTTAAGCTCAGTGCAGGGGAGCAGATCGGTCTGTTTCAGGGGGAAGATCTGTTGTCCTCCTTTTCTTTGCCGGAGGATCTCCCTACAGATTTCAGTTGTGGTACCGTAACCGGGCAAACCTCTGTGGTATATTTTGGAGAATGCACTCCCGGAAAAGCCAACAGCACCTGGTATGCCTCTGCCCTTGCAGATCTGAAAGATGATACCGTGCCGGTGATCCTTAATGAATGGATGCCGAAAAATAAAGGTGTATTATATGATGAATACGGTGATTGTCCCGATTGGGTAGAACTGCGGAATCTTTCGGAGAAAGCGGTAGATCTGACGGGCTTTGGCCTGACCGATGATGCAGCCGATCCCATGAAATGGCAGTTTCCATCGGTTACCTTGGAAGCAGGCGGTTATCTATTGGTGCTGCTTTCGGGCAGGGATGTACCCTATACCGAAGATTCTGCTTATCTGCACGCAGATTTTAAGCTAAGCGATGCCGACGGTTCTTTGCGGCTTTCCAATGCCAAGGGTGTGCTTGTGGATCATACAGAGGTGATCTCCCTGCCGGAGGGGATTTCCCATGGCAAAGATACGGTCAATACAGGGGAGGAGCGATTCTATACCGTACCCACGCCGGGAACGATCAACCGCAACAATGGCTTTGCCTCGCTGGAAAGCCTGTTGTCTGCATCACTGGAGCGTGTATATATCAATGAGGTATGTGCAGTCAGCTCAGATCAGATCCGTACTTTGCCCGATGAGGACTGGATCGAGCTGTATAACAATACACCCAATGATCTGAATCTGGCAGGCTGGTCTTTCAGCAAGGATGTATCCGATCTGCAGGAATATGTATTTCCTGCCGTTACCATACCGGCATACGGTTATCTGGTGATCTCCGCAGGCGATACCGTTTCCCATGAGCAGGGCAAATTGAATACAGGCTTTCAAATCGGCTTTACGGGTGATACCTTATATCTGACCAACAGTGAGGGTACCATTACTGACAGTTTTTCCACAGGCTATCAGCGGCAGACCGTTACCGCAGGCCGTGTGGCAAAGCCCGATTCTTTGGAGCGCGCTTTTTTCTCTGTGCCGACAAAGGGCAAGGAGAACGATCTGACTTCTGCCGCACCGGCCTATGCACTGCCGGTCAGTATTCAGGCGCAAACGGATACACTGACGGATACAAGCCATCGGGTGGTGCTGGAAACACGCCAGAAAAACGGTGTGATTCATTATACATTGGATGGCACCGAGCCGACCGAAGAAAGCCCTCTGTACACCGAGCCGCTGGTGCTGGAACAATCAGCATCACTGCGGGCCGTGGTATATGCGGAAGGCCTGCTGCCTTCGGATGTGGTTACCCGTACCTTTCTGGTGGAAGACCCTCATACCCTCGGTGTGGTCTGCCTGACCTGTGATCCCGACGATCTGTTTGGTTATTCCCGTGGTATATGGGCAAACGGTCCCGGCTGGACATCTGCCTTTCCTCATGTGGGTGCCAACTACTGGAAGGATTGGGAGCGGGAGGTCTATTTTGAATATTATGAACCGGGCGGTGCTTTGGGCGTTGCTTTTTCCGCAGGCATCAAGAATCATGGACAGTATTCCCGTGCGGAAGCGCAGAAATCCGTGTCTGTCAATCTGAAGGAGGAGTATGGTTCCCATCGTGTGCATTATCCCTTTTTTGGAGAAAACGGACTGAAGGAATTTGAAAATCTGCTGCTGCGTACCGGCGGTCAGGATTGGAAATACACCAATCTGGTAGATGCCTACTGCGCCCGTGTGATCGAAGGACAAATGGATCTGGATCATATGGATGAAGTACCCGTAGCCATGTATGTCAACGGTGCATATTGGGGTATGTACTACATCCGTGAAAAAATCAATGAATCCTATATTTATCAGCACAGCGGTATTCCCGCCGATGATCTGGATGCCATCAAGGGCAATAATATTGTGGAAACAGGCTCTTATGACGGCCATAAAGCCTTGCTGCAATATATCCGTACCCATAATCTTGCCGTGCAGGAAAACTTTGATTACATTGACACACAGATAGATGTGGTGGAATGGACCAATTACTGGATCACCGAAACGTTTTTTGGCAATACGGATACCGGCAATATCCGTTTTTACAATTCCCGCAGCGGCAACGGCAAATGGCGGTGGATCCTGTTTGATATGGACTGGGCGTTATATCCCACCACCTATCAGACCAATTCCATCTATCAGTTTATAGATCCCAAGGGGCATGGCGTAGGCGACAGCTTCAGCACCACCATTGCAGTCAATCTGATGAAAAACACGGATTACAAGAAGTTTTTTGTCGAAACCTACGCAGAGTATCTCCACACTGTTTTTGAAACAGAGCGGATGCTTGGCATTCTGGATGAAATGATCGCACAGGTGGATGGGGAAATGCAGCGGCACTGTGCCCGCTGGAAGAATCTTTCCTATAACAGTTGGAAGAAAAATACGGAGCAGCTTCGTCGGATCGTGGATGCCCGCTGGGAGATTTGCGTGGATGATCTGCGTACCACCTTTCATCTCTCCAATGCGGAAATGGCAGAGCTGTTCCCTGAGCTTTACGGATGAATCATCAACGCATCGTCGTACAGACGGTGCGTTTTTGATTCTCCCCAAAGTTTTTTGTGGACTTTGAAAAATCTTTGGGCTTTTTAAGATAATTTTAACCTTCCCATGGCATAATCGGTAACAGAGAACGAAATGCGGCATCCCCTCGCCGCAATCGTATCGGGACATCACATGAAGAAAGGTAAGGTTTATTCTATGAAAAATGCGATCAAGCGTGCAGGCGTTCTGAGTGCTGCAGCCGCAGCCATGGCACTTGCCATCGGCGCACAGGCAATGGTATCCGGTGCCGCAACGGTTACTTTGTTGGGCGATGCCAATACCGATTCTGCCAATTCCGTGGCAGATGCGGTGCTGTTTTCCAAGTATCTGGTCATGCAGGATGTGCTTTCCCAGCAGGGTGCTGCCAACAGCGATATGAACAGCGACGGCAAGCTGGATGCGGTGGATCTGACTCTGATGAAGCGTCAGTTGATGAACAGCTCTGTGGTGGAGCCCACCGATGATAACTGGGTAACTGCTATTACCTATGCGCAGAGCAGCGTTACACTGAAGAATGTAAACGGTGCGGTTGTGGCAGCAGCCGATGCAGCTAACGTGACCGTTGCCAATAATACCAATGTCACCATTACACAGCCCGGTGAGTACGATGTGGATGGTTCCTGCTCTCAGGGTCAGTTGAATGTCAACTGCGATAAGACCACATATGCCGCAGGTCAGGTGACCTGTAATCTGCTGGGTCTGGAGCTTTCCAACAGCACGGATTCTCCCATTTATGTAACCGCCATTGATGATGAGTTTGTGCTGACTGTCAAGAACGGCTATACCAACACCATTTCCGATGGCACAAGCTATACCAATGCCGATGGCGGTGTGGGTGCGATTTATTCCTGCGACGATATGAAGATCAAGGGTCAGGGCACACTGATTGTAAAGGGCAATTGCGAAGACGGTATCGTCTGCAAGAATGACCTGAAGATCTGGAACGGTGATATTCAGGTAACGGCTGTGGATGACGGTATCCGCGGTAAGGATTCTGTTCGTATCGGTGATCCCGATGATACCGATTATACCTCCCTGAAGGTAAATGTTACCACCACCTCCGGTGATGGTATTAAGTCCACCGATGAAAGCGATACCACCTGTGGCTTTGTTCGTGTAACAGGCGGTACCGTCAATGTCAATTCCTATGGCGATGCTATCTCCGGCGTGTACAACGTGGAGGTCAACGGCGGATCTCTGAATCTGACCACCACAGGCAGCAAGGACAGCGGCAGCGCAAAGGGTCTGAAGGCGGGCTATACCGATGATTCCACCGGTACCGCTTATACCGGCAACGTGACCGTAAATGGTGGTTATATCTACGCCAAAACCAATGATGACTGTATCAATGCCAATGGCGATGTGAATATTCTGGGCGGTCAGCTTGAGCTGCAGACCACCGGCAATACCTCCGGCTATCAGGCTTTGCACGCAGATACTTCCGTGTATCTGGGTACCGATGGCGGTGCCTACTCCGACTTCCAGCTTGTGATCTACAATGCATATGAGGGCATTGAGGCTTACAACATCTACCAGAAGAGCGGTTCTACCGTTGTAACCTCCAACGATGATGCTTACAATGTAGCAGGCGGTGCCGATAACTCCGGTTCCTCCGGTATGTGGCCCGGTCAGGGCGGCATGGGCGGTTCCTCCTCCGCAGGTGTGCTGGAGATCAGCGGTGGCTTCTCCATTATCAGTGTACAGGACGGCGACCATGACGGCTATGATTCCAACGGTTCTCTGACCATCAGCGGCGGTATCTGCATCACCAACGGTAATGAGGCATTTGACTGCGATGGCGGTGCGAATTATACCGGCGGTGTCTACATCAAGAACGTCGGCAGCCAGATGGGCGGCATGGGCGGCATGGGCGGCGGTTCTTCCATGACCGAGTCCGTCAATGTTTCCTGTTCTCTCACCGCAGGCACCAGAGTGACCCTGTGCGATGGCAGCGGTAATGTGATCGTTTCCTTTATCAACGATAAGAATGCTTCCAGCCTGGTGGCAGGCTGCACTGCATACAGCGGCGCAACCTTCTATACCGGCGGTACGCTCAGCGGCTCCACCTATTTCCAGGAGATGGATGACACCCAGCTTGCAGCTTACGGCGGTACACTTACCGGTGGAACAGCAGTATCCGGCAGCAGCTCCTCCAATCCCTGGGGCTGAGCACGCAGCTTTTGAACAAATCCCACCCATAAAACACTCTTTCACAAGAAACAGACGCATGGTGCAATGCCGTGCGTCTGTTTCGTTTGTTCCGTTGACAAAGAATCGGGAATATGGTATAATCGTATGCAGAGATTAAGTGATGTCTGGAGGAAAAATCATGGCCGTACAAACGGTTTCCGATGTAAAAAACATCAGCGATGCAATGATAGCTCAAATCCAAACAGTGGTTTCCGGCGCTGACCATACCGTGCGTATGCTGATTGCCGCTGTGCTGTGCGGCGGTCATGTGCTGCTGGAGGATCTGCCCGGTTCCGGCAAAACCACTCTTGCAAAAGCATTTGCCAAAGCCAGTGGCTGTGATATGTGCCGTGTGCAGTGTACACCCGATCTGATGCCTGCGGATATTACCGGTTTTCAGATGCTGCAAACGACGGAACAAGGACATCGGGAGATGGTGTTCCGCAAGGGTGCGGTATTTACCAATGTGCTGCTGGCAGATGAGATCAATCGTATGGCACCCCGCACCCAATCCGGCCTGCTGGAATGTATGGCAGAGGGGCAGGTTTCCTGCGATGGCGTGACCTATGAGCTGCCCAAGCCATTTCTGGTGATCGCAACCCAGAATCCCGTGGAGTTGCAGGGTACTTTTCCATTGCCGGAGGCCCAGCTTGACCGGTTTTTCATGCAGCTTTCCATGGGCAGACCTGACAGAGAGCGGGAAATGGAGATCCTTACTGCCAGACAACTGACTGATCCTCTGGAATCTTTGCAGCCTGCTGCCAATGCCGCAGAGCTTTGTGCTGCACAGCAGGTGGTGCGTACCGTGACCGCTTCCGAAGCGGTGCTGCAATATCTGCTTTCTCTGGCAGAGGCTACCAGACGGCATAAGGGTATTCGGTTTGGGTTAAGTACCAGAGGTGTACTGGCTGTGCGTCGTGCAGCCCAGGCCGCCGCCGCAATGCAGGGCAGAGCCTATCTGTTGCCCGATGATATTAAAGAGGTATTCCCTGCGGTGTGCTGCCACAGACTGCACGCCAGCAGTCATTCGGTTTCCGATGCAAAGGCGGCAGAAAAAATCGTGCAGGAGCTGCTTGCTGCCGTTGAGGTGCCAAGGTAATGGAGTATGTTCTGCTGCTGCTGCTGATCGCTTTTGCATTTCTGGTCATGCACGTTCTGGCAAAGCATTTTGCATTCCGTGATCTGGAATACAGCCTGCGGTTTTCCGAGGATGAGGTAACAGAGGGCGATACGGTCACGCTGATCGAAACCGTATGCAGCCGCAAGGCGATCCCCGTGCCGTGGCTTAAGGTGGAAATGACTACCGATTCTGCATTGGAGTTTGCAAAAATGCAGTCGGCTATCAGCGGTAAAACCAGATTTATCTCCAGTTTTTTTACTCTGCGTCCCTATCGCCGCATAGAACGCCGCTGGCAGGTGCTTTGCACCCGAAGAGGTATGTTCACCGTTTCCCATGTGATTCTGGTGACAGCCGACCTGTTCGGTACACTGGAGCAATCGCGGGCATTGCCGGAAATCACGGCATCCCTGACGGTTTTGCCGAAGGCGGTACCGTTTTCAGCAGCGGAAGGGGAGCCGATGCAATGGCTCGGTGACAGGATGCTGCGCCGATACATGATGCCCGACCGTATGGCGGTGGAGGGTGTACGCCCCTATGCAGACGGCGATGCGGTACGGGATCTTTGCCACAGTGCATCAGCCCGCAGTACCGAGCCTGTGGTGTATCGCTTTTGTGATACCATACAGCCTACCGTTACCATTCTGCTGAATCTTGCAACGGCAAAGCATGACCGTGATCTGGTTTCCGATTCCGAATCTCTGGAAAAAGAGATCCGTCTGTGCGCCTCCCTGCTGGAATATGCCCATACCATGCGGATCCCCGTGCGGTTATGCGCCAATACCTGTATTCACGGTCAGATATTGGATACACCTGCTGCCTGTGGAGAAGCCCATATCCATCATATGCTGCGGCTGCTTGCCGCTGTGCCCGATACCATCGAGGAACGGTTTGTGAATCTGGTCAGTCGTGTCTGCCATCGGGAGCCTGCTGCGTGGATCTGGGCGGTGACAGCCTGTGTGGATGATGACTTGCTGCGTATGGCAGCGATGTATCCTCAGTTGCAGGTGATTACGGTGCGGCATTATCAGACCGATGCCGCCTTGCCCAATGTTTACAGTGCCGCAGATGCCTTTGCGGCAGATCGAAAGGAGTAATTGATATGAAAAATGTTTGGAAACGGCTTGCCGCAGCTTTGCTGTGCGGCGTTTTGCTGCTGCCTTTTTCCGCTTGTGGCAATGACAGCAGCAAAGCAGAGGAAAGCATGGGCGTATCTTCATCCGCAGATTCGGGGGTGCAGGGCGAAAAGCTGCCCCTGACCGATCTGACGGTGATCCCCGAGAACACATACAGCGAAGCAACGCTGGTCTGTGATTCTATTGTGGTGGAAGCAGGCAGCAAAAAGATTCCTTACCGTGTGCTGCTGTATAATAATCCGGGGTTTGGCTTTGTGGGTCTGCGCTTGTCTTATGAAGACCCACTGACCCCCTATATGGATGAAGAAAAAGGGAAAGATGAAATGGAAGTTACCCTTGGTACTGCCATGAACGGTTTTATGGTTTCCTGTATGAACAGCCCCCAGCAGAAGCTTATTGGTGCTGCAGGCTTTGCCGGCTCCGACTGTGAATTTGACGGCGCAATGTTCACCTGCTACTTTGATATCCCCGCAGATGCTCCTTCCGGTACCGTATATGATTTCAGCTTGGAGGTGGTTGATTTCCGCCCCATGGATGGTGAGAATCATGAGGTTAAGACCGTAAAGGGTTCCATTACCGTGCAATAATACGATTATACGCTCGAATCCTGCTGTATGACAGACAATGCTGTCTGAAATACAGTGCATCCGCTTTTTTCGACAGTCTTCGCATCGCTGATGTGTTACAATACCATCAGCGAAGGGAGGACTGTTTTTTATGGCAAAAAGACGCTGGCATCGTGTGATCACAATGCTGCTGGCAGGGGTATGCGGCTGTCTGTGCAGTTGCGGTACACCATCGGCAGCCGTAACCGAAGAGGTAACCACAGTCATGCATTTGCCCTATCTGGAGCAAACCTATGCCCAGTTGCATCTGCCTGCTGTACAGGAGCCTGTTGTGGCAACGTGGCTGCCGTATTTTCTGTATCCGGAATTGTTTGGCTCCGGCACAGAGGAGCAAGCCCGTGCTGCTGTCAGGGAAATGCTTTCTCCGGCAGCGACAATGGGAATCAACACGGTATTTGCTCATGCTTTGGCCTTTGGTGAGGCATATTATCGTTCCGATTATTACCCCCTCGCCGAAGGCATCGGTGCGGTAGATTATCTACAGATCTTGTCGGAGGAATGCGATGCATTGGGATTATCTCTGCACGCATGGCTGAATCCGCTGCGACTGCAAACTCCGGCGGTGATGGATGCATGGAGCAGACAGGGCATTCTGACGGAATGGTATGGAGATCCTTCACGCCGCGCTGCCTATATGGTGCAGGTAGGGGAGCGTTACTATCTGAATCCTGCCTGCCGGGAGGTGCATATGCTGCTTTGCAATGCCGCCCGTGAGCTGCTTACGACATATGCAATAGACGGTATTCACATTGATGACTACTTTTATCCCACCACAGAGGCTTCCTTTGATGCTGCTGCATTTGCGGCTTCGGGAGCTACCGATCTCGCCACATGGCGCAGGGGCAATATCAATCATCTTTTGAAAGAACTGTATACAGCAGTACATTCGGTGCGGCAGGATGCAGTCTTTTCTGTCAGTCCCGGGGGGAATTTGCAAGCGGATCTGCAATCTCAGTATGCGGATTGTGCCCTTTGGTGCAGCAGCCAAGGTTATTGTGATTGGCTGATCCCGCAGTTGTACTACGGATATGAAAACCAGACTATGCCCTTTGCGGAAACACTGGCCCAATGGCTAGCTCTGCCTCGCGATGCATCTGTGCGGATGCTTGTAGGGCTGGCTGCCTATAAAGTGGGTGCTGTAGATGCCTTTGCCGGTACAGGCAGCGAAGAATGGCAGCAAAATCAAGGCTTGCTGGCACGGCAGATGCAGCAGGTAACGGCCTTGGGAACACAGTACGGTGCTGCCCTGTATCATTTGGAAAGCCTTCTTTCCATGCCCAAAGCAGAGCAGATTGTGCTGCAGCAGGAAATATTTACGTTTTTTTCAGATTCATTTTATCCTTCTGCGGTATCATAGCATAGAAAGAGTGCTGTGATATTCGGAGGAGAGGACGTTTATGCCGATTTTGGTGATCACCCATCGCCCAAGTCTGTGCGGCCCGCTGCAGGAGCAGTTGATTGCGGAGGGCTATACGGTTCATATGGCAAAGGATGGACTATCTGCCTTGCAGCAGATGATGCAGAACCGTTACGATACCATTATTCTGGATTGGAAATTAGGGGAAATTTCCGGCCTGAGTGTATTGCGGGAGCTTCGGATCCGTGGAATTGATGCTCCGGTGCTGGTATTGTATGCCGGGCTTTCCACAGATGAAAAAATACTGGCACTGGACAGCGGTGCCGATGATGTGCTGACCATGCCCTATCATCCTGAGGAGCTGTACGCTCGTTTACGGCGAATGCAGCGGATCGGCACGGATACGGGAGCTGCCCTTGCCCCCAAGGTATATTGTGTGGCGGATCTGACCGTAGATTGCGAGAAGCAATTGGTGACCCGTGGTGGCAGGCGGTTGATGCTTTCTCAGAAGGAATATGCCATATTGGAGTGCCTGATCCGTCATCAGGGGCAGCCGTTGACCGCTGCCCAGATCGAAGAAGGCATTGCGGGGCACAGTGCCTCAGGAGGCGTTGTCAGTGTGTATATTCATTATCTGCGCCGCAAGATCGACCATGGATGTTCTGTGAAGCTGCTGCATACGGTGCGTAAGGGCGGCTATATGCTCAAAGCCGTACGAAGCAACCGATATCTGTAAAAAAACACGCTTTGCTGTTACAGCAGAGCGTGTTTTTGTTCGTGTTCAGCAGCCAAACACCCATGCGTGCAGGATCCCGAACCATTCTCTGACCCAGTAAGTGGGCAGCAGATACCATGCAGTATCTGCGGAAACAGCATAGCAGCACAGGTTTTCTTGTTTTGCCAGATATTGGGCACGGTACTGATGAAAGCCATCGGTTACCAGCATACAGTCACCTGTTATGCCCTTTTGTTCCAGAATATTTTTGGAAAATTGCAGGTTTTCCGCAGTGGAAGCCGATTTGTCTTCTAAAATGATCCGATCTGCCGCAATGCCTTTGGCCATGAGATACTCTGCCATACATTCTGCCTCGGAGAACGCTTCGTCGCTGCCTTTTCCGCCGGAAACGATTACAGGGATGTGCGGATGTGCTTCCAGATACGCATAAGCGGTTTGCATTCTCTCAAGCAGCATAAGGCTTGGCTCGGTACCGTTGACCTTGCAGCCCAGTACGATCACAACAGCCGGTTCTTCCTTGGGTTTACGATGTGCGGCTGCGGTCATCATGACAGAAAGCACCAGGCAAAGCAGTACCCCTGCACAAACAATACTGCCTATGACAGACAAGGCAATTCTTCCGCTTCTGTACTGCCAAAGATGCTGTATCCACCGGTGGATGCTGTTGTGCAGCCATGCGTAGATCAGCAATAATAAACTGACTGCCAGCCCGAACAGGTTCCCGATATTGACGATTTTTGCTGCAAAGGGCAGTGCAAAGATGCACACCCCGAAAAGAGCGAGCATCCACAGCACTGCCCAAAAAATCATATGCTTATTCTCCATCATGCTGCAGATGCTTTTTCAGCGCAGCCGCCAGTTGGTCGGGACAGGAGGTGCTTTTGTATCCGCAGCGAATACCGCTGAGCCGACGGATCACCTCATCTGCCTGCATGCCCTTTACCAGAGCAGCCACCCCCTGACTGTTGCCGTGACATCCGCCTAAGATCTGAGCATCCGTCACAACGCCATCTTCCACAGTAATGACCATTTTGCGGGCACAGACCCCGCGGGGTACATACTCAAAAGTCATGGTAAGATCCTTTCAGATGCGAGCTACGCCATCTGCCACAGCAGCCTCTGCCACAGCCTTGGCAACCGCCTCGGAAACCTGCGGGTCAAAGGGATTGGGAATGACGCACTCGGGGCAGAGCTGGTCTTCGGAAACACAGCCTGCAATTGCCAGTGCAGCAGCACGCTTCATGTTCTCGGTAATATCGGATGCACGAACAGAAAGGGCGCCCTTGAAGATGCCGGGGAATGCCAGCACATTATTGATCTGGTTGGGGAAATCGCTTCTGCCGGTACCGATGACGAAAGCACCTGCGGCCTTAGCATCCTCGGGCATGATCTCAGGCACGGGGTTTGCCATTGCAAAAATGAAGGGCTTTTCGTTCATGGAGCACACCATATCCTGTGTAACCAGATTGGGCTTGGAAACGCCGATGAACACATCTGCGCCCACCATAGCCTCTGCCAGACCGCCACGGATCTTTGCACGGTTGGTACGCTGAGAAAGGGAGGTCAGAGCCTCGGAAGTCAGCTTATCACCCTCGCAGATAATACCCTTGGAGTTCAGCATAAGGATCTCCTTTACACCAAAGGAGAGGAGCATTTCTGCAATGGCAACACCTGCGGCACCTGCACCGTTAATAACGATCTTCAGGTCGGACATCTCCTTGCCTGCCATCTTGCAGGCATTGAGCATAGCAGCGGTTGCGACGATAGCAGTACCGTGCTGGTCATCGTGAAATACGGGGATATCCAGCAGCTTTTTCAGGCGACGCTCGATCTCAAAGCAGCGGGGTGCAGAGATATCCTCCAGGTTGATACCGCCAAAGCTGCCGGAGATCAGCTCAACGGTACGGATGAACTCATCGGGATCTTTGGAGCTGACGCAGACAGGGAATGCGTTGACACCTGCAAATTCACGGAACAGCGCACATTTGCCTTCCATAACGGGCATAGCAGCCAGGGGGCCGATATCGCCCAGACCCAGAACAGCGGTACCATCTGTGATGACTGCCACCAGATTGTGACGAGCTGTCAGATCATAGGAGCGTGCAGGGTTCTCCTGAATCTCCAGACAAGGCTTGGCAACACCGGGGGTATAAGCAACGGAGAGTGCCTCCTTATCCTTAATGGCAACCTTGGAGTTGATCTCCAGCTTGCCGCCCCATTCTTCGTGAGCCTTCAGTGCTTTTTCCATAATATCCATGATATTTTCGGTCCTTTCGTGTTTGTGATATGTCATTGCCCGTTGCGAGCAAGCAGACGTGCAAATTCTTCCTCGGTGGTGGTATTTGCCCCCAGGTGAGAGGGCTTCTGGTTATATAGCCCATGAAAATCTGAACCGCCTGTTACAATGAGATCGTAACGAGCAGCCATTTGTCTGAGCTGTTCCCGTTCCTTGGGGGAGGCGGAGTAGTGATCTACCTCTACGCCGTCGATCTTTCCTTCGGCAGCCAGCTCCTCCAGCAGCTCCATGTTATGGTAAAGCATGGGATGCGCCATAACAGCCACACCATGAGAAGCACGGATCAGATTGACAACGTGCATTACATCGGGGTAGGCACGGTTTACAATGCAGCTTCCGTTTTGAGGGTGGAACAGCTTGGCATCCAGATCACCGTAAAATTCCAGTGCATAGCCGTAATCAATCAGGGCACGCATAATATGCACCTTAAAGATGGACTCGCAGCCCTTGCAGTGCCGCAGCACGCTGTCGGTGGTGATGGGGTACTGTGCCTTCACCTTTTCGATCATCTCATTGCCGACTTCTCTGCGGATTTCGCGGGATTTCAGGCAAAGCATCTCCAGGCGGTCAGGCTTTTGGGGCAGGTAGCAAAGAATATGCACCTTCGCCTGCCGTTTGGTATCCCAGGCGGACATTTCAACACCCTGAACGATGTTAACACCGTATTTTTCTCCCAGAAAGCGGGCGCGGGAATAGCCGGAAAGAGTATCGTGGTCGGTAATGGAAAGGGTAGTGATCCCGACGCGGGCAGCCTGCCGAATGATTTCTTCGATGCCCAGAGAGCCGTCGGAAAGGGTACTGTGGCAATGTAAGTCGATCATAGGAATGCTCCAATCCTGCCGTAAGGCGGTTAAAAGTGGTGGATGATATCATATCATCAGCGAAAAACGGGTCGATGAGAGCAGCTACACACTCGTACTATTATACCACAAAGCGCAAAAAAAATCAAGAGTGAAAACAAAAACGAGGGGTCTGTGCCCCTCGTTGTATCATGCCAGGCCTTTTTTCTTGTAAATCGCCTCTACGATCAGCTTACCGATGAAGGCATAGACCACACCAAAGAGGACTCCTGCGAGAATATCCGTAGGGTAATGCACAAACAGATACATACGGGAAAAAGCAATGAGCCCTGCCAGCACCAGTGCGCCTGCGCCCCAACGTTTATCCCGGAAGAAAATAGCTGTAGCCGTGGCAAAGGATGCCTGAGTATGTCCCGAAGGAAAAGAATAATCGTGGGGTTTTTCAATCAGAAGCTGTATGCCCGTCTGAATATCAAAGGGGCGGATGCGTGCGATCCCGGGTTTGAGGATCAGATTGCCCAGAACCAGACAGCAGATCAGTGCAAAGGCAGAAATAAACGCATATTTACGGGTTGTTTTAGGGATAAATCCCACCAGTGTCAGCACGATCCAGAACCAACCGCCATTCCCAAGAAATGTGATCCAGGGAAAGATCGTATCCAGAAAGCCGTTCCGAATATGCTCCTGTATCCAGTTCAGTACATCAAATTCCCATGCCATAAGGTAGCCTCCGTTTTTCAAATCATACCCATATATTATATCACATTATTTTTGTTTTGTCGAGTCCTTTTCTCAAAGCAGTGCCGATGCCCCAAGCATCAGCAGCACACCCGGGATACCCAGTACAAACGCCACTGCCAGATGCAGCACAGTCAAGGGCAGATATATCCCCACAGTACCGCCCCACAAATGACAGGCTATCAAAGCCAGCACACCACTGCCGCCGCTCAGCAAAATGCTTTTTACGGGGCGTTTGTGTCTGATTGCCTCTGCCGCCGGCAGAATCAGGCACAGGATACCAAACACGACAAAAAGCAGATCAGGGGAGATGTGTTGTAAGAACTTGTCCGTAAGCGATCACATCCTTTTTAAAGCATGATATACCCCAATGCCAGCAGCAGCCGACGATCCTTTTTTTCTTTGGCAAGGAGCAGCAGCAATGCAAGGATCAGCAGGGTATCGCCATCTGTTTTTTGCAGCAACACCCGCAGAGGATTGCTTTCCGCTGAAGCACCTGCGGTTTTGGTTGCTGTCGGCGGTGTGGAACGGGCAGTGTTGTGCAATTGTGCGGCATGAGATGATGCCTGCGGCATAGCAGGGGAGCTTTTGCTGTTGCATGGCCGTGGTCCCTGAAAGGGAAACCGACGATCGGGCGGCATAACTGATTCCTCCTTTGGGGCAGATCACAGGCTGTCTGCCAGATCGGCAAGCAGACCCTTTTCTTTCAGGGACATCACAATGGTATACAAGCGCAGCAGCTTTACGGCACGATCCACTCGTTTGCTCCGTTCCTCGCTTAAATAGGGCTTCAGTGCCAGCAGCAGGCGGGTATCATCATCCTGCTGCTGCAATTGCTCCATGATCTCACCTACCAGCAGCAGCTTGGAAAAATCAAAGCCGTCATCAGGCTCTGTGCAGGAGTCTGTTTCCTCATTGGCAAGGGGTTCTGCCGCAGCACCGTGATCCTCGTTCATCATAGCAGCAAGCTGTGCAATATTTTTCATGCTTTCGGGATCTGTCAGCAGCGATTGCAGCTTTTCCGAAAGATCATCCACAATCGCCGCCTCCTTTCCGCAAGCAGAGCATTACTGCTTCAGCTTTTCGTACAGAGCCTTTGCCTGCTGAGAATTCATCATCTGCTGCAAACGCCCGGGGTTATTCAACAATTGCTGAAATGCCGCTGCTTCTTTCGGTTTCATGCCGGAAAGTGCGGCATCAAATTTACCTGCCTTCAGTTCCGCCTTCAGCGTATCGGCAGGCACACCCAGCTTGCGGCTTACTGCCTGCAGCAGAGCATCCAGTTGGGGAGAGTCTTGCGGTCTTTGTGCCATAAATGATCTCCTTTCATTGAAAAAGAATTGACGGTGTACGGTTTTTGTGGTATAATACAAAAAACAAAATGGGAGGATCTGTACAATGCGTATTCTTGCGATTTCCGATACCCATGGCAAAATTGATGCGCTGGAATCGGTATTCCTGCTGCACCCCGAAGCGGATTATTACATCCATTGCGGAGACGGTGAACGGGAGCTGAACAGCTTTCTGATGGCATACCCTGAATACACGGGACGCACCTTTCATGTAAAGGGCAATTGTGACTGGTCAAGCGTATCTCCCACCCAACTGGTACTGGATCTGGAGAACGGTCATCGTCTGGTGGCACTGCATGGACACACACTGGATGGCGGTGTGGGTTCCATGTATTATGTGGCACAGGAGGAAAAAGCCGATCTGGTGCTGTTCGGACATCTGCATCGCCGCCATGATAACATCATGGGGTGTGTGCGGATCGTATCACCCGGCAGTGCAGCCCAGCCCAGAGATGGTCTGCCCCCCGCCTATGCACTGATTGATCTGGTGGGCGATCAGTATGTGGTCAGCCACGGTGAGGTTCCCATGGGACACCGTTAATCTATCATATGCGGCAGATTCTCAAAATGTGCAGGATCCTGCCAGGAAAAAGCCGAAAAGATGCTTTTCTTTTCCGATGGAATATGGTATAATATCAATGTGCAACGGACAGGTTGTAATTTACATAGATACAAGGAGTGTTTGATATGCGTACAGCCGCAGTTTTCAGTGACAATATGGTTCTTCAGCGAGAGAAGCGAATTACTGTCTGGGGTGAAGCCGCCCATGGCGAACAGATCACCGTAGCCTTTGGTGGTCATACCGTTACGACCACAGCAGCCGATGGAAAATGGTCGGTGCAGTTGCCCCCCATGGCTGCATCAGATGGTCTGGAAATGACCGTGAAAGGCAAAGAGGATACCGTGACCTTCCGCAATATTGCTGTGGGTGAGGTTTGGCTTTGCGGCGGACAGAGCAATATGGAGTTTGAAGTACACAGCGAGAAAAACGGCGAGGCTCTGCTACAATCTCTGACACCTCAATGCGGTGTGCGGTTCTATTATACGCCAAAACAGCGCATTATGGATGATAGTTTTGATGCCATTGAACGCAATACCTGCTGGTCGGAGGCAACTCCGCAAACCGCAAGAGCATGGTCTGCGGTCGGCTTGTATTTTGCTCTGCGTGTTGCCAAGGAGCTGGGTGTTACAGTGGGTCTGATCGGCTGCAACTGGGGCGGTACCTCTGCTTCTGCATGGGTCTCCCGTGATACATTGGCACAGCATACCGCATTGCTGCCCTATCTGGAGGATTATACCAAGGCAATGGAAGGCAAAACCTTGGAGGAGCATATCAAGGAGTACGATGAGTATATCGTCTATCAGGATGCATGGAATGTGCGCTGCGGTGAGTGCTACGCCAAGGAACCCGGCTGTTCCTGGGCAAGAGTGCTGGAGGTCTGC
Source organism: Ruminococcus sp. (assembly GCA_015066805.1). GTDB lineage: Bacteria > Bacillota > Clostridia > Oscillospirales > Ruminococcaceae > Firm-04. The sequence goes on along the minus strand of SVNP01000027.1, from coordinate 2,242 downwards.
GGTGAATCCAAATTTCCCGGCCCCATGGGTCCAAAAAACGAATATCGCCCAGGTGGTCTGTACGAAACCATGCTGCGTCGGGTATGTCCCTATACGCTCCGCGGTTTCCTCTATTATCAGGGAGAATCCGACGATCATCGCCCTGATACCTATGCAGAGCTGCTGACGGCTCTGGTGCAGCAGTGGCGCAGTGATTGGCAGGATGACGGTCTGTATTTCCTGAATGTTCAGCTCCCCATGTTCAAGTATGTGCATGATCCTGACTATCGGCACTGGTGTAAGATCCGTGAGGCACAGGCAAAGGTGTATGCCGATCTGCGGAGAACAGGCCTTGCGGTGCTGACCGATTGCGGTGAGCTGGATAATATTCATCCCACAGAGAAAAAGACCGTCGGTGAGCGTCTGGCAATGCAGGCGTTGTATGCCGTATATGATCGGATGTGGGCGGATGAAGCCTGTGCGCCTATGTATCGGGATCATTATACCACAGGCAACGCCATGGTGATTCAGATTGACCACGCTCCCGAGGGCTTTGTGCTGAAGGGTGAGCCTGTGGGCTTTGAGCTGGCAGGTGCCGATGGCAGGTTTGTTCCTGCAAAAGCAGTATTTGCCCCCGGACAGATTATTCTGACGGCTGATGCAGTCGCATCTCCCATGTATGCAAGATACGCATGGAGCAATTTTATGGAAGTAACCGTGTACGGTACGAACGATCTGCCGCTGGCACCGTTCCGTACCTATCGTAACGATATCTGAAGCCAAACGGGATGCACGAAGATGCATCCCGTTTTTGTTACCAATGATTTACAGACTGATGACAAATGATTACAGCATGAATCCATTGTTTACAATGCTGTTACTATCCTTGACATTTGCTCATGGGCTGTGGTATGATACAAAAAACAGCATAGGAGGTGCTTGAAATGAAATCCAAAGTGGTACGCAATGTACTGATTGCGGCAGCCATTGGGTTGGGTATCCTGATGCTTGCCTGTTTGGTGATCGTATGGGCGGTTTTTCATTTCATCGTTAACCCGTTATCGGAAAGGCAGGAAGCCAAAAGCCAAGCATATGAAGCTTTTCAGAGCAGTCTGCACACGGCATCTGTTGCCTATGTAGAGGAAAAATACGGCTTTACCCCTGAGATCATCGACTCCGTGCAGGACAGAAACTACCAGATCTTCGGCAGCATTCCCCTGAATATGGGGCTGGTGTATATGCAATGCGACGGCAAGGATTTTTGTGTATATTACGATCTGGATGCAGATTGCGGCTATGATGATTACCAGTATGAGGAGATCTGTGCTGCTCTGGAGGATCTGTTCCGTGCCAACGGTACAGGCTACGAAAAAATGATCGTAGATTATCTGGGCGATGTCCGCAATGTGGAATACGATCCCATTGAGGATGACTGTGAGCATCTGTTCCATCTCTGCTATGACGGCAGCAATCTGGGAGAGGTGCTGGCGTATAGCGGGTTTGCCATCGCAGGCTGCTATACGGCAGGGGAGGATTTTTCTCAAAAGACCAATTGGCAGGTGCCGCAGGAGCTTTTGCAATCGGAAGATAAACGCTGTACGCTTAGCTTTCTTTCCTTCCGCAGTGCTATTCCGGAGGTCCTGTATTCAGCGTCTTATAAGCTGGGGTATTTCCTCATGATGCCCGAAACGGCTACTTATGTCCACAGCTATTGCAGCTTATCCAACACCGAAGAAACGGTACAGCGGCGGTTTGATCTGATCCCCTGTGGGGAAATCCGCCTTATGGCAAAAGAGGGAGATGCAGCCTTTACCGCTGCTGTTGCAGAGAATACAGAGATCCAATGGGTTACCGATGCAGCAAAGGGAGAAGCCGTAGGCAGTACCTATCGGGTAGAGAGCGAGAGTCAAGAAACCATATATGTCTATGTGGATGGCGAAACCGCTGCCCATTACAGTGAAAAAGGCGATCTTTGGCTGTATGTCTGCAAGGAAGGACAGAAAACGGCAGAATGTGTCCGAAGCTACCAGAGAACGGTTGGCGAAGATACTGTGTTTTATTTTTCGCTGAACAGCCGTGAACCCGTTCTGATCCGTCTTGTGTGTGAACAAAACTGATAAAAAAGAACCCGAAGGGCATGAACTGACACCCAAAAGTTAGACAAAGAATAATAGAAAACATTGTGCAAAGCGATTAAGCGGCAGGCTTGGTCGCTTTGCTGCATTATGCAGCAGTTGAGAGACGGTATTCAACAGGCGACATT
>SVNP01000006.1 GCA_015066805.1 Ruminococcus sp. | reverse complement strand
TCTTGAACTCCGGCGTATACCGCTTATTTGGTTTCCCTTTTGGCATTAAAATGCCCCCTTTCGTTAGACTTTGGTTCGGTATATCTCTATTATACCACATTGTCTAACAAAAGGGGAGCATTTCAACAACTGCTCGGGCGGTAAAAAGGGAGTTTTTCCTCATTTTTTCATCGGATGCCGTGGGCTATATTGGTCACGCAGGGTGATGAGGGGATCCTTGTTCCCGGAGAGATAGCCGGCGGGATGGCTTCCGTGTTCGTAAATGTACGCATTGCCGATGATATAATCATCTCTGGTAGCGTAATAATGCTTCCGGCAGCCGGGACAACGAAATGCGCCGAGATTGCCGTATCTGCCAAGACCTGTCAGCAATATCAGCCGACAGCCGCAGGCCATGCAGAAAAACTCATAGCGGCAGGCTTCCGTTCCTTCCGAAGCGGCAAGGTAAATGATATGTTCCATATTACTGCTGTGTCAGGTCGAGGAAACGGCGCAGTTCGGGGAGCAGCTCCAGTGCGTGCTGTCTGCCGATCTCATAAGTGGCCTTCAGCAGCTCGGGATCACGGCACAGCCGCTTAATTGGCAAGGCTTCCTTGGGAGCAAATACGAACGTATTGCCCTTTTTCTCTTCCTCCAGCACAAACTGTGTGGTTTGATTGTATACGGTATGGCGGTTTTCCATTACCTTGATGGCATTGGGGTATTTCCGCAGCATCACACGGATCATAGGGAGGGTCTTGTTTTCCTCCTTACGGTAATCTCTGGGCTGGGTGAGGATCACCACATTGCGGGTATACCCCAGAGATTGGAAATACGCCAGCGGTACGGGGTCTGTCATGCCGCCGTCCAGCAGCTTCCGGCCGTCGATCTCAACGATTTTGGAAACCAAAGGCATGGAACCGGATGCACGGAACCATTCCAGATCCTTGTGATCTGCCTTATCTGCCCGATGATACACGGGCTTGCCTGTGACCACATCGGTTGCAACCACATGGAATTCCATGGGGTTGGCGGTATAGGTAGGTACATCAAAAATATCCAGCTCATTGGGCAGCTTGTGGTAGCAGAACTCGCCGCCGTACAGATCACCTGTGCGGATGAGGGAATAAATGCTGCAATACCGCTTATCCTTGCAGTATTTGAGATTATAGCGGATGCTTCTGCCGATTTGCCGTGATTTATAGTTGCAGCCGAATGCTGCGCCCGCAGAGACGCCCACAGCGCCGTCAAAGGGGATGTTGTGCTCCATAAGAACATCCAGAATACCGGCGGTATACATGCCGCGCATAGCGCCGCCTTCCAGAACCAGACCTGTTTTTTGCTGCATGATGTACTGTTCCTTTCATCGTTCAAAGACAAAAACCTGTACAGCACCACGCGGATGCTGCACAGGTTATTATATCACAAAAATGCAAATGTGTAAAGGGTCGGTGCATTCTCTGCCCGGAGCCTTCAGTGTTCGTCGGATGTTTGCATTTCCCATAGCATTTCGGCACGCTCCATCAGCCGGATGCGGTTTTCGGGTGTCAGTTTTGCGAAACGGGTGAGAAGGTCAAATTCTTCTGTCGAAAGCATATCCGTTGTATCGCGTGAAAGACCCAGAATATAGTCCACGCTGACACCGCAGACCTCTGCAACATCGCGGATATAGTTGATGGGCGCTTTGATCTCTCCGCGCTCATATCGGCTGATTTCCTGCTGGGAAATGCCTAGGATCCCTGCAAGTTCATGCTGCGTGCACTTGGCTTTTCTGACTGCGATCAGATTGGGATACAAATAAAGGTGATTCTGCATAAACCCGCTTTCCTTTCCGTTTCGTTTATCGTTGTTTGCCACAAAAATATTTTACATCATTTCTGTTGTATTGACAAACACGATATTTTGTGTTATCTTTATTATACACATCAAATATGATGTGTAACGAAAGTATAACTGAAAGGAGCAGGAATCATGAACCGACCATGGAAGCGTATGAGTCAAAGCATTCTTTCTTTTCTCACAGCAGGCAGCCTGCTTGCGGGAGTAACCGCTTCGGCGGCACAGTATCCCATGGGCGATACGGATGCCAATGGTACAGTTGATATCGTTGATGCGCTGTCTATCCTTGTGGAGTATACCACCACTATGGTGATGATGCAGCCGGGCACCTTCACCGAGCAGCAGCTCGCTGCGGCGGATATCAACCATGATGGAGCAATTGACGCAGTCGATGCGCTGAACGCTTTGCAATATTATGTTGCCGGGGATATTATGGAAAATCCCCCCGAGGATTGGGAGTATTATGAGGTGGAGGACTCTGCCGCCACTACCACAACCACCACAGAAGTGATAACAACAACGACGACTACTACTGCATCCACCTACGAAACGGATACAACTAACAACTGCGTAGATTGGGAAGAATACGTCATAATTGATGGCGTTTACGTGGATGCCGTGCCGGGACAAAAAAATGTACCGGTTACGATCACCGTAGACATTAACTCCTTCTACTACGATTATTCCAAGATTGAGCTGAGGGTAAGTTATGATCCGGTTTTGATGCCTTCTTGTACGGATGGCAAAATCGAATATGATTTCGGAGGCTATTTTGACGATCCGGATGCACTTGTGACTGTTGAATCGGACGATGCAGAAATCGTGATTACTGCGGAAAGTACCGATGGATTCAACTTTGGGGAAGGCCGCGCATTTTTCACCCTCTATTTCGACATTCCGGATGACGCGGAGCTCGGTTGGCGCTCGGTTAACTTGCAGGTCGAGCAGCTTATCGACTGCATTGGTGAGGAAGTGCCTTGGATGGATCTTTCCTTCATATCGATCCATATCGTTGAGCCGGCTGCGACCACTGAAGTGACAACCACTACAACCACTACAACCACAATCACTGAAGTGACAACCACTACAACCACAATCACTGAAGTGACAACCATTACACCTACAACCACAACCATATCCACTGAACCCATTGATGATTCTGTGACGCAGTACGTTCCGGATTCCGATTTGTGGTACACCCTTGTTGATGGCGTGCTGACCATCGGCGGTGTGGGTGATATGCCGGAATTTGAGACAGGACAAGGACCTTGGGAACATGACAAAACTATAACCGCTGTCTATGTCAATGAGGGCGTAACGAGTATTGCGGATTATGCGTTTTCATATTGTACGAATCTGGCAGAAGTTTATGTTCCCGCCAGCGTCAGCCGGCTTGGGCTTTGGGCATTTTATCGTTGCGATAGTCTCCAAATGATTGAAGTTGCCGAGGATAATGCATATTACTCATCCATAAATGGTGTACTGTTCGATAAAGACCAAATGACGATTTTATTGTATCCTTATAACGCCAATGCCGAATATTCCATTCCGAAAGGCGTGCAGACAATCGGGTATGCAGCATTTCAGGGTCATCCGACGCTGACCGCATTGACCATCCCCGATAGTGTGATTTTCATTGAAGAAGGTGCGTTTGTTGCCTGTGAGTCTCTGACTGACGTATACTACACCGGCACAGAGGAACAATGGAATGCAATCGTGGATGAGTGCGGCTTCGATCTCAGCATAACAACCATCCACTTTAACAGTTAACAGAAAATGCTCCGTTGCGGCAGTGCAGCGGAGCATTGACTTTTCTCATGAGGTGTGGTATACTCAAACAGAAAAAATCAAGGATGTGTGGTGAAACAATGGCCCGAAAACGATATCCTCTGCCCGACACTTTTCGGGGCGTACTGCTGGTTGCCATGATGCTGTACCATCTGACATGGGATCTGGTGCATCTGCATGATGTGCCCTGGATGTGGTTTCTTTCCGATGGTGCAAAGGTGTGGCAGCAGATCATTGCATGGAGCTTTGTGCTGCTTTCGGGCTTTTGCTGGCCCTTGGGCAAAAGCAAATGGCGGCGCGGATTGGTGGTTTCCGCCGGCGGATGGATCATAACGGCTGTTACGCTGCTGGTGATTCCCGCAGAGCGTGTGGTGTTTGGCGTGCTGACGTTTCTGGGCGCAGCCATGCTTGCCATGATCCCGCTGGACAAACTGCTGCGTCACTGTAACCCTGTAGTGGGTATGCTTTGCAGTCTGGCGTGTTTTGTGCTGCTGCGGAATGTCAGCAGCGGATATCTGGGCTTTGGGATGTGGAATCTGCTGAAGCTGCCCGAAGGCTGGTACGCCAATATCGTTACCACGTTTTTCGGCTTTCCTACGGCGGCGTTTTTCTCCAGAGATTATTTTCCTTTTCTGCCGTGGATCTTTTTGTTCTGCACGGGATATTTTATGCAGAAGCTGTTTGTACGGTATCACCTGAATCATGTGCTGACTTACGGCAAATGCCCGCCGCTGGAATTCTTGGGCAGGCATTCTCTCATCATTTACATGGTGCATCAGCCCATATTGTATGGGATATGTGCCGCATGGTTTGCGGTGTTCGGGTAACGGAAAATCCCGCTGAGAAGATTCTTCTTCGCAGCGGGATTTTATCTGCTTATGAGGGGATCCGCAATGCCCGGTAAAGATCAAAGCCCTGCTCCAGTCGGCTGCACAGGAATCTGCGGCATTTTTCGTAATTGGAAAAGGCACGCTTTGCCGCCTCGGGACATCCGTAGACCTTCCAGCAGCCGCAAAGCTTGCTGTCTGCACCCTTGTGCAGCAGGAACCCTTCCACATCCTCCTTGGGATACCCCAGAAATACGCCGATCTCATGGGGAAATTCTTCTTCTCCGCCAATGCGCTCTGCCAGCAGCCGAAGACATTCCGCCACGCCCTTTTGGGGCGCATAGCCCAAAGAGGCAAGCAACGCCTGTGCCCACGGCTCTGCAAGACGTTTTTGCAGCAGTGCTTCGTTGTAAACATACAACAGGGAACGCTTGCCGCAATGGCATAAAATACGGATTTTCAGCCCTTTTGCGGCGGCTCTGGCGTTAAAATAGGCAATGTGTGCATCGGCGGAAAAGGCATTTTTGTCCAGAGAAAACAGGCTGCCGCATTTGATGCCCAGCAGCGTGGGCGCACTGTGTCGTGCCATGATATGGGAAAACTGTCTGTGTTCGATGAAAGACATAAAATCGCCTCCTTATTGTTGGCGTATGCTAACTGCGGTGCAAAAAGATTACTTACAGTATTGCTCCAAAACGTTTTTTAATGCACTTGCGCCGGAGCTGTGGATTCTTGCAACGGGAATATTAAGCTGCTTGCACTTCCGGTTTGCAGTGTTTACTATTTTATGGGAACAAGTGGCGGTAAAGATCACCATAAAATCGGGGTTGCCAAGCTGATGCTCAAAATCAGTGGTAAGCTGTGTGAACACCTTTGCCTTACAGCGGTATGCCTTGCAGATCTCTTTATAGCGGGTGACCATGCGGTCGTTTCCGCCTACAACAACTACGCTCACAGATGTGTCCCCCTTTCGGTTAGCTACGGCTAACTACAAAGAAAGTATACCACAGATCTCAAGAAAAAGTCAAGGGGCAGCGGCAGAATTTTTTGGGCTTTGAAGCAAAAACTTCAAACTGCACAAAAGAGTTTGTTAGCACGCTCTAACCGTTTGTGGGAAATGCCAAAAAGCACCAAAAGGGGCATATTTCCCTTGACAATCCGCGTAAAAAGTTGTATGATGATGTTGGTTAGACAAGGATAACCGCCAAAATGTATAGCTGCGCTGCAGCGGAAAGGATCACTATGATGCCCTTAACATTCGCTTCTGTGGGTGAACAGCATATTATCAAGAAAGTCGGCGGCAAGCCCGAAGTGAAAAAGCATCTGGAGAATCTGGGCTTTGTGGCAGGCGGTGCCGTTATGGTGGTCAATACCCTGGGCGGCAATCTGATTGTGAACGTGAAAGAAGCACGAGTGGCCGTCTCTGCCGAGATGGCACAGAAGATCATGATCTGATCACGCTTTGTGCGTATGAGAAGGAGGGAACAGACAACATGAAAACATTGAAGGATGCAAAGATCGGCGAGACCGTTCGTGTGGTGAAGCTGCATGGTGAGGGCGCAGTCAAGCGCAGAATCATGGATATGGGCATTACCAAGAATGCCGAGATCTTTATTCGTAAGGTGGCACCGCTGGGTGACCCTGTGGAGGTAACCGTTCGCGGTTATGAGCTTTCTCTGCGTAAAGCGGATGCAGAAATGGTCGAGGTGGAGTGATCACCCCACGGGATGATGCTCCCCTTTGATTTTTGGCTTGCGGTTAGCACACATTAACTACATAGAGAGGACGATACCATGGAACTGAAAATCGCACTGGCCGGCAACCCGAACTGCGGTAAAACCACCCTGTTCAATGCCCTGACCGGTTCCAACCAGTATGTGGGCAACTGGCCCGGCGTTACGGTGGAAAAGAAGGAAGGCAAGCTGAAGAAGCACGAGGGCATTGTGGTGACCGACCTGCCCGGCATTTACTCCCTTTCTCCCTACACGCTGGAAGAAGTGGTTGCCCGTAACTACCTGATCGAAGAACGCCCCGATGCCATCCTGAATATTGTGGATGGCACCAATCTGGAGCGTAACCTGTACCTGACCACCCAGCTCATGGAGCTTGGCATTCCCGTAGTGGTGGCCATCAACATGATGGACGTGGTGCGGAGAAACGGCGACAAGATCAATGTAGAGCAGCTTTCCAAGGCACTGGGCTGCAAGATCATTGAGATCTCTGCGCTGAAGGGCGATCATATTCTGGAGGCGGCCGAGGCTGCTATTGAGGCTGCCAAGGCAGGCAAGCCCGTTCCCAGACACACTTTCTCCGGCACTGTGGAGCATGCCATTGCTCATATTGAGGAGGCTGCGGTGCATCATCTGCCTGAGGAGCAGCAGCGTTGGTATGCTGTAAAACTCTTTGAGCGGGATGAAAAGGTCATCGAAAAGCTGAACCTGCCTGCTGAGACCATGCAGCATATGGAATCCGATATTGCAGCCGTGGAGGAAGAGCTGGACGATGATGCGGAAAGCATCATCACCAATGAGCGGTACGTCTTTATCGGTGAGATCATGAAGCGTTCCTACAAGAAGAAGGACGCAGGCAGACTTTCCATCTCCGATAAGATCGACCGTGTGGTGACCAACCGTATTCTGGCGCTGCCTATTTTTGCAGTGATTATGTGGCTGGTGTACACGCTTTCCATCGGTACGGTGGGTGATTGGACAGTTGTATTCATGAACGACGGTCTTTTTGGTTCCTTTGCGGAAATCTACCCCGACAGCTTTATGGCAAACTGGGTCAGTGTACCGGAGCTGTTTGACAAATTCCTGCTGAACGGTGCCGGTGAGCCCGTTATCGCAGAGTGGCTGTACAGCCTGATCATGGATGGCATCATCGGCGGCGTTGGTGCCGTGCTGGGCTTTGTACCGCAAATGCTGATTTTGTTCCTGCTGCTTTCCCTGCTGGAGGATTGCGGCTATATGGCTCGTGTGGCATTTATCATGGACCGTATCTTCCGCAAGTTCGGTCTTTCCGGCAAGAGCTTTATCCCCATGCTGGTGGCAACGGGCTGCGGTGTGCCCGGTATTATGGCAAGCCGTACCATTGAGCAGGATCGTGACCGCAAAATGACCATTATGACCACAGCCTTTATGCCCTGCGGCGCAAAAATGCCCATTGTGGGATTGATTGCAGGTGCATTGTTTGCGGATTCCTGGCTGGGCGGCGCATGGGTGGCAACAGCAGCGTACTTCATCGGTATGGCGGCTGTGGTTATCTCCGGTATTGCCCTGAAGAAGATGAAGGCCTTTGCAGGCGAGCCTGCTCCTTTTGTGATGGAGCTGCCTGCTTACCACGCACCTGTGGCAGGCAATGTGCTGCGTGCCACCTGGGAGCGCGGCTGGAGCTTCATTAAGCGTGCCGGTACTGTGATTCTGGCTGCCAGCGTGCTGATCTGGGTGCTGAACAGCCTGACCTTTGAGGGCGGCTTCCACTACATCGGCGATGGCGATGAGGATTCTATCCTGAATGTGATCGGCAGTGCGCTGGCATGGCTGTTCAAGCCCTTGGGCTTTGGCAACTGGCAGGCAGCCGTGGCAACTGTGCTGGGTCTGGTGGCAAAGGAAGAAGTTGTGGGCGTATTCGGCTCCCTGTCCTCTATGGCAGATGCAGATCTTGCCTTTGAGCTGGTGGAAAGCGGCGAAAGCTCCGAGCAGCTTGCCCTTATTGGTAAGGAATTCTTTGGCGGCAGCAAGCTGTCCGGCTTCTCCTTCATGATCTTCAACCTGCTGTGTGCACCTTGCTTTGCTGCAATGGGTGCCATCAAGCGGGAGATGAACAATGGCAAGTGGACTTGGGCAGCCCTCGGCTGGATGACCGGCTTTGCTTATGTGACCTCCCTGATCGTATACCAGCTTGGCAAGCTGTTTACCGGCGGCGGCTTCAGCTTCTGGACAGTTGCGGCATTTGTGCTGCTGGTGATGACCATCTGGCTGCTGGTGCGTAAAAATCGCTACGATGACAGCGGCAAAGTGAAAAAGTAATCTCGGAAGGAGACGGTTTGTATGGATATGAATTGGCAGTCTTGGCTGGTGCTGGCCGTGATCGTTGCGATCCTTGCGGCCATTGCGGCACGGGGCATTTATAATCGGCGCAGGGGAAGATCCTCCTGCTCCTGCGGTGGAAACTGCGGTGCCTGCGGCATGGGCTGCGGCAGCCATAAGCAGGATGAAGCCGCTGCTCCTTAAATCAGCTCCTGTCGGATCACGCACACCTCGGAGAGAAATGGTTTCTCCCGGGGCGTGCGTGATCTTTTTGGCATTCATCGTAAATTGTGTACAAAATGCACTTGACAAAATATGGTGGATATGCTACAATATGAATAACGCCCTGTGGCGAAAAATCAAAATGATCGAGGAGGATATTTCCCATGGCAGAAGTAACACAGGCAGAAATGAACAAGGCAAAAGAGGTATACGCTACCCTTTGCAAATCCCTGGATGACAGAGAATGGCATTATGAAAAGCATGAAGAAGATCTGGTCGTGACCTGCGGTGTTTCCGGTGATGATATCCCCATGCGTCTGATTATTCGTGTAATGCCCGAGCGTCAGTTGGTACAGCTCCTTTCCCCCCTGCCCTTCGATATTCCCGAGGACAAGCGTGTGGATGTGGCTCTGGCAACTACCATGATCAACGATAAGCTGGCAAACGGCAGCTTTGATTTCGATCTGGCAAGCGGCCGTACCGTATTCCGTCTGACCAACGCCTTCATGGAGTCTACTCTGGGCACCGAGGTCTTTCATTATATGATCGGTGTCAGCGTGGCAACCGTGGATGAGTACAACGATAAGCTGATGATGCTCATGAAGGGCATGATCGAGCTTTCCGCATTTGCCGAGTAAAATGGAATGCAGCAGCCTGTTGCTTTGCGACAGGCTGTTTTTTCCCTGTATAGACATAAAGGAGGAAAACCTATGTCCAACGCATTGGCGGCCATTACCGCAGAGGAATTCCAACAGATCCTTGCGGAAATTGCAGACCGCAACAATACGGAACACCCCAAAACCTTTCTGGAGGTTGCCCGCCGTTTTTTTGCATACTACGGTGAGCAGCTTGAGGTTTCACAGCATACAGGCAGCTATTATGCCGAGCAGGGCGGTGCCCTGCTGCTGAAGGCCTACTGGGCAGGCGATGCCAAAGCCATTACCGCCAGTGCCGAAAGCCTCAATGAATGGGTGATGGAGCAGGTAGTGGATCTGCTGAAGAACCGCCCCGTACCTGAGGAGGAAGAAAAAAAGCCTGCTTCCAAGACCGCCGAGATGCTTTCCCGTTCCAAGCTGCCCACTCTGGCAGAGGTCATGCAGCGGCAGGCGGCAAAGACCAAGCCCAAGGCTGCTTCCTCCGATGATCCGCTGGCGGCTATTCTGGGCAAGCATAAGTCCGGACAGACGCAGGAGCAGGAATCGACACAGCCTGCCGATCCCACAGAGATGCGAAGCGGCCTGAAAACGCTGGTGGAGCGTACCAATACCATGCGTGATCTGCTGCTGCGGAATATTTTCGGTCAGGATCATGCCGTCAATCTGTTTGCGGAAGGGTATTTCCGTGCAGAGCTGCTGGCTGCCGCCGATGAAAGCCGCCGCAAGCCCAAGGCGACATATCTGTTTGCAGGCCCTCCCGGTGTGGGTAAAACCTATCTGGCGGAGCAGAGCGCAGCCTTTTTGGAGCTGCCTTTCCTGCGGATGGATATGAGCGAGTATTCCGACCGCAATGCCAGTGTGGAATTTATCGGATCGGATGATGTGTACAAGGGCGCAAAATCCGGCAACCTGACCTCTTTTGTAAAGAAAAATCCCCGCTGCGTCATCCTGTTTGATGAGGTGGAAAAGGCGCATATCAGCATCATTCATCTGTTTTTGCAGATGTTGGATGCGGGTATTCTCCGTGACAGCAATACCGATGAGGAGATATCCTTCCGGGATGCCATTCTGATTTTCACCACCAATGCAGGCAAGCAGCTATATGAATCCGCAGAAACCGCCAATCTTTCGGGCATCAGCCGCAAGGCCGTGCTGAATGCACTGCTGCGGGATGTGGATCCTTCTACGGGCAATCCCTTCTTCCCGGCGGCGATCTGTTCCCGTTTTGCAACCGGTAATGTGGTTATGTTCAATCACATGGAAACCAACCACCTGCTTTCCATTGTCCGCAAGGAATTTACACGGCAGGAGGAGATCATTTCCAAGGCTTACGGCATGGAGCTGACTGTGACCGATCCTGTTCTGACAGCACTGCTGCTTTCCGAGGGCGGCAATGCGGATGCCCGTACCATGTCCAGTCGCTCGGCGGCTTTTTTGCAGCGTGAGCTGTATGAACTGTTCCTGGTGCTTTGCTCTGAAGGGGTGGATTACTCCATGGAGCAGGTGGAGCGCATTTCCTTTGATGTGGTCACCGAGGGCTGTGACAGCGAGATCACCTCGTTGTTTGAGCCTGCGGAGCCTGCCAAGGTTCTGTTTTTGTCCCCCGACCGTGCAGAACAATTCGTCGCAGACAGCGATCAGGTACAATTGCTGCCCTGTACCGATGCCGCCTCTGCCGTTGCCATGCTGGAGCAGCAGGAGATCGCCTTTGTGGTCATCGACTGGAATAGCAGCAACAGTGCGGAAAGCCCCTATCTGCACATCGAGGACGTGGATTCTCAGGCAAGAGAGCTGTTCCGCCATCTGAAACTTCATCTGCCGCAGCTTCCTGTTTATGTACTGGAGCACGCATCCTATCCGCTGCGGTACGAGGAACGTGTCAGTCTGACGGAGAACGGTGTGAGAGGCATTCTGACTGCCGGCCCCGATGACACGGTGCTGGAGGTCTCCGATATTGCTGTGGTGATGCACCGCAACGAAAAGGTGATGAAGCTGGCCTCCGCAAGCCAGATTGTGACCTTTGAAACTGCCCAGAGTATGTCTGCCGACGGAAAAGAGGCGCATATCTCTTTGTTTGATTTTGCTGTGCGCCGCTCTGTGGATGCCGAGGACGCAGGACAGATCCTCAGTGATATTTCCCGCCCCACCCAGCGGTTTGCGGATGTCATCGGTGCAGAGGATGCCAAGGCAGAGCTGCAGTATTTTGTGGATTATCTGAAAAACCCCGCAAAATTGAGCCGTATGGGTCTGCGGCAGCCCAGAGGTGTGCTGTTGTACGGCCCTCCCGGAACAGGTAAAACCCTGCTGGCAAAGGCCATGGCAGGTGAATCCAACGTAACATTTATCAACGCCGATGGCTCGCAATTCCTGAAGAAATATGTGGGCGAAGGTCCCGAGGCTGTCAAGAGCCTGTTTGCCAAGGCGAGAAAATACGCCCCTACCATTCTGTTTATTGATGAGATCGACGCCATTGCAACCAATCGGGATGCAGGGGGCAACGGTCATCAGAATGCAGAGATCCTCAACGCCCTGCTGACCGAAATGGATGGCTTCCGAAAATATCAGGGCAAGCCCGTATTTGTGCTGGCTGCCACCAATGCGGCCATGGATGGCGAATCCGGCGGACGCACCATTGATGCTGCACTGACCAGACGCTTTGACCGCAAGATCTATGTGGAACGCCCCGGCAAGCAGGAGCGTATCCTCTATCTGCAGCGGATGAATGAAAAGAACAATCCGCTGGCACTGTCTGCGGATCTCATTGACAATCTGGCGGTACGCTCTACGGGCATGAGCCTTGCGGAGCTGGAGAACATTGTTGAGCTTTCCTACCGCAATGCGGTGCGTGCAGGCAGCGATACCGTTACCGATGCCATTTTTGAGGATGCTTTTGAGTCCTTCCAGAATGGTAAGGAAAAGAGCTGGAATCTGGATACCCGTCAGCGCGTGGCACGTCATGAGGCAGGACATGCTCTTCTGTGCTGGCACAGCGGACAGATGCCTTCTTACCTGACCATTGTGGCGAGAGGTGATCACGGTGGCTATATGCAGCATGGTGACAGCGAGGACAAGGGCATCTACACCGCCAATGAGCTGCGTGGACTGATCCGTACCTCCCTGGGCGGCCGTGCCGCAGAGCTGGTTTATTACGGTGAAGAAGGCAATTCCAGCGGTGCTTCCGGTGATCTGGAGCATGCGACCTCCTATGCCCGCAGAATGCTTTGCAATTACGGTATGGATGCGGAATTTGGCCTTGCGGTGGTCAGCCGTGAAGACCTGAAGGGCGCCCAAGGGGTGCTGCTGCGTGAAAAGATCAACGCCATGCTGGCAGAGGAGCTGAAAACGGCACAGGATATCATTGTGCGGGAGAAGACCCGCTTTGAGGCGCTGGTCAATGCGCTGCTGGATCGTGATTATCTGGCAGGGCCGGAGCTGGCCGTCGTGCTGGGAGAGGTTCCTGCGGCACAGCCTGCGGCGCTGTAAATCAATCAATGCGAAAACAAGCCGCCGATGGTTCTCATCGGCGGCTTTGCTGTTCAAAAAACAACGCCCGAAAGTCGGAATGCACTTTCGGGCGTTTCTGTTTTCGGTTATCTTACGTCCGGTGCCATCTGCTTCAGGTACTTGGAAGGATTCTTCTTCTTCTTTTCCTCGTACATCCGATTGTCGGCAACGGTGATCAACTGGAACAGAGTGGTGCCCTCAACAGGCACGGTGATATAGGCACCAACGCTGATGCTCAGGGTATAGGGGTGGCCGCTGTTGCGGTTGCAGATGTCGATCTGCTCCTGCATTCTGGCACGGAGGGCAAGCACATCTTCTTCGGTGTAATCCGCCGCAAAGATGAAGAACTCATCTCCGCCAAAGCGGCAGGTCAGCTCGCCGTTGTAGCAGGTCTCCTGCAGCACGGAAGCAATGCTGCGGATAGCGTGGTCGCCGGATTTATGGCCGTAATTGTCGTTGATCTGTTTCAGGCCGTCCATATCCACAAACATGATCATGGCAGAACGCTGTTCTTCAATGCAACGGCGGAAGGGCTCACGGGTTTCACGGTTAAAGCCGTTGCGGTTGAACACACCGGTGAGAGAATCCACTGCATAGAGTTTATCCAGCTCCTGCACTACCTCATCCAGGCACAGCAGCTTGCGGAAGTTTTCCATGGAGTTGCTGATATTGATGCTCCAGGTATGGAACAGGGAGCTGCCCATGGGCATATCGGAATTGACGATGACAAAATAGCCAAGGCATCTCTCACGGAAATGCAGAGGAACAAAATACAGCTTACGGGGGGCAGCACTTTCCACACGCAGGCGGGGCAGCATAATATCGGTGTTGAAGCTTTCACCCACGGAGAAGGTGCCGTCAAAGTAGGCAAGGGGCACGATCATACGGCCGGAATAGCCGTGTACCGTGTAGGAATCCTCGGGGATCTCGCCGGTAATGAAGGTGTCGTGACGCAGCCGCTTGGTGTGCCAGTTATCGTTCAGGCACAGATAGAACTCCTCACAGCCTGTTTTCAGGATCAGACGCTGCAAAGCGGCGATGTATTCTTCAAAGGTATCGCACTCCACCAATGCACAGGACATCTGGTTCAGCAGGGAAATATCGCTGTTGATGCCCTCAATGACCTGATAGTTGCGTTTTTTGAACAGGGAGATATCCTCACCCCCTGCGCCCAGCGTGCAGCCGCAGCTTTCGGAGTAGATGGGCACAGCGTTAAGCTCCTGCACCCGCTCGGAGGGCTCGCCATCCAGCACACGGCAGATCATCTCGCAGGCCAGCGCACCGGACTGCATCAGGGGACGCTCCACGGTGGTCAGGGCGGGGGAGAAGTTCTTGGCGTTATAGATGTTATCAAAGCCGGAAACCAGAATATCCTCCGGGCAGTGGATGCCGTGTTCTTCCAGCGTCAGCATGGCGGAAATTGCCATGGCATCGTTGGCGCACACGATGGCATCGGGCATGGGCAGCTCCGAGCGCATAAAGGCTTCGATGGCGCGGCGGCCGTCCTTGGCACGGAAAGAGCCGCGGTAGATCCGTTCATCCTCCAAAGGGATATTGTATTCAGCTAGCACCTTGCGGAAGCTGTTGAGACGCTCCATGCTTTCAGTGTTGTCATCGGGACCGGAGATAAAGTTGAACCGTCTGACCCCGTGCTCTTCAATAAAGTGGCGGGTGATCTGCTCCATAGCGTCGCCGTTGCGGATGCCCACATGGAACATTCCCTCCAGATCACGGTCGATGCTGACTGCGGGAATGCCTGCCTCGGCAATTCTGCGGGAAAGATCGGCAGCCAGATCGGAGGAGAAGGTATTGGACAGCAAAATCACGCCGTCGAACTGAGAAAAATTCGGCAGCGTGAAGATATTGTACTCGCCCTGGTCATATTTGGGGTTTGCCAGCATACCGCCATAGGCGATGAAATGTGCCACATGGACACGGTGGTGTGCGGCATAACGATGGATACCGCTGAGGATCGAATGCTGATATTCCTCATCAATGCCCGAGGCAATAACAGCAACCGTGATGTCTTGGTTCGGCATAAAGGGCCACCTCAATGTATGATATGATTCTGCAGCGGAGAGGCTGCGGTGAAAAACAGGTATAATTACACATATTCAGTTTATCACGGTTTTGCATTTTTGTCAAGTATTCATTCTTTTTCAAGTGGGATTTCGGCATTATTCACAAAACCGAGGCTCCCTCTTGTGCAATCCGACGAAGAAGCATATTGCTTGCGATAAGTTGTAGGTGTGCTGCTGCAATGCTTTTTGAAGGCACGCATAAAGGTAATGTCATTTTCAAAGCCGCAGGCCAGTGCGATCTCGCGGATGGACATTGTGCTGTGCAGCAGCAGATATCTTGCGTACAGCAGACGGCTCTGGAGCACGTCGGTATGGCAGGCGGAGCCGAAGGTCTCCTGATAGATGCGGTGCAGGTGAGTACGGCTGACACTGACCTGTGAGCACATTTCCTCAATGGTCCAGTTGTGGGCGGGACTGCGGTAGATCTCCTGCCGCAAAGCGATCAGTCTGGTGCGGTTATGCCGTTTTTCGGCATCTTTTTGGCGGAAGGCCGCAACGGCACAGCACAGCTCCAGCAGGGCGTACAGCAGATGAGAAGCCACACTGCGGATGGTGGTTTCATCCATGGCGGAGTGCAGTATATGTACCAGCATATCCGTTACCTCACGCATCTGTGAGGGCGTGGGCTGAGGATCCGCTGCCGTTACGGGGATAGGGGTATTGACAGGCAGAGGAAGGGTCAGCTTTTCCTGCCACTGTTCGTTTTCGGGGTCAAAGCAGACGGCAAAGGCAGCCTGCTCGATCATGCCGGAATGGAGATTGTCCTTTGTCAGCGGGCAAAGAAACAAATTCTGTGGAGGAATGGTAAAAACCCCTTCTCCGCTCATCAGCAAAGTGGGTTCATCGTAATAAGCCAGCAGCAGGTTGCCGCTGTGCGCTGTATATGCCGACGCCTTTGTGTATTTAATGTTCGAGGCAGCCAGAACACGCATGAGATCAAGCCTCCCGTTTCAATGATTATTTTGCGGTTGCATATTGTGCTTTTGTCAGAAAACATCATACGAAAGGACAAGAAACAACGAAAACACGACTGTTTTTGGAGATCTGCGGAAACGGAGGCGACAAAAAGAGGATACAATAAATCAGTATAAAAGCACAATCCGCCATTGCAAACCGACGGAAGCCATGCTATAATATGCTTGTAAGGCTCAAGAGCAGAGCTTACAGTTTTTTCATGGGTGCGATAGGTTCTCCTCTTTCATAACGTATTCAGTGGCCCCCTCTGCTGAATAAAAAGCCCTCTCTCCTTTCTAGCCTGTCGCATCAAAGGCGTAAATGCCGGTACACATTTGCGCTTTATTCTTCCTTGAAAATCACTGCTTCGGCGGTGATTTTTTTTGTTTTCTAACGGAAAACCGCTTCTTTTAATATAGCATAACTCCGTAAATTTTGCAAGGATTTTTGTGAATTCTTTTCAAATTTCATTGATTTACTTTACCGACCGCACCCTGAAGCGATTTACCTGCTGTTGAAAATTCCGTGAAATTTTCAACATTTTTGGGCGTTCTGTGCAGTTTGCAGTATTATCCGGAAGGATTATTGGTGATCCTGCGAATTGACTTTTTGATTCTTCATTACTTTCGTACAAGGGGGGCTGCGGAATTTTGTGAAAAACAGCTATTGCAATTTGACGTAGAATGGGGTATAATAAATAGGTATGCTTACAAGGGCGGCCTATGACCGGTGCGGCGGCTGCCGAAAGCACCCGATGCTCCCGATATACGGGCGATCGGATATCAAGCCGGCCCGCTGCGGCTTATTATGATACAGCGGAACGTCCGCCGCCGTGCAGAATACAAAGGCGGCCAAGAGACGATGCACCGGAGAACGGAGATTACTATGTCGAAATATTCCGAAGCCATTGCACAAGAATTTCTGGAGATGCTGCAGACCCAGAGCAACGTGACCCCCGATGAGGCCAGCGATAAGCAGATCTACATTGCGCTTTCCACTGTCATCAGCCGTGAGCTGAAGAAAAAGCGTCAGAAGTTCATCAACCGTGTCAACTCCAACGGCGAAAAGCAGGTTTACTACCTTTCCATGGAGTTCCTCATGGGTCGTTCCCTGAAGACCAGCCTGTACAATCTGGGCCTTGCCGAGGAAATGGAAAAGACCCTGAAGAAGTATGACATCAACCCCGAGCGCATTTACGATAACGAGCCCGATGCAGGTCTGGGCAACGGCGGCCTGGGCAGACTGGCTGCCTGCTACCTGGATGGTCTGGCGACCACCGGCTACCCCGCTACCGGTCACAGCATCTGCTATGAGTACGGTATCTTCAAGCAGCAGCTTGAGGAAGGCTGGCAGACCGAGCTGCCCGACAACTGGCTTCCCGGCGGTGAGGTCTGGCTGGATCCCCGCCCCGATCAGGCAATTGATGTGCATTTTGAGGGCGATCTGCAGGAATACTGGGATCAGCAGTACCACCATGTTTCCCATGTGAATTACAGCACCGTTACCGCTATCCCTTATGATATGTATGTTTCCGGCTACGGCAGTGATGCGGTCAGCGTGCTGCGTCTGTGGTCCGCAAAGGCACCCAGCTTTGATATGCAGATGTTCAACCAGGGCGATTATTCCCGCGCACTGGCACAGAACTCCGTGGCAAATGCCATCTCCAAGGTGCTGTACCCCAATGACAACCACCTGGAGGGCAAGTCCCTGCGTCTGCGTCAGCAGTATTTTCTCTGCGCCGCAGCCATCGGTGATATCGTCAACAATCACATGAGTGTTTACGGCACCCTGGATAATCTCCACGAGAAGGTTGCCGTGCATATCAATGATACCCACCCCACTCTTGCCATCCCCGAGCTGATGCGTATTCTGCTGGATGAGTGCGGCTATGGCTGGGATAAGGCATGGCATATTACCTCCAATGTATTTGCTTACACCAACCACACCGTTATGGCTGAGGCTCTGGAGAAGTGGGATATCAACCTGGTGCGCCGCATTATCCCCCGTGTGTTCTCCATTATTGTAGAGATCAACAACCGCTACTGCGCCGGTATTCAGGAGCGCAACGGCGGTAACAGCGCCCTGACCACCCAGATGTCCATCATTCAGGATAACCGTATCCATATGGCAAATCTGTGCGTGGCAGGCTCTCACAGCGTCAACGGTGTTTCCAAGCTCCACTCCGAGATCATCAAGGAGTCCGTGTTCGGCAGAGAGTACGGCGATGCACCCCATAAGTTTAAGAACGTGACCAACGGTATTGCATACCGCCGCTGGCTGTATCAGTCCAACCCCGCACTGACTGCCCTGCTGAAGGAAACCATCGGCGACCGTTTCCTGAAGAACGGTGCCGCACTGGAGAAGTTCCGTGCCTTTGAGAACGATGAGCAGGTGCTGCAGAAGCTGCTGGAGGTAAAGGCTGCCAACAAGAAGGCCTTTGCACAGTATATCAAGCAGAGAACCGGCCAGAAGCTGAACCCCGACAGCATCTTCGATGTGCAGGTGAAGCGTCTGCATGAGTACAAGAGACAGCACCTCAATGCTATGAATATCATTGCGGATTACCTCTACCTGCTGGAGGATCCCAACCGCGAATTCACTCCCAAGACCTATATCTTCGCCGCAAAGGCTGCCCCCGGCTACTATCTGGCAAAGCAGATCATCAAGATGATCTGGTCCCTGTCCGAGGAGATCCGCAAGCACCCCATCATCAGCAAGAAGCTCTCTGTGGTGTTCCTGGAGAACTACTGCGTGACCCTTTCCGAGATGCTGATGCCTGCTTCCGATTTCTCTGAGCAGATCTCTCTGGCAGGTACCGAGGCTTCCGGTACCGGCAACATGAAGCTGATGCTCAACGGTGCCGTGACCATTGGTACGCTGGATGGCGCAAATATCGAGATCAAGGAAGCTGCCGGCGATGACAACATCATTATCTTTGGTATGAAGACCGAGGAAGTGAACGCCCGCAAGCCCGGTTATCACCCCGCACAGATCTACGATCACCACGAGCTGCTGCGTACCTGCCTGGAGCGCATTGACTCCAACATCAACGGCTGCCGCTTTGCCGAGATCGCAACCTCTCTGCGTACCCAGGATCCTTACATGGTGCTGGCAGACTTTGACAGCTACCGTGCCGCACAGGCCTATGCCGCAGAATGCTACCGTGACCGCATGAAGTTCGCTCGCATGAGCCTGAACAACATTGCAGGTGCGGGTATCTTCTCCGCAGACCGTGCCGTGACCGAGTACGCAAAGAACATCTGGAGCCTGTAAGAGAACATGCATCCGATCTATGACAGTTGGGATCCCCGGTACAAGAGCGTGTTCGGTGCCCTGCGCCGCAATGCGCCCTGTACCTTCACCCTCCGTCTGCCTGCGGAGATCAAGCCGGATTCCAACCCTATGTTGATTTTGTACCGCATCGGGATGAAGGAACGCTTCATCCCGATGAATACTGTACAGGCAGAAGACGGCTGTATTGCCTATTCCGCAACCTGCTCCGCCAAGTATGCAGGCGTGCATTATTACTATTTTTCCTACATTCAGGATGGCCGCTGGCACTATATCAAAAAGAACAGGGGTCATATCGGCGTGGATGCCGACGGCGACCTCTTTCAGCTCACCGTCTACGATGAGGCATTTACTACCCCCGATTTCCTCAAGGGCGGTATTATGTACCAGATCTTCCCTGACCGCTTCTGTAAGAGCGGTAAGGTGCATGAAAATGTCCCCGCAGACCGTGTGATCCGTGAGGATTGGGGTGGTACACCGCTGTATCGGCCCGATGAAAACGGCCATGTGTGGAATAACGACTACTTCGGTGGTGATCTGGAGGGTATCCGTACCAAGCTGCCCTATCTGCGGGAGCTGGGCGTGACCTGCATCTATCTGAACCCCATTTTTGAAGCCCATGAGAACCACCGCTACAATACCGCAAATTATCGGCAGGTGGACCCGCTGCTGGGCACCAACGAGGATTTTGCACAGCTTTGCCGGGATGCCAAAAAGCTGGGCATTTCCGTGATCCTGGATGGCGTGTTTTCTCATACGGGTGCAGACAGCATCTACTTTAACAAGTTTAACCGCTACGATACCTTAGGTGCCTTCAACAGCACCGAAAGCCCCTACTACAACTGGTACAGCTTCCAGCAGTACCCTGATGTATATGAATCCTGGTGGGGCATTACCACGCTGCCCAATGTCAATGAAAATCACCCCGATTATCTGGAGTATATCTGCGGCGAGGGCGGTGTGCTGGAATACTGGCTGGAGCAGGGTGCTGCGGGCTATCGTCTGGATGTGGCGGATGAACTGCCGGACGGTTTTCTGGACCGGCTGAACCGCTGCGTGAAAAAATACGACAGTAACCGCATTATCATCGGCGAAGTGTGGGAGGATGCCTCCAACAAAGAGGCCTACGGTGTCAAACGCCGCTATCTGCTGGGCGATCAGTTGGATTCGGTAATGAACTACCCCTTCCGCAGTGCCATTATGCAATATCTGGCAGGTATGGACCCGGAGGATTTCCGTATTGCGGTGACTACCATTCTGGAAAACTACCCCAAGCCCGTGGTGGATGTGCTGATGAATTTTGTTTCCACCCACGATATTGAGCGTGCCATTACTGTTCTGGGTGGCGAATCCTATGCGGGAAAAAGCAAGGATTGGGCTGCGGAGCGTTATCTGACCCACGAGGAATATCACAGGGGCAAACAAAAGCTGAAGTGTGCTATGGTGCTGCAATATTTTCTGCCCGGTGTGCCCAGCATCTACTATGGTGATGAAGCAGGCTTGCAGGGTTATGGAGATCCCTTTAACCGCCGCTGCTACCCCTGGGGCAATGAGGATACCGAGCTGATCGGCTTTACCAAGGAGCTGGGCGAGATCCGCCGCAAGCATACGGTGTTCTCCGAAGGCCGCCTGCGTTTCCTGCGTCTGGAGCAGGATGCCATGGTGTTTGCCCGCTATGATGTCATTACCAAAGAGGCCGTGGTCATTGCCCTGAACCGTACCGACCACGATGTGACCATCTGTATGCATGAGGGCTGCGGCCCCCTGCATATGATACAGGGCAATATCAGCGAAGGCTGCTGCACGCTGCCGCCTTACGGCTATGCCGCCGCCGAAACTGTTTTGCTTTGATACCGTATCCAAAAGGGGATTGCTATGAATTTTTCTACGCTGCGTAAGGATTACCCCGAATTTCTGTACAGAGGGTATCGGGTTTCTGTCGAGGAAGCTGCCCTTTGCATCGAATATGATTTCTCTATCAGCGGTTTGTGCGATTTTCACCCCCGCTGGCGGATCCCCTGCACAGAGCCACAAGGCTTTTTGGGTGATCCTGCGGTGGAACGCATGGTATTTTCACTGGGCATGACCGAGCTGGTCAGCTATTGGAAGATCACCTGTTCTCCTGTGGTGCGGATCTTGTGCGGCAGTTTGACTGAGGCACAGTGCGGCTGGTGGAAAAAGCTGTACTTTGGCGGTTTGGGTGAGTTTTTCTACCGCAACGGCATTGAAACCGACCCCGAAGGCTTTATGACCATCCGCTGTGAGGGCAAGCCCCTGACAGAAACGCCTTCCGACCGCAGCCTAAAGGGCAGACTGATCCCTGTGGGCGGTGGTAAGGATTCCATTGTCACCCTGCATCTGCTGCGTCATCTGCATGCGGATTCCATGGCGTATATGATCAACCACAGAGATTCCTCCGTGGCGGCAGCCAAGCTGGCAGGCATCCCCGAAGAACGTATCTGCGAGGTGTACCGCAGCCTTGACCCCAATATGTTGGAGTGCAACGCCAAGGGCTTCCTGAACGGACACACGCCTTTTTCTGCCATTGTGGCATTTAGTGCGGTGCTGACTGCTTACTTGCATGGGGTGGGTGAGGTGATTCTCTCCAACGAATCCTCTGCCTGTGAATCTACGGTTTCTCAGGCGGAGATCAACCATCAGTATTCCAAAAGCTATGCCTTTGAGCATGACTTTTTCACCTACGAACAGGAGTTTCTACGCAGCGGAGTACAATATTACAGTCTGCTGCGTCCGCTGACAGAGTTCCAGATCGCCAGATATTTTGCCGCTTTGTCTCCTGCCTACCACGAGATCTTCCGAAGCTGCAATGCAGGTGCCAAAAAAGATGCCTGGTGCGGCAAATGCGCCAAATGTCTGTTTGTTTCCGTGATCCTGCTGCCGTTTCTCCCCTATGAACGGATTGTGTCGCTCATCGGCAACGATATGCTGGGAGATGAAGCCTACGGCCCCGTGCTGCAGGAGCTTTGCGGTCTGCTGCCCAATAAGCCCTTTGAGTGCGTAGGCAGCCGTAAGGAAGTCAATATTGCGCTGTGCCTTGGCATTGCCAAAGCGGAGCAGGCGGGTATGCCCCTGCCGTCACTGCTGCAGGGCTATCGGCAGAGTGCGCTGTATGAGGAGTATGCCCCCATTGCCGCAAGCTTCGGCGGAGAGTTTGATACAGAGCACCATCTGCCCAAGGATATGGAAGCGTTGGTGCAGCAGGCTTGCGTAACTGCATTCCAAACCAAAACACAAAGCTGAAAGGATGGATCGTATGGCACATATTGTTGTAACAGGCGGTGCAGGCTTCATTGGCAGCCATTGCTGCGTGGAGCTGCTGAAAAAGGGCGAACAGGTTACGGTGCTGGATAATTTCTGCAACAGCAGCCCCGAGGCTTTGGATGCCATTGAAAAAATCACGGGTGTTCGCCCCGCTTTGGCTGAACTGGATCTGTGCGATGAAGAAAAGGTGAATGCCTTTTTTGCGGCAAATACTGTGGATGCAGTAGTGCATTTTGCAGGACTGAAGGCTGTGGGTGAATCCTGCCGGATGCCCCTTGCCTATTATCACAATAACCTGACCGGTACGCTGAATCTGCTGCGTGCCATGGCTGCAAACGGCTGCAAGACCATTGTGTTTTCCAGCTCTGCAACGGTTTACGGTATGCATAACAATGCCCCCTTTACCGAGGATATGCCCACCTCTGCTACCAACCCCTACGGCTGGACAAAGCAGATGATCGAGCAGATGCTGATGGATACGGTGGCCGCCGATGCAGCATGGTCTGTGGTGGCACTGCGGTATTTCAATCCCATCGGGGCTCATCCTTCGGGTCTGATCGGTGAAAATCCCAACGGCATTCCCAACAATCTGGTGCCCTATGTAGCTCGTGTGGCAGAAGGCACGCTGGAACGCCTGAGCGTGTACGGCGATGACTACGATACCCCCGACGGTACCGGTGTCCGTGACTATATCCATGTGGTGGATCTGGCAAAGGGGCATCTCTGTGCGCTGGATTACGCTGCCGCACACAAGGGCTTTGAGGCCATCAATCTGGGGACGGGCAACGGTGCCTCGGTTATGGATGTGCTGCACGCCTATGAGCAGGCCTGCGGCAAGACACTGCCCTATGTGATCGCACCCCGCCGCCCCGGTGATATTGCCACATCCTTTGCAGCACCCCAAAAGGCAAAGGAGCTGCTGCACTGGGAGGCACAATCCGATCTGCTGACCATGTGCCGGGATAGCTGGAATTATATGTGCCGCAGACAGCAGAACGGTTGAGTGTGCAAAACCGAGAAAAATCATATGCCGAATTTGGTCAAATCGGAGAAAATTTGCGAGGGACAAAAAAAGCATTGTCCCTCGCTTTGTTTTGTGGTAAAATGAAAATG
This sequence comes from Ruminococcus sp., assembly GCA_015066805.1. Lineage (GTDB taxonomy): Bacteria > Bacillota > Clostridia > Oscillospirales > Ruminococcaceae > Firm-04. The sequence goes on along the minus strand of SVNP01000006.1, from coordinate 81,202 downwards.
ATCCCTTTGAAGGATATTGCCACGGAGAGGGCAAATCCATGGGAAGTGTGTGAAAAAACAAAAGAAACAGGAAAGGAGACGGCCATGTTTACCAGATATATCGGTATTGATCTGGGTACGGCAAATACGCTGGTGTTTGTGCGGGGCAAGGGCATCGTGATGCGTGAGCCTTCCGTAGTGGCAGTGAATACCCGTACCGATTCCGTTTGCTCTGTGGGCAAAGAAGCAAAGGAGCTGATCGGACGAACGCCGGGTTCCATTGTGGCAGTTTGCCCCATGAAGGACGGTGTTATAGCCGATTTTGATATTGCCGCTACCATGCTGCAAGCATTGCTGAAAAAAGCCCTGAAGGGTACTGTGCTGACCACTGCCTCGCTGCTGATCTGTGTGCCCTCCGGTGTAACGGCCGTGGAACGCCGTGCTGTGATGGAAGCAGCCGAAAAAGCAGGCGCAAGACCCATCCGTTTGGTGCAGGAGCCCATTGCCGCTGCGCTGGGTGCCGGTCTTTCGGTGCTGGAGCCGGCCGGAACTATGATCGTGGATATCGGCGGCGGTGTCAGTGAGGTCGCTGTGATCTCTATGGGCGGCATTGTTTCTTCCCGTTCCGTACGGGTCGCAGGGGATGCCTTTGATATGGCCATCGTAAATTACATCCGCAGAAAATACAGTCTGCTCATCGGCGAACGTACTGCCGAGATCATTAAGCTGGAGATCGGCACCGCTTTTCCGGAGCCTCATACCGCAACCATGGAGATCCGCGGCAGAAATCTGCTCAACGGCCTGCCGGAGAATATTACCATTACCTCCGATGAGGTGCGTGAGGCACTTTCGGAGCCACTGGGTCGTGTGATCGAGGCCATTCACGAAACTCTTGCCCATACTCCCCCTGAGCTTTCTGCGGATATCATCGAGCAGGGTATTACTCTTTGCGGCGGCGGTGCGCTGCTGCGGGGTATGGATAAGCTCATTAACCGTGAAACAGGCATGCCCGTTTATGTGGCGGAATATCCGCTGGATTGCGTAGCAGAGGGCACAGGGCAGATCCTCAAGCATATGGAGCAGTACGAAGATCTGCTGGCGGAAGAAGTGAAATATTACTGAAAATGCAGGGGGCGAAGCGGTTTCGCCCCCTTTTGTTAAACATCGCCAAAAAGGGAGCGTAAAGTCATCGCAGATTTTATAGCCTAAAGGCCGAGAAAATTGCCGAAAAATCTTGACCTTTTGGCTGTAACACGCTATACTATAAACGATGCCCGTTGCGTGTGTGCAATCCTGCCCGCTGCATATGGCGAACTACAGGAAAGGATGCGATTTGCTATGGTATTCGATAAGATCAAGGAAATCATTCTGGATCAGATGGACGTGGATGAGGATGACATCACCATGGATGCCGATATTCAGGATGACCTGCAGGCAGATTCTCTGGACATCGTAATGCTCATGAAGACGATCTCCGATGAATTTGAGATGGCAGTGCCCGATGACGCTGTGGATTCTATCAAGACCGTCGGTGACATTGTAGATTACATCGAAAACTACCAGTGATCGGCAACAATCAATTGCTGCAACAAAAGGCGAAGCCTCTGTGTGAGGCTTCGCCTTTTTGACGTTTTATGGGGTCAGAGCACAGGCTCCTCGCAAAATTCGCAGAGGGTATTGCCGTCGGGCTCCAGCATGGAGTGGGGCAGATAATCCTCGGTGGCGGTAATACACTTGGGGTTGCTGCAGCGGTGCTCGGTTTCGGTGCTGCCGTGGAGCAAAGGCCGTACCGTCTTGCTTTCCAGCAGCGTCAGGATCAGTGCCATGCGGATGTACATTCCGTACTGCGCCTGCTTGAAATACAAGGCACGTTCATCGTCATCCACCGCTACCTCGATCTCATCCACACGGGGCAGGGGGTGCAAAACAGCCAGATCTTCCTTAGCGTGCTGCATTTTTTCGGGGGTCAGGCGGTAGGTGTCCTTCTGTGCAAGGTATTCTTCCTCGGATGCAAACCGTTCCCGCTGGATACGGGTCATATACAGCACATCCAGCTCACCGATGACAGCATCCAGAGAGGATTCTTCACGGTATTCACAGCCGGAGGCCGCCAGCATCTTGGTGATATAATCCGGCACACGCAGCTCCGGTGTGGAGATCAGAATAAAACGGTTGCCCGGGTAGCAGGAGAGTGCCTTGCAAAGCGAATGCACCGTTCTGCCGTAAAGCAGGTCGCCGCATAAACCAATGGTCAGGTTATCCAGCCGCTTTTTTTCCATATGCAGCGTCAGCAGATCGGTAAGGGTCTGGGTGGGGTGCAGATGTCCGCCATCGCCGGCGTTGACCACGGGGCAATCCGCAGTCAGTGCGGCAGCCTTTGCGGAGCCTGCCTTGGGGTGACGGATGATCAGAATATCGGAATAGGAGCTGACCACCTTGGTGGTATCCTTTAAATTTTCTCCCTTGGAAACAGAGGAGCTCATGGGATTATCAAAGCCGATGATGCTGCCGCCCAGACGGATCATTGCCGACTGGAAGCTCATCTGGGTACGGGTGGAAGGCTCATAAAACAGGGTTGCCATGATCTTGCCGGCACAGGCTTGTACATACCGCTGGGGGTGCTTGTAGATCTCTGCACCCAGACGGATGACTTTGTTCCACCACTGCACAGGGTAATCATTCAGGTCGATGAAATGAGGGTAACGGCTTTCCATATCTTTCACGGTCCTTTCCGATGGGCGATGGGGCCCTATCTCATCTATTATACTATATTTGACCGTTTTTGGCAAGATACTTCTGCGAATTTCCGAAAAATTTCTGTGGCGGAGCATTATACATAGGCACTTCTGAACTTGGTGAGCAGAGCATTTCCCAGCAGCATAAGCGCAAAGAGTGCGATCAGCTCAAGGCTGCTCAAAAGCAAAGAGAGCTCCGGTACGGCAGTGAGAGAGAAGGGACCTGCGAACTCAAATATGCCTTTGGCAAACGCATTGAACACATTGCAGATATCATATTTGAACAGCGGCGGGAGAAACAGTACATAGACACATACGACCACAAGAGAGATGGGGTTGCCCTTCAGCAGATGCTCCGCCAGCTCGTCCATCATATCCACATCCAGGCCGTTGGAGATCTCATCCATTACCAGATAGGCAGGCTCCAGCAGATCTGCCAGAGCAAGCATCAGCTTTTTCTTCTGCCCGTAGGAATAGGTTTTGACCTTGCGCCTGAGAACATCAAGCCCCAGGTAGCGTTCGCCTGCTTCTGTGATGGCTTTTTTGGGCTTTCTTCCCTCGCACAGCAGCTCCAGATTCTGCAGGCCGTTCAGATTGGAGAAGCAGGGGGAATCATCCCAGATGACAAGGAGCTGATCCCGCACCTCCGGCAGCGGCTTGCCGTCAAAGAGGATCTCCCCCTCATAGGATTCCAACCCGGCGATACATTTTAGCAGTGTGGTCTTGCCGCAGCCGTTCTTTCCCATCAAAAAGCTGATTGCATTGTGGGGTATGGTAAGGTTGGTGGTTTCATACAGGGTTTTCTTGCCATAGTGTTTTTCAAATTGTTTGAGTTCGATCATGATTTCCTCCACAGAAGGCAGGTTTTGTGTAATTGTGTGACGAATGATTTGCGTGCCGCAGTTGCGCCATTTAATCGGGACATATTGTAAGCTGCTTACTGTTGGAAGTATACCATAGCTTGCATAAGAAGTCAATCAAAAAACAAAAAAGCAATAGAAAAACAGCATTTTTCACAGAAAATGTAAAGTTATTTTTCTCTGTCAGCACGGATACAACAAAACCGCCCTGCGTTCACAAGGCGGTTTGCGTTCCATTACATCTGTGCGTTAAACAGGCTCTTCAGGTTATAAATCACATCGTCGCTGTCGGCATTGATGCTTGCAGCTTCGTTAATGGCAGAAAGCTCTGCAAGGGCATCCAGATTGGCATTGTAGCCGATGGTGTAGCAGGGAACCTCCAGACCCTCCACGATATCACGGATATCGCCCAGAGAGTTGCCGATGTTGGTTTCGCCGTCACTAAGGACAAACAACAGGGGCTTGATCTTCTGTCCGGTTTCTGCTTCCACCTTGGATTGCGCCTCCATCAGCATATCCAACGCTACCAGAACCGCATCATAGGTTGCGGTATTGCCGCCGGGGGAGAGATCCTGTACGGCACCGGTAAAGTAGCTGCGGTGGTTGAGGTCAAACTGATCAATGGGCAGGTTAATGGCAACATCGGTGCTGTAGCTGACCAGACCCACATAGTTGGTATCGTTGATGTACTGGGAGGCGTTGATCAGAGAGGATTGCAGCTCCTGCAGGGGCACACCGCCCATACTGCCGGAAACATCCGCAACAAATACAGCCATAACGGGGCTGCCGGAGTCCTTTTCGGTCTTCCAGAGCTTCTGTGCACTGAGCATTGTTGCGCCGCTGATGCCGCCCAGATCCACGCTCTGATATTCCTCCAGATAGTTGAAGCCGTATTCCTTGGCCAGCTTCTGGTTGGCATCGGTCAGGCAGTAATCCACAAACATAGTCAGCAGATCTTTCTCATCGGCAGTGAGCTCGCCGATGGCATATACAGGGCTGTCATGGCGCACACCAAAGGGAACAAACTCATAATCGCGCAGCTCGGTGGCATTGTAGTAGCCCTGGTACTCCAGAATAAAAGCATCCAGCACGCCGCTGTCGGCAGCATCACGCATTTGCAGCGTTGTATATGCCACAAAGGGTACGTTTGCCTGGAACTTCTGGAACTGCTCCACGGCCTTATCGCTGAGGATATCGGCTGCATCGAACTCATGGAGGGCATTGATGAGGAAATTCAGACCCGTAGAGGATGCATAGGGATTGGTATAGCCCATGGAGATCTCACTTTTAATGGTTGCCTCGATAATGGTGCTGCTGTTCACCGCACCATAGGCCGCTTCGATCTCTTTGTAGGTGTCTTTATCAATGAGGATGCCCGTGGTATTGCCTGCCAGACGGTCTTCCACCATCTCAATGGTGACATTTTCGGCAGCGATCATATCGCCCCAGAGGGTATTGGAGGGTGTATAGACCTGGGGTACATATTTGCCGGAGATGATGTAGTCAATGGCTGCGCCGGAGGCAATGGGACGCACGGAGACTGTGACCCAGCGGCCGTTGATCTCATAGTGGGAATCGTTGAAATTCTCCGCTACCTCATTGAGCCAGCCATCGGTGCCGCCGGAGGATTTTTCGGTAGAGGAAAAGATCTCGATGTTGATGTCGCCATAGCCATGTACGCTCAAGGGATATTGTTCGATATCGGGCAGCTCCTCTGCCAGATTACCGCCGGAGATCTCCACCGTAGCCTTGCGGGGCGGAATGGTTTCCACGTCGATCTTTTTCAGTTCCTTTGTAAGCTGGGACATTGCACTTTCCCGACTGATCTGGGAATCACTTTTGCCAAAATTGCTGACGATCTTCACGCCGACAGCGATCAAAGCCACCAGACAGACGGCAATGGCTGCCAGGATCAGGCCTTCCTTGCCTTTGGATTTTTGTGCCATAGAGGGTACTCCTTTCTGTTATTGCATCATTTGTGTAGGGGGTTGCTGTTCACCGGGGGCTTTGGTGATCTGTCCTGTGGCCCATGCATCCTCGCCGCCGTTACGCACGCTGCGGAGAGCCGCAGTCAGCTCATTGAGACAGGGGGTAGAAGCACCGCTGTGATCCTCACCGATCTGGGAAACCTCCAGGATCAGATTATCGAAATCGGAAAGCACATGGGCATTCTGCCCCAGCACCTGCCGCAGGTACATCAGGTGGGTCTGATACTTCTGGGGCTCATTGGGGTCATAGATCATCACACGATTGAGCACCCGTTTACAATTTGCAAGGATATACGCTTCCACCTCATCGGCGGTTTGGAGAAAGGGGCTGTCGCTGTCGTTGCTGAGGATGGCTTCCAAGGCTTTTTGCTTGCGTTCCAGAGATCCCAGTTGCTTCATGGCAATCTTCATTTCATCGGGGAAGGGTGTATCCTCCCGCAGCCATGCTTCAAAGGCGGCGATGTAGTCCTTGGTATCCTTAAGCCGCTTGGTATCGCTGACAGCGGCAGCACTGCTGCCCCGCAGGATCATCCAATCCACGGTCAGGGAAAGTGCGACTACAGCCAGCAGCGCCAGATACTTGCCGAATGTAAAGGGCGTTGCGGAGAGGATGGTATACAAATAGATTGCCAATGCACCTTCTCCCACTGTCAGCAGGATGAGGGTGATGAGGGTGCTTTTCTTCATAGGGGCTTGCGCTCCTTTCTGTATTTCGCCGGCGAAGTGGCGGTAAAATTATCATACCATATATTTGCCCGCTTGTCAATCGCAGAAAACGGGCAAAAACACCGGATTTGGGTCAAAAACAAAAAAGAGGATGGCAAAACGCCATCCTCTTTTGGGGAATCATGCCCATTTGTGACAGGGCTGCAAATTACTCTGCTGCCTCGTCATCGGAAGCGGCGACCACAGCCTCGGGGTTCTCGTCGGAGTAAACCAGAGCATCGGTTTCCTCTGCCTCGGGAGCGTTATCCTCCAGCACTTCACGGATGGAGAGGCTGATGCGCTGCTGTTCTTCGTTGATCTCAGTGATCTTAACGGTAACAACATCGCCCAGGGCAACAACTTCCTTCACATCGTTTACGCGCTTGGTATCCAACTGAGAAATGTGGATCAGACCGTCAACGTTATCAGCAATACGAGCGAATGCGCCAAAGGTGGTGATGGAGACGATGGTAGCCTCTACCACCTGGCCAACGCTGTAATTTGCCACAAACTTGGTCCAGGGGTTATCCTCGGGACGACGGTGACCCAGAGAGATTCTGCCGGTCTCGGGGTTCAGGGCCTTGATGTAAACCTCCAGGGTATCGCCTACGGAGACAACATCGCTGGGCTGATGGATTCTGCTCCAGCTCAACTCGGAAACATGGACCATACCGTCCACGCCGCCCAGATCCACGAATGCGCCGTAGGAAGTCAGGGACTTTACCTCACCGGTGTAGACCTTGCCGACCTCAGCAGTCTCCCAGAACTTGGACTTTGCAGCATCGCGCTGTGCCTTTTGTACCTGACGGATGGAGCCGACAGCTCTGCGGCGCTGCTCGTTGATGTCGATGATGACGAACTGCACGTTCTGCTTCACCAGAACGCTCAGGTCAGCCTCACGGCCCAGGCCGGAGTGGGAAGCGGGGATGAACACGCGAACGCCGTTGCAGGAAACCACCAGGCCGCCCTTTACAACGCTCTGCACAGTGCCTTCCAGCACCTCGCCGGATTCCTTTGCCTTGAGGATGTTTTCAAAGCCGACCAGCTCATCGACGCGACGCTTGGAGAGCATCACGGTGCCTTCTGCATCGTTGACCTTGATGACAACCAGATCCAGCTCATCGCCGACCTTGACCAGGTCTGCGGGCTTCTTGGAAGCATCATTGGTCAGTTCGGACAGCGTAATATAGCCAGTCTGCTTTGCACCAACGTCAACCATCACTTCGTTATTGCCGCTGATGGAAGCAACGATGCCGACGACGCGATCTCCTGTACGAATTTTCTTGGTGAAGGTCTTGTCAAGCTCCTCCTCAAATGCAATGCGAAAGTCCTCGCTTTCAGGGATAGTGGTGTCGGTGTCAAAAATTCCAGACATAGTGTTTTGAACCTCCTTAATGATGTGGGCGGGCGTACTGGCTCCGGCAGTAATTCCGATATGCAGGTGTGCCGGTTCACCCTTTGCCTGTTTCCGGGCAAGAGCCTCCTCGGCGGCCTTTCTCAGTGCCGGCACCAAGGGCTGCAGCTCCTCCGGCTCTGCAATATGCCAAGCGGGGCAATTCCTGCGGCATACATCGTAGAGCTTGACGGTGTTGGAGCTATGCCTGCCGCCTGCCACGATCATCAGATCCGAATGCCGTGAGAGGACATCCGCATCGGTCTGCCGGGCGTTGGTGGCATTGCAGATGGTATCGAACACCAAGATATCGGGATGTGCTTCCGGCAGTGCCTTCATACACTCCCCCCATAATATTTTATTATAAGTCGTTTGGGCGACAATTGCAAGGGTTTTTTGAGAATTTTTCAAAGTTCTACCAATGCAACATTTCAGCTCCCCTTCATCGGAAAAAACTGTATAATTTTCCGTACAATGACCCACGATCCCCTGCACTTCAGGGTGCTTTACGTCACCCGCAATGAGGATTTCTCTGCCCTGTGCGGATTGCTCCGCTACAATTCTATGGATGCGTGCCACAAAGGGACAGGTAGCATCTATGACAGGGTTGCCCATGGAAGCAAGGGCATCATAAACGGCCTTGCCGACACCGTGGGAGCGGATGACCAGCGTTTCGCCCTCCTCCAGCTCCTCCACGGAGGCAATGATCCGTGCGCCCCGCTTGAGCAGGTCGCCTACAACGGCATCGTTGTGGATGATAGGGCCCAGGGTCGCCACACGCTTGCCCTGCTCCAGTGCCTCGTACACCAGCTTAACGGCACGATCCACGCCGAAGCAGAAGCCTGCGGATTTTGCGGTTTCGATTGTCACCTTCATGATGTGCCTTCTCCGTTTTCAGTAATGTTATCTTCCGCCGAAAACCGTACTGCACCCGTGGCATCGCCGTCACGGTACTGATCCAGCAGGGTCAGGGTATCGGCAACGGCATCCAGCGGCTTCAGGCCATCGCAGCCTGCCACCACGGAGATATAGGTTTTGCCCGTGTGTTCATCGGTGGCCCAAGCTGCAAGGCACTGGCCCGCTGCATTGGTAAAACCGGTTTTTCCGCCTCCGAACAAAATGCCCTCCGGCAAAGTATCGGGCAGGCGGAAAAACACAGAGCTTTTCAAAACCAGTCCCTCGGGATGTGCGGTAGTTGCGGCTGTAGTATACTCTGCGGTGGACATGATCTTACGGCAGAGATCGTTCTGCATGGCGTATTCCGGCATACAGGCGATCTCGGCAGGAGTGCTGTAATGGTCTTCGTGATGCAATCCCGTACAGTTGACAAAATGGGTCTGTTCCAATCCCATTTTCTGTGCATACAGATTCATATGCTTGACAAAGGCTTCTTCGCTGCCTGCGGTATAGATCGCCAGTCCCACGGCGGCATCGGCACCGGAAGGCAGCATCAGACCGTAGAGCATATCAATGATGCGGCAGGGTTCGTCGTCGGCAAAGCCTGCACAAACCAGAGTTTGCGCCCGCAGGGATGCCACAAGGTCGCCATCCATGAGATAAGCACGATACAATGCGGTTTCATCCTCACCCAGCAGGTCCAGAGCCGTCAGCATGGTCATGATCTTGGTCATAGAGGCGGGGTAGATCACTTCTTCCGCATCCTTGCCTGCAATGATCTTATGGGTGTTGGTGTCGATCAGTGCAGCATTGCGTCCGTAAATGATGCTGTCATCGGTGATGGCAACGGTTTTGGTCTCTTTTTGGGCAATGGGCGGATACAGTGTGGTCGTGGTGGTTGTTGTTGTAGTGGTGCTTGCTGAGGATTGCAGCACCACAGGCAGATCCGCAAGGGAGCTGTCGGCAGGCTCATCGCTGCGGAATACACCGCACAGACAGCAGATCAGCAGAACAGGCAGCAGGATAACAAACAGGATGCTGACCGAAAGTGCCAGCACACGGGCCGGACGAATACGCCGACGGGCTTGTGGGGTTTGCTCCATGATGAATTCTCCTCTTGTGTTTGATACGGTCTGCTGCTTGTTACGGGTGTTTCTCAGCCGATGACGGAATCGGCAGGAGTTTCCTCAGCGGGGGCTGCTTCCTCGGCAGGTGCGGCAGCGGGGGCTGCTTCCTCGGAGGGCGCAGCGGATACGGTCTCTGCCGGGGTTTCTGCGGCAGGCGGTGTCTGGGGGGTGCCGCAGTAAATGCAGAACTTACTGCCCAGTGCCAGTGTGCGGGCGCAGGCGATGCAGTGTGTGGTTTCAGCGGGGGCTGCTTCCTTGGCGGGCATGGGGGCAATGAAGGGATCGGGCTTTGCCACATTCTCCACAGCTTCCATGCGGGTGGATTCCACGGGGGTATTGTTGGCAGCCAGAGCAGCATCCAGCTTGCGCTGTGCCATGCGGCGCATAATGGCTGCTGCCAGAATCAGCAGAATACCGCTGAAAATACCCAGCAGCGCAATGCTCCAAAAGGGATGCACCAGCACCTTGCCTACGGTATACAGTGTTTCTGCGCCATCGGGGGTAAAGGCATTGGAGATGCTGTATACCACAGCACCGATGAAGGTAAGGGCAGAGGGCACCAGAATGGTAATGCCCATGCCGGTGCAGGCACCGCTGCGGGATTTATCTGCCTGGGCACGCACCATCATCCAGCGGCACAGCAGCAGTACCAGCAGGATCACATTGACCACAACGCAGGCGGTGCTGACAAAATAACGGCTGACAGCACGCATGGCAGGGGAGCCGAACAGGAAGGTCATGGTCTTGTTGAAGACATTCAGGGGGGCTTCCGCCACATTGCGGATCTCTTTCTTGTCGCTGTCCTCAATGATCAGCAGGCATTGGCTATACAGATCATACTCGCTTTTTTCCAGCAGTTCGATGATCTCATCCACAGTAATATGCACAGGGGCATCGGTCTCGCCGCGGAGCAGCTTGCCCATGGCGGTGAGCTTGTCCTCGGCAAAGGCCTCAATACCCATACCGTGAATGGCAGTTTCGATATCGGAGAGCTTTACCTTGTCATCTGCCACATATTCATCTCGGATTTCCTCGGCTACGGTTTTATCACCGATGGTCACCGTTGCAATATTCATGCTGCCGATGGTTTTTGCCAATGTGTCATCCTTGATGTAGGAGCGTACTGCCAGCGTAAAGGCAATACAGCCTGTAAGCAGCAGGGTTGCGATCACGCACCAGATGCTGTGCCATACACAGCTTGCGGCGGAACGGGTCTTTTTTGCCATATGATTCATCCTCTTTCTTCTGTTTTTTCGTCTGTACAACAAAAATCATACCCTATCATTATACCACAGAAAAAAAGGATTTGTCAACGGAGAAACTGTCGAACTCCAAGGAGGATGCGACTGATATTTTTAACATTCTGTAAATTTTTGTCCGCTTTTTGATTGTACCACAACGGGGATTAAGATACAAGGGAGAAATTCTGAAGATTTGCTTAAGGATGATTAAGGTTTGCTGAATGCTGTTGACTTTTCCTTTGAGACGTGGTATCCTTTGGGCAGAAAGGCAAATACTTTTTCGGGAGGCGTATTGTGATGAAAAAATCTGCTAAAATTGCCCTGATAACCTGTGGCTGTCTGGCGGCGGTGACCGTACTGCCCTACGGCATCTGGCGGCTGACGCACAGACCGAAGATGGAGCTTGGAGCATCGGAAAAATTTACAAAGGCGGAGCTGCTGCTTGCGGTTGAAACAGTGGCGGTGCATCTCGCAAAGGATGGCCTTTATATTGACGATATTGTTTACGATGAAGCCGTTGCCGATCGGATGCTGGATTCTTTTTCCAAAGTGACGGACAAGGAGAACTCCGTGTGGTTTACAGCCGATGTTTGTGTGGACTGGATGGCAGCACTGATTTTACATGGAGACAACGCTGCCGCAATCGGTGGCAACGCAGATTTCGGCTGGACGCTGACGCAGCAGGAAGACGGCACATGGGAAATCGTGAAAGGCTGCTGTGGTTACGCATAAGTACATAAACAATGCGTGTATGATTTCTGCTGTTTGTCATATACTATCTCCGAACAATTCGGAGAGGTGTTTGATATGGCGAATGTAGACAAACAAAAATGTGCGATCATCGGCTGCGGACAGGTGGGAGCATCGGTGGCATTTACACTGGTGCAAAGCGGCTTGTTTTCGGAGCTGGTGCTCATTGATATCAATCGGCAGAAGGCAGAGGGCGAAGCCATGGATCTGATGCATGGCGTACCCTTTGCTTCTCCTGTGACTGTATATGCCGCCGATTATGATGCGCTGGTGGGCTGCGGTGTCATTATTCTTACGGCAGGTGCCAATCAGAAGCCCGATGAGACCCGTCTGGATCTGGTGCATAAAAATACTGCCATTTTCCGTGAGATGATCCCGCAGATCACCTTTTACAATCAGGATGCAGTGCTGTTGGTGGTGACCAATCCCGTGGATGTGCTGACCTATGTGACATTGCAGGAATCGGGCTTCCCCGAAAGCCGTGTGATCGGTACGGGCACCGTGCTGGATACCGCCAGACTCAAGCAGCTTGTGGGAGATCACCTTGGGGTGGACAGCCGCAGCGTACACGCTTTTATCATCGGAGAGCACGGGGATTCGGAGCTGGCTGTCTGGAGCAGTGCCAATATCTCCGGTGTGGATCTGGATGATTTCTGTGCCCTTTCCGGCAAAAGCGAAACACAGGAGACCCTGCATCGTCTGTACGAAGAAGTACGGGACAGTGCCTATGAGGTCATCAAACGGAAGGGTGCTACCTATTACGGTATTGCCATGGCAGTGCTGCGGATCGTGCGTGCCATTATACGGGATGAGCATTCCGTGCTGCCTGTTTCCTGTTATGTACAGGGGCATTACGGCATTGATGATCTGTGCGTGGGCGTGCCTGCCATCATTGGTGAACGGGGCATTGAATGTGTGCTGGATATTCCCCTAAGCGGCAAGGAGCAAAGGCTGCTGCAGAACAGTGCGGCACAGCTCCGGCAGGTATTGGATGATCTGTCATAAGCAAAACGGCTTCCGATAACAAATCGGAAGCCGTTCTTTTGTTATACCATCAGGTCGCAGATCAGCTTGCTGAAGGCAACGGGGTCTTCTACAGGCAGACCCTCCATCAGCAAAGCCTGCTGATACAGCAGCTCTGCGTAAGAAGCAAGCTGTGCGGGGTTTTCCGTCAGCAGAGCTTCCAGCTTGGCAAAAATCGGGTGTTCGGGATTCAGCTCCAGAACACGCTCTGCCTGCACCTTTTCACCGGTGGGCATGGTGTTAAGCACCTTTTCCATTTCCAGAGAAAGCTGACCGTCACTGGAAATGCAGACAGGGTGGCTCTTTAAGCGGGAAGAAAGACGGACTGCCTTGACCTTACCCTCCAGAGCCTTCTGCATCTCCTCAAAGAGAGCCTTGGCAGCGTTGTTCTTTTCCTCCAGTGCGGTCTTATCCTCCTCGGATTCCAAGCCCAGATCCCCTGCGGAAACGTTTTTAAACTCCTTTTCGCTGTAAGATGCGATCATCTTCAGTGCAAATTCGTCTACGTTTTCGGTAAGGTACAGTACCTCCATACCCTTGTCGCGAACCAGCTCGGCAGCGGGCAGGGCAGCACAGCGGGCAACGCTTTCACCGGCTGCGTAGTAGATATACTTCTGATCCTCCCGCATGCGGGAAACATACTCTGCCAGAGTGGTGTAGGCATCGGCCGCATCATCGGCGGAGCTTTGGAACAGCAGCAGATCCTGCAGTTGATCCTCATTCACGCCAAAGCCGTTATATACGCCAAACTTCAGTTGAATACCGAATGCCTTCCAGAACTCCACATACTTGGCACGGTCGGTTTTCAGCAGCTTGGTCAGCTCATTGCGGATGGATTTTTCCACTGCCTTGGCAATGGTTTTGAGCTGGCGGTCGTGCTGCAGCATTTCGCGGGAGATGTTGAGCGACAGATCCTCGGAATCCACAATACCACGCACAAAGCTGAAGTGATCGGGCAGGAGATCGGCGCATTTATCCATGATCATTACACCGCTGGCATAAAGCTGCAGACCCTTTTCAAAATCCTTGCTGTAATAATCATAGGGAGCCTTGGCAGGCACATACAGCAGGGAGTTATAAGTCACCATACCCTCGCTGCGGCTGTGAATATGGAACAGCGGAGGGGTATAATCAAAGAATTTTTCCCGATAGAAGCGGTTGTAGTCTTCATCGGTCAGCTCATTTTTGTTTTTCTTCCAAAGGGGTGTGCGGCTGTTGAGGGTTTCCAGCTCGGTATGGCTTTCGTATTCATCCTCTGTGCCTTCCTTCAGATGCTCATGGGTCACTTCCATGCAGACAGGGAAGCGGATGTAGTCCGAATATTTTTTCACCAGAGAACGCAGGCGGAATTCCTCAAGGAAGTCGCTGTATTTTTCGTCGTCGGTATCCTCCAGCAGCTCCAGAATGATCTCGGTGCCCACGGAGGCTTTCTCGCAGGTATCAATGGTATAGCCCTCTGCACCCTCGGATCTCCACTCATAGGCGGTATCGGAGCCATAGGCACGGGTGCGTACGGTTACACATTTTGCCACCATAAAGGCGGAATAGAATCCCACACCGAACTGGCCGATGATGTCGGTGGTATCATTGCCGGCGTTTTCGGTTTTGAAGGCAAGAGAGCCGGAATGTGCGATCACGCCCAGATTCTGCTCCAGCTCTTCGGCTGTCATGCCGATACCGTTATCGGTGATGGTCAGTGTGCGCTTGTCCTTGTCGGGGATCAGCATAATGCGGAAATCATCGGGGGCAATGCCTACCTTTTCATCGGTGAGAGAACGGAAATACAGCTTGTCGATGGCATCGGAGGCGTTGGAGATCAGCTCACGGAGAAAGATCTCCTTGTGGGTGTAGATCGAGTGGATCATCAGATCCAGCATGCGTTTGGATTCTGCTTGAAACTGCTTTTGTTCCATGGGGTAAACCCTTCCTTTCTGTTTATCGGGTGATATTTAGCACTCTGCATGGTTGAGTGCTAATATGAGTATACCATATTTACGGGAAAAAGCAATGGGTTTCACACATCTTTCACAAAACTTTCACAGTGCACACGCAAAGAAAAGCGGGAAGAGAATATCTTCCCGCTGCTTTGTCATCAGGATTCCACCGTTACGGAAGTGACTACTCCGGAAGCGGCAAAATCAAAATAAGCATTTCCGCCGGAATAATTTCCGGCTGTACCGATGTAGTTTGTAGCTGCGCCTTCCATAGTGCCGCCTGCGGACACGCTGTAGCTGCCTTCGGTTGTCAGGCCGGCACCGCCGAACACCACATAACGGAAGTTGTTGGGTGAGGTAATGGTCAGCACATCCTTGCCGTCCGCCCTGACATTGACTGCACGGTTGGGTCCAAACAGGTTGGTAAACGCAATGGCAACTGCATTGGCAGTGGAGGAAGCGGCATCGGGGATTGCACACAGGTTGCCGATGGCATAAAATGTGCCGCCGTGATAGCTGAACACGCCATCACAGTGAATGGCACCTTTTTCCTCACGGTTGCCGCCGATGAACACGGAATGCCCGCCGGTAATGGTGATGTAGCCTTCGGTTTTAATGCCGTTGGTACCTGCATTGCAGAACAGGCTGCCGCCGTTGATCTCAATACCATCGTTGCAGTGGAAGCCGCTCTTGGTGGATTGGATGTTCACGGTGCCGCTGTTGAGGATGATATCGTCATCGCTGCGGATGCCGTGGGCATAATTGGCGGTGATGTTCAGCACACCCTCGCCGTTAAGCTCAATGGTATCATTGGTAAAGATAGCACCGCGGGTTTCTTCATGCACGCCGCCATCGGTAAAGCTGTTGACCGTACCCTTCAGGGTCGTAATGCTGATCCGCTTGGCCTGCTGCACATTCAGTGCGGCACCTGCGGCATTGTTGATATGGGCATTATCCAGCTCCAGATAGACTTTTTTGTCATCGGTCAGCACCTGCAGGGCACCGTTGAGCGTACCGGAGATCACATAAGTACCGCCCTTGGTGATGGTTACGGTGCTGCCATCTACCATAATACCGCTGCCGGAATACTGTGCGGTGGTATCCTGCAGGTAGATGTATTTGATCTCCTTGACCTCGGAGGACTCTGCGCTTGAGGCGGTGGTGCTGCTGCTCTGGCTGGCAGAGGTAACTGTTGTGGTAACGGTTGACTGGGAAGCCCCGCTGTCTTCGGGCTTGGAGGGATCTTCACTGTCCGCACTGCTTTCAGTGGGGTCAGGCTGAGAAACATCGTTGCTGCTTTCTTCCTGCTTGGAGGAAGGATCCTCGGGCTTTGCACCGCCGGAGCTGCTTTCATCTTTGTGGGCGGTACTGTTTTCGGGGGCGGCGCTGTTTTCCGAAACGCTGCTGTGGTCAGCGGTCTGATCGGAAACGCTGCTGTCCTCACTGCAGGCAGCCATAGCGCAAAGCATGGCTGCGGCAGAAAGCACCGCAAGGAATCTGTGCTTGGTTCTTGCCATAGTATGCATTCCTTTCCTTTGATGTGGTATCATCGCTTGCATACACGAAAAGACCGAGGGTGCCTCAGTCTTTTCGGGAATTGCGACATGGAAGTCTTATTTTGCCTTGATGTCATAGATCTGGTCATCGTACTTGTACAGCACCAGCGTAACATTCAGGTTGCCGTTGAGGGCACGGATATCATCAATGAACTTCTTCTGATCGGCATCGGTCTTCACTCTGACAGCGTACACCAGATCAAACAAAGTACCGAAATCGGTGGTCTTGACACGGCGCAGCTTCCAACTGGTGGTGTATTTCTCCATAACCTTGTCAAACAGGCCGTTGTAGTTCAGGTTCTCGGGGATGGTGATCTTCAGGGTCATATCCTGGGTGTGGGGCGCAGCAAAGTCGGTCAGGTGCAGGATCACCAGTGCTGCTGCAAGGATCAGGAAGAACACTGCGGCGTAGCCTACAAAGCCCAGACCGCACACAACGCCCATGGCCATGGCAAAGAAGATGTAGGAGATATCGCGGGGGTCTCCGGGTGCGCTGCGGAAACGTACCAGAGAAAATGCACCTGTCAGGCTGATGGCGGCGGTCATACCGGCACCGCTGGTCAGCAGGCACATCATAATAATAACGGTAGAAACCAATGCGGAAAGCATGGGCATAGTGATCACATAGCTCTGGGTATAGCCGGATTTGCGGTGGGTGAAGATGTACACCAGACTAATGAGGAAGCCCAGCACCAGCGCACTGACCACACAGGTCAACACCTGGCCGGCAGTAGGGAAATTCAGGTCAGCAGCGGACTGATCCTGATACACACGGGAGAAAATGCCTGCGGCATGGGCAACGGGTCTGACAATGTTAAGCATACGAGATCTTCCTTTCTGTTTGTTGCTGTGCTTCTATCTGGCTGCGGATGTAGTTCTTGTACGCAGTACCATACTTGGAAAAGCTTCTGCGGCGGATCTCCAGCTCCGAGAGTGCCTGGGTCATCCACATGGGCACGGAGCCGGGAACCTTGATCTCCATAAGCCGCTGGTCGGCGGCAATGAGCTGCTCGCCGTAGCTTTCTCTGCTCAGAGAAACATCCTCACGGCGGGCGGTGATCCGGCGGTCAAAGGTCAGGCGGAAGTTTTTATCCTCCTTGCCGAAGAATGCGGCACGCTGGTAGCTGATGTATTGCTTGGGAGCGCAGTCGTAGTGGTTGAGGAACACATCAAATTCCTTCATCACCTGCTGGTCGATAAAACGCTCGTAGTAGGGCTTGACTCTGGTCTGCAGATAGGTTTCTGCCTCCCGCAGGGTCATTGCCACACGCCGCTTGGTCACAATGCCGCCGATCTTCTTTTTGACCTCAAGGAAAACAGTGTCATCGGGAGATGCGGGGGAGTAGTAGCTGCGCAGCCGCAGTTTCTCCTTGTAATAGGGCTTCTCGATGGAGGTGCGGATCAGGAAGTTGTCGGGGGTATCGTAATAAATGTTGTAGATGCCGTATTCCTTGCCGTCCACACAGTATTTATCGGGGTTCATATGCTCGTGAATGATGGGGAGAAGGGCTTCAAACTGCTCCATGGAGAGCAGATATTTCACTTCACGGCGCTGAAAGGTGCTGATAGCCATGTTTCCTGCGTGCCTTGGAATGATGCCGCCGTCATCGGCGGGTCATTTGGCACGGCTCCCTCCTTTTTTCTGTTG
Organism: Ruminococcus sp.; assembly: GCA_015066805.1. Taxonomy (GTDB): domain Bacteria; phylum Bacillota; class Clostridia; order Oscillospirales; family Ruminococcaceae; genus Firm-04. The sequence goes on along the minus strand of SVNP01000006.1, from coordinate 63,366 downwards.
CTCATGCATCGGGTCTGCCCCGATGATGCTTTCATTATAGAGCCGTATTCTTAAAACAAACTGAAAGTAACAGTGGTTTTTGTGTCTGCCAAAGGAAAATTCCGTGAAATCCCCGTGGCGGATCAATCCTTCAGGGGCACACCTTTTCCGTCGGTGGAGATGCTGCCTGCGAGGATCATAATGCCCTCGATCAGCCCCCAGATCTCTGTAATGGGGGAGAGCATAAAGCAGGAAAGCAGCGTAAGCAGCAGTTGTGCAACTGCCTTGCCGGTATAGCCCAGGTAAAAGTTATGCACGCCGAACATTCCCAGAAAGATACCGAGAATACCGCCTGTGATCTTGGATTTTTGTGCGTTTGCGGTGTAGGTGTTGTAGCTGACGGTGTTCTGGGGCATGGCACCGTTGCGGTAAGCGTAGCCACCCTGCTGATTGTTCGGTACATACTGCACAGGGGGCGGTGCCGCCTGCGGATGTACTGTCTGCCGCTGTACAGGGGGCGGCGCTGCCTGGGGGTAAACAGGCTGCTGCTGTACGGGAGGCGGCGCATAGGCAACATTGGCATCTGCCATGGTGGGTGCGGCAGTGCTCCGCACGGAAGCGCTGTCGGTCTGCATCAGCGGCTGGCAGCAGGTGGTACAGGTGGTGGCTCCCACGGCGGCAGGATCACCGCAATAGGGGCAGAATCGCATACCGGTACCTACGGCAAAGCCGCACTGGGGGCAGCAGATGTCGGTATCGGTGAGAATAGTGGCACAGTTGCGGCAGAACCGCTGTGTAAGCTCATTTTGTTTCATGGGATTTTGTTCCTCCTTGCTTGGCGGGTGCGCTGTGCGGGATCGCACAGGCATACACATATATTATAGCTGTTTTCCCTGCTGCTGTCAAGAGCTTTATCACGATTATGCTTTGGCATGGGTTGACAGGAAAATGCAAATTATACTTGCTTTTTTCCACAAAATATCATATAATGGTATCAGGAGAACTGCCCCATGTTGCCGAAAGGGCATTGAGGCAGGCGACGCAAAGATAACAGGAAAGGATATTATGTCATGCATACGAAAATACAAGCACTGAAAGACAGTATCTCCTCTGTAATTGTAGGAAAAGAACAGCCTGTGCGCTGTGTCATCGCCGGACTGCTGTGCGGCGGCCATATTCTCATCGAGGACGTTCCCGGCGTGGGCAAAACCCAGATCGCAGCGGCACTGGCACGGTCTGTGGGCGGAACCTTCAACCGTATTCAGCTTACCCCCGATGTCATGCCCTCGGATATTACCGGCTTTACGCTGGTCAACCAGCAGACCTTTGAACTGGAGTACCGTCCCGGTGCTGCCATGTGTAATTTTCTCCTTGCCGATGAGATCAACCGTGCCTCTCCCAAGGTGCAGTCCAGCCTGCTGGAAGTTATGGAGGAGCAGCAGATCTCCATTGACGGTGCAACACATCCGCTGCCCAAGCCCTTTATGGTGCTTGCCACCCAGAATCCCGTGGAAACCTACGGTACCTTCCATCTGCCCGAAGCACAGATGGACCGTTTCTTTATGCGGATCAGCATGGGCTACCCCACCGAGGATGAGGAGCTGATGATTCTTGCCCGTACCGAGCACCGCAATCCCATCCGCAACATTGAAAAGGCCGTGCTTTGTCCTGAGGATATTCTGGCATTGCAGGCAGCAGTGCAGGAGATCACTGTCAGTGAGCCGGTACGGCGGTATATTCTTCGGATTGCAGATGCTACCCGTCATCATGATGCACTGGTGCTGGGAGCCAGCCCCCGCGGTTCTATTGCGTTGTTTAAGGCTGTTAAGGCCAATGCATTTCTGGATGGCAGAAGCTATGCCCTGCCCGATGATGTAAAGGTCATGGCGGAAAGCGTTCTGTCGCACCGTCTGATCCTTTCGCCCAAGGGTAAATCCCGCTATACAGATGGTGCAGCCGTGGTAAAGGATGTTCTGGCTGCCGTTGCTGTACCGGTGGATGCTTCATGATCCCCGTAGGATATCTGGCGGCCATTGGCATTGCGCTGATGTTTACACTGTATCTGGACGGCGGCATTGGTGTAATGATGCTTGCTTTTTTGCTGGTGATGCCGCTGCTTTCTCTGTCCCTGACACTCATCGGCAAACGGGGAATGGAGATCCGGATTCAGTTGCCCGATGAATGCAGCAAGGGCAAGCAGATAGAGGCTTCTCTGACCCTGACCAAGAAAACCCCCTTGCCCATGCCCTTTTTACGGCTGCGGTTTTATGCCGATGCACATTTTGCCCCTTTAAATGCTTCGGCGGCAGAGCTGCCTGAGCCGCCGATGTGTGATCCCAATGCTTTTCTGGGGGAATTGCGGTACCATCATGCACTGCGTTTGTATGAAAAGCATTGTGCCGTTCAGCATACCCCCGATATGCTGCCCTTTTGCTTTACCATGGGGCTGCAGCGGGAATATACCTGCAAGATCCTGCTGGATACCCGCTATTGCGGCAGCGGTGAGGTATGGATCTCTCACGGTGAGCTGACGGATTTTCTGCGGCTGTTCCGTTTCCGTTTGCATAAGGAGCCCCGTGCTTCTGTGCTGATCTTGCCCATGATCCCTTCCATACAGCCTGATAACCGCCTGTTCCAGAGTGTGGCAAACGAGGCCGTGACAGCCGATGAAGAAAGTGAAGCCACACCTGTGTTTTCCGCCTCTGCCACGCCGGGCTACGAGCACCGAGATTATTTCCCGGGCGATTCCCTGAAACGGGTAAACTGGAAGCTCTCTTCCAAGCGGCACAGACTTATGGTGCGAAAGGACGAGCCTGCCGCACTGGCAAAGCTGACAGTCATTCTGGACTTTCATCGGAATCCCTCTTGGGGCTCCATGAAAAAATGCCTGGCGGCGGAGCAGCTTCTGATCGAGGGTGCATTGGGTATGCTTTCGCTGTGTTTGCGGCAGGGGTACCCCTGTGTGCTGTACTATCAGGATGAAAATGCAGCGTGGACACAGTTTTCTGCGGATATGCCGGAGCAGGTGGCAACCGAATCGGTACGGCTGCTGCGCGGCGGCTTCCGTTCCGGATATGCCTTGGCGCAAAGCCCTGCGCTGCCCCCTGCCGTTGCAATGCAAAATGATCTGATCTTGATGTGCTTTTCAACGGGGGCAGGTGACTCTGCCGATGCGGTAGAGCAGCTCAATGCGGTTGTGCATTTGGTGCATCCGGTTGATATGCCGGGCGGCAGAGCATCCACAGGCACTACGACCGTCTGGCAGATCAATGAAGAGCATCGTCTGATCCCCTTGCAATCCTGAACAAATCAACCGAAAGGAGGCGTATTGTATGGCACAGACAGCCGCAATGCCCGCAGCGCAGCCCAAGTGGCTGCAAAAGCTTTCTGCACTGCCTTTTGTACGGCGGCTGGCAGATGTCGGAAATATTCCGCTGCTGTATTCCGTGCTGGTGGTGACCTCCATTTTTTATCACTATGGCTCTGAGTATACGCTGCTGTGGTTTGTTTTAAGTGTGATCTTGCAGTGGGGCTTGTTCAAACTACTGCGCTTTGTAGACCGGCACCATCTGGTGGGCGGTGCATTGTATGTGGTAGTGGGTGTGCTTATCATACTGGCAGTGCAGGTATGCATAACCGTGGGCGGAGATCATTCCATGTTCGGTGGTATTTTTGCACCTCAGGGCACAGATGTTTCCCTGAGCTTTATGGTGTGGTTTTTAACGCCCCAGTCGGTTATCAACGCCTTTTACGGGCCTTATACGGTTGCGCTGTTTCTGCTGTTTACGCTGTTTATCTCCACCATTACCTACTATTACACCTACATACGCTACCGTACACTCATGTCCTTTTCCGTGATGTGTTTTCCCTTTACCATTTACGCCAAGGAAGCGGAGATCATGCCTGTGGCGTTTATTGTGGCATTGTTTGTCATGTACTTTGTGGTGATGATCCTTTGCCGCCAGTTGCATTGCGGTGATGAAAAGATCATACACCCCCATAACCCCAAGGCGGTACGGTATACCTTGCCGGAGCCGGAATCAGTTATCCGTGTCAATGCCAAGGAGCTCATCGAGATGCCCCGCCCCGAGCTGGTGGGAAAAGGCATCTGGAAGGGAGCAGCCCTGTTTGTGGGAGCAGCTACCATTTTGGTGCTGCTGCTGCCCAAGCCTTCCATTACGGCAGATAACAGCTATGTGGAGACCTTGCTGGAGTTTTCCAGCTTCTCCGATTATCTGATGAATGCCATCAGCGGCTTTTCCGATTCTTCCGATGGCGGCGGCTATGGCAACATGAACTTTTCTCAGGCATTGTATTATGCGCGTGCCGAAGAAGCACTGAATCTGCGGCTTTCCACTTACACGCATTACGATTATGAGACGGATAGCTGGGCGGCCGATGACATGGATCGTCCTGCCAAGTATGATTCCCTTTATGGGGAGCCGCAAATGAATCTGATTGATTATGGCGAATTCGTCAGCGAAAACCGCACGGCTACCCCCTACGACTACTATCTGCTGTTTTGTGAAGTGGAACGGCAGTTCCCCGAGCTGGCAGAAAGCTATGGCTTTAACGGTATTTCGAAAATCGGTTTTCAGGTGGAACCCTATGTCCGCTATCTGCAGTTGAATGCCACCATGTACAACGGCATCAGCTATATGGCACCGCTGCATACGATAGATCTGCTTTCTAACCGTGTGCAATCCCTGTATCACAGCAAAAACGGCTTGTTTTTCCGCAAGGAGCCTGCCACTGTCCGCAATGAGGAGTTTTCCATGATCTATCTCAGCCCCACTGTAGTGCGGGAGGATGCCATGCAATTCCTGATCGCCAATGTGACCGACACGGAAATGACTCAGCTTTTGCTGAATCTGCTGTATGATCACTATGATGAAACCACTGCATCGGGGCTGTATGATCTTGCTGTACGGGTGGATGCGGATTACAGCAGTGCCGTGAATTATACCATTTCCACCTACCGTCGGGAAACCCCCGAAAGGGTGGAGGAGCTTGCGGATACGCTCACCGAGGGACTGACCACCGAGTACGAAAAAGCAGAGGCCATCCGCAGCTATTTATACAGCTTTTATGTCTATGATGCGGAATATCCCATTGGGGAGCAGGATAACGTGGAAACCTTCCTGTTTGAGAACAAAACCGGTGTGTGCTATCAGTTTGCCAGCGCAATGACCGAGCTTTGCCGTGCGGCAGGTCTGCGTGCCCGCTATGTGGAAGGCTATGCTCTGGCGGAAGAAGCCAACAGTAACCGCTATCCCGATGCAAATTATGTGATCCGCGCAAAGCATGCCCATGCCTTTACCGAGGTGTATATTCCCGGCTATGGCTGGCTTTCCTTTGATGCCACCGCTGCGGACATGAACTCTGTCAACAATAATCTGGAAGCGGTCGGTGATGTGGTCAATTCCTTGCAGCGTGCCGGTCTGGTGCTGCTGATCACTGTTGCCGTGATCGTGCTGTTTTTGTATTGGCTGCTGCCTTTGCTGCGGGAGCAGTGGTTCCGGCGGCAGTACCGCAGGCAGCCCGATGCCCATATGATCTGTAAGGCTTATCTGCGCTTGAAGAAACTGTGGCAGACTTCCGATGTGGATACGGTGCGGGAAACTTGCGCTCGGATGCAGTCCTTGTACTCCTATGATGCCGCTGCCGCAGATGCTTTGCATCGGCTGCAGCAGACCGTGGAGCAGGCAGTGTACGGAGAAACCTGCGATCATGCCTCCTCTATGGAGTCCTATGCTGCCTATTGTACTCTGCGCGGAGCTTATTCCCGTTGCAAAAAACAAGAGAAAAAAGAGAAAAAGCAAGCTGCCGCCATGTCTTCAGCAGCAAAAACGGCAGTCTGATGTGTAAAGGAAAGGTGAACGCTACCATGTTGCAAAAACATCCGAAAAGAATGCTGAGGGCGATGCTGCCGTTTTCCGCGGCAGTGCTGATGCTGTGGCAAAGCAGTGCGCCCTTGGCGGTAAATGCTGCCAAAGCAGCAAGGATCTCACTGCCCATGACCGATGCTGTTCTGGAACGGTCCGCATACAGCCGCTGGAAGCAGTATGCCTCTGCGTGGGAAGCTCTGCCTGTGGGTAAGCTGGGTGATACCATGCGTACTTCGGGCTGCGCCGTAACCTCCGCTGCCATTTTGTGTGCGGCTTCCGGCTGTGATCTGCCGGAAGGCTTTGATCCCGGTATGCTGTGCCGTTTTCTTACGGCTAACGGCGGGTTTTCCATCAACGGCAATCTGCAATGGTATGTGATCTCCAAGCTGGTGCCGGATTTCCGGTTTGAACGCACGGAAACCTTTGAAACCAAGGTACAGCGGGATCAGATCGCCAAGCTTGCGGCATATCTGGAGCAGGGTTACTATGTATCCGTTATGCTGCGTACTCCTGCCCGTGAGGAAAATGGTGTTACCATTCCCGCATCCACTCATTTTGTAGCCATTGACCGCGTGGAAAACGGCATTGTGTATATGTTTGATCCCGCAAGCAGCCATGATTCTCTGTATGCGGCCTATCGTTCGGCGTATGTGGAAAGTGTGCGACTGTTCCGTAAGGGGGAGTCTCCCAAGGAGGAGACACCTGTAGAATACGCCGACGGTACCTATGAAACCACCGACCGACTGAATTTTCGGGCAGTGGCAGGTCTGGAGGGTGAAGTTCTGGACGTGATCCCCGATGGTACCCGATTGGATATCATCGAAACCGCAGGCGAGTGGGGCAAATGCTTCTGGAATGACCGTGAAGGCTGGGTCTGCCTGCAATACTGCAAGCCTGCCATAGCCATGTATACCAAGGGGCTGTATTGTACCGACGGCAACTCTCTGACCATACGCAGTGCGCCTTCGGCGGCTTCGCAGGCGGTGGGATACCTGCAGCCCCGGACTGTGGTGGATGTTACAAAGATCAGCGGAAGCTGGGGCTACTGTACCTACGGTGAAAAATCCGGCTGGATCGCTTTGCGATATTGCAGCAGCAACAGCGGCAGTGCCGATACGGGCATCTCGGTGCGGTATTCCACGGGAGAAAACCGTATGCGCCTGCGTGCCGCTGCCAATACACAATCGGAAACATTGACCATACTGGAAACAGATACGCTGTTTACGGTTACGGAGATCGTAGGCGATTGGGGCAGAACCTGCTATGATAATTTGGATGGTTGGATCCATCTGGGCTACTGTATCCGTCAGGAGGAGGAAACCCCTGTGGTAACAGGAGATGTTTACACCACGGGTGAAAACTCTTTGCGGCTGCGTGCGGCAGCTACAACCGATTCGGAAACACTGGCATTTATTGGCGCAGATACCCTGCTGACCATTACGGAAATCGCAGGGGACTGGGGCAAGACAGTGTACCACGAAAAAGAAGGATGGGTGCATCTGGGCTATTGTACCCTTGTGAAAGCAACGGAGCCGGAGGAACCCAAGGATGCCTCGCTGTGGCCGGCAGGTGTGGGTCAGTGCGTGGTTGTGGCCACGGGTCTGAACATTCGGCAGACAGCGGGTACAGACGGAAAATGGATCGGCAGAGCCGCACAAGGCGATGTATTGCAAGTGGTGCAGACAGAGGAGCATTGGGCAGAGGTCATCTGGCAGGATGGTACCGGCTGGGTGTGCCTTGGTGAGATGGGCACACCGTACCTGTATCTTTGCGGTGATGTGACGCTGGACGGTGCCGTGGATGCAGGTGATATCAAGCTGATGGAAGCATACTTTAACGGCGTGGCTCTGCTGGAGCCTGTACAGATCCTTGCAGGTGATCTGAATGGTGACGGTGCAGTTGATCTTGCCGATCACACGCTGCTGACCGAGAAAGGAGCGCAAGCACAATGACAGAGCATCAACCGAGAAATGCCTTTGATATCCCCAAGCTGTTTTACTTTGAAGCTAAGAATATCCACACAGGCAGCCGCGGCAAGCTGCGGTACCGTGTATGCCCCGAAGGCGGCGAGCTTTTGGTGGCAGTATGGCGGCAGGATCTTTGCTATGAGCTGGTAATGGATCAGTTGGAAGGCGAAAACAGTTTTCCGCTGACAGAAGAAGGCTTTGATGCTATGCTGGCATGGCTGGAGGAAGAATACAGCCGTACGCAGTAAATGCGGAGCCAAAAAAAACCGTGACGAGAAATGCGATCTCGTCACGGTTTTTTGTTTGTGTTTACGGTTGTGCAGTCATAATACCGGCCAGTCTTGCCTGAATCTCGGCCATGAGATCTGCATCGGTATCTGCCGGCTGTTCCACAGAGGAAACGGCTTCGGTCACGGGAGCTTCTTCCTCAACGGGAGTGGTTTCCTCCTCAGCAGGATCGGTTTCATCGGAGCTTTCGGTTTCTTCTGCGGCAGGCTCCTCCTCGGGTACGGATTCCTCCGTACCCTCGAAGAACTCATCGGGGAAATCATAGCCGCAGATATCCGTCCAGGTAACAGGCTCGCCGATAACGGTGAAGCTGTTGTAGTACTGGAGGATCGCAATAGCGGTAACGGTATCCAACTGTTGTGTGTAGTACACATCGCCCAGATAGAAGCCCAGATCATGGAGATAAGGATCATCGTGGAACTCGTAGGAGGTGCCCATAATGGTAACACTGTTGTAGTACCGCAGCACTTCAATGGCATCACGGGTATCCACAGCGTCATCCAGGGTAACGTCACCCTTCAGACCGATGAAGATGTCGAACTCGCCGAAGAACATGGGAGAACCATCGCCGAAGATGAAGTCGGGATCGGTCTGCTTGCTCTGATCGTAGTACACTGCAATAGGATATGCGTGTACGCCGGGCTCATAAACCTCCACAGGAGAATCTGCATCGGCAGGAGGCTGTGTGGTTGCGGTAACATCCAGCCACTTGTACTCAAATGCGTAGGAAATCTCGGGGAATACGGGGCTTTCGGCATCGTAAACCATGGGATTGCCCTCTGCATCGGTCACTACCGTACCATCGGCATTGACAAAGCAACCATCGGCATTCACATTGTACTTGTACAGGTGGATCAGTGCGCTGAGACCATCCAGACCGCCGCTTTCCACAAAGGTACGCAGGTCGTGAGACCAGTAGTTCACACGGGTAGGCGGTGTAAACTCGGTGACGTAGGTGGTTACGGTGGTGTAGCCGGGCATCGGAGTTGTGGTGGTTTCCATAGCCAGAATGGTCAGCTCGCCGTCGTTGACCACATAGGTCAGCAGGCTGCCGTATGCATCCTGAGGCACAACATCGGTGGCGGAGATCAGGTAAACATCACCTGCCACTGCGTCCTCGGGAACTGCAATAGTCAGTACAGCAATATTCTGGCCGGGAGTAGGAACATAATTGCTGCCATCGTTGCTGGTCCATACCAGAGTGCCGTTTTCGGGATCAAAGGTAAAGGTGCCGTTGTCCTCGTAGCCGTCACCGTAGGCAATGGAGTCAATGGTAAAGCCCTCGGGGATATCAAAGGTCATGGAGAAGGAAGCGGTGCCGTTGTCGAACCAGACATCCACGGGCACATCCACCTTGCTGCCGGGAGTAGCTTCGGTATCACCGATGTTGTAGACTACATTGCCGGGGTTGGGGAAGGTAGTGGTGGTAGTAGTGGATTCGGTGGTAGTGGTTTCGGGGGCGATAATGGAAACGGTGCCCTCGTTAACGGTGTACTCCAGAGGGTTGCCGTTTTCATCCACAGGGATGATCTCGGTGATGCCAATGGGGTACTCGGTGCCGATTTCGGCATCCTCGGGAACGGTCAGGGTAATGGTTGCAATGTTCTCACCGGGCGTAGGAACATAATTGCTGCCATCATTGCTGGTCCATACCAGAGTGCCGCTTTCGGGATCAAAGGTAAAGGTGCCGTTGTCCTCGTAGCCGTCACCGTAGGTGATGGAGTCAATGGTAAAGCCTTCGGGAACATCAAAGGTCATGGAGAAGGAAGCAGTGCCGTTGTCGAACCAGACATCCACGGGCACATCCACCTTGCTGCCGGGAGTAGCTTCGGTATCACCGATGTTGTAGACTACGTTGCCGGGGTTGGGGAAGGTAGTGGTGGTCTCGGTGGTGGTAGTAGTGGATTCGGTGGTAGTGGTTTCGGGAGCGATAATGGAAACGGTGCCCTCGTTAACGGTGTACTCCAGAGGATTGCCGTTTTCATCCACAGGGATGATCTCGGTAATGCCAATGGGGTACTCGGTGCCGATCTCGGCATCCTCGGGAACGGTCAGGGTAATGGTTGCAATGTTCTCGCCGGGAGTAGGAACATAATTGCTGCCATCGTTGCTGGTCCATACCAGAGTGCCGCTTTCGGGATCAAAGGTAAAGGTGCCGTTGTCCTCGTAGCCGTCACCGTAGGCAATGGAATCAATGGTGAAGCCCTCGGGGATATCGAAGGTCATAGAGAAGGAAGCAGTGCCGTTGTCGAACCAGACATCTACAGGCACATCCACCTTGCTGCCGGGAGTAGCTTCGGTATCACCGATGTTGTAGACCACGTTGCCGGGGTTGGGGAAGGTAGTGGTGGTCTCGGTGGTGGTAGTTTCAACAGGAGTGGTAGTGGTTTCGGGAGCGATAATGGAAACGGTGCCCTCGTTAACGGTGTACTCCAGCGGATTGCCGTTTTCATCCACAGGGATGATCTCGGTAATGCCAATGGGGTACTCGGTGCCGATCTCGGCATCCTCGGGAACGGTCAGGGTAATGGCGGCAATGTTCTCACCGGGCGTAGGAACATAATTGCTGCCATCATTGCTGGCCCATACCAGAGTACCGCTTTCGGGATCAAAGGTAAAGGTGCCGTTGTCCTCGTAGCCGTCACCGTAGGCAATGGAGTCAATGGTGAAGCCCTCGGGGATATCGAAGGTCATAGAGAAGGAAGCAGTGCCGTTGTCGAACCAGACATCTACGGGCACATCCACCTTGCTGCCGGGAGTAGCTTCGGTATCACCGATGTTGTAGACCACGTTGCCGGCAGGCACGGTGGGTACATCCAGCACATAAACAGAACCGTTTATGGTGGAGAAGATCACATCTTCATCGGAGTTGTCGGAAACAGAAATGCTGCCTTCCACAAAATCAATGGGATAAGCAGTGTCCGCTGCTGCATCGGCAGGGATATCTACCAGCAGATACAGGATCACGGATCCGGCTTCGGCGATCTGTACAGCACCATCGGGAGAAGTCCAGCGGAAGCTGTAATCCTCATCCGACCAGACCGTTTCGCCGGTGTAGGCATTGCCGGGCTCATAGCCGCTGATGGCAAAGCCTTCGGGAACGGTAAACTGCATTGCCAGAGATGCTGCGCCATCATCGAACCAAGCCAGTACAGGTACACGAACCGTTGTGCCTGCCAGACCGTTTACATCATCGATCTGATATACGGCATGACCGGGATCGGGCTGAGGTGCTTCCAGAATGAATACAGAACCGTCAACGGTATCAAATGCAGGTGTGTTGCCCTCTGCATCGGATACGGATACGCTGTCTTCAGTGAAGATCACGGGGTAAGTCTCGCCGATTTCCGCATCCGCAGGTACATCTACCAGCAGATAAAGGATAGCGGCACCGGATTCTGCGATCTGGTCGGTACCATCGGGAGAAGTCCAGGTGAAGCTGTAATCTTCCGCAGACCACAGGGCATTTTCTTCGCCGGTGTAGGCGTTGCCGAATTCATAGCCGCTGATGATAAAGCCTTCGGGAACTGCAAACTGCATGGAAATGGACGCAGTACCTTCATCATACCAAGCCAGAACAGGTACACGCACGGTGGTATCCGGCAGACCATTGATATCGTCGATCTGATAGACTACATTGCCGGGATCTTCCGGAGTGGGTGCGGTGTAGGTGTTGGTAAAGTTCACAGCAACATCATAGCTGCCGGTTGCGGCATCTTCGGTGATGACTGCATTTTCACCGGTAACGGAAGCGATCTCCAGAGAGCCGTCCATATCGGCATCGGCAACGGTTACAGTGAAATCATATACCGCTGCATCATAGGTCATATCCGCCAGAGAACCATCCAGCTCAGAGATGTAGAACACATACTCACCGGCAGTATCAAAGGAGAGAGACTGTATGGCTGCATTGAAGCCGAAAGCCGTATCCTCGGTGATGGTATCTACATCCAGCAGTACACGATCATCGCCTACTTGCTGTTCCAGCAGGAAGGTGAAGCGGTCATCGGGCTGCCACTCTCTGCCCACAAGCGTTTTGGTGCCGCCCACGGTGATCAGCGGGCGAACAGGAGCAGGCGTGTAGACGTTTACGAACTCTGCCGTGGTGTTGCCTTCGGGAGAAACCGTTACCGTCTGTGTCAGCTCATCCTTGGGAGCAAAGCCCTTGGGCATAGCAGCAAGCTCGGTTACGGTGACCTCAGTGCCTTCATCAATGCCGTTGATGCCAATGGGAGCATCGGGCTGCAAGGATACCAGCAGGGAACCGTTTTCATCGGTGATGACCGTACCTTCGGTGGTTTCCAGAGTGGTCAGCGCATAATGGCTGCCCAGATCTACTTTGAAATCGAAGGAAAGGGTTTCCGGTACCTGGTAGGCTTCGCCAAAGGGATGCTCGATGGTCTTAAGCAAGATGAGGTCACCCTCTACCGGTTGTTGGGGCTGGAAGGTGTTCTCGATCTGCTGTGACCGGGTGGTGAGAAAACCAAATGTTGATTGCACCGTTGCGCTGAGCGTAACGCACAGTGACAGTGCAAGCGCAAGATGTTTGCGCCAGACCCGTCGTTTCATGCAATGTCCTCCTTGTATTCTATGCTGCAAGCAGCAGTTGATTTGCGGTAAACAAAGGGCACAGCCGTTTGTATGCCCTTTGTTCACCGCCCACTCGGGAGAGTGGGGGTGAGTGATGCGAAATTACTCGTTAACAGTTACGTTTTCTTCGCCCTTCTTGATCTGCCAAAGACCATTGAAATCTTCGTCAACAGTATTTGTGCCTTCAAGATTTACAACATAAGTACCGCCTTGGCTGCCATCGATGGAAACGGCAGAAACATGAATACCATTCCAAGTAGATGCAGCAGCAGTAGCGTTAAAGGTACAATCCTTAACAGTTACAACCTGATCGTTATGAGTGCCGTCTTGGTACACCAGAATTGCACGACCGTCAGTGTTGAAGGTGCAGCCGTTAAAGGTGGCGGAGTAAGCACCGCCTACACGGAGGTACTCGTTAGTGATGTTGAACGTACAGTTGTTAAATTCGCTGGTACCAACACCCAGATTGTAGGTGTTCTGGATTACGCAATCGTTGTAGGTTGCGCTCAAACGGGCATAACCTGCATACAGTTGGCTGTTGGTTTTGATTGTTACATTGTTGAAAGTAACAGTAGAACCGTCCAGACTATAATCAAGCTGTCCATTAGCTTCGCCCTGACCTGCAGGGACTACTTCGATTACAGAGTTAGTGGTGCCGTTGATGGTCAGCTTTTTGCCCTTAGCGGCTGAAGGCATGCTGTAAGTGCCTTCGCCAAGAGTGATCTGAGTTGCGCCGTTTGCGATAGCGGTTGCCAGTTCTTCATTGCTTTTAACAGTAACAATACCCAGAGAATCAGAGAACCACTTGGTAGCGTTAGTGGTATCGGCTGCACCAAAGATCTCGTTCAGAGCAGCATCGGCACTGTCAAAGTTCTCGGTCTGGCAAGCCTGAGACATAACCAGAATCTCGTACTCGCCGTTCAGCTTCTCAACATCCTCGTTGGTTGCATTGTGGGTCATAACCACCTGCAGCAGGGAGGGCTGAGAAGTTTCGCCGTCACCCAATGCACGTTGGTAGGTTGCAACCATCAGCAGATAACGGGTGCCGCCCACAGTAATATAGCCCGTTTCTTCCCAATCAAAAAGATCGCTGCCGTTAACGTTCATCATGAACTCTTTGTCGGAGCCTTGGCTGTACTCGGTGTCCTCGGGGCACTCAAATGCGATCAGGGTACGGTAGTAGCAATCGGAATCGCCGGTGTTCTTAACAAATACAAACTTGTCAATGGCACCTTCCAGCTTATCATCATTCCACAGGCCATTGGCCGCAGTGCCGGAATACACATAAGGACCCCACTTGAACAAATCGGTTGGCTCGGCAGTATAGGGGCTGGAGGCACCTTCCACAGGATGTGCAGGTGCAAAAACCTGATGCTGCTGAAAGGGTACCAGATCGCCGATTTTTGTTTCTTTGTGGTTATAGGGAATATTCTCGGCACGCTGCAGCTCAAGCTGCTGGATCTCCACGCCGCCGGATGCCATAACGTTGGTAGCTACGGGTGTCTGGGATTGCAGATAAGCCAAAGTACCTGCAACAGAGCCGGCAGCCACAGCAACCAAGGTCATTGTGGAAAGGGCAACTTTTGTAATGGTTTTCATGTTTCAAATCTCCTTTTGTCAGGTTTGAGTAGTGCCTTCAGCCCCCTGTAACGGGGGCCTCCGGCCTGAATCAAGGAATTGTGAAAATGTGATTTGTGGGGGATTACTTAATGACGACAGTGCCGCCCTCGTAAACAACGTTGAGCTGAGAAGCATTGGTGAGAGCCACGCCGCCGATGGTGCAGTTGTCAAAAGTGATGGAAGCGCCGGCAGGCATCTTGTCCAGCCAGAACTCGTAACCTGCTGCGAAATCGCAGTTGGTCAGAACGATCTCAGAGTAAGGACGGATGGTCTTGTAGTACTCGCCGTTGCTGTTGATATCAAAGTTGCAGTCGGTGAAGGAGGCGGAGGTAAAGCCATCGTAGCTGACCCAGCCACGGAGAGCGGTGTTTTCAACAATCAGAGCACCGGTGCCGTCGCCGTAAACGTTCATGGCATAAGTGCCGTCCAGATAGGAATTGGTAACGGTCAGGTCACCAACGATTTTGGCACCGCTATTGTACAGTGCACGCAGGTTGGTTGCATCATCGGACTTGTCATTCACGATCAAGTTGTCGATTACTACATCCTCACCGGCAGGAGCATAACCTGCAGGACGAACTGCCTCGGACTCGGGAGAAGCTACAACGATGCCGGTGCCCTCAGTCCAAGGATGGTTTTTGGTGTCGATATCACCAAATGCAGCATTCAGAGCGGTTTCGGCATCAGCAAAGCCATCGGCCTGAACAGCCTGAGAGAATACCAGAACATCCAGAGTGCCGTTGCCGTTGCCGTCCAGCGCTACCATGTCTTCGTTAGTAGCTACAGATTGGATGTAGATCTGAGACAGGTTGGGGTAAGAGGTATCGCCTGCAGGCAGCACACCGTTTTTGTGTCTGTAGCTGCCGTCGCTCAGTTTACCACCGGCATATACATACTCAAACAGATAGTAGTTTACATTGCCGACTGCAATGGTGCCGATATCATTCTTGGTCCAAGTGTTGTGGTAGCTGGTGCCAATCAGATCCGCATCGCCGGTGCCGCACTCAATTGCAACCAAGGTGCGAACATAAGCATCGGTCTTGCCGGTGTTCTCAACGGTAACGAACTTATCCTGTGCGTTCTTGTTGGAGAAAACCTGCATGCCGCCGTAAGAATCAACCTGAGACATTCTCACGGTAGTGCTGTCCCAAGGACCTGCACCGTGGTTGGTGGGGTCAGTGGTGGGCACCAGTGCCTTGCCCTGAGTGAAGTCCTGCAGCACATAGCTGTTCTGCTCGTCAATGGTCTCGGTCTTGAAGGAGCCGTCTGCGTTGGTTACACGCTCGTACTCGTGCTGCTCGATCTTAACGTTACCCAGAGTCATAACGTTGATATCTGCATCGGTGTTGGTCAGATAAGCCACAGTACCGGCAATGGAAATAGCAGCTACGGAAGCAAGGCTCAGTGCGGACAGTGCTACTTTAGTAAACTTTTTCATGATAATACTCCTTTATGATTTGTTTGTGGTTTACGGCTTTTGCCGTTTGGAAATGTAGGGGATTACTGGTTTGCCAATGCCCATGCATCGGCTGCGGATGCGATGTTGTCCTTCTGCACAGCGTAGGCAGATACGGTCAGGGTGGGGAATGCACCGGTGGCATCCAGTGCATTGAACTGCTCCTTGGTGATGTTCTCTGCCACAACGACTTCGTCATTTGCCAGCACGCCATACTCCACAGCGGCATCACCGGTGGCTGCTGCCTCCTGATAATACACGCCGTCAACGCCTTCCAGAGCGGTCCAGCCTTCGGCCAGCTCATAGGTCAGGAAGGTATCGAAATTGTCGGATTCCTCCAGCTTAACGAACAGCCAGCTTGCTTCGCTGTCGGCCTCCACGGTAATGGTGGGGTTTTTGGCGATGGCATTGCCGGGTACCATCTCATAGGTATTGGCAGTGGGGTCGCCGTCTGCGTCCACGTCATCTTCCGTCAGGGTGATGTTGATATCACCGTAGGTAAAGGTATTGGTCACGGTGTCGCTTTCTGCGATCAGCCATGCCACCGTACCGCCTACTGCACCCAGCAGAGCAACGGTTGCTGCGGATGCAGCGATCATCGCTTTGAGGCTGTAACGCTTTTCGGTTTTCTGCATGATGTAGGTTCCTCCTTTCCTTGAAGATTTTTTCATTGGTACGAGCTGTTATCGCAGCTCACATGAAAAACAGGGGTTTAGCCGGCTTCGTTGGCATCCTTGGGATCAAAGGCTGTCCAAGCGGCATCGGCATCGGCAAAGCCTGCTGCCTGGATTGCATTGCCCACCACAGTGATCTCCAGATCTTCCAGAGCTTCCAGTTGATCGGCAGTAGCGGTGCCCGGCATGGTAAAGGTTTCAAACAAGGCATCCAGCACCAAATCATCAGCGGAACCGGAGGCATCCACCACATCCTGCAGGGCATCCTTGTCAGGATCGGTATAGCGGAATTCATAGGTGACGCTGTCGTCGCCGTTATCCGTTACACCCACGCAGGGCCAGATGGTTTCATCCCAGGTGCCGTTCACATAGTTCTGGGGGAGAAAATCTTCCCCGCACATGGCTTTCAGTGCGGTCATCTCGTTAATGGTCACGAGCATACGCACATAAACGGCCTCGGAGCCGGCGGTAATGGTAACGGTGGGGTCTTTGATGTAGGTTTGTCCGGGGATCAGGCGATACTCATTGCCGTCCACACGCACATCACTGACCTTGACACCGTACTCATCCACGTCGGTTTCATCCAGCGTAATGGTAGCCTTACCCACGGTGAAGGTATTGATGGCCTTGTCCTCTGCGGTGAGATACGCCACAGTGCCTGCAATACTGACAGTCACCAGAAGGGCTGCACCTGCCGCAAGAGAAAGGATCTTTGCTGGGGTCTTCATGCTTCAGTCTCCTTTCGGTTGGAATTATCGGCTTTCGCTTTTTTGTCCGGCTTTGGGTTGTAGACACCGTCTAAGATATCCACAATGAGGACAATAAAAACGATTGCTGCAAAAATAGCGATGGCCGCATACAGACCCGGAGGGTTCTGCACATAGGAAGCGGCGTACCCCAGATAGGGGATATGTACAACGGGCGTGCCGATGATATCGGCAGCATCCACGGGGTTGGTATCGGGGATATCGTTTGCATCACCCTGAGTGCGGAACTGTAAGCCGTCCTCGTGCAGCACCTCGATGATGCGGTGGGTTGCGGTGGTGGTTCCGTCCAGGCGGAAGGTGATGACATCCCGCACCTGCAGCTCGGCGGGATCCACCTCTTTGACATAGATCAGCGCACCGGTGTGGTAGTTGGGCTCCATGGAAGGGGAGAGGATGGTATACAGCTCCACACCCAGCAGCTTTACGCCTGCAACGAGGAAGGAAAAGGTAATGGCGGCAGCCAGCAGCAGGCTGGCCAGAGGTTTCAAAACGTACTTTATGATTTTTGCGAACATACGCAAGGTGGCTCCTTACAGTGAAATATCAATGGTAAATAAATCGACGTACTTACAGTATAGCACTTATTGTAGGGAATGTCAAGTGCTGTTTATAGAATATTTACATATTCCGATGTGGGCGTTTTTGAATTTTGTGACATTTGCATTATGCCGAAAAACATCGAATTTACGATGCTTTTGCGCTTGTATTTAGTTAAATTCACTTGAAACATCAAAAATGATGTACCGAAAATGCCCCATGAATTTTTGCAAAACATCCCAAAGCTGCCAAAAAATCAACGGTTTTGTACAAAAAATAAAAACGCATACCGCCGAAGCAGTATGCGTTTTCTTCAGGATGAGGATGGGCGGACTTGAACCGTCGACCCCCTGCATGTCAAGCAGGTACTCTAACCAACTGAGCTACACCCTCACAACAAGAAATATTATACCATACCACGCAGCGTTTGTCAAGCACTTTTTTCAAAAAGCTGCGGAATTTTCAACTGACAGTGATCTGCACCGCAGTGTATACTATCTATATAGCAGTATGCGCCGCAGATAAAAAGCGATCACCGTCCCACGGGCAGACGATGATCGCTTATACCTACAAATATAGAGGTTCACTATGATTAAGATCGTTTCCGCTTTGCAAGCGGTGTTACATTACTTGTACATCGGACTCAAGCCTCCATGGAAAATGCGGCGGATATCGTACCTGTCGGCCCTCCGCCGTTTGACTCACGGGGAGGAAAGATGTGAATGACCCATTGGTCACACGCCCTTTCTTTGTAATCTGCACCGGAAGTGTGCGACTTCCTCTTGCTTGATTACATTCTACCATAAAATCTTCACAATGTCAATAGAAAATAGCGAGATTTTACATATTTTTATATTTTGACCATCGAAAGGTTTAAAGTCGCAGAAATGACGGTTTTCCATTGTTTTCCGCACACTGACGTTATGCACAATCACAGGTGGAAAACCTCAGCTCGCTATAGTGTAAATGCCACAAAATTCTATAAAACACTTGCAATTCACGGCAGTTATTGTTATAATGTATGTATGTATCAGTATCGGTATCGGTAGTTCTGCCTGCCGCCGTACAACCGTACATAAAACCAACAATTTTGTGAGGAGATGTTTGAATGAAAAAGACCATGTTCAAGCGCGGAATCGCTTCCGCAACCGGCATTCTGCTGGCAGCTTCCCAGCTGGGTGTTGTTGCTATGAACGCATCCGCAGCAGATGTCACTGTTGACGCATCCTATCTGACCGACGTTCCCGTATTTGTGAATCCCGATGGTTACATGGAGTACACCGAGGGCAGCTGGTACAACCTGCTCTCCGCTGCTTTCACCGCAGCAGATGCTCTGGATACCGAGGTTTCCGCAGACATGGCAAGAAACGCTGTGAAGAAGCTGTTTGCAAAGTACAACGTCGGCGGTGCCGATGAGATCGCTGCTGCAGTTTCCGATGCTACTCTGACCGGTGTTGCAGGCCAGTATGTTCTGACTGTTAACATTGACGAGTGCGGCCCTGCTGTGGGTGCTGCTATGGCTCAGAAGCTGGCTGGCGTGACCGGCGCTGACATCGACATGAACGTTTCCGGTACCGTTACCATCGCGATCGACATGACCTCCTACTGCACCGTTGGCTATGACGTTGCTTTTGAGGCTGAGGATGGCGAGACCTACGGCATCGCTAACATCGAGGATTACCTGATGGCTAAGGTTTCCACTGCTCTGACTGCCGTTGGCGCAGAGGACAAGATCGCTAAGGTTGCTGCCAAGATCCAGGAGGCTAAGGATAAGTTCAGCGCTACTGAGATCAGCGCAACCGATTTCGAGACCTTCTACGCTGCTCTGGTTGAGGCTCTGCCCGCATCCATTGAGAAGGAGGCTCCCGCTACCTTTGCAGATGTTCTGGCAAATGAGAAAGTTAACGCAAAGTTTGATGACGCAGTTGCTCTTCTCAACGACACTCAGGATATCGCTGAGGTTACCCTGACTGTTGCTGATATCGCTGATGTCCTGGCAGGCGCATATGACATCCAGGCTTACTTCGGCAATGGCTACATCTCCACCACCTTCAGCATCGAGGATGACCAGAATGCTGAGCTGCTGGCTGCTTTCCAGGAGTACTACACCACTGCTGACAAGCTGTTTGAGCTGGAGGAGTACTTCGTTGAGGATTACGAGCTGGCTGAGGGCTACATCTACAAGGTTGTTGATGTTCAGTCCCACAAGGAGCTGGGCTGCGGCGCAAGCATGTTCGGTGCAACCTATACCGCTACCCGTGTGATCGACAGCGTGACCCTGGAGGTTGTTGAGATCCCCGAGATCGTTTACACCTACGAGCTGACCGTTACCGATGGCATCACCGATAACCTGTACTACTGGTCTGAGGAGACCGTTGAGTTTAACCTCTCCGGTATCGACGCTGTGCTGAGCGTTTATGCTGATGGTTCTCTGGTAGAGAACATTCCTCTGCCCGATGACTGCTTCTATGCAGACGCTGCTACCGCTGCTGATCTGGAGTACAACGGCTACGGCGTTTACACCATTGGCGTGAACGTTTCTCAGGAAGGCTACGATGCAATCGTTGATCTGCTGGAGACCCTGGAGTACAACACCGCTAACCTGGAAGATGCTATCTTCGCAAACCTGAACGTTGCAGACTTTGACGTAATCGTTATGGAGCGCGGCGACGTTTCTCTGGATAACACCAACGATACTCTGGATGCTATCACCGCTCTGGAGCTGTACAACCGTGTATCCGTTCTGAAGTACACCGCTGAGGAGACTCAGGATGCATTCGGCCTGAACGATCAGGACTTCCGTGCAATGTGCTACGCTGCTGACGTTGACGCAGCTCAGGATGTTATCACCCTGGATGCTATCAACATGCTGATCTACTACAACCGCAACACCGTTATGGGCGTGCCCACCACCTGGACTGAGGTTATCGGTGCAGAGTGCGCACACGTTGCTGAGCAGCACGTTGATCCTCTGGTAATCTTTGGCGTTCTCAACTAATTGATTGGTTGAATAAAGAAGGTGCGGTCTTATGATCGCACCTTTTTTGTTGGGAGATGTGTTATGAAAGAGCTGCTTCGTCTGCTGATGCAAGGCAGATTCCGTGCGCTGTTTTTGGAACAGACCAATAATATCTGGATCCAACTGCTGCGCTACGGTTTTGTGGGTGGTCTGGCTTTTCTGGTGGATTTCGGCACACTGGCTTTGCTGCATCATGGACTTGATATGAATTTGTATCTCGCCACCGCTCTTGCTTTTTGCGCCGGATTATGCGCCAACTACTTGCTTTCCAAGTGGGCGGTGTTTCAGCAGAAGGCAAAGCAGGGTAAACTGGTGGAGTTCATCACCTATGGAGTCATCGGTGTGATCGGTCTTGGTCTGACAGAGCTGCTGATCTGGCTGTTGAGTGATAGGCTGGACATTGCACCTCTGCTTGCCAAAGGAATTGCTGCTGTGTTGGTTCTGCTTTGGAATTTCCTTGCCCGTCGTTTTGTGCTGTATCGACCTGAAAAACAATAAAAATCGCCCACGAACGTATCTTCGTGGGCGATTTATTTTACTGTCAGAGTCGAATGGTAAAGGTAGACTGATCCTCATTCCAGTGGATGTTTGCAAAAGGATCGTCATCGGCTGCACCTTCCTCGCTGCCGGCAGGAGCTGTCTGTTCCTGGGGCTGAGTGGCTTCGGGTGCAGCAGGCTTTGCCTTGGGCGGCTCGGGAACCTCAGGCTCATCCGGCAGATCGGGCAGATCCGGCAGATCATCCAGCAGGCTGGCACGCATACGGGCCTTTCGTTCTTCGGGGCTTTCCTTCATGCGCTGCTTACGCTCACGATCCTCGGGCAGGTCGGGCAGGTCATCCAACAAGCTGGCGCGACGCTTTGCCTTTGCCTCCTCGGGAGAAAGCTCACGCTCGGGCTTTGCCTTTGCCTTTTTGGGCTTTTTTGCCTTTTCCTTAGGCTGCTTGGGCGCCGGCTTGGGTTCGGGCTCTTCCTCCAACTGCGGCAGCTTGGCGTTGGGATCCACAGGCACGGACTTTTTCCGTGCTTCTTCCAGCTCTCGCTTAATGCGCTCTGCGTAGTTGATTTCCTCTTCCTCATCAAAGCTGCGGTACTTGGGACGGTGTTCTTCTGTGGGTGCTTCTGCTGCTTTGGTCGCTGCCGTGGCGGGTTTCTCGGCAGGAATATCAACAGGCTTGGGGGCAACGGCCTTTTTGGGCTTTTCAGGTGCGACAGCGGCAGACTTGGCTGTTTCCTCGCGGGGGATTTCCTTGGCAGGCTCAGGCTGCGGGACAGCCTTGGGCTTTTCTGTGGCCTTCGGCTCCACAAAATGCAGCTTGATCTCCGGCTCGGGCTTGGGGGCAGGCTGCTTTTTGACAGGTGCCTGCTCGGGCTCCGGCTGGGGTGCAACAGGACGGAACAGGAAATCGGGATCTGCGGAAGGTGCTGCCTGCTGTACGGGAGCCTGGGGCACAGGCGGTGCCACACGCTGGGGCTGCTGTACCGGCTCAGAGAAGCTGACAGGGGGCTCTCCGGTATGCTTGACAAACTGCATCAGCATATTGTTCTGCTTGGCGTAACGCTCGGCAAAAGAGCCTTCTTCGGCATGCAGACGGAATTTGGGACAGTCGGTAAAGGCGTTTTCTTCGATCTGTGTAACCGATGCGGGAATAAAAATATCTGCAAGCTGGGCACAATGGCTGAATGCGGAGCGTCCGATTCGGGTCACACCCTCGGGGATGATGATTTCACGCAAGCCGGCATGATAGAACGCCTCGTTGTCGATTTCGGTCAGGGTAGAGGGCAGACGGATGCTCTTGAGGGCAACACAATTGCTGAACATTGCGTGGCCGATCTTGGAGAGACCGTCATGGAGCTTTACGGTGTGCAGAGCAGAGCAGCTATGGAAGGCGTAGCCTTCGATGGTGCGGAGCGTGCCGGGCAGCTCAATGTACTCCAACTGCTCACAGAAGGAGAATGCGCCATGCTGGATGGTGTGCAGACCCTCAGGCAGGCGTACTGCACGAACGGGGAGCTGTGCAAAAGCGGCTGATGCGATGCAGCGCACGCCGATGGGCACATCCACCTCTGTCTGGGGGGGATTGGCGTGCAGCAGAATGCTGGCACCTACGATGGTAAAGGGCTCCGCACGGCGGCTGAGCCAAGGTGTGTAGGCAAAGGCATCCACGCCGATCTGGGTAACGGTGGAGGGAATGGAAACATCCGTCAGCACACCGCAGTTGGCAAAGGCGTTATCGCCAATGCTGATGACACCCTCAGGGATCACGGCATTCCGCAGGCCGCCACGTTCAAAGGCACGGGGGCCGATACGGCGCACGCCGATGGGGATGGGGCTGTATCCATCGGCACGGATCAGGAAACGGCCGACAATATAGTGACCCGCAGTCATACGGAAGAGAGGCGTATCGGCAAAGGCGTTGCCGGCGATTTCTTCCACGCTGTCGGGAATATAGGCTTCACAAAGGCTGCTGCAGTTGCGGAAGGCATTTTGCTGGATGTACTTGGGACCTTCCGGGATCACAACGGTACGCATGGATGAGCATCCGGTGCAGATACCGTCGCTGATGATCTCCAACTGAGAGGAGAACCGCAGCTCGGTCAGGGACATACAATCCCGCAGGGCTTCATTTTCCATGACCTTCAGGGTATCGGGCATATAGAAGCGACGCATGGTGGTACAGCTCTGGAAAGCGTTTTTCTCCACCACTTCAATGCCCTGGGGCAGAATGACCTCCAGCAGGGGACAATCACGGAAAGCGAAACGGCCGATACGGCGCAGGGTACTGGGCAGGTAGATGCGCTGCAAACTGCGGCAGCCGTTAAAGGCGTATCCGCCGATTTCCTCTACGCCCTCGGGAATCACCACGGAAACCAGTTGCTTGTTCTGTTCAAAAGCGTGGTTACCGATGCGGATCACGCCTTGGGGGATCATAATATCACGGACATTGTATTCCTGGGTATATTTTTTCAGAATGCCGTATTCGATGAAGAATGCGGGGTTTGCGCCACGCAGCAGAGCGGCTTCACGCTCGGTGTAGCACATCACATTTTCCTTCAGGGCAAACTGATGTGCCGCGCTGCCGGTGCAGGCAGTGATGATTTTCAGATTATGCTCTGTGCCGAAGGCAAAGGGGTGCAGCTTGGTCACGGAGGGCGGAATGATCACGCATTTCAGCTCGGTACAGCCGGCAAAAGCGTCCTCGCAGATTTCCGTTACGGTTTCGGGGATAGAAACCGTAGTAAGAGAGGTGCAGTTTGCGAAGGCCTCTCTGCCGATGACACGCAGGCCGGAGGAGAGCTTCACGGTAGTAAGGCCGGTGCAGGCAAAAAACGCACGGTTTTCGATATATTGTACATTGCCGGGGATCTCGATCTCCTGGAGGTGAGAGCAGCCGGAACAGGTGCCGCGGTCGATGGTATCCATAGCGGCGGAAAATTTCAGGTGCTTCAGGTTGCTGCAGTTACAAAACGCCCACATACCTACGGTATCGCAGGTATCGGGGATGATCATGGTAGAAAGCACATGGCAGCCATCGAAGGCATTTGCGCCGATATGTCGCAGTCCTTCGGGAATATAAATGGTTTCCAGCTCTGCACAGAGTGCGAAGGATTTTTCGCCGATGGACAAGGTGGAGTCGGGGAGTGTAACACCGCTGACGGCAGTCATGGTAAAAGCCTCGTCTGCGATCTCGGTCACGTTTTTGGGCACAACAAGGCTCTCGCCTTTTTTGCGGATGCCCAGACGTTCCAGCGTGCCGGTCTCCTCATATTTCAGCAAAACGCCATTTTTAATTTTAAAGCCCATTGTTTGCGCCTCCTGAAAATGCAATCATGTTAGGTTAGTTGATTATGGCATAAAACAGCTATCGTAACAATTATACCACAGATTTCGGTGAATTTCAAGGGGATGCAGCACGGTGCGATTGTAGAATTATCGCCCCTTCTTTTGTGTATCTTGCACAATAATTAGTGGCAACTTTTGGGAAACACATTCAGGATATGCGAAAAATCGACAAAAAGGGCATCCTCCCGCAGGAGAATGCCCTTATGCTTGATATCAGAAAAATTACTGCTGGCCGTTGTACTCGTTGAGGTAAGCATCGATTGCGGAGTAGATGGTACCAACAGTTTCAGACCACTGGATCTGACCCTTGGCAGCGGTACGGATACCGTTCTCGGAGGAATCCAGGATCTTGGCAACGTCGGCGGAAGTACCGGTGTAGAAGTCGTAGTGGGGGTTGGCTCTTGCCATCTCATCCATCTTGATCTTCATCTGAACCATCTCATCGGTCCAGCCGTAGACATCATAGAGCTGCTCGGTAGCGATAGCATCTGCACGCTCGTTGGTGATGGTAACACGCTTGCACTCTGCAAACTTAGCAACGCCCTCGGGGTTCTGGCCGCCCTTGACCATTACATAGCCGTCCAGACCGCAGGGGATGTAGTAGGTGTCAGACTCGGGATCCTTAGGCATGGGAACGAACATAACGTCCTCTGCATCGCCGAATACGGGCTCCCACTGATCGGGAGTAGAGTAGATCTTCCACAGACCTGCGGGGAAGTACAGCTCCTTGCCCTCGCCGATGTACTGGGGCTGCTCGGTCCAGCCGAAGTCGCCTACGCCGATGGCGAACAGGTTGTTGGAAGCCATATCGAAGAACCAGTTCTGGAGACGCTCGATATCGGGGTTCTTCAGGTTGTTGACCAGCTTGCCGTTCTCGATGCCGATGTAAGGAGTGCCCAGGGTTGCGGACAGACCGGCCTCGAACCAGTAGCCGTCCAGACCGTAGTAGCCGTCCTCGACGTTAACGAACTGCTCCAACTGCTCCTGGAAGGTGTTCCAGGTCCACTCGCCCTTGGCAAACAGCTCGGCGGGATCCTTCAGACCGTTCTCTTCGATGGTGGTTCTGTTGTAGATCAGAGCGCAGTTGTCGCCGGAAACAGCGTTTACGATCACATAGTGCTTGCCGCCCCAGGTGAACTGGTCCATAACTTCCTTGGTATCTGCCCACAGCTCATTGTTGAAGTCGATGTAGTCATCAATGGGAGCGAACATATCCTTGATTGCACCCTTGGGGAATGCATCCAGGTCGCTGGCAGGGAAGAAGTCGATGCCCTCGCCGCCGTTGATGGCGTTTGCCAGGGAGTCGTAACGGGTGGTCCAGTCAACAGCGTGGTACTCCACGATGCCGCCGTAGCGGGACTGGAAGATGGCCAGCTCAATGGGGGGCTCCTTACCGGAAGCATCGGGGTTGATGTCCCAGTTTGCCATCCACTTGATGGTCTTGTTGGTCAGCTCGCCGGTGAGACGCTCATCCTCGGCTGCGATCTCTGCAACCTCGGCAGCGGTAGCGGAATCCAGGGACTTGTAGCTGGACTCGGTGTCATCGCCGCAAGCGAACATGGTCATGCTCATGCTGGCGAGCAGCAGTGCTGCAATAGCCATTCTGGTCTTTTTCATTTCTGATATCCTCCTAAAATACATTGGGAATCGGATGCGTATGTAGTACTTTACACACGAATACACACTTATATTATACCAAAATTGCGATACCTTGTCAAGGAGCAAACTGCCAAATTGCGCTTTGGGTTTTGAAAGATTCTTGGCAGATTGCTCAAAATTAAAGACGAAAATCAAATACAGCGCACCCCTGCGGATGCGCTGCTATCCCAAAAGCGGCCATACTTCACCCCTTGTCCGAAAGCTGTTCAAGGGATGAAACCATGGCTGTTACAGAGCAATATCGCTTCATCACTTTCAGACGCAGCAGGGCAGAAGGGAGTCGCTTGGTAGTAGTATATGCGGAATTTTACAAAATGGAACAGGAATTTTTTGGTAGTATATTGCCGCTTTGCTACATCATACCCTCCACATCGGCAAAGCACATGGCAGGCTGCAAAGCAAGGTTCAGGCTGCAGCCGATGAGCCTTGCGGCGTGCTCAATAAGCTTGTCGATATCTCTGGGGGTGACCATCATGTTGGGGGCATCGGCATCGGAAAAAGACGTGTAATGGCGCACAATGGTATGCAGATCTACCACAGTGGGCACCCCGATGGCAATGACCGGTACGCCTAAGGTACGGCAGCTCAGCTCTTTGCGGCGGTTTTGTACGCCGCTGCCCGGGGAAATACCTGCATCACTGATCTGCACCGTAGTGCCCAGCCGTCTTACATCGGAGCAGGCCAGCGCATCAATAACGATCACGGCGGCGGGGTGGACAGTGCCTTGCACGGCGGCAGTCAGCTCGGCGGCTTCAATGCCGGTCTGCCCCAGAACGCCGTTGGCCAGCACGCTGACCGGGCGCAGGCTCCGTAAAAATGCCAGCTTGGGATCATTTTCCTGCAATTCTTTTCGTAAATGGCGGGTGGCAAGGATCTTATCCGCCACCGCCGGACCCAGAGCATCCGGTGTGATACTGCTGTTGCCCAGCCCCACTACCAGAACATCGCCCTTGGGCAAAAAGCTGCCGATCTCTGCGGCAAGCTCCTCGGCCTGTGCCTGAAAAGCATCGGGCAGGCGGCTGAGCGCATCGCATTCCAGCGTGATATACCGACCCATGTCCCTTCCCAGCCGGCGGCTCATGGCTTCATCGGTGATATGCAGCTCGGAAACAGCAAAGGCTTTTCCTCTGCGGATGACAGGTACCGTGTTTTCCGGCGATAAAGCAGCGGCCTGCTCCAGTGCAAGGTCGGTTCTTATGATTCCCATAGCAGCTCCTTTTTGGCGTATTTTGTGTATATTACCCGTGTTTTGGGCGGAATTAGGCATCAAAATCCCGTACCTTGTGCAATCTGCCGAAAAACCGTCGGAAAATCGTGAAAATATTCCCCTTTTGCCTATTGCATTTTTATGAGAAAAATGGTAGAATATTATTTGGTTTTGCAGCATAGCCATGTATACGGTCCCCACCCGTAGCTGGCGGTCGGCCCCGCCATAACCGACCTCCCATACTGTATGCCGCTTTTCCGAAATTATACAGCCGCCTGTTCATCACGGGACGGCACCTCAAACATTGTACAGCCGTATGTTCTCACCGCATCGGCTGTGGCATTGGTTGTACATTTTTTGATGATATTGACAAGTTCGAGAAAAGGAGTACCAAACAATGGCAAACGCTAAACTGCCCAAGAAGCGCCCCACCCCCGAAAAGAGAGACCGCATCAATGCAATGAACGCAGCTCGTAACCGTGCTCGTCGTTCCGCACTGAAGACCGCTATCAAGAAGGCATCCAATGCCTGCTATGTGGGCGGCGCAGATACCACCGCAGCAGTCCGTTACGCAATCAAGCGTGTGGATCAGGCTTGTGCAAAGGGTCTGATGCACAAGAACTGTGCTGCAAGAAAGAAGTCTCAGCTCATGAAGATGCTGAACAACGCAGCAAAGTGATTCCGACCGCGCATCAAGCCGCATTCCTTCGGGAATGCGGCTGTTTTTTTGTATATTCCTTTTCGTGGTGTGCATCCTAATAGGCAAAAACAGATGAGAAGGTGATGGTTTGCTGACCTGTGTATTGCGTGCAGCGGTGCTGTATCCGCTGGTGATCGCTGCGGTGCGGCTGATGGGAAAACGCCAGATCGGAGAATTGCAGCCTGCGGAGCTGGTCATTACCATTCTGATCTCCAACATTGCCACTTTGCCGCTGGAGGATCAGAATCTGCCCCTGCTGATGGGCATTGCGCCTATGCTGGTGCTGGTCAGCTTTGAGGTGATCGTTTCCTGGGCGTGTCTGCGCTGGCGGAAGCTGCGGCGGCTGGTTTCGGGCAGCCCCAAAATTATTATCCGCAGCGGTGAGATCGATCGGGAAATGATGCAGACGCTGCGGTTTTCACTGGATGATCTTATGACTGCTTTGCGCAGCGTGGGTGTGTTTGATATCAGTGAGGTGCACACGGCTGTGGTGGAAACCAACGGTACTGTTTCCGTGTATCAGAAAACGCCCTGTCAGCCTGCCACCAAGGGGGATCTGCAAAAGGATGTGCAGGCAAAGCGTCCCCCAGAGGTGCTGATCGCAGACGGGATCATCAGCCCGGAGGGCATGGCTGCCGCAGGATATACCAAGCATCGGCTGGCTGCCATGCTGCAAAAGCATAAAGTATCGCCTGAGGGTGTTTTTCTGTTGACAGTAGATGAACAGGGTTTGCATTGTCTGGTAAAAAAGGAGGGCGGCCAATGAAAATGAAACGGCCAAGCAGTCATTTGCAAACAGGGATGCTCTTGCTTTGCATGGTAGTGCTGCTTATTGCGACCTCTATGCTTACGGTAGAGTATCACTGCACGGAAATGGATCGGAAGCTGGCGAGGATAATGGTTTTTTCTGAGGAAGCGGACATGAAAAGTGCCGCATCTGCGGTAGATGCGGCATTGGAACAGTGGGAACAAAGCCGCAGATGGCTGCAGCTTTTTGTGCCAAGGCAATCTGTGGCGGAGCTGAATACGGGCTTCGCCAAGCTGCAGCCTTTGGCACAGGCAAAAAATGACGAGCTTGCCTCGGAATGTGCCGCCTTGCGGGCGATGCTGTGCTGGGTGGGGGAGCAGTATTAGCTGCGTGCCAGCAGCATCTCTGCACAGCGGATGCCATCTACGGCAGCGGATACGATGCCGCCTGCATAGCCGGCACCTTCGCCGCAGGGGTACAGACCCTTTACGCCAATGGATTCCAGTGTTTCAGGGCTGCGGAGCAATCTTACGGGAGAAGAACTGCGGGTTTCGGGGGCAGTCAGCACGGCATCGGGCTGATAAAACCCATGAAGCTGCCGATCCAGCAAAGGCAAAGCCTCCCGCAGCGCATCGCAGATGAAAGCGGGCAATGTTTCCTCCAAGGGGGCAAATTTGGTTCCCATGGGATAGCTGGGCATGATTCTGCCAAAGCCTGTGGATACTCTGCGCTGCACCAGATCCTCTGCCAGAATCACAGGTGCCGCACCGTTGCAGCCACCTGCCTTGTATGCTGCCTGTTCGATTTTTCGTTGCAGTGCAATGCCTGCCAGCGGAGAATCGTCACCAAAATCCCCGGGAGTGATGCCTACCAGCAGTGCGCTGTTGGCGTTGCGTGCATCACGGGCAAAACGGCTCATGCCGTTGGTGACTACCGTATCAGGCTCCGAGGCGGCCGCCATAACCGATCCGCCGGGGCACATACAGAACGAATACACACCTCTGCCGTTTGGCAGATGCACCGCCAGCTTATAGCTGGCAGCTCCCAGCGCAGGATGTCCTGCGGCTTTGCCGTAGCAGATGCGGTCTATATCCGCCTGCAAATGCTCAATGCGGACACCCAGAGAAAAGGCTTTCTGTTCCATGGGCAGCCCCATGGCATGGAGCGTGGCAAACAGATCCCTTGCGCTGTGACCAATGGCAAGGATCACGCTGTCGGTCTCCAGAAAATGCGAAACGCCGTTTTGCTCATATGCAACACCGCGGATGCTGCCTTTTTCTGTGTGCAGAGCTGTGCATTTTGCACCAAAACGAACCTCACCACCCCATGCTTCGATTTTTTTTCGCAGCGTTGGAATACAAACAGCCAGACGATCGGTGCCGATATGGGGCTTTGCCTGCCATAGAATTTCCTCGGGTGCACCGCATTCCGCAAAGGTTTGCAGTACCAGGCGGATACGGGGATCCTTGGTGCCGGTATTCAGCTTGCCATCGGAGAAAGTACCTGCACCGCCTTCTCCGAACTGCAGATTGCATTCGGGGTCAAGCACACCTGTGGCGTGATATCGCTCCAACGCAGCCATACGGGATGGTACATCCTGTCCCCGTTCCAGCAGAATGGGTGCGGTGCCTGCCTGTGCCAACACCCATGCGGCGAATAATCCGGCAGGGCCGCAGCCAATGACCACCGGTCGGAGCTTCCGCACGGTGGGGGCGTATACAGGCATACAAAAGGGCTGTACTGCCGTGATGTTTTTCCCTTTGCCCTTGCGCTGCAGGGCGGAAAGCACTTTTTTTTCATCTGCAAGGGTCACATCTGCAGTGATGATAAAGCAGACCTCCTTGCGGGCATCTACGGCACGTCTGGCAAGGGTTACCTGTCGCAATGCGGATACAGGTACCCGCAGCGCATCGGCTGCCGCCTGATGCAGCATAGCCTCGGTATAGGAAAGCGGCAGCTTTAGATTGGTGATACGGAGCATGAGCGATCTCCTTTCCGAAAAAACAGGCTGCGAAATCCACTTCCGCAGCCTGTGGGGATGTTATTCTTGTTTTATAAAAAACATCTTTTCATCGTCTTCATAGAGGGTTAAGCCATCATTGGTAAGAACACCGAAAATGGGGTAGTCCATAGCAGTAAATACGGCAGGATGCTCCGCATCTGACCATGTGCCATACACAGGGGTGTTATCCAACGAGAGGGTGATGGCAAAGGTGCCGTCTGCGTATATGTCCAGATCAATAGACACCTCAATGGATATCTCATCCTCAACGTCAAAGCATTTCTCAAGGGTCATTGGCACACCGTTCTGCTCCACACCTGTACAGCTCCATGCACCGACAAATTTGCTGGCAGCAGCCAATGACTCGGAAGAAGCTGTTGTATCTGTCGTGGTCTGTGTGGCTTCGGTGGATTCTGCGGTAGTGGCAGTTGTGGTTGTGGTCGTTGTCGTCTGTATGGTCGTGTGGACAGATGATGTTGTTGTATCCACACGATGAAGAGAATCACCTGTAACCGAGGATTCTTCCGTCTTACAGCCTGTGATTCCGCAGCAGCACAGAGCACACATCAGCATCAGGGACAGAAAACGGCAACGTATTTTCATAGGATGGCTCCTTTTCACGGCTTATTCCGCAGCAGCGTACTCTACCAGAGCCTTTACGATCTTGGGATAAGTAAAGGTAGATGCGGAACGCAGCAGCAGACCGAAGTTTTCGCCGCTGCCGGTAAAGGCGTTGTTATCCCACCAGCAGCAGGAGATGCCTCTGGCACGGGCAGTTGCTACATAAAAGGCGGAAAACTCCACACGAGCCTGCTCGTTGTCCTTGTTCATGGCACCAAACTCGCCGATGAACACAGGCACACCGTTGGCGGTGAACTTGGCGTACAGTCTGTCCATAAAGTCGATGATCTCTTTGCGGTTCAGCTCGGTATTTACGGAGAACTCGGAGGTGCCCAGCTTATTCAGGGCGAAGTTGTAGGGGGTATAGGCGTGAATGGACAGGATCATGCGGTTGGCGACGGTATCGGTGGGCAGCTTGAAGAAATCATTGCAGGCACCGTCTACCGAAGCGCAGTAGCCGGGGATCATCAGGAAGCGGGTTGCGTTATTGCCGCCGCTGGCACGAACGGTATCCACGAAGATCTGGTTGAGGGTATTGATGCAGTTGATGGAATCCTGACATTCTGCACTGTTCTTATCAAACCACCACTCATAGTTGGTGCCGATGAGTCTGGGCTCGTTCAGGGATTCCAGGATCAGATCGTTGTCATAATCCTTAAAGGTCTCCGCCATCTGTGCCCAGACAGCGGTCAGGTACTTTTTGGAGCTTTCCAGGTGGGCGGAATCGGGGTAGTAATACTTCACATCCACATCATGGTGGGTGTTGACGATGACCTTGAGATCACAGGCCAGTGCCCAGTCCACGACTTCTTTCACACGGTTCATCCAAGGCTCGGAGATCTGGAAGTTTTCATCCACATGGTTGTGCCATGAAACGGGAATGCGGATGGTTTCAAAGCCTGCTGCCTTGATGGCGGCAATGGTTTCGGGCTTGGTGATGGTGCCGCACCATGCCTTTTCGTAGTCCAGCTCATCGGTCACGTTGCAGTTGGAGGCATCAAAGGTATTGCCCAGATTCCAGCCCAGCTTCATGTCCTCCACGAACTGCATGGCTTCGTTTTCGGGCAGGGGGTACTTGTCCACGGTAAATTCGGGCACGCTGATCTGGGGATCTCCCAGAATGTTGTCGGGAATGCTGATCTCCACGGTCTGGGAATCCACGGAGCCTGCGGAGCTGCTGTTATCTTTGTTGCAGCCGGTACAGGCAGCCAGTGTGAGCACTGCGGCGCACAGCAGGGAAAGGGTTTTTTTCATTGGGTACTCCTCCTTCAGATAATGGTACAACAATCAGTATAACATGATTTCCGGTGTTTGTCAATGAAAGATTCTGCTGCGGAGAAAGCAGATGCAGACAGAGGTGCTTTTTTCTTTGAGGATTTGTTGCGGCTTTTTTCATTTTATCATATGGTTTTCACATTGATGGGTATAATGGATATCAGAGATGGTGATGCAGACATTCTGCCATGAGAGCAAACTGCATCGGGAACAAGAAAGAGGTGTTACGTCATGTTCAACGAAAACGAACAGGATATGATGCATAACGGTGCAGAGAACAATGCTCCTTCGCCGGCAGAGACACAATCCGCACCGCCACAGGGTGCTCCCATAACGGGCAGCTATTATTCTCCCCGCAGCAACGGCGGTGTACCGCCCATGCAGCGGGAGCCTGTCTGTCAGGCACCTGCACCGCAGCCCCCGAAAAAGAAATCCTCTCACACCGGCCTGAAGGTGCTGGGTATTGTGGCGGGACTGGTGCTGGTTTCTGTGGGATCGGTACAGGCATACCGTTTTGTGGCGGAAAACGAATCGCTGCAGCGTTTTTTTGGCAGGGACGACAGCTTTGTCAATGAGCCTACCGCCCAGTTGGGCAGCTCAAAGGCAGAAGAATCTTCCAAGGAGAACAGCGTAACGGAAGAAAGCTCTGCTGCGGATGTTTTGCACAGCAGCGTGGACTGGTACCAGATGGCAGCACCCGAAAATGCGATGTCCATTCCCGATATTGTAGATAAGGTTTCTCCCGCAACGGTAGGCATCACATCTATTTTTGTGTGGCAGGAGCAGGTCACGGATATGTGGGGCTTCGGCGGTGGTACCTACGAAGAATCTGCCCCCTCCACCGGCACCGGCATTATTATGAGTGCCGAGGGTTATGTGATCACCAATGCTCATGTGATCTATCAGGCTGCCTACGGCGGCAAGGCCAAGGAAGTGCAGATCACGCTGAACCCCGAGTATTATGACGGCGAAACACAGATCGCAGCTACCATTGTAGGCTATGATACCGAGGAGGATATTGCCGTGCTGAAGCTGGATACCGACCGTCGGCTGATTGCCGCAGAGTTTGGTGACAGCGATGCACTGCGGGTCGGTGAGGCTGTGATCGCCATTGGCAACCCCCTGGGTCTGGAGCTGTTTGGCTCTGTGACCACAGGCATTGTTTCCGCTTTGAACCGTGAGGTGACCATCAACGAATCACCCATGCGGCTCATTCAGACCGATGCTGCCATTAACAACGGCAACTCGGGCGGCCCCCTGATCAACGCCTACGGACAGGTCATCGGCATCAACTCCGCCAAAATGAGCAGCAGCTACGGCAGCTCTGCCGCAACGGTGGAAGGCCTTGGTTTTGCCATTCCCATGGCTCATGCCCGCAATGTGATCGACGACCTGATCAACTTCGGTTATGTGCGAGGCAAGCCCCTCATCGGCATCAGCGGCCGTGATGTGACCGAGTATATGTCGCAGGCATACGATCTGCCTTTGGGCATTTATGTGACCGAGGTCGTAAAGGGCGGTGCTGCCGAACTGGCAGGCATCCGCAAGGGCGATGTGATCATTGCCATTAACGGTGAAAGCGTGGATACCTATGCGGAGCTGAACGCTGCTAAAAATAATTATGCCGCAGGGGACACCATTACCATCACCGTGGTGCGCAGCGGCAACGACCGTGAATTTGCTGTGACGCTGCAGGAAAAGGTTCCGGAGATGCCCTGACCCCCCTATATGCAATCAAAAACCGCACCCGATAAGACATCGGGTGCGGTTTTGTTGATGTGATCAATCTGCGATGGGGATCTCTTTCATGGTAAACTGTACTCTGGGATTGCCGCTGGCATCATCCTCAAGCATCACTGCGGTATCAATGACGATGGGAGAAACAGGGGCGGAGATGGCACGGTCGCCGCCTACGGTACGCTCTACCTTCAGGAAGCTGTCTACGACCTCCATACCCTCAGTGACCTCACCGAAGGCGGCATAACTGCCGTCCAGGAAAGTACAGTCGGTGTAGCAGATGAAGAACTGGCTGGATGCGCTGTCCATAGCGGAGGAACGTGCCATGGAAACGATGCCTCTGGTGTGGGAAAGGTCGTTCTGCACGCCGTTGGCAGAAAATTCACCCTTGATGGTTTCCTTGCTGCCGCCGGTGCCGTTGCCGGCAGGATCGCCGCCCTGTGCCATAAAATCATCCACCACACGGTGGAAGGTCAGACCGTCATAGAAGCCGTCGCTGACCAGCTTTTCAAAGTTTTCGCAGGTAATGGGTGCCTTATCGGGATACAGGGTAATGGTGAACTGGGAGCCTGCACCGGCTGCATCGTCCTTATTATCGCAGGCGGTAAAGCTGCAAAGCATCATGGCAGAAGCCAGTGTTGCGGCAAGAATCGTTTTGGTTTTCTTCATGATCGTATTCCTTTCCGAGCTCTTACGAGATCAAACAATATACTTCAGTCATTATAGCACAATTTCGGGTTCTTGGCAAGGGCTTGCGGGTGGTTTCCCATAATTTTATCAGTCTTTCACACAACAAAAAGCAGCCGCCTGCATCCGTTGGGGATACAGGCGGCGGTTTGCAGCATTATGCAACTTGGTTGGAAAGAGGAATGCCCAGACCCTTAATGCCGTTTGCAATGATCTGTGCCACCACATTGGCACCGGTCTCGGTAAAGTGGGTGAAGTCCGTGCCACCGTCGGTGGTGGAGCCCATGTAGTAGCTGTACACAGTATTATAAGCGGTATTGTTGAACTGGTCGGTCATGGCCTGACCCAGATCAAAGTAAGGGATGTTGTACTTTGCGGCCAGCATACGGCAGGCGGAATCAATGTTGCGGTAGCCTACCTTGAAAGGCTGACTCTGGTTCTTAATGGAAAGCGTGGGGCTCATGAGGATGGGGGTTGCGCCCTTATCCAGCGCACCCTTGATGTAGAAGGTCATGTAGTACTCAAAGGAGCCTTCGGTGGGGTTATCTACATTGCCGCACACAGGGGCGTAACGCTCTGCCTGGGAGGCTGCACCATCGTTGATGCCGAAGTCCACGATAAGGTAGTCGCCTTCCTTCATGGCATCCAGAATGGTGGTCAGACGGCCGTTGTCGTAGAAGCTCTTGGAGCTGCGGCCTGCAATGGCGTGGTTGGAAACAGTCACATTGCTGCTGAAGTAGTTGCCAAGAT
This sequence comes from Ruminococcus sp., assembly GCA_015066805.1. Taxonomy (GTDB): domain Bacteria; phylum Bacillota; class Clostridia; order Oscillospirales; family Ruminococcaceae; genus Firm-04. Next base: position 27,354 of record SVNP01000006.1, on the reverse strand, counting down.
AGTAGCCCCAGCCCTGCTGCGGTGCATAGCTTGCCTTGTAGCTCTGTGCGGTGGAATCGCTGGCGATATACACAACAGGATTCTGAGAAACGATGATGTCGGGGTCGGAGTTGGGATCATAGGGCTCTGCGACAGGCTCATCGGTAAGGGTAGTACGCAGGAAATCAATGTTGGGGCCGCCCTCGGCAGTATGGGAAACCAGGGTAATGGTGTTCAGGCCGGCTGCCAGAGGCAGAACCAGTGCACGTTCTTCCCATGTGGTCCATGCGGAGGTGGTCAGGAAGCTCTGCAGCCAGGTATCGGTCCGGCCGTTGACGGAGATCATCATTTTGCGGTCGTTGGCAGAGCCGTTTGCAACACTAAAGGTGCAGAGATAGTTGCCGGTCTTTGCTACATTTACGGTAAATGCCAAGGAGCTGCCCACAGCATTGGCAAGGTTTACATAGGAATCGGCAGTAAAGCCTGCGTTGGTATCTTCCCAAACGCCGTTGGTGATGACACCGTTCATGGCGTAGTATTTACGGTCGCTGAAATCGCAGACACCGGTGGTGAGATACTTTGCCAGCAGCACAGCATCTGCCACGGAGAGGTTGTCATCGCTGTTGAGGTCGGAAGCCTGCTCTGCGGCTGTATCGGTAAAGCCGCTGATCATGCCGCGCTTGAGGATGGTCAGATCGGACGCACTCAGGATGCCGTCGCCGTTCATATCACCATGGAGATAGGTGGTAGCGGCAGTTGCAGCCTTTACCTCGATAAGCCGCCAGTTCTGGTTGGCAGTATTGTCGATCTGCCATTCCAGTACATTGGCACCGTCCTCGGTGGAACCGCCTGCCACGCCGATGACGCTGGCATCGTTTGTTACCTTGGTGTGGATGCGGTAGATGCCATCACCGTTTGCTGCGATCTTGAACAACTGTGCATCGTGGTTGGTGTTGGAGAAAATGCCGATGTTGGTACCGTTATCGGTGCCTGCTGCGGCAACATCCAGCAGATAGCTTTCGCCTCCTGCCAGCATGGAGTACAGATAGTAGTAGCCATCGGCAGCAGATTTCACAAACTTCCACTGGTTGGCTGCGGAGGGGGTGCTGTCTGCGCTCTGGCAGACATTGGTGTTGTCAGCAGCTACGCCGCCTTCTACGGTGAGGTACTGGCCGCTGTTTACATTCTGGATCATGTACACGCTGCCATCGGTGAAGGTCTCGCCGGTATAGGAGGGGCCTGTCACATCAAAGTTTACGGCTGAAGCCATCAACTGAGCCAGAACGGTTGCACCCGCACGGTTGGGGTGCAGGGTATCACCGCTCATGTAGAGGGCGGTGGTGGCATCGGTGCCGATGCTGATGCAGTGGTTCTGCCAGAGGTTGAACAGGTCAACCACCTGCAGGCCCAGCTCCGAGCCGATCTGATCCAGTGTACCGCCGAACCAACGGCCGGTCAGCAGAGGATTACGGGATGCGTCACCGTTTCTGCCCTGCTGCTTGACCAGGATTACTTCCATTCCCTTGGCCATGGCGCGTTTGGACATATCGGTTACCACATTGTAGTATTCCTCGGCATTGGAGTAGTTGGTATCGTTGATACCGATGGAGATGATGTACTTATCGCCGGGCTTGCCGTAGGTTTCAATGGCGGTAAACTGGCCGCCGTTGAGGAATCCTGCGGCATACTGACCGCTGGCTGCCATGTTGCGGATCTGCCAGCCGGAATCGGCACCCAGCACGGAGGGAAGCATCTGTCCCCAGCCTGCCTGTACGGAGCTGTCCAGCGGGTAGTAGTTACAAACGGTGGAGTCACCGCAGATCCAGATGGTAGGATTGGTGGTAGTGTCGGTAGAGATCTGCTTGATCTCCAGAGCAGACATGGTATAGGCATAACCTGCCTTACCTGCACAGGCGCAGATATTGAGCTGGCCGTCGGTGATCGGGATCTGGAAGGTGTCGGTAGCGTTGTTGCCGGTCATGTTGATGATCTGGTACATACCCTCGGCAGCGACACTGGTACGGTTGGTGTTGCCCAGCCATACGGTCACCTGATACAGACCGTTGGGCACATCGGCGCAAAAGCCGTAGGAGCCGGTATTGCTGGAGTTGGTGAACTGCACAGCATCACTGAGGGCACCGCTGCCGGCTGCGGAAACATCCTTGACAGCAGTACCGGAGCTGAAGCCGTAGCCGGTAGAAGAGCTGTAACCTGTGGTGGCAGTCACACCGGTGTAGCCGCTGGCAGTACCGCCGCCGCCAAAGTCGAACTTCCAGTAGTCGGAGGCCGCAGAAACTTCCGGTGCGGAAGGCAGCGGCATTGCCTGGATCAATGCGGCAGACATGGAAAAAGTTGTCGCAAGACCCAGCAGCTTTCTAAGCCATTTGTTCATAATAGAAAAATCCCCCTTAATATATTGAGTATGCTCAAATCATAACATACAGGAAGGTGGAATGTCAAGCAATTTCATCAAACTAGGCACAATTCAGCATAAAAATGCGACAATCGGACAGGAATGTTGTTTGCGGATGTTCATATTTCGCTCACAATTTCTTTTCAGTTTGTTCAGTTTAACTTCAGATAGATTTAAGACTTCTTTAGTATACTTAATAGCAAGGTTGAGGAAACCTTGTTTCAAATCCCCCAATCCCCCCTGTTTGAGTTCATTTTATTTGCACAGGCTATGCCTTTGGGCATAGCTTTTTATCTTTTTTTGGGGATTTTTATGTTTTTTCAGGTTCATTTAAGATAAGGGTGGTAGACTGATACCAACGGCAGGGGATTCCCACCCCTGTTTTGTACCGATCCCCCATTCCCTGTTTTATTTCCCAATTCCCTATTCCCATCTCATTTGATATCTCCTCATATGCAACCGCATCGAACGCAGAAACGATGCGGTTTTTTCTTTTGGTATGAAAAAAGCCGCTTTCCCAAGTGAGAAAGCGGCTTTGTTTTGTTGTGTCAGCCTAGTGTGGCAAGGCCTGCCAGATACATCAGGATCCGGATGGCATCGTCAGAGTTCATATCGGTATCACCGGTGACTTCTGCATTTTTCAAGCCCTGTGCGGTAAACACAGCGGTGGTATCCTCGGCAAGAATGCGGTTGAGCAGGATCACGTCTGCGATCTCCACATTGCCGCTGCAGTTGACATCACCCAGATCAGAATTACCGACAGGGGGGTCATCGGGGTCATCGCCGGGATTCTGGTTGCCCGTGCTGCTGCCCAATGTGCCGTAGATGATACCGCAGCCTACGGTGGACATATATACGGTGCCGTAGGTGTTCATATCACCTACCAGGAAGTTGCCGTTGCCGGTACCGCCGTAGAGGTGATCGGTGTTAATGCATACCCAGCTTTCGCCGCCGTCATCGGAACGGTAAATACCCTCGGGATCATCCTCGGTGGGCATACCGTACATATACAGGGCGTTGACATCGCCGGCCTCTTTCGGTGCGCCGTAGCCAACGGTCTTGCAGTAGAATACGCTGTCCAGCTTTTTAACGGAAACGCTGCCGTTGCTTGCAACGCTGGCGTGATACATACCGTACCAGCCGCCACCCAGGATCAGTTCGCCTTCGCCCAGATATGCAATACGGCCTGCACTGTCGCACTGATCGTACATACAGATATCGGTAGGAGTAAAGGTTGCGCCGTAATCGGTGCTGACGCAGAGCTTATACTGTGCATCCTCGGCAGTGGGCTCCGGCTTGGAATAGTGCCAGGAGGAGTTGAAATAGGTTGCATATGCGTATACGATGTTGGGCTGATCCGGCTCAACCAGCATATAGGTGGTCTTGGAACCGTATGCGGTGGGAATACCCGAGCAGTTGTTCCAGCTTGCGCCGAAGTCATCGGAGTAGGAAACTGCGGTGCTGTTGTCGCCGCTGCTCTGGAAGATACGGTAGGAGCCGTCCTTCAACTGGGTAATGGCGGCCTTGCCGCCGTAGGAGCAGCTCATCTTTGTCCAGGTCTTGCCGCCATCCAGAGTATAGAAACCGGAAGCGACATCGTTCTGCTTTTCTGCAATACGAACCATAACATCGGGATTCTGGGGGCAATAGGCAATGGCACCGGTAGAACCCATATTGGGAACGTGCTGCTGGCAGTACTGGTCGGGGTTGGTATGTACAAAGCCATCGTAGTCACCAATGGCAGAGTACACATTGCCGCCGGGTACGCTGCACATATCCAGTGCAACCACTTCCTCAATGCCGGTGGGGTGGAAAGTGGCAACGGGGCTGTCCTCGTAGCCCTGACCCCACATATTATCCCAGCGGAACACGCCGTTGCCGGAAACTGTCCAAAGCTGGTCGGGATCACGGGGGTTCAGTGCAATGGCACCACTCCAGTGGATCGCCTTGCCGTAGATCCAGTCATAGCCGCCGGTCTGGGTGTACTGGTACAGCAGATTATCGTGCATCTCGCCCAGTTCTTCATCCCATACCCAGATGCCGTCCTTTTTGCCGGGGTAGATGGAAGTCCATGTCTGACCGCCATCCTCGGAACGGTACATCCACTCGCCGTAGCAGGTGGAGGAGCTGTCCCAGCTCTGGCCGCTCCAGACAGCACAGGTGGTGGCAACCAGCTTGTTGGCATCGTCGGGGTCGCTGACGGTACAGCCGATGCTGTTGTTGACGGGAGAAATATCCGTTACCGTATCGGTATCGGGATCATAGCGATAAACGCCGCCTGCGCCTGCTGCAAAGGTCAGGCCTGCAATGTAGGAGATCAGCAGATCACCGTTGGCATCCAGAGTAATATGGGAAGGATATACATCGGTGGGCAGCTTGCTGCTGAGGGTGGTAAAGGTGTCCTTGGAGGTATCTGCCACGGCAAAGTTGCCTGCGCCCGTAGCGGAAGTACCCACATACACCTTGCCGCCGGTGACCATAACGGTGCCCACACCGTTCTGGTTCATGTACTCACCGGAATCATTGGACTTGCAGATGCGGTCTGTCCAGGTGGGCCATTTGGTGGAGGAGGAGAAGAATCCCAGCTCACTGTAACCCTCCACGGATTTCCATGTTTTACCGCCGTCGGTGCTCTTGATCAGGCCGGAGGAATTGTAGGCCACGTCGCCGCCGCAGTAGATCACGTCGGGATTGTCGGGGTCAACGGCAATGGCTTCGCCGCACTGACGGCCGTAGCCGTTGCCATGCACCTGAATGAGATCGGTGACATCGGTGTAGGTAAAGGTTTTGCCTCCATCGGTTGTTTTGTAGATTCTTGTGCCGGCACCGCTGAAATACGCACAGCCGCACAGGAAATACACGGTGTTGTCATCGGTGGGGTCAATGGCCATGGCATCTACGCTGAGATAGCCGCGCTCTGCCTCGTTGAGGAAGGCGAAAAGCTGCTCCCACTCATTGGTTTTGAAGTTGTACTTGTATGCGCCGCCAACGTCGGTGCGGACATACATCACATCCTTGCCGGTTACAATACCGGAAACAAAGCCGCCGCCGCCGATACGGACAGCGTCCCATGTCATGGTATTGGTGGCATCTGTGGTGGCGGCCATAGCCGTCATGGGCATCACTGAGACGGATGCGCTCAGTGAAAGGGCTGCTGCGGTACATACGGCCAGCAGGCCCTTGTGTGTTCTGTGTTTCATACTGTTCACCCTTTTTTCTTTCGTTTGGATCGGTACCTCTTTCATACTGCGGAATGCAATACAGTGATATTATATCATACTCTCCCATAATTTTCAAGTAGAAAAGACGAATTTGTGAAATTTCCCGAAGTGGCTTGCTGCGCTTTGCTATGATGCCGAAGAAAGCGGGAAAAAACAGGAAAAATCAGAAAAAGCCCTTTTCTTTTTGTCGAAACTGTGCTATAATTGTAATGTATATCCGTTTTGTTGCTGCGCCGTATGCAGCCGTCGGAAGGAGGTCCTTGTTACGAATCAACCTACCTATTCTCTGGGTATTGATGTCGGCTCCACTACGGTAAAAACCGTTGTGCTGGATGCCGAGGGTACCATGATTTCACAATGCTACCGCCGCCATTTTTCCCGCGTGAGAGAAACCGTTGCGGAGCAACTGAAAGATTTGCAGGCACGCTTTGACGATGCTGTTTTTTCCGTATGTATTACCGGCTCTGCCGGACTGGGCCTTGCCCAGAGCGCAGAGATACCCTTTGTGCAGGAGGTGCACGCCGCATTTCTGGCGGTAAAGCACGAATATCCCGATGCCGATGCCGTCATTGAGCTGGGCGGTGAGGATGCAAAGATCATGTTTCTGACCGGCGGCACGGAGCAGCGCATGAACGGCTCCTGTGCGGGCGGCACGGGTGCCTTTGTGGATCAGATGGCAACTCTGCTGGGCATTACTGCCGATGAACTGGATGCCCTGTCACTGAAGGCCGAAAAAAGATATCCCATTGCCTCCCGCTGCGGTGTGTTTGCCAAATCCGATATCCAGCCCTTGCTGAATCAGGGCGCACGGAGAGAGGATATTGCCGCCAGTATTTTTCAGGCCGTGGTGGATCAGACCGTTTCGGGTCTGGCGCAGGGGCGCACCATTGAGGGCAAGGTGCTGTTTCTGGGCGGCCCGCTGTATTTCCTGAAGGGTCTGCGGCAGGCATTTGTACGCACCCTTTCTCTGGATGAGGAACACGCAGTATTCCCCGAAGATGCACCGGTTTTTGTGGCATATGGCTGTGCCATGTTTGCAAAGCAATCCGGCGAGGGCATGACTCTTGGGGAAACGCTGGAGAAGATCACAAATGCAGCGGCAGCCTCCGCTGCCGTAACCGGCGAGCCTTTGTTTGCCTCCCGTGCCGATTACGAAGCATTTGTGGCACGACATAAGCAGCATGATCTGCCCTTTGGTGATATCAGAACCGTAACGGGCAACGCCTATCTGGGTATTGATGCAGGCTCTACCACCACCAAAATGGTGCTGATCTCCGAAGCAGGCGAGCTGTTGTATTCTCATTATGCCGCCAATCTGGGTCAGCCCTTGGATCGTGTGGTCAAGCACCTGAAGAAAATTTATGAGCAGAAAAATCCCGATCTGCATATTTGTGCCTCTGCCGTTACAGGCTATGGTGAGGACCTGATCCGTGCAGGTCTGGGCATTGATTACGGCATTGTGGAAACGGTTGCCCACTTCAAGGCAGCCTCCTATTTCTGCCCCGAAGTGGATTTCATCATGGATATCGGCGGACAGGACATCAAATGCTTTAAGATCCGCAATCACAGCATCGACAGCATCATGCTCAACGAGGCCTGTTCTTCGGGCTGCGGCTCCTTTATCCAGAGCTTTGCACAGGCCTTGGGCTATGAGATCGGTGAGTTTTCGCAGCTCGGTCTGTTTGCGGAGCATCCCGTGGATCTGGGCTCCCGCTGCACTGTGTTTATGAACAGCTCTGTCAAGCAGGCGCAGAAGGAAGGCGCAACGGTGGAGGATATCTCTGCCGGTTTGTCTGCTTCCATCATCAAAAATGCGGTGTATAAGGTTATCCGTGCCAAATCCGTGGAAGAACTGGGGCAGAATATTGTAGTGCAGGGCGGTACCTTCCTTAACGATGCCGTGCTGCGTTCCTTTGAAATGGAGCTGGGCAGACCGGTCATCCGTCCTGCGGTTTCCGGCCTGATGGGTGCCTTTGGTGCAGCTTTGTATGCCAAGGAGCATATTCCCGCACAGACCAAGCTGATCTCCCCTGAAGCACTGGCAGACTTCTCTTATACCTCCACCGGTGCAAAGTGCAACGGCTGTACCGCGCACTGTGCGCTGAATATTGTAAAATTCTCCGATGGCGGCAGATATATTTCCGGTAACCGCTGCGAAAAAGGCGCAGGCAAAACCGATGCCTCCGCCATTCCTTCCCTGTATGATTACAAGTACCAGAGCATTCTGCAATGTGTACCTGATGCACCCCAGAATCCCATCGGTACCGTTGGTCTGCCTTTGGCACTGAGCTTCTATGAGCAGATGCCCTTCTGGGCTACGCTGTTTACAAAGCTGGGCTTCCGCGTGGTCATTTCGGGAGAAAGTGACCGCAATGTGTACTATCAGGGGCAGCATACCATTCCTTCCGATACGGTATGCTATCCTGCAAAGCTGGCACACGGACACATCGAAAACCTGCTGGAGCAGAAGGTGGATTTCATCTTCTGGCCCTGCATGAGCTATAATCTGGACGAGGGACACAGCGATAACCACTACAATTGCCCCGTGGTTGCCTACTATCCCGAGCTGCTGCGTGCCAACAATATGCGGCTGACCCCCAAAAACTTTATCACACCCTATATGGATCTGAACCATCCCAAGGGTGTGGCAAAGGCATTAAAGCGCAGTCTGAAGGGCTATGAACTCCGGGAAAACCTGAATCTTGCCCTGAATGCTGCCTACGCTGCCCAGCAGCAGTATCAGGATACAGTAGCAGCACAGGCACAGGAGATCATCACACGGGCAAGAGCCGAGGGCAAGAAGATCATTGTGCTGGCAGGCCGCCCCTATCATATTGATAAAGAGATCAACCATGGCATCCATAAGCTGATCACCGGTCTGGGTATGGCTGTGGTGACAGAGGATTCTGTTGCTGCTTTGGCCCCTGCCGATGAAAAGCTGGGCGTGCTGAATCAGTGGACATACCACGCCAGAATGTATCGTGCCGCCAATTATGTGGCAGCTCAGCCCGATATGCAGCTTGTGCAGCTTGTTTCCTTCGGCTGCGGCATTGATGCCGTGACAAGTGATGAGATCCGTTCTATTCTGGAGCGCAAGGGCAAGCTGTATACCCAGTTGAAGATCGACGAGATCAACAATCTGGGTGCTGCAAGGATCCGTCTGCGTAGCCTTGTTGCCGCAATGGAGGAATAAAACAAAAGCGATCGGAGCAAACAGAGAGGTGGGTTTGCATGGAATTTTTGGAGCAGCTTCGACAAGAAGCAAAAATTCACAGCGAACAGGAAATTGACTTCAAAAGCCGACGGTTTCAGTATGGCAGAGATCTTGCGCGCACCTACATTGAAATGATGCAGCACGAAGCCAGATTACTGGTGCGCTGCGGCCGTTATACCCGCATGGGCTCACGGATCGCTATCAACGGCTTCTGTCGGTTGATTCCTCGGGATTTTGACGTGCCCGTTACCCAGATGCAGCGAAAACAGAGCTTTTGGAACGGCAAATGGTCAGAACAATATACCCTGACACAAGGCAATGATCTGTTTGAGGCTTTTCTTACCGGCCTTGCGGAGTTTGGCCGTCAAGAACACATCACTTGCGGTGCGCTTCATGCACAGGTGCGGCAAAAAGACGGAACGTTGGTGCTGCGCCCCGTTCCGTTGACCATCACACAGCCCTCCACATTGGATGCCATCGGATTCCCCTTTGAGATCTTGCTGGATATCGGGGATCCGAAAATTGCATCGGATCGTATTTTTTCTGCTGAATCCCCCTGAAAGGTGGTTTATCCCATGTCTGCACGGTTTACACCGGAAATGAAACAAACCCATACCATTCTTGTGCCCGATATGCTGCCGGTACATTTTCAGCTTCTCATCAGTGTGCTGCGGAAATACGGCTATAACTGTGAGCTGCTGCGTACTGCCAGCCGTGCGGTTGTAGATGAGGGCCTGAAGAATGTCCACAACGATACCTGTTACCCCGCACTGCTGGTCATCGGGCAGTTTATGGAGGCTCTGAAATCGGGACGCTACAACCCTGACCGCACTGCGCTGCTGATCACACAAACCGGCGGCGGCTGCCGTGCCTCCAACTATATTCATCTGCTGAGAAAAGCTCTGGAGCAACAGTTCCCGCAGGTACCCGTGATTTCCCTGAACTTCTCCGGTCTGGAAAAAGACCCCAAATCAGGCTTTCAACTGACCGCCCCCATCTTCCTGAAGTTTTTGTATGCAGTGCTGTACGGCGACCTGCTGATGTCCGTTTCCAACCAGTGCCGCCCCTATGAGCTGAAGAAGGGCGAGACGCAGAAAACGCTGGATCGCTGGCAGCATCGGTTGGAAGAAGCCTTCCACACCAATGAATATCTGAAGACCAAAAAGCTGTACCGTGCCATTCTGGATGATTTTGCAAAGATCCAGCGCACCAAGCGCAATAAGGTGCGTGTGGGCATTGTGGGTGAAATTTATGTGAAGTATTCGCCCCTTGCCAATAATCATTTGGAGGATTTCCTGCTTTCCGAGGGCTGCGAGCCTGTGATCCCTTCGCTGCTGGAGTTTGTGATGTACTGTGCCATCAGTACCAATGTGGATGGCAAGCTTTACGGTTATCGCAACAAGAAAACCGTGATCAACGGCATCGGTTACAAGGCGATCTACGCCATGCAGAAGCAGCAGATCAATGTGATGCGTAAGCATGGTGTGTTTGATCCCCCCCATGATTTTGAAGAACTGCGGCATCTGGCAGACCGCTATATCAGTCAGGGTGTCAGTATGGGCGAAGGCTGGCTGATCACTGCGGAAATGGCTGCTTTGGCAGAATCCGGCACCGAAAATATCATCTGCACACAGCCCTTTGGCTGCCTGCCCAATCATATTGTGGCCAAGGGTATGATGCGTGTCATCAAAAATGCCTATCCCGAGGCTAACATCACCGCCATTGACTATGACCCCGGTGCGACCAAGGTCAATCAGGAGAACCGTGTAAAGCTGATGCTGGCCAATGCCAGAAAGCCCCAATAAAAAGAAAGAGGCACGGGAGCAGCTGCTTCCGTGCCTGTAAATGAATCAGTTTCTTATCACTGTAACCAGTATACCACAGTTTTCTGCCGAAAAATAGCATTTTGTCTCAATAAATTGTTAATGATTTGTAAAGGTTGAGGGAATGGAAGAGCAAATTCTGATTTTTGACAGCCATACACACTACACCGACAGCGCTTACGATGAGGACAGAGATGCCCTTTTGTCCTCCTTGCCGGAGAAGGGCGTTGTGCGTTGTATGGTTGCCGCTTATGATATGGAATCCGCTGTGGGCAGCGTGCAGCTTGCTGAGCGTTACCCGCATCTCATTGCAGCGGTGGGGGTGCATCCCGAATGCACCGAGGTGCCCGGAGATTATTTGCTGCAATTGGAGCAGCTTGCAAAACATCCGAGGGTAAAGGCCATTGGCGAGATCGGTCTGGACTACCATTATGATGGCTATGACCCCGATTTCCAGAAGAAAATATTCCGTGAGCAGCTTGCTCTGGCGGAAAAGCTGCGGCTGCCCGTGATCCTGCACTGTCGGGATGCCATGGGCGATATGTTGGAGATCCTGCGGGAATGCCGCCCCAAACAAGGTGTGATGCACTGTTTCTCAGGTTCTGCGGAATCTGCCAGGGAGGTCATCGCACTGGGGCTGCACATTGGCTTTACAGGCGTGCTGACCTTCAAAAATGCCCGCAAGCCCTTGGAGGCTCTGGCACAGGTGCCTCTTGACCGCCTGCTGATCGAAACAGACTGCCCCTATATGGCTCCCGTGCCCTACCGTGGCAAGCGCTGTGACAGCACTATGCTTACCGAGGTGGTGGCGGTCATGGCAAGAGAAAAGGGCGTTTCCACGCAGGAGATCGGAAGGATCACCGCTGAAAACGCCGCAGCTCTTTTTGCCTGCCCCTTAGATTAAACGATTACAGTATGCGCCCAATGCCCTTGCCTTTTCACAGGCAAGGGCATCTTTTATGGCGGGCAGGGTATCGGTGCTATGGCTGGTAACAGGAGGAAACTGTTCGGTGCAGCCCATTTCCCGCAGCAGAACAGAAAGGGTCTGACAGGCAGGCGTTACGCTGCCGTTACCGCCGCCCACCACGATCATGCCGCCCCGTTTTGGCTTTTGCAGCAGCCGCTTATGCAAAAAGAATCGTGCACAAAACAGCATTTGCAGACGGCTGCACACATCCAGCAGCTTGCCGGTGGGCTGAGAAAAATACACAGGTGTGGCAAGGATCACGTTATCACAGCTTTCCAGCTCCTTGTAGATCTCCTGCATATCATCTTCCACAATGCAGCCGATCTGCTGCCGACAGGCGCGGCAATCCACACAGGGAGCAATGTTGGCGGTATATGCCTGAATGATGCGGACTTCGCCTTCCAGCACTGCTGTACATTGTGCCAGCAGTTGGGCGGTATCTCCGTTGATGTGAGGAGAACCGTTGAGGATCAGAGTTTTCATAATGTTGCCTTTCTTTTCGGGTATCTGACAGCAAAGATCTCCCATACCAGCAGGGGCACAAAACCAATGCCGTAGCAAAGCACGTCGATCCATGAGAAGGATGTGCCGATGAGAATACGCAGCAGGTGGTTGGTGATGCCCATTTTATCCACAAAGCCCCATGCCTGCAAGCCTTCCACGATCTGGCAGAAGATCAGCAGTAATGTGGGCAGCAGTCCACATCGCCGTATGCGAGGAAGAACGCTTCGCACCATGGTGTACATCAGGATGATAACCAGAACATCTCCAAAGTATTTGCGTAACCAGCCATGGGCAAATGCTCCGATGAGAACCTCGGCGAGGAACAGAACGATACTCAGCAGGATATACAGCCATCGTTTATTCATGGTGGTTGCCCTCCCAGCAGTGCAGCAGATATTGGGTAGAAAGATTCCATGTATTGTGGATGTCTTGGTCATATTCCTGTTGGCGGCGGTCATAGTTTTTTTGAATTTTCTCTTGGTTGGTGGGATCAATGGCATCCCAGTGCTCGCAGATCACCGCATAGGCATCATCGGAAAGCTCGCACAGCATATACCAGTCCGGCGTGGCAAGCGTGCCCTTTTCCCAGCGTGTGATGTTGTATTCCGCAATGAGGGCATCGGGTCTGGCAAAGCAGAGGATCCCCAGCCAAAGGGTAAAAACAGCAGTCAGCACAGAGGCGGCCGGCAGCTTGCGGAACTGCATCACCAATAAAAGAATGAAAACAGCAGCCAGCAGTACCATAAACCATGCGGTGTACAGGCGGGGACGTGTCAGACCATAAGCGTTGATGTACATAATCATTTTGGCAAGAGCCGTTGCAATGATAAACAACGTGAACAGGCAGAGCGCACAGCCATACAGCTTGGCAGCAAAGGGTTTACGGTGGTTTTTCTGTTTGCAGCAGCCGTTGATGACCAGCAGCACCAGAAGATTCAAAACAGCGATGGCACACAGCTCAAAAAAGCCGCGGCGTGCATATTGAGAATAGATCATGTTTTCGGGGAGATTGCCCCGGAATGCAGAACAGAAATAGCTGATCTGGGACACCACATAGATCACATAAAGCAGGCAGATAGGGGTAACGGCTGTGCATAATCCAAGGGTCGGCAGAAACCGCAGTCCCTCCAGTCGGGTTTCAAAGGCTTGATCGCACACACGGGGATATCGGCTTGTATTGGTGGCGGCATACAGCACGGCAAATATCCAGGCACCTGCCAGCGGCGCAATCAATACTTGCCCTGCTATGGAGAAAAACTCTTCGGTAAACAGATCGCATATGGTGTTGAGCATCTTGGCAACGCCTGCGTCCGCTGAGGAGAGCAATGCGGCTACGATCAGTGTCAGGGGCAGACTCAGCAGCAGCCCCAGCAGGATGATCCGCACAGCATTGCCGGTTTTGCTGCTGCGGCAGCTTTGCCCGATGGCTTTGTATCCGCTGCCCAGTTCATCGGGGGCGTGCTGCATAAACAGTCCTGTGAGATGGAAAAACAGAAATCGAGGGGTGTGCTGCAATCCATGGGCTGCAGAATAATGCAGCCATGCCAGTGCGACAATGAGATACAATGCGGCCAGCGTATGCAGCAGACTGTTATCTGTGAGGGAAAAGCTGAGGGAAAACAGGCAGATCACGCCGCCCTGCAGCTTATGAGATACTGTATAGGCAAATCCGCATTTGCGATGATACCACACCGCAAAGAAAAACATCAGCAGAAACAGAGCAGTTGTGGCGAAGCCATCGGGCAGAAACAGCAGATACCGTACTGCGAGAAATCCCAGCAGCATACAAGCACCTGCGGCAATGCCGTCATGGCTGCGGAAGCTGCGCTGTACATGGGCTTGTTCTTCCGCAGGTCGGGGTACATCCGATACGTAATACATCATGATCGTTCCCTCCTTAGGTGGATTCTTCATCGGGGGTATACGCCAGCACATCACCGGGCTGGCAGTCTAAGGCTTTGCAAATGGCCTCCAGCGTAGAAAACCGAATGGCCTTTGCCTTGTTGTTCTTTAAGATGGAAAGATTGGCGGGGGTGATCTCAATGCGTTCTGCCAGTTCTCCGGCGGAGATCTTCCGTTTTGCCATCATCACATCCAGATTTACGATAATCGGCATAATTGCTCCTTTTCTCCGTTCAGATGGTGTAGTCGTTTTCCTTACGCATTTCCACGGCAAGCTGGAACACGTTTTTCAGCACACGCATGATCAGCCCGAAGAAAGCAGCGGCAAAGGTGATCATCCACGCCAGTGACCGCCAGAATCCCAGTGCAAAGAAGATAAGGGCAAGGCCGAAGCAGCACCAGGAGATCACACGCAGGCAGGTGACGTTGGCATCCACAAAGATCTCCTGCTTGCGGATATTGCCCAGCAGGCGGTGGAGAAAAAATGCAGCGGCAAATCCGGCAGCATCGGAAAGATACAGGCTGATGTTCAGTACCAATGCAATGGGTTCCTGTCCGGAAACGGAATCATACCATTCGGTAATGAGGGGAATGCAGAACAGCAGGGCAATCAGCAGGCCGAACACCGCCATCACCAGAATGCGGCTCAGAAAAAGAGAATGCGTCGGTTTCCATTGTTTTGACATATCGGTCACGCTCCTTTGGTAGTTGTTGGTATCAGTATAGCATACATTTTCTCGTTTGTCAATAGAAAATTATCGAAAAACAATAAAAGCTTTCCGAAAATCAATATTTCCGCCTGAAATGGGAACAAAAAACATCCGCAGGCCGTGCAAAAGACCTGCGGATGTTCTGTTTTTATGGGGTAACGGGCGGCAGCAGCGTGATGACACCGTTGCCTGTTCCGTAGTGAAATTCTTTGCTGTAATAAAAGCCGTCGTTGTAGCTTTCAAAAGAGAGGTTACCGTTTTTATATTCCACCAGCAGTACGTCCATAATGTCGTAGATATCAATGTCGTACTTATCCAGCCAGCTATCGTAGGGGTCTTCCAGATATTTGGTAAGGAACTCAGGCAGCTCGCCGGTTTCCTCGTATTCGGGGAAGATCTCATCGGCCTCCACAATGACCCGTTCGTAGTCGCTTGCGATATCTTCTGCGTAGGGAACCAATTCGGCAAAGGCCAGAAAACAGATCAGCACAGCGATCAGGCTTAAGGTTGCGGTAATAATACCGGTAATGGACATTCCCGTACCGCGCTGCTTCTGCACCAGTGCAATAATGCCGAAAATAATGGCAAGGGGTGCTGTTACAAAGTTGATGCAGCAGCAAATGCCTACCAGACTGACCAATCCCAGCACCAGTGCGGCAACTGCAAAGCCAATGGGCTTGCGCTGCTGCATGGGAGCATGGTAATAGGGTCGTTGATAGCCGTTGGGGTATTGCTCATAGGGATTGGGAATCGGTTGCTGATCCATTGCAAGGCTCCTTTCACTTTCACACGCCGGGGATGCGCCTCAGGCATCCATATGCCAGTTCCAGTTACGCAGTGCCAGCTCTTCCAGATCAAAGGGCGTGCGCTGGTAAACGCAGTAATTCAACCAGTTGGAGAACATCAGATTGGCGTGGCATCGCCAACTGAACCGCGGCTGACAGGCGGGATCATCATTGGGGAAGTAGTGGTAGGGGATGGCGATGGGCAGCCCCTTTTCCTTATCCCGGAAGTATTCATCCGCAAGGGTGTTGCGGTCGTACTCGGAATGTCCTGTAATAAAATACTGTCTGCCGTTGCGGTTTGCCACAATATGCACACCGGAGAGGGGAGAGCTGGTAAGGATCTCCAGCGCATCCACCTTTTCGATGTCCTCACGACGCACCTCTGTGTGGCGGGAATGGGGTACATCGAACACCTCATCAAAGCCTTGCAGCAGCAGAGAATTCTCCACCTCCGCCTTATGAGGGAAGATGCCGAACATCTTCTGCTCCAGCGGATATTTCGGCACACCGAAGTGGTGGTACAATCCTGCCTGGGCACCCCAACAGATATGCAGAGTACTGAAAACGTGTCGTTTGGACCAATCCATGATCTCGCAGATCTCCGACCAGTAGTCAACCTCCTCAAAGGGGAGTTGTTCCACAGGGGCACCGGTAATGATCATGCCATCGTAGTACTTCTTGCGAATCTCGGAGAAGGTGGTATAGAAGGCATCCATATGGCTCTGGGCGGTGTTTTTGGAAACATGAGATTCCAACCGCAGCAGAGAAATATCCACCTGCAAAGGGGTATTGCTCAGCAGACGCAGCAACTGTGTCTCGGTTTCGATCTTCTTGGGCATAATGTTGAGAATGAGGATCCGCAAGGGGCGGATATCCTGATGGGCAGCCTGTTCTGCGCCCATCACAAAAATCTTTTCATTCAGCAATGCCTGATAGGCAGGCAGTTCCTTGGAAATACAAATCGGCAAGCTACATGCTCCTTTCCGTGTTACACCGTCTGTTGTTCCATTCGGGTGATACGGCACGAATGCGGACTTGCAGCTTGCCGATATAAATTCATGGTGTCGTTCAGACGGGGTGAATTTGTTTTTCAGCGTTACCGTGTACGCCATCCAGACCGAACTGTTTATCTCTGCGCTGTTCAAAGAACTTCACGGCGACCTGTCCGAACTGTGCATAGCTCAGCACATCTTCTTCCTGGGTCAGCCACTCGGCGCACTCCTGACGGAGGGTTTCCAGCTCGGGCTTCAGCAGGTCAGCGGGGCGGCAGTCAATGGGCTCTGCATCACCGATGATCTTCTTACGGAACTCGGGATCAATCGCCACGGGGGTTCTGCCGTATTCGCCGCGTACCACGCCTTTGAACTCCTTGGTAACGGTCTTGTAACGCTCGCCCATGATGACGTTGAACACAGCCTGTGTGCCCACGATCTGGGAAGAGGGGGTGACCAGAGGGGGGTAGCCTGCGTCTGCACGGACACGGGGCACTTCCTCCAGCACTGCGGTAAGCTGATCCTCCTTGCCTGCCTGCTTGAGCTGAGACAAGAGGTTCGAGAGCATACCGCCGGGCACCTGATAGATCAGGGCATTGGCGTCGGTTGCCAGCATCTTGGGATCCAGCAGGCCGGCCTTGATATACTTATCGCGCAGACCCATAAAGTAGGTACGGATCTCGCTGAGAGCCACCAGATCCAGACCGGTATCATACTCGGTACCCTGGAGTGCGGCGACCATGGACTCGGTGGGCGCATGGGAGGTACCCAGAGCCAGAGGGCTCATTGCGGTATCCACAATATCTGCGCCTGCCTCGATGCCCTTCATCAGGCACATGGAGGCCAGACCGGAGGTGCTGTGGGTATGGATCTGGATGGGCAGCTTTACGGCAGCCTTCAGAGCCTTTACCAGAGACTCGGTCTCATAGGGGGTCAGCAGAGCAGCCATATCCTTGATACAGATGGAGTCTGCACCGGCGGATTCGATCTGCTTTGCATAGTTGACATAGTATTCGTTGGTGAACACCTCACCGGTGGTGTAGCTGATGGCCACCTGAGTATGCGCGCCTTCCTTCTTGGCTGCCTTAATGGCAGTATCCAGGTTGCGGATATCGTTGAGGGCATCAAAGATACGGATGACATCAATACCGTTGGCAATGGATTTCTGTACGAAGTATTCTACCACGTCATCGGCGTAATGGCGGTAGCCCAGCATATTCTGGCCGCGGAACAGCATCTGCAGCTTGGTGTTGGGCATATACTTTTTCAGCAGGCGCAGACGCTCCCAGGGGTCTTCACTGAGAAAACGCAGGCAGGAATCGAAGGTTGCGCCGCCCCAGCACTCGATGGAGTGGAAGCCGATCTTATCCATCTGCTCCAGAATGGGGAGCATATCGGAGGTGGGCATACGGGTTGCCAGCAAGGACTGGTGTGCGTCACGCAGGACGGTTTCTGTAATTTTGATCTTCGGCATGGTACTGCTCGCTTTCTCAGCCCAGGATGGCGAGTGCATCGCCGGGGTTGACAGAGCTGCCCTTGGTGGTGTTCACGGAAACGATGGTGCCATCCTTGGGGGCAACGATATCGTTCTCCATCTTCATAGCCTCCAGCACAAACAGGACCTGACCCTTGGTAACGGCATCGCCTGCGGCACACTTTACCTGCAGGATGGTGCCGGGCATGGGTGCGGATACGGGCTCGCCATCAGCGGGAACGGCTGCGGGTGCAGCAGGTGCTGCGGCAGGTGCGGGTGCGGCTGCCTGCACGGGAGCAGGTGCAGCGGCGGGTGCAGTGGCGGCAGCAGGAGCAGGTGCGGCACCTGCGCCCAGCTCTTCCACTGCGACATCATATTGCTTATTGTTGATGGTTACACGGAACTGTTTCATGAGAACCTCCTGATTATTTGTTTGATATGGTCTATGTTCTGCGGTCTACGACCTATGGTCATGCAGGATCTGCATGGATTTGCAATTAGAAGGGGATATTGCTGTGCTTCTTGGGCATACGGCTGATGCGCTTGCCCTCCAGCATATCCAGAGCTGCTACAAGAGCATCACGGCTGGCGGCTGCGGAGATCACGGTATCCACAACGCCAAGCTGTGCGGCCTTTTCGGCAGATGCCAGCGTGCTGCTGTACTCGGCGGCCAATGTACGGCGGGTAGCGTTCACATCGGCAGCACCCTTCAGCTTATCGTGCCACAGGAATTCTACTGCGGCTTCGGGTCTCATGGGGGCGATGGTTGCGCTGTCCCAGGCCAGAACCAGATCGCTGCCTGCGCCTCTGCCGGCCATGGCGGAGAATGCGGCACCGCTTGCCTCGCCGGTAATGAGGGCGATCTTCACGGTAGTGGCTTCTGCATAGGCACCGCAAAGCTGTGCCATCGCACGGAGAGAACCGTTTCTTGCGGCATCGGTATCACAAGCGAAGCCGGGGGTATCCATCAGGGTGATGACGGGAATGGAGAAGGCATCGCAGGTGCGTACAAAGCGTGCGATCTTTGCGGTATCGTCAGCGGTGAGGGCATCCTTGCCGCAAGCGGAAATAATACCCACTGCAGTACCGCGCAGGGTTGCCAGAGCAGTCTTTACGGTATCGCCGTAGGTCTCATACAAAGGCAGCAGAGAATCTGCATCGGCAATGCTCTCGGCCAGAGCCTCCTTGGTGCAGGCTGCTGCGGGAGCGGTATACTCACAAACAGGTGCGCCGGCCAGATTGTTGGCAGGCATCAGGGTCAGAATTGCCTTGACCTTTTCCATAGCTGCGGCATCATCTGCACACACAGCAGCAGCCACACCGTTCTTGGCAGCGGTTTCTGCGGCGGCGGCATTGGTGCCGAAGGGAGGAGTCAGGTACAGCTCGGATTTTTCGGTGCAGATGACAAAATCAGCAGCAGAAGCCATCAGTGCGGCGCTGCCTGCGCAGACACCTGCGATCACGGAGATCTGTGCTACCACACCGGAAAGATGATTGGCGGCTGCGATGAGCTTGCCGTAAACGGTCAGTGCATCGGCAGTACCGTCGATGTAAACGCCGTTGGAATCGTAGATCCCTACTACGGGGGTACCGGTCTTTGCAGCCAGATTATACAGGCGCTTGATTTTGCCGGCGGCATTTTTGCCCAGGGCACCGTTGTTGATGTCAGGGGACTGTGCAAAGGCGCAGACGGGCAGGCCGTCTACATAGCCATGTGCACACACGACAGCAGCACCCTCGTCCTTTTCCATACGAAGGGCATCCAGCTCGGTAAAGGAGCCGTTGTCGAAGAGCAGCGCAAGGCGTTCTCTTGCAATAGAGGCTGTGTTCTCCATAGTTATGATACGCATCCTTTCTGTGGATAGAGTAAAAATCTATACCGTTTTATTGTACCACATCTTGCGGAAAAAAGCAAGGGTTTTTGCAAGACTTTGCAGAAATTTAACGCAGCGGCGTTTTTTCTTTCCTGTGGTGCTTGACCCTTTGGGGATTCTGTGATATAATACTTAGGAAACGCCCCCTTAGTTCAATGGATATAACAAGCCCCTCCTAAGGGTTAGTTGTGGGTTCGATTCCCGCAGGGGGTGCCAGACGCAAAAGCAAAACCGAACGGTGTGATAGCCGTTCGGTTTTTGTTTGATGTACCAGACTACTCTATTCTTTTGGCTAAGGCATCGTTTGTGCAGAATTTCCGCTAGCATCATTTCTGATGTGCAGAAAGAAGCATATCTTCTACAACCATATAGAGCCGTTCTTTTACTTCGTCCGTAATCGGTGCATTGGGTGTGATAGGTGTGATGCCTATGGAACCATAGTACCAAGAATTGTCGAACGCCAAAGCGTAGACAATATAAAAGCTGCTGTCAAATGCATCGGTGCAATAACCGACCCAGATTCCATCATCTTCCGACATGGAAATTTTTTTATATTCAATGCTATCATAAACTGAATGTGCAGCCTTGGTTAACGCCTTTTGAAATTCTGCCTCACTTACTCCTGCTACATCATAAGGGTAACGATAAATATATCCTAAAATGGAATTGCCACTTACTAAGTAATCATTATTAGTAACTGTGATAATTCCTGTGTGTTCATCATGTACTCTATCATAAACGTCGGGATTTCTGGTATAATAAAGTGTGGCTGCTCCATCGTTTGAAGTAACTTCTCTGTCGGCATCCTCGGAGCCTGTATAATTGCTCCAAGAACGCTGAATGCCTGTAACTGTATCATTTTCCAAGGTTACTGTATACCTTTCATCACAGTATGATAAAGGGTAATCTATCAGCGCCTCTTTTTTATAATATCTGACATAATAATATTTTTTCGTCACAATGCCATCGTTGTAGCAATCTTCCGCCAAGTAAGGTTCACCCCAGGCAGCAATCAATTCATTTTTCGTAAAACCAATACGAACACCTCCGGGAAATATCAGATATTCAGCTTGCTCACCAAATGCATTCGTAGTCAGATAATCTGCCTTACAAGCAGAGATTGGTGCGTAGTCTCCGGTGTCATTTCCAACGAATAGCGACACTTGGGTTCCATTCAGTAGAAAATCAATATCTTTCCGCGCGTTGATATCCATCAAGTAATCAATTGCGTTTTCGTTAGAGTCAGCATACTCAAACCCATTTGCAACCAGTTTTTCTACCGTTAACGGAAAATCAATCTTATTATTGCCAATCTGAACCATATGTTCATAAGGATCTGCATTCAGAATTTCATCATTTACCGTGACCATATCCTTTTGCGATCCAAAACTGCTATTACCCGTCGTTTCAGCTGCTTTTGAATCGGGGTTGCTTCCGTTTGTGTCCGTGCATGCTGCTAGTGTCATACTCATACCTGTGCATACTACAAAAGTCATAATCTTCTTTAAGTCCATTCGATTTCCTCCTCCATGTTACATAAATGTATCTATGTTGTTTCAATTTTCAGCTACAAAAAAGCACACCAAAGTACACCTTGTATCAAGGCGCACTTTGGTGTGCAATTGTACAAATTGTGCAAATCGACTAATTACAGAAAGACATACCCCCCCCCGTTGTGCAAAATGCAATTTGTGGATGTTGCACTACAACAAAACATGGGTGGGCAGCTCCTTTCAAAGTCGATTCGTAATTTTACTATACCATATTTGCGATAATTTGTCAAGTCTTATCATTGGTCACATTCCCATCTCCGTCCAGAGAAATGGTTTCGCCGAGAAAGGTAGGCTCGGGCTGCAGGATACACATGGCAAAATCCTTGCAGCGTGCCAGCACCTCCCGCAGATCCCGCATGGTCTGGCCGTAATAGCGGTTGTAATCGGAGCTGACACCGCAGACCTCCATGCCCAGCTCTTCTGCGATGTACACGGCACGGTACAGGTGATATTCCTGGGTGACTACCACGACTTTTTCCGCCCCGAAAATTTCTTTTGCCCGATACATGGTTTCATAGGTGGAGAATCCTGCATGATCCATAAACACATCCTCGGAAGGCACGCCTGCATCCACAGCAAACTGTTTCATGGCGTTTACCTCGTCATAGGAATCCTGTCCGTGATCGCCGCTCATGAGAATTTTGGGTGCGGCACCCATACGGTACAGCTCTACGGCTCCTGTCAGACGATCCCGCAGCATATCGCTGGGGGTGCCGTCATCTCTTACCAGGCAGCCCAGCACAATGATGCAGTCAACCTCCTCACCCTCGGCTGCCTGTTGTGCAGTGACAAAGGCTGCTTTAGCGGTATGCTTGACATATCCGTTGATACCGAGAATGCAGACTGCACCTGCAAGGGCGGTAATGCCTGCTGCTGCACACCATTTCTTTCGGTTGATTGTTTTGCGGCGCAGCATTGCCCGGTGCCAAAGCTGTTTTATTTTTTCCCTGATGGTTTGCATCCACACTTTGATGTGCTTCATGATGGTACTCCTTTATTCCGAAAAAGTCACAGGGGCGGCGGTGTAGGGTACATATCCTGTTTCTTCCACAATGCGCTGCCCTTCATCGCTCATGATCCATGTCAGGAGCTGCGCCAGATTTTCGCTTGTGTCATCCTTGCGGTAAATGGCGTAGATCTCGCTGACCACAGGATAGCTGCCGTTGCGGATGTTTTCGGCAGTGGGTGCAATGCCTTCCAGAGAAAGCAGCTTGACACCGCCCTTTTCCACGATTCCTTCCACATAGTAGCGGAAAGAAAATCCGATGGCACGTCCCAGAAAGGTGTCGTAATCTTTGACCATCGGCACCTCACCCATAAAGGATTCCATCACACTTTGGCTGCCGCTGCCGTGGATGCGCTGCAGGGCGGCAATGGGCGTGTTTTCTCCGCCCAATTGAGACCAGTTTGTATATTCACCGCTGTAAATGCCCCGTACCTGTTGGCAGGTCAGGGTATTAACAGGGTTTTGGCTGTTGACCACAAATACAAAGGCTTCTTTGCCAATGGGCTGAAATACCAGCTCCACATTGCGGTCTGCGGCATATTGCAGTTGATATTCCGCAGGGCGGGCGCAGAAGATCACATCGGCAGTACCATCTGCAATGGCACGGTAGGCATCTCCCGTATTGCGGAACTGTACCGCACTTTCCGGTAAAAAATCACCCTCTGCGTAGGGGCAGGAATCCTCCGGATAAAGGGCATGGGCAAAGGCGGAATACATGGGGAACAAGGCAGCAGCTCCATCCATGACCGGCAGATCGCCCGTGAGCTGCACTTCGGATCTGTGCCTGACAATGGCGGAATCCGCATCAAAGGGGAGATATGCGCTGACTTCCACGGATTTCGCCTGAAATTCCGCACTTTCCGTTTCGGTACAGCGTTTGGTAAAGCAGTGGTAAATACCAAGATCAAAGGCAAGAAACATGGCACTTAAGCTGCCGATGCACAGAAGCTGTTTGGTCAGTTTTTTCACAGGCTCAGCTCCTTTCATTGGCAATAAAGGTCAGGATGGCGCAAGTATCATGCAGATAGCAGGTATAGATGACCAGTCCGATGGTAGCGGCGATCCCCACTGCACAAATCAGCAGAATGATGCGATGAAACAGTTTGTCGCTCATAGGGCACCTCACATATGAGCAATGGCCATGGCAAACAGAATGATCATGGCCAGGAAGCTGCCGCCTATGACAGCAAATACAATGCCCGAAAGGATCAGCCAGAAATTGCGGCTTTTGCGTACCGTTACATCTTCCCCTCGGTAGGTCAGCTTACGCACCAGACAGATTACAAACCAGAGCAGGGTTGCTGCGGGAATGGCGGGAATCAGCCATACCAGCAGATCAGCAGCGTCAAACATCATAAAATCCCCCTTGATTTCGGTTTTTCTGCTTTTATGATACCATAATCGCAGCCCGAAAGCAAGGGGGACAGCCTTTAAGATTTTCTGAAGATTTCCTTAATGCGGAAAGGTTTTGTTATGCGTTGTCTGCATCGGAGGAGTCTTTTTTTCGGCTGAAGAATGTGCCGCTACTGCTTCAGTCACCTTTTGCTCAGCCTTGGAGAACAGTTCGTTTGCCTCATCCGTCACATCATCCACGATGCCTGCTGCGGCTTCCGCTACGTTGCCTGCCATATTCACAGCTTCGCCGGCCAGTTTTTTCAATGCATCCGAGAATCCCATAATTACAATTCCTTTCTGTGTTTCGCAGATGCGGCATCAGCCGCCCTGCGGTTTGGTTTGAAGATCACGCCTCGCTCTGTACCATGTTATGGAAGGCACTGAGCAGTGCGTTGGTGCTTGCCTTGATCACGTCGGTATCGGTGCCGGCACCCCAGAACATAGCACCCTGTGTGGTTTCCAGCCCGATGTAGGATGCCGCCACACTCTGGGAGCCCTGCCCCTGCATACTGTGCTGTGTAAATACCTGCAAAGTGTATTCTTTTCCGGTATAGGCCTTCAGGGCGTTGTTTATCGCACTGAGAGAACCGTTGCCTTCGGCCTGCAGCTTGGTCTGCTCGCCGTTGCGCATAAAGGTGATGTCGATCTTCACCGCATCGTTTTCCCGCATGAAGTCGAAATCGGTTACGCTGATGGCACCGGGCACGTTCAGATAATGCTCCATAAAGATATCCAGCACCTCGGAGACCTTCAGCTCCTTATGCTCTCTGTCGGAGATACCCTTGCACACATAGCTGAGATGTTCACGCATACCGGGGGGCAGGAAATAGCCATAAGTCTGCTCCAGCAGATAACCGATGCCGCCCTTGCCGGACTGAGAGTTCACACGGATCACGTCGGCATCGTAGGCGCGGTTGATATCTCTGGGATCAATGGGGATATAAGGCACATCCCAGAAGGCGAGCTGTTTTTCCTCCCGATATTTCATACCCTTGGCAATGGCATCCTGGTGGCTGCCGGAGAAGGCGGCAAAGACCAGCGCACCTGCATAGGGGGAACGCTCATAGACGTGCATGCCTGTGCAGCGTTCGTAAACCTCGGTCAGGGCGGGCATATCGGAGAAATCCAGGCGGGGGTCCACACCGTGGGAGTACATATTCATGGCCAGCGTAATGATATCCACATTGCCTGTACGCTCGCCGTTGCCGAACAGCGTACCTTCCACACGGTCTGCGCCTGCCAGCAAAGCAAGCTCTGCATCGGCAACACCGGTACCGCGATCATTGTGGGGGTGCAGAGAAAGGGTCACATACTCACGGTACTTCAGGTTTTTGCTCATGTACTCCACCTGGGAAGCATACACATGAGGCAAGCTCATTTCCACAGTTACGGGCAGGTTGATGATCACATTGTTGTCAGGTGAGGGCTGCAGCACATCCAGCACCGCATTACAGACCTCCAGTGCGTATTCCGGCTCGGTACCTGTAAAGCTTTCGGGGGAATATTCAAAGCGGAAGTTGCCTTCATACTCGGCGGCAAGCTGCTTTACCAGCGTTGCACCAGCAACGGCGATCTCCTTGATCTCCTCCTTGGATTTACGGAACACCTGCTCACGCTGTGCCACACTGACAGAGTTATAAAAGTGGATGATGGCACTGGGCGCACCCTTGCAGGCTTCAAAGGTTTTGCGGATGATATGCTCACGGCACTGGGTCAGCACCTGAACAGTCACATCCTCGGGGATCATATTGCGTTCGATGAGCGTACGCAAAAACTCATATTCCGTATCAGATGCGGCAGGGAAGCCCACTTCGATTTCCTTAAAGCCCACATCCAGCAGCGTCTGATAGTATTCCAGCTTCTGTTCCAGACTCATGGGGATCACAAGGCTCTGGTTGCCGTCGCGCATATCCACACTGCACCAGACCGGTGCTTTTTCGATGCGGTCTTTCCGCATCCAGTCACGGCATTCTCCGGGAGCGAGGAAGTATCCCGGGCGATATTTCCGAGGATTCATCATAAGGGGTCAATCCTCCTTTTTCTCGGCGATCACTTCCACTTCCACCAGTACATTCTTGGGCAGTGTTTTCACAGCCACGCAGGAGCGTGCGGGCTTTTCGGTAAAGTAGCGTGCGTACACATCGTTGAATGCGGCGAAATCGGCCATATCCTGCAAAAAGCAGGTTGTTTTGATGGCCTTGGTGAGATCGCTGCCTGCGGCCTGCAACACTGCAGCGAGGTTCTTGCAGACCTGTTCGGTCTGTGCTTCGATGCCTACTGCCTCCACGTTGCCGGTGGCGGGGTTGATGGGAATCTGACCCGATGTGAATACAAGATTGCCGCAGACCATAGCCTGAGAGTAGGGGCCGATGGCGGCAGGTGCATTTGCGGTCTGAATTTTGGTTGTCATAGCAATATTCTCCTTTTATCTGTTGATTTTTACGGGCACGGGCTGCCTGTGCAGCGCAAAGGGTGCCTCCTTTGGCGGGATTTTGCTTGGGAGGGCAAATAAAAAACACCCATCTCAAAGCAATTGGACTTTGAGACGGGTGCAGATCTTACACTCGCGGTACCACTCAAATTGCGTCACATCTTCTGATGTGTACGCCACCTCATTGAAGTCTGACAACTTCGTATGCATTGACGCAGCAATCACGGGAGCCCTACTTTTTCCACTGGATGTTCAGGTCTCCGGCTCGGAAGGGAGGGGCACTTTGCAATCCCACACATCGGTTTACACCAACCACCGATTCTCTGTGCTGCGTGATTGCAGGCCTTCTTCGTCATCGCCTTTATGCTAGAGATTATAGCACGTTCCCAAGGATTTGTCAAGGGGTTTATGAAGATTTTTCCTTTTGGGGGAAGCAGCCTTGCGGGTAAAACAAAACAGGTGCCACCGCTGTGACACCTGTTTCCGGATGAGAAATGAGGGGTTCGAACCCTCGACCCTCTCCTTAAAAGGGAGATGCTCTGCCAACTGAGCTAATTTCTCATGAACGAATAGTATTATAACACAAACTATATGATTTGTCAAGAGAATTCCTTCAAAATTGAAAATCAACGCTTCGGGAGCAGAACACACAGCGGTTCTGCTCCGCAAAAGCGATGTTTTTTTCAATCAGACACCAAACTTAGCGGTCTGCACCGGAACGCCCACACCCATGGTGGAAGCAACGGTGATAGAACGCAGGTAGGTACCCTTTGCGGCGGCGGGCTTTGCCTTTACAACAGCCTCAACCAGGGTATTGAAGTTCTCCTCCAGCTTTTCTGCGCCGAAGGAAACCTTGCCGATGGGGCAGTGGATGATGTTGGACTTATCCAGACGGTACTCGATCTTACCTGCCTTTGCCTCGGCAACAGCCTTAGCAACATCGGGGGAAACGGTACCTGCCTTGGGGTTGGGCATCAGGCCACGGGGACCCAGCACCTTACCCAGACGACCAACAACGCCCATCATGTCAGGGGAAGCGATAACGACGTCGAAGTCCATCCAGCCTTCCTTCTGGATCTTCTCAACGTAGTCCATGCCGCCTACATACTCA
>SVNP01000026.1 GCA_015066805.1 Ruminococcus sp. | reverse complement strand
ACGAGTCGAGATGGATGTGCGAAAACTGCAAGCGACTGACCGAGAATGATAAAAAAGAGCTGATGGAGGGATGCGATTATCAGAAGGATCTGATTACCATGCTCACGGCAATCACCTTCGACCGCTTCGGGGTAATCCGTGATTATCTCTACGAAAGAGATGAGAACGATGAATACTTCTTTGGAATTCCCAAGGGCAACAAACTCGAAGTTTATCTGCTGACCTCACCGGAAGATCTGTACGAATACCTTGCTGAGGAAAGTGAAGGGTTCAGGTTGATTGCTATGAAAGCACACTCATAAATTTTCGAAAGCTATTGCAAATTGATCGTGAGTATGATATAATATAGAAAAAGTAACAACCAAGCGGGTGACAGTTTGAGTACTGAAAAGCATGGAAATACGTCGAAAAACAAAGTGATCAATTTCGTCACGTATTGACGAAAGGCTTCTGTCGAAAGACAGGAGCCTTTTTGTTTTGCCTGTAACTCAATCTGTGGGACTGCGGGAGACCTTTCAAAAAATCCCCCAAAAACTCTTGACATTCAACTTGAAATCTGCTATATTGAAAAAAACAGCGCCTTGTGCGTAACAGAAAACGGAGGATTTGAACTATGAAGCATCACAACAAGCATGCGGCAATGGCTATGCTGTTCAGCGCAGCCATGCTGACTGCGTCCATGAACCCGAGCGGATGTATCCGCCTGCTTTCGCCTGACAACACCCTGGTGGTACAGGCTGCCGACTACGACTGGAACAGCTACCTGAAGAAAGACAGCAGTTGGTATTCCGGCAGTGAGGCGGCATCTCTCTGCTCTACCATCATGCAGTATCAGCTTTCCGACGGCGGCTGGCGTAAGGCTATGGATGATACCTCCCAGACCGGATCCTGGGCAAAGTCCACGGTGGATAACGATGCCACCACTTCCCAGATCCGTATTCTGGCAAAGGCATATGCCGCAACGGGCAATTCTTCCTACCTCAATGCCTGCATGAAGGGCATTGATCTGCTGCTAAATGGTCAGTACGACAACGGTGGCTGGCCGCAGGTGTTCAACGACGCAGGAACCTACCATGCCCATATCACGTTTAACGACGGCGCCATGGTTCGTATTCTGGAGATTATGCTGGAAATGGAAAACAAATCCGGCGATTTCACCTTCATTGATGATACCCGTTCCGCAAAGGCAGCCGCAGCCATTGATAAGGCTGTGGAGTGTATTCTGCAGATGCAGATCGAGCAGAATGGCGTAAAGACTGCATGGTGTCAGCAGCATGATGAATTTACACTGGCTGCTGCCCCTGCCCGTGCCTATGAGCTGCCATCTATCAGTGCCAGTGAGAGCGTAGGTATTGTCAACTTCCTGAAGAAGGTTGCAGGCACCGATAACCGCATTATCAAGGCTGTTAATGCGGCTGTTACCTGGATGACCAACTCTGCCATTTACGGTATTGAGGTGCAGAATACCTCCGATGACCGTATTGTGGTTGAGGTGCCCGGTGCAGGTCCTCTGTGGGCACGTTTCTATGATATCAGCACCAATAAGCCCATGTTCGTTGATCGTGATGGCTCGATTCACGATGCCATGTCGGAACTGAGTCAGGAGCGTCGTACCGGCTATGCTTGGTACGGTACCTGGGGCAAGAGCCTTATTGCCGCCGGCCTTATGGAGGAAGTAGCCTCTGAGGTGGATATTTACGGTACCTACATTCAGCAGCTTCACATTAACGATGGCGAAAACGGCTACGATTGGAAGATCGCACAGAATCTTGCGGTGGGCAGCACTGTATTCGGCGACCGTGATTTCACCTATACTGCTGTCCCCAATGAGATGCTGGGTGCCGAGTATGTACAGACCGCCTGTGATTCCAAGAGCTATACCGGTGATCTTGCCGTTCTGACCGCCGGCGATGCCGTGACTCTTTATGTTGCTTATGATTCCCGACTGGGCAATGCACCTGCATGGCTCAACGGCTGGAGCAACACCGGTCTGACCATGTCCACCAGCAATGATGTGACCATGGTAGTCTACTCCAAGAATGTTTCCGCAGGTGAGCAGATCACACTGGGCGATAACACCACCGGTACCGGCGTAGTTGGCTATACGGTGTTTGCACAGCCCCTGCCTATTGTGTACAATGGCACTCTTGTGCAGGATCTCAACATGATCGACCGTGCAAACGGTCTGAACTGGGGTATTACTCCCAACCTGAACGTGGGAACCGCTATTTATGGTGACCGTGATTTCACCTTTACCGCCGTTCCCGATGCGCTGATTGGTGCAGAGTATATTCAGACCGCCTGCGATTCCAAGTACAGTACCGGTGATCTGGCAACTTTCACCGCCGGTGATGATATTGTGCTGTATGTTGGTGTGGATTCCCGTATTGCCGCTCCCGCATGGCTTTCCGGTTGGGAAAATACCGCTCTCACCATGTCCACCAGCAACGATGTGACCTTCAACTTGTATGCAAAGCGTTTCTCCGCAGGTGAAACCGTTGCTCTGGGCGACAACGGCACTTCTGCAAGCTGCATCAACTATGTGGCAGCCGCAACTCTCGTTCCCGTGGAAACGACCACCACCACAACAACAACAACGACGACGACTACTACCACAACTACCACTACCGAGACAACTACCGTTCCCTTTACCAAGCTGCGCGGCGATGTGAACTGTGACGGCTACGTCAAGATCGGTGATGTGATCCTGCTGAACCGTGTGCTGGCTGAGGACACTGCTGCTGTTGTGACCGATCAGGGCATGATCAATGCGGAGTGCGATGATGTTGCAGGTATAACCAGTGACGATTCTGTGGCGATTCTGCGTATTCTGGCGAATCTGGATTAACATTACAAAATAAAATTGTGTAAATCGCCGAAGTTTGTGCATTCCCTTGACAAGAAACAGAAAATCCTGTATAATATTGCAAGGATTACAAGCGGAACATCATGTTCACACCGTAAGCCATTGGGCAAAACGGTAATCTGTTTCTGAAGGAATGGCGCACGAACAGTGCCCTGTGATGGAAGAAGCAAGAGAGCATGGACGCTTGATCCATGCTCTCTTTTTTAGACAAAACGGTGCGGAATTGCCGCCCCGAACCCATCGACTGGAGGTGCTCGCTATTAGCAAGCAGGAACTGCAAATCAACGAGGAAATTCGCGACAAGGAAGTGCTTGTCATCGATGCGAATGGTGAGAAGCGTGGCGTAATGTCCGCAAGAGATGCCCAGAAGCTGGCTTTTGAACAGAATCTGGATCTGGTGAAGATTGCCCCCCAGGCAACACCGCCTGTGTGCCGTATCCTCGATTACGGAAAGTTCTGCTTCGAGCAGCAGAAGCGTGAGAAGGAAGCCCGCAAGAATCAGAAAGTGGTGGAGATCAAGGAGATCCGTATGTTTTCTGCCATTGATACCCACGACTTTGAAACAAAGGTCGCACAGGGCAAGAAGTTTTTGCAGGGCGGCGACAAGCTGAAGGTTTCCGTGCGGTTCCGTAAGCGTGCCATTGCTCACCCCCATCTGGGCGAGGAACTGCTGGAGCGTTACCGTGATGCCTGCGGCGATCTTGCGATTGTGGATAAGCCCCCGAAGATGGAGGGCAGAGCAATCGTCATGTTTATGTCGCCCAAGCAGCAGAAGCCCGAAAAGCCCGAGAAGAAGCAGCGTGCTCCCAAGACGGAGCCTGCAGCGGAGTAACTACCGATATGCAGCGCCGACGTGCCGCCATCTGCGGAGAGCAACGGCGTTATCATATACAATGAAATATCAAGGAGGAAGAATTCCATGGCAGCCGCAAAGGTTAAGAAAGTGAAAGTGAAGACCCATTCCGGCGCAAAGAAGCGTTTTCAGGTAACCGGCACCGGAAAGGTGAAGTTCCAGCATGCTTACAAGCGTCATCGTCTCAACTCGAAGGACACTAAGGTGAAGCGTCTGGCTCGTAACGCAGGCGTAGCAAGCTCTGCAAACGCAGCAACCGTGCGTGAGCTGGTTCCTTACAAGTAAGAGACCGCATCGCCCGACCAAGACATTTGGCCGCGTATCGCATAGCGGTTGCGGCGGATACTGATTGAATTACGGAGGAGAAAGAACATGGCTCGTATTAAAGGCGCAATGATGACGCGCAAGAGAAGAAATAAGGTTCTGAAGCTCGCAAAGGGCTACTGGGGCAGCAAATCCAAGCACTTCAAGATGGCGAAGCAGGCCGTCATGAAGTCCGGCAACTATGCCTACATCGGCAGAAAGCAGAATAAGCGTTTCTTCCGCAGACTGTGGATCACTCGTATTTCTGCTGCTTGCAAGCTCAACGGCATGAACTATTCCACCTTTATGAATGGCTGCAACAAGGCCGGCATCACTCTGAACCGCAAGATGCTCTCCGAGATCGCGATTCACGATCCGGCCGGCTTCACTGCGATCGTCGCACAGGCTAAGGCAGCACTGTAATGAATCTTGCAGCGCAGCGGTAACTTTGCTTTGCCGCTGCGTTGTCTGCTATACACGCTCTGTGCAAACTCGGAGCGTGTTTGTGTTTTTCTTCGCATTGTTGTAAATCTGTTTTCGGCAGGAGGTGTACCCCGCAAATGGCATTTTTTGATCATCTGACCGCAGTGCAGCCCGGTGAGAAAAACCGGACTCTGCAGCGATTTGTGCACTTGAACCGCAGCCGCACCCAGCGGGAAAAATCCGGGCAGTTTGCTATGGAAGGCTTCCGTCTGGTGCTGGATGCGCTGGAGAGCGGTGTGCGCCTTTCTTCCCTGATCCTGACGGAAAAGGCCGCCACCCAGTATGGTGAGGCTTTTGCTCCCTTTCTGAAGGGCGTAAATGTGGTTCTTCTGGCTGATGCCGCAGCAGGGGAGATCTCCGATACCGAAACAGCCCAAGGTGTGTTTGCTATGGGTACCATGCCCCCGGAGCAAATACTTCTGCCCCAAAAAGGGGACCGCTGTATGCTGCTGCACAGCCTACAGGATCCTTCCAATCTGGGTGCAATTATGCGTACTGCCGAGGCTTTGGGAACCGATGGTCTGTACCTCTACCATTGCTGTGATGTGTACAATCCCAAAACCATCCGCAGCAGTATGGGTGCGCTGTTTCGTATTCCCTTTTGCAGGATCTCCGATGTGGATGCTTTCACATCGGTCTGTCGTGATGCGAAGCTGCCCTTGTGTGCAGCCGTGGTGGATCGGGATGCCCGATCCCTGAAAGCCTTTGATTGCTCAGCGGGGGCCGTGGTCTGTATCGGTAATGAGGGTAACGGCCTGCCCCGTGCGTTTTCCGATGCCTGTGACTGCAAGCTGACCATCCCCATGTCTCCCAAGTCCAATTCCCTGAATGCAGCCATGGCTGCGGGATTGTTCCTGTGGGAGATGTCCCGATATATGTGAGCGAGGTGTGAGTATGTCCGCAAACTCTGCAACCGAACAGCATCAGGATATACAGTATTGGGTGTGGCTTTCCCTGGTGTTTGGTGCAGCCAGCCAGACCCTGGCACGTCTGCTGCGCCGATACGGCAGTGCCAAGACCGTGTATGATGCTATCATGGGGGCTCAGGTCAGTGATCTTACCCCCACCGAACGGAATCAGGTGAAGAAACACACCTTGCATATGGCAGAAAGCATTGTGTATTTCTGCAGTAAAAACAATATTGCACTGGTTTCCATTGAGGATGACCGGTATCCCTCCTTGCTGCGGGATATTTATCTTCCGCCTGTGCTGCTGACAGCGCAGGGTGATTTGCGTCTGGCTGAAACGCTGACGCTGACGATCGTAGGTGCGCGGCGGCCTTCGCCTTACAGCGAAAAGGTCGTGCACACGCTGGTGCAACAGCTTTCCCCCTGCGGATTTACGATTGTCAGTGGCTTTGCTATGGGCATTGATGCCATTGCCCACAACGCCGCTTTGCAATATGAGATGCCTACCATCGCTGTTCTGGGATGCGGCATCAATGTGAATTACCCCAAGGAAAACAACGAGCTGCGGAATCGGATGCTCTCGGAGGGCAAAGGTCTGATCCTTTCGGAGTTTTTGCCCGGAACCCAGCCTGTTCCGCCTAATTTCCCCAAACGTAACCGTATTTTAAGCGGATTGAGCTACGGTACCGTGGTGGCGGAAGCTTCTGCACGCAGCGGCTCCCTGGTAACAGCAAATTGTGCGCTGGAACAAGGCAAAACCGTGTTCTGCGTGCCGCCCCATGATCTGTTTGATGCCCGTTATGCAGGCGTTGTACCCATGCTGCGGGAGGGTGCCGTGCCTTTGTTCGATCACCAGGATGTGCTGTATGCATATTATCTCTCTATGCCGCAAAGAATCCGTTTGGCAGATCTGGAGGTACCTGCGGCACAATCCGTGGTGTATGGTCATGGCAAGGAGGATGCACCCAAAGCCCAATCAGCTCAGGAAACCGACCTCCGTGAAGCAGATACCCCCATTGCTAATCCATCGCCCAAGGAAGTACCCATACCCGAACCGGAGCCGGTGCCTGCTGCAACGGGGCCCATGCCGGAATCGGAACGGGAATGCAGCATCCTGCAGTTTCTTCGTACTCATGGAGATACCCATGTGAACGATATCGCAGATGGTCTGGATCTGGCTTTGGGTGATGTGCTGGAGGATCTGATGTCTTTGGAGCTGGATGGCTATGTGGAATCGCTGTTCGGCAAGCAATACCGTGCATTGTAATGTGCGGCTATCTCATATTCTGTGGGAAGAAAGGAACGAACATAGTATATGTCGCAACTTGTAATCGTAGAGTCGCCTGCAAAGGCGAAAACCATACAGAAATATCTGGGCAGCGGCTTTGAGGTCGTAGCCTCCATGGGTCATATCCGTGATCTCCCCAAGTCCAAGCTGGGTGTGGATCTGGAAAATGACTTTGCCCCCCTGTATCAGGAAATGAAGGGCAAGGAAGAGATCATCCGTGAACTGAAAAAACGTGCCAAGAAAAGCGAACGCGTATGGCTGGCAACGGACCCTGACCGCGAAGGCGAAGCCATTTCATGGCATCTGGCACAATTGCTGGATATGGATCTGACAGAGGATAACCGTGTGGAATTTACCGAGATCACCAAAAGCGGTGTGCAGAACGGTATGGCAAATCCCCACAAAATTGATCTGGATCTGGTCAATGCACAGCAGGCACGCCGTATCCTTGACCGTATCGTAGGCTATCAGCTCAGCCCCTTTCTGTGGAAAAAGATCCGCCGTGGTCTTTCCGCAGGTCGTGTGCAGTCAGTGGCGGTGCGTCTGGTGGTGGATCGTGAAGAAGAGATCCGTGCATTTACCGCTAAGGAATACTGGACCATTGATGCCAAGCTGACTGCGCCTTCTTCCCGTAAGCTGTTTGCCGCCCGTCTGATGGAGGTGGCAGGCAAAAAGGCAGAGCTGGCAGATCAGGCAGAGGCAGATGCCATCCTGAAAAAGCTGGAGAATGCGCCTTTCACCGTAAAATCCGTGAAGAAGCGCGTCACATCCCGTCAGCCCGCACCGCCCTTTATCACATCTACCCTGCAGCAGGAGGCCTCCCGCCGTATGGGATTCAACTCCCGCCGCACCATGAAGGCTGCGCAGGAGCTGTACGAAGGTGTGGAGCTGCCAAGCCTAGGTGCTGTGGGTCTGATCACCTATATGCGTACCGACAGTCTGCGTATTTCCGATGAAGCAAAGGCAGCCGCCGCAGAGTATATTCTGCAGGCATACGGCAAGCAGTATCTGCCCGCTTCCCCCAGAAATTTCAAATCCAAGCGCAATGCACAGGATGCCCACGAGGCCATTCGTCCCTCTATGCCCAATCTGACTCCCGATCAGGTAAAAAGCAGCCTGACCCCCGATCAGTATAAGCTGTATAAGCTCATCTGGGAGCGGTTTATCGCCAGCCAGATGGCCAATGCTCAGCATGATACCGTTTCTGCCGACATTATGGCAGAGGATTGTTTGTTCCGTGCTTCTGGCTACCGTGTGAAGTTTGACGGCTTTACCAAGCTGTATGAAGAAGCCAAGGATACCGCCTCCGAAGAAGAAAACAAGGAATTGCCGCCTTTGGAGGAGGGCAGTGTGCTGAAGGTAAAATCTCTGGAAGGCAACCAGCATTTTACACAGCCGCCTTCCCGCTATACCGAAGCCACGCTGATCAAGGCACTGGAAGAAAACGGCATCGGCCGACCCAGTACCTATGCGCCCACCATTTCCACCATTTTGTCCAGAATGTATGTGGAGCGTGAAGGAAAGCAGCTCCGTCCCACCTCTCTGGGTGAAGTGACCACTCAGCTCATGAAGGAGCATTTCAAGCGGATCGTGGATTCCAAGTTTACCGCCGCCATGGAGCAGGATCTGGATGATGTGGAGCGCGGTGAAAAGGATTGGGTGGAATCTCTGCGGGTATTTTACCGTGATTTTGCAGCAACGCTTTCTCAGGCAGAGGTTGCCATGGATGGTAAGAGAATGCGGGTGCCCGATGAAGAAACCTCCGAGGTGTGCGAGCTTTGCGGCAAGCCTATGGTGGTCAAGCTGGGCAGATTCGGTAAATTTCTGGCCTGCAGCGGCTTCCCGGAGTGCCGCAACACCAAGAAGATCGTGCTGGCAACACAGGGCCTTTGCCCCAAGTGTGGAAGCCGAATCATTCAGAAAAAGACCAAAACAGGCCGTAATTTCTATGGCTGCAGCGGCTACCCCAACTGTGAGTTTATGACATGGAATGTGCCTGTGGAGGAGCGTTGCCCCAAATGCGGCAGCACGCTGTTCCGCAAGGGTGGCAAGGCAGGCAAATTCCTTTGTGAAAAGCCCGAGTGCGGCTATGAGCGTCCGTTATGAGCTGTTGTGTGACAGTGATCGGTGCGGGCATGGCAGGCTGTGAGGCAGCATGGGTGCTTGCCAACAGCGGCTATGCCGTCACCTTGTATGAAATGAAACCGCAGAAGTATTCTCCGGCACATCATTCTCCCGATTTTGCGGAGCTGGTGTGTTCCAACTCGCTGAAGGCCGCCAGAGTGGATTCTGCGGCAGGCCTGCTGAAGGAGGAAATGACCCGTTTGGGTTCTTTGCTGGTGCCCTGTGCAAAGCAGTGCGCCGTGGATGCAGGCGGTGCCCTTGCTGTGGACAGAGATGCTTTTTCTGCGATGGTTACAGAACGGATCTGTTCTCATGAAAACATTACCGTGGTGCATGAGGAGCTGGACCGTATTCCCGAAGGAGAAGTCATTGTTGCCACAGGCCCTCTGACCTCCGAAGCACTCCACGAACCCATTGCGGAGCTGACAGGCGCTTCCCTGTATTTCTATGATGCGGCTGCGCCCATCGTAACAGGGGAGAGCATTTCCATGGATCACGCCTTTTTTGCATCCCGCTACGGTAAAGGCGGTGAGGATTACCTCAACTGCCCTATGGAAAAAGACGAGTATCTGGCGTTCCATGATGCACTGATCCATGCAGAAACTGCACCGCTGCATTCCTTTGAAAAGGAACAGCTCCGTGTCTATGAAGGCTGTATGCCCGTGGAGGTTCTTGCAAAACGAGGAGAAGATGCCATCCGCTACGGTATGCTGAAGCCGGTGGGTCTTACGGATCCTCATACCGGCAGAAGGCCCTATGCGGTACTGCAGCTTCGTCGGGAAAACCGTGAAGGTACCTTGTGGAATCTGGTGGGATTCCAGACAAACCTGAAATTCGGTGAACAAAAGCGGGTGTTTTCTATGATTCCCGCCCTGAAAAATGCAGAATTTGTGCGTTACGGTGTGATGCACCGCAACAGCTTTTTGAACAGCCCCAAGCTGCTGGATGCAGGCTTCGCCCTGCGGCAGCAGCCCCGTATCCGTTTTGCGGGACAAATGACCGGTGTGGAGGGCTATATGGAATCTGCCGGCAGCGGATTGCTGGCCGCATGGAATCTGGTACGCAAGCTGAGAGGACAATCTCCGTTGGTGCTGCCCCGAGAAACCATGCTGGGCTCGCTGGTGGCGTACATTACCGATCCCGAACAGGAGAACCTGCAGCCCATGGGTGCCAATATGGGCCTGCTTCCTATGCTTTCGGAGCGGTATCGGGATAAGCAAAAGAAGTATCAGGCATATGCCGACCGTGCTCTTGCCGCCTTTGAGGCTGCTTTGACCGAAGCGGATATGCAGGAGGAAACAGAAAAGCTGGCGCAGATCAGTGCAGCTTTCTGAGCAGAAAGGAGATCACAGCGTATGCGGATCATAGTAGATGCAATGGGCGGCGATCATGCGCCCCTTGCGCCGCTGGAGGGTGCTGTCAGAGCAGTCAGGGAACTGGGTGTTACCGTGGTTCTTTGCGGCGATGAGCAAAAGATCACAGCCGTTGCCAAGGAGCACGGCTACTCCATGGAGGGTATTGAGATCCTGCATGCAGAGGATGTGATCACCATGCACGATGCCCCTACAGAGATCGTGAAAAGCAAAGAGGGCTGCTCCATGGCAGTGGGTCTTAAGGCCCTGCGGGAGGGGAAAGGCGATGCTTTTGTTTCCGCAGGCAATTCCGGTGCGCTGCTGGTGGGGGCAACTATGCTTACCCGCCGCATTAAAGGAATTACCCGTGCAGCCATGGCTCCTGTGCTGCCCACCGCCAACGGCCATGCAATTCTGATGGATGCCGGCGCCAACGTGGAGTGCCGCCCTGAAATGCTGATGCAGTTTGCCATGATGGGCAGCGTGTACATGGAAAAGGTCATGGGTGTAAAGGAACCGAAGGTGGGTCTGATCAACAACGGCTCCGAGGAATGCAAGGGCAGAGAGCTGGAGCAGGAAACCTATCAGCTTTTGAAAGCTTCCGACCTGCATTTTTACGGCAATATCGAGGCAAGAGAGGTGCCATCGGGCAACTGTCAGGTGTTGGTGACCGATGGCTTTACAGGTAATATCGTGCTGAAGCTGTACGAGGGTCTGGGTTCTTTCTTTGCCAAAAAGATGAAAGCCATGTTTACGGGTATCGGCAAGCTGGGTGCGCTGTTTATCATGAAAAAACTGCGTGCCTTCAAGGATTCCATGGATTATAAGAAGGTGGGCGGTGCCGTTTTGCTGGGCATTGCCTATCCTGTCATCAAAGGACATGGCAGCTCCGACGGCGGAGCCATGTTCCATGCTATTCGGCAGGCAAAAACCTGTGTGGATGGCAAGATCGTAGAAACCATTACCGAGGCTCTTGCCGCACAGAAGCTGCGGAGCAAGCAGAAATCGGAGGCATAAGGAGCAAATTATGGCACATCTGGAGCAATCTCAGTTGGAAGAACGCATCGGCTATCGGTTTCGTGAGCCTGCGCTGCTGACCGAGGCACTTTGTCATTCCTCCTACCATCATGAGCAGCAGAAACGGATCCGCTGCAATGAACGACTGGAGTTTCTGGGTGACAGCGTGCTTTCCATTGTGGTATCGGAGCATCTGTTTATCAATTGTACCCATTTGCCGGAGGGCGAGCTGACCAAGCTGCGTGCTTCTCTTGTGTGTGAGCGTTCTCTGCACGGCTGGGCGGAAAAGCTGGGTCTGGGTGATTTTCTGCTGCTGGGACACGGCGAGGAGCAATCCGGCGGACGTACCCGCCCTTCTATTCTTGCAGATGCTTTTGAGGCAGTAATTGCGGCGATTTTTCTGGATGGCGGCATGGAGCCTGCCAAAGCGCATATTCTGCGCTTTTTGCCGGAACGCTTTGACCGCACCGCCGAAGCCTTCTGTGATTATAAAACTGCCTTGCAGGAGGTCATTCAGCGCAACCCCGAAGAACGTGTGCAGTATGTTCTGGTGGGGGAGGAAGGCCCCGATCATGCAAAAGCCTTCCATATGGAGGTGCGTCTGAACTCCAATGTGATCGGCAGAGGCACCGGCAGAAGTAAGAAAATTGCGGAGCAGATGGCCGCCAAGGAGGCCTTGGCGCTGATGGGGGTTTCCCCTGAAATCTGATTGCCGCCAACGGCAAGGAGCGTGAATGCAGAATGTACCTCAAATTCTTGGAGCTGCATGGCTTCAAATCCTTTCCCGATAAAATTCGTCTGACCTTTGATGAGGGCATGACTGCCGTCGTTGGCCCCAATGGCAGCGGCAAAAGTAATATCGGTGATGCGGTGCGCTGGGTGCTGGGTGAGCAATCTACCAAGGAGCTGCGCGGCAAAAGTATGGAGGATGTTATTTTCTCCGGTACCGCTACCCGTAAGCCCGTGGGCTTTGCCTCCGTTACCCTGACCATCGACAACAGCGACCATGCACTTGCCGATCCCGAAACAGAGGTGGCGGTGACTCGCCGCCTGTATCGCAACGGCGATAGTGAGTATCTCATCAACGGCAAAAATGTCCGCCTGAAGGACGTGAACGAGCTGTTTATGGATACGGGTCTGGGCAGAGATGGCTATGCTATCATCGGGCAGGGTCGTATTGCGGAGATCGTAGGTGCAAAATCCAACGAACGCCGTGATATTTTTGAAGAAGCCGCAGGTGTTTCCAAGTTCCGCTATAAAAAGCAGGAGGCCGAGCGCAAGCTCTCTGCCGCACAGGAGAATCTGCTGCGGCTCAATGATATTGCATCCGAGCTGGAAGGCCGTATCGGACCGCTGAAAGTCCAATCGGAAAAGGCGGAGCGTTTTCTGGTATTGGCAGAGGAACGCAAGCAGCTTGAGATCTCTGTATGGATCCATCGGCTGACAGCCCTTACGGAGCAGATGCAGAGCCTTTCCGACCGCTGCCTTGTGCTGACGGCGGAATATGAAAATCTGCAGAACGATATTGCAAGAGAAGAAGAAAAGCTACAGCTTGCTTTCCGTGATATGCAGCAGGCTACCATGGATATCGAGCAATTACAGGCCGCGGTGGTCAATGCGGAGCAGGAAAACGCAAATCTCATTGCGGGCATTGCCGTTTGTGAGAACGAGATCCGCCACAGCACCGAAGCGGTAGAGGCATATCGGCAGCAGCAGCAGACCCTGTCACAATCGGCAGCGGGATGGGAGCAAAAGCTGGCGGAGCAGGATGCCTATCTGTCAGAGCTTTTGCAGCGGCAGCAAACCTTGGAACAGGAACTA
The DNA here is from genome assembly GCA_015066805.1 of Ruminococcus sp. Classification (GTDB taxonomy): domain Bacteria; phylum Bacillota; class Clostridia; order Oscillospirales; family Ruminococcaceae; genus Firm-04. The sequence goes on along the minus strand of SVNP01000026.1, from coordinate 11,796 downwards.
AAGGAAGCGCTTGCCGAGCTGCAAAAGGCCGATGCTCTGTTTGCCGATGCGGAATCCCATATGCAGGCAGAAGATGCGGCTTTGCAGAAGCTGGTGCTGCAGCAGAGCGAGGAGCGTGTTCGTCTGCAATCGGCGGAACATGATCACCGTGAGGCTTTGGAGCAGGTACGCAAGGCAAAAGAGGAATCTGTCAGTCTGGCAGAGCGTTTGCGCCAATACGCTTTGCAGGAAAAATCGCTGCAAAAGCAGTGTGAGCAGCTTGAGCAGACACGCATTGAGCTGCAAAACCGTACCGAAGGCTTCAGCCGACTCAGTGCGGGTAAGGAAAAGAAATATCAGCAGGCAGTGGAAACCCTGACCGAGCTGAATGCGGAATATCGGCAGGTGCAGCAAAAGCAGCGGATCCTGAAGGATCTGGAGCAGAGCATGGAAGGCTATGCGGGCAGCGTGCGCCAGGTGCTGAAGGTGGCAGGCAGCGGCAGATTGGGCGGTGTGTATGGTACTGTTGCTCAGCTTATTACCGTGGAACCCCGTTACGGTACCGCCATTGAAACCGCTTTGGGCGGTGCGCTGCAGAATCTGGTGGTGGAAAATGAAGATGCCGCCAAACGCTGCATCCGTTACCTGAAGGAAATGCGTGGCGGCAGAGCAACCTTCCTGCCGCTGACTACCATTCGTGGTGGTATGCTGCGTGAGGATCTGCGGGAGCTGGATGGCTTTGTGGCCATTGCCTGTGATCTGGTGGGCTTTGATGACCGTTACCGCAGTGTCATGGAAAACCTGCTGGGCAGAATCGTGGTAGCGGAGGATATTGATTCCGCAACCCTGATCGCCAAAAAATTCGGTTATCGGTTCCGTATTGTTACACTGGATGGTCAGGTGATCCATTCCGGCGGTTCCTTTACGGGTGGTTCCGCAGCCAGATCAGCCGGTGTGATTACCCGTAAGCATGAGATGGAAGAAGCCGAACGCAAACTGAGATCCATGGAGACACAGCAGCAGGAGGCACGTATTGCAGCCGAAAAGGCAAAGGCAGAGTGGGATAAGCTGAAGGCCGATCTGGAGGGTGCCCGTGCGCTGATCGCGGAAAACGATGAGCTGCATAACGAACTGCGCCGTCAATTGGCACAGCTTCAGGCAACTGCTGAGGCAGATGCCCGTATGCAGGAAACCGATGCCCAGCGGCAGGAGCGTTTGCAGGCAAGAGCAGATCAGCTTCTGGCAGCTTGTGAGGAGGCGAAAAATCGCCTTGCCGCACTGGATGCACAGATCAGCGCGGGAGAGGTACTGCGGAATGAAAGCCGCAGTCATCGCAGTGATCTGGATGCACAGCGCAGTGCATATACCGAGAAAATATCTGCTTGCAGGATCCGTCGTGCAGAGCTGCTGAAGGATCTGGAAACGGAACAGCATAATCGTCTGATTATGGCACAGTCCATGGAAAGCTCCGAGGAGCAAAAGCAGGCGTTGGAGGAACAGATCCGTCAGGCCAAGGAACATATTGCACAGAAAGAACGGGAAAAGCAGACCTTGGAGCTGACGCAGCAGGATAACCGAAAAAAAATTGAAGGCTCCCAGGATGAAACCCGTCGTCTGCGTGCGCTCCATGAGGAAAAAGAACGCTATACCCACCTGCTGCGTAAGGGCATTGATGAACTGAAGGATGCCAGAGAAAAGCAGTCGGGTGAACGTTCCCGTGCGGAGGAACGCCTTGCCAATGCCCGTAAGGAGATCGACGATCTGGTGTTCCGCCTGCAGGAAAGCTACGAAATGACACGCTCCGAGGCAGAAGCAACAGCCAAGCCCATTACGGATATCCGTGAAACGGAAGCAGCACTGACAACGGTGAAAAACCGTATCCGTGTCCTTGGCTCCGTGAATGTTGCCGCCATTGATGAATACCGTGAGGTATCGGAACGCTTTACCTTCCTTTCGGCTCAGATGAAGGATATTGAGCAGGCAAAAACCGAGCTGGAACGCCTCATCGAGCAACTGACCGAGGATATGTGCCGCATCTTCCGTGAAAGCTTTGATCAGATCAACCGTTACTTCGGTGAGATTTTCCATGAGCTGTTCGGCGGCGGTTCCGCATCCCTTTCCCTTACGGATCCCGAACATATTCTGGAGTCGGGTATTGAGATCAGTGTGGCACCTCCCGGCAAAGTGATCCGCAATCTGATTGCATTGTCCGGCGGAGAGCAGTCCTTTGTGGCTATCTGCATTTATTTTGCAATTCTGAAGCTGCGTCCCGCACCGTTTTGTATTCTGGATGAGATCGACGCAGCTCTGGACGAAGTCAATGTGCGGAAATACGCACAATATCTCAAGCGATTTATTGATCACACACAGTTTGTGGTTATTACCCATCGCCGCAGTGCTATGGAGGAAGCCAATGTGCTGTACGGCGTAACCATGCAGGAAGACGGCGTATCCCGCTTGCTGCGGCTGGATCAGAACGGTATGGCCATGGCGGAGTAACCATGCTCCCATTTTGGCAGAAAGGAGCCGATTATGGGCTTATTTACAAAAATTCGTGACGGCTTGCGTAAAACCAGAGACAGCGTCATCAAGGGGATGCAGCGGCTGTTGCATTCCTTTACCAAGATTGATGAGGAACTGTTTGAGCAGCTGGAAGAAACCATGATCATGGGTGATATGGGTGCCGAAACAGCCATGCAGATCTGTGATATCCTGCGTGACCGTGTCAAAGAGCGCGGTATTACCGATCCCAATGATATTATGGGTCTGATTCAGGAGATCGTTGCGGAGATGATGGGAGAGGATACCCCGCTGGATCTTTCCACCAAGCCTTCGGTGATCTTAGTCATCGGCGTAAACGGTGCCGGTAAGACTACAACCATCGGCAAGCTGTGCCATCAGTTGAAGAATGAGGGCAAGCAGGTTCTGGTTGCCGCAGCGGATACCTTCCGGGCAGCAGCCATTGATCAGCTTGCTGTATGGACAGATCGTGCCGGTGTTTCTTTGGTGCGCCATGCAGAAGGCAGTGATCCCGCCGCTGTGGTTTATGATGCAGTGGTCGCCGCCAAGGCAAGAGGCTGCGATGTAGTCATCTGCGATACCGCAGGCCGGCTGCACAACAAGAAAAATCTGATGCAGGAACTGGCAAAGATCAACCGTATCATTGATCGTGAAGCGGAGGGCTGCGCCAAGGAATGTCTGCTGGTGCTGGATGCCACTACCGGTCAGAACGCAGTCAATCAGGCAAGACTGTTTCAGGAAGTGGCTCCCATTACGGGTATTGTGCTGACCAAGCTGGATGGTACTGCCAAGGGCGGTATCGTTATCTCCATCTGCAATGAGCTGAAGATTCCCGTAAAGCTCATTGGTGTGGGTGAGTCCATTGACGATCTGCAGCCCTTTGATTCCAAGAGCTTTATTGATGCTTTGTTTGATACGGATACAGAGCGTGATGATACCGAGGAAGCGGCATCGGCGGCGGAAGCACAGCCTGTGACAGAAAATGACGATGTGCTGACGGAACCGGAAACGCTGCCTGCTGAGGAAGCTGTTTCTCAGGAAGAGCCGTTTGCAGAGGAGCATCAGAGCCTTGAGGCTGCGGATGAAATCGCTTCCGATGCATCTGAGAATCAGGCGGAAGAAGCTGCTGAGACATCCGCAGAGGATATCCCTGCCGAAGAGGAACCGAAAAAGCATGGCATCTTCGGTTTCTTCAAGCGTAAGAAATGATTCATGGAGGTGTGCTGTGAGAAGGCTGATCCTTGCAACCAATAATCAAAATAAACTGCGTGAGATCCGTGAAATGCTGGAGAGTACTTCTCTGACCGTGCTGGGACAGAAGGAAGCGGGCATAGATCTGGAGGTGGAGGAAAACGGTACTACCTTTGCGGAAAATGCCGCGCTGAAGGCAAAAGCGATTTATGCTCTGTCTGTGCAGCAGGGGAATCCTTGCTATGTGCTTGCCGATGACAGCGGTCTTTGTGTAGATGCTCTGAACGGCGCACCCGGTGTGTATTCACACCGCTTTGCCGGTGAGGATGCAACCGATGCACAGCGCTGCGAAAAGCTGCTTTCGCTCCTTGCAAAGGTGCCTGCGGAGCAGCGCGGTGCCCATTTTGCCTGTGCTATGTGCCTGATCGCCCCCGATGGCAGACAGTTTTCCGTTGAGGGCAGGGTAGAGGGCATCATCGGGTATGTGCCCCACGGTGAAAACGGCTTTGGATACGATCCTGTGTTTGAAATTGATGGACGCAGCTTTGCGGAGTTTACGGCAGAAGAAAAAAATGCCGTTAGCCACCGCAGGCGTGCATTGGAAAAAGTGGTTGCACTGCTGACAGAGCAGAACGCATAAAAAGGAGTAAACACTATGTTGACAAGTAAACAGCGGGCGCAGCTCCGTGGGCTGGCCAACGCAATGGATACCATTTTTCAGGTGGGTAAAGGCGGCATCGGTGAGGCCATGCTGCAGCAGATCAGAGATGCGCTGCGTGCCAGAGAGCTGATCAAGCTGCGTGTGCTGGAAAACGCCGATTATTCCGCAAGAGAAGCCGCAGAGGAGATCGCTGCGGCAGTGGAGGCTGATGTGGTTTGTGTCATCGGCAGCCGGTTTGTGCTGTATAAGCCCAACCCCAAAAAGCCTGTCATTGAACTGGTGCCTGCAAACGGTGCCAAAAAGAAATAAAATGCGTGTGGGATTATTCGGCGGCAGCTTTAACCCCATCCACAACGGTCATCTCCATCTGGCAAGATCCGTAAAGGAGGCCTGCGGTCTGGAGCAGGTCCTGCTGATGCCCACAGGTACGCCGCCACATAAATCCGCCGCTGAGTATGCTGACGCTCATCATCGACTGGCAATGTGCAGGCTGGCTGCCGCACCCTATGATTGGATGACTGTTTCCGATGATGAAATCAAAAAAAACGGGAAATCCTATACGGTGGAAACCCTGCGGGACCTTCATCAGCAACGCCCCGATGTGCAGTGGACGCTGATGATCGGCAGTGATATGCTGATGACCTTTGATAGCTGGTATTGCTGGCAGGAGATCTTATCACTGGCAGATGTATGTGCGGTTTCCCGCAATGAGGCGGAGGCTCCTTTTTTACGGCAGAAGGCTTGGGCATTATCTCTGGCGGCAGGTTTGCCGCTGACAGAGCCGAGAATCCGTGTGCTGTCCGTACCGCCTTTTCCGATTTCTTCCACACAAATTCGTGCGAAAGTGCAAAAGAATGAAAATTGCTCTTGCCTTTTGCCCGAAAATGTAGTACAATATATGGATGAAAACGGTCTGTACCGTGTTTTGAAATGATCCCGAAAGGAGAATGCCCCATGGAGCAGCTTCGGATGCAGGCACAATTTCAGAATTATACGGCTCTGCTGCGGGCAAGGCTTTCCAAAAAGCGATTTGTGCATTCGGTAAATGTTGCCGAATCTGCCCGTGAGCTGGCAGTGCGCTGGAATGCCGATCCCGATTGGGCATATCTGGCAGGCTTGCTGCACGATTGCTGTAAGGAGCTGCCTGCGGAAGAACAGGAAGCTCTGATGCGAAGCGGCAGTTTTGATGTGGAGGATGTGGAGTGGCTTTGCAAGCCCGTGTGGCACGGCATTGCCGCTGCAGCTTATATGCAGTTTGAACTGGGCATTGAAAACCATGAGGTATTGAGCGCGGCCCGCTGGCATACGGTGGCTCACGCCAATATGACGCTGCTGGAGGAAATTGTTTATATGGCGGATCTTATTTCCGCAGACCGTACCTACCGGGATGTGGAACGGATCCGTAAGCTGGCTTTTTCCGATCTGCAAAAGGGTATGCTGGCTGGTGTGGAGTTTGCAGTGGAGAGTGTTCTGAAAAAAGGAACACCGCTGCCCATCTGTACCGCACAGGCATATAACTATTATTTGCAGCGTATCGCCGCAAGACCCAAAGGAAATTCCAAGTAACGAAAGCAAATCACAGGAATACCGTGTACTCTGCATGGCAAAAAACAGGAAGTCGCAGGCAGCCCCATAGGGTTGTGTCATATCGCAGATTCTGTTGGCCAAAGGAGAAATGTTACATGGCAAAACACGGTGATCCTGCCAATGCCGCAAGGCGGCAAAAGAAATATCGTCCCATGCGTCCTTGGGAACGGCTGGGAGCAGCGGCAGCCATAGTGCTGGGGCTGTGCCTTTGTGCGTGGATGCTTCTGGGTACAAGGCTTTTTCCCTATGAATACACCGATCCTTCGGGCATCGTTGTGACAACACGCATCTCCTTGCTGGAAAAGCTTCGGCTTTGGCGGCCTTTTGCAGGGCAGGAGGGCACGCTGACTTCCAAGGAATATTCCTATCCCATCCGCAGCGAGGCAGACAGAAATGATTCCAAACCTTTTGATGACGGTCTGGATCTGCAGCAGATCCGTGAGGGACAGTTCACCGTTCTGTTTCTGGGGCTGGATGAATTGCGGAGCAATACGGATGTTATCATGCTTGCTATGTTTGATATTGCAGGTAATACCGTAAATGTATTGCAGATCCCGCGGGATACTTATGTTCCCGATTATACCTCCTTCAGCGGTGGAAAGATCAACAGCGTGTATACTCTTGGAAATGCTGCCGTTTCACCGGTGCAGCGGGTAGTGGATTGCGTGGAGGAAACCTTCTGTATCCCCATTGACCGCTATATCATTACCGGCTGTGAGGACATTGCCGAAATCGTAGATCTCATCGGCGGAGTGCCCATTGATATGCCCTATACCATTCATTATGAGCCGGGCAAGACCATATTTGCGGGGAAACAAACCCTCAACGGCCGGCAGGCTGAATGGATGGTGCGGTATCGGCACGGATACAGCGAAGGCGACATCGGCAGAATGCAGGCACAGCGTATTTTTCTTGCAGCACTGATGCAGAAAGCCTGCGGAATGCATACGCTTACGCTGATGCGCCATGCGGATACGATCATTGAAAAGCAGCTTATTGCCTCCGATCTTTCGGTGGATGAGATCCGTAAGCTTTCAGATTTTGCCCAAAGCATCGGCATGGAGCGTATTTCCATGTTTATGCTGCCGGGAGAAGCTGTCAACCACAAACCGCGCCCTTCCGGAGATGTCTATTCGGTCTGGTCTGTACACTATGAGCCGGCGGTCGATTTGCTGAATGCCCGTTTCCGCCCCTATTATGAACCGATTTTTCAATTGCCTGTCCGTGAGCTGGTCACCAAGGGCAATTATCAGAATACAACCTATGATAACGAGAGTACCGATCTCGGCAGCATCCTTGGAGGAGATACCTTCGGCGGTGCGTAGATCGGACAGAACTTCAAAAAAACAGGAGGCTTTTATGACCACACAAGAAAAACTGGAAAAAATCGTACAAACGCTGGATAAGAAAAAAGCACAGGATATCCGTGTCATCGGTATTACCAACCTGACCATTATTGCGGATTATTTTGTGATTGCCACAGGTACCAGCACCACACAGGTCAAGGCTCTGGCAGGTGAGGTGGAATATCAGCTCTCCGAGTGCGGTGTAGAGCCAAAAAGCACCGAGGGTTACCGCAGTGCCAACTGGATCGTGCTGAATTATGCGGATATCGTAGTCCATGTGTTCTATCAGGATACCCGTGATGAGTATCAATTGGAGCGTTTGTGGGCAGACGGTGAACAGGTGGATATCTCCCATCTGCTGATTGATGAGGGCAATGCCCTATGAAGATGGAGCGTGGTCAGCTGTTGGCAACAGCTGTTGGCGTTTATATGATCTGTAAGGAGATCTTAAACGGCATCATTGGCGGCGGTATTAACCTGATCAGTCTGGTATTTGCCATTGGTGCTGCCGTATGCCTGTTTACAGGTGTCAAATGGAGTAACCTGGTGGTGGCTATTGTTCTGATGGCTGTGTTTTGCACCCATTTTGTGAACAATCTCACCCATCTTCCGCAAAATCTGCTGTATCTTATTGAGGGGCTTATAGATGCAGGCGCAGCCGCCTTGCTGGCGTTTTTCCCCGATGTGCGCAGACATTGCAAATCCAATAACGTATAACCGTATTTCCATTGCATCAGCAATTGAAGATTAACAGAGAGGAAGCGAAAGTATCATGCAGGAATATCGTTTTCAAGAGATCGAACAGAAGTGGCAGGCTTATTGGGATGCCCATAAAGTGTTTGCCGCCGAGAATGATTTCTCCAAGCCCAAGTTCTATGCGCTGGTAGAGTTCCCTTATCCTTCCGGTGCAGGTATGCACGTCGGCCATATCAAGGCTTATTCCGGCCTGGAGGTCGTCAGCAGAAAACGCCGTATGCAGGGCTACAATGTACTGTTCCCCATCGGCTTTGATGCTTATGGTCTGCCCACCGAAAATACTGCCGTAAAAACCGGTGTACATCCCAGAGTAGTGACCGATAACAACATCAAGAAGTTTACCCAGCAGCTCAAGCGTGTGGGCTTCTCCTTTGACTGGTCCAGAGTGGTGGATACCACCGAGGAAGGCTATTACAAGTGGACACAGTGGATCTTCCTGAAAATGTTTGAGAACGGTCTTGTGTTCCGTGATAAAACCTCTGTCAACTATTGCCCCAGTTGTAAGGTGGTGCTGTCCAACGAGGATTCTCAGGGCGGCAAGTGCGATATCTGCCACAGCGATATCGTGCAGAAAACCAAGGATGTCTGGTATCTCCGCATTACCCAGTATGCAGACAGACTGCTGCAGGGTCTGGAGAAAGTGGACTATCTGCCCAACATCAAGCTGCAGCAGGAAAACTGGATCGGTAAATCCACCGGTGCCTTTGTCAACTTTAAGATCAAGGAGCAGGATGAGCAGCTCCGCATCTATACCACACGCCCCGATACACTGTATGGTGTGACCTTTATGGTTATGGCTCCCGAGCATCCCATGATCCAGAAGTATCGTGACAGCATTGCTAACATTGCTGCGTTGGATGCCTACAAGGAGGAGTGCGCCAAGAAGACCGAGTTCGAGCGTACCCAGCTTGTAAAGGATAAGACCGGTGTGAAGATTGAGGGCCTGACTGCTGTGAATCCGCTGACCGGCAAGGAAATCCCCATTTACATCTCCGATTATGTTATGATGGGCTACGGCACCGGTGCCATTATGGCTGTACCTGCACACGATACCCGTGACTATGATTTCGCCAAGAAATTCGGTATTGATATCATCGAGGTCATCAAGGGCGGCGATATCTCCAAGGAGGCCTATACCGGTGAGGGCGAGCTGGTCAACTCCGGTGAGCTCAACGGTCTCACCAACAAGAAGGATGCCATCGAAAAGGTACTGACCGTTCTGGAGCGCATGGGCTGCGGCGAAGCCGGTGTACAGTACAAGATGAAAGACTGGGCGTTCAACCGCCAGAGATACTGGGGCGAGCCGATTCCGCTGGTGCATTGCCCCCATTGCGGCATTGTGGCTGTTCCCTATGAGGAGCTGCCTCTGCAGCTGCCTCCTGTGGAGAATTTTGAGCCCGGTACCGATGGTGAATCTCCGCTGGCAAAGCTGGATTCCTTTGTGAACTGCACCTGCCCCAAGTGCGGCGGTGCCGCCAAGCGGGAAACCGATACCATGCCCCAGTGGGCAGGTTCTTCCTGGTACTTCCTGCGGTATTGCGATCCCGCAAACGATACCTGCCTGGCAGATATGGACGCTCTGAAATACTGGATGCCCGTTGACTGGTATAACGGCGGTATGGAGCATGTGACCCGTCACATGATTTATTCCCGCTTCTGGCATAAGTTCCTGTATGATATCGGTGCAGTGCCTACCGATGAGCCCTATGCAAAGCGTACTGCACAAGGTCTGATCCTTGGACCCGACGGCGATAAGATGTCCAAATCCAAGGGCAATGTCATTGATCCCAATGATGTGGTAGATCAGTACGGTGCCGATGTGCTGCGTATGTATGTGCTGTTTATGGGCGACTACGAAAAGGCTGCTCCCTGGAGCGATAACAGCGTAAAGGGCTGCAAGCGTTTTGCAGATCGTATCTGGGCAATGCAGGATCTGGTCATCGAAGGCGACACCTTCCGTGATGTGGTGAAAACCGCAATGCACAAGACCATCCGCAAGGTCAGCGAGGATATTGAGCATCTGAAGTTTAATACCGCTATTGCTGCTATGATGGCTCTGGTCAATGATCTGACTGCAACCGGTGCCGTGACTCGTGCAGAATACCGTACTCTGCTGATGCTGCTGAATCCCTTTGCTCCCCACATGACCGAAGAGCTGTTTGAAATGATGGGCTTCGGTATCCTGAATCAGCAGAGCTGGCCCGAATTTGATCCTGCTCTCTGTGTGGATGATCAGGTGGAGATCGCAGTGCAGGTGAATGGTAAGCTAAAGTGCCGCATGATGATCCCCAATAATGCACCCCAGGAGGAAGTGCTTCCCGCTGCTCTGGCAGAGGCTAAGGTGCAGGAGGCGATCGCAGGCAAAACCATCCGCAAGCAGATCTATATTCCCAATAAGCTGGTTAATATCGTGGCAAACTGAAGTTTTTTGCCCGAATAAAAAAAGAACTTGACAAATTGGAGAATATGTGGTACAATATACTCGTATCATATCTTAGGTGATATATGAGCGATGAGAATGTTCGCATTCGGCTTCGCTTTCATATATAAACCTCTGTCGTTGGACAAAGGGAGGGAAAAATTCGTGGCAGAAGTTCGCGTTGGCAAGAACGAATCCTTGGATACAGCTCTGAAGCGTTTCAAGCGTTCCTGCGCAAAAGATGGCGTGATCGCAGAAGTTCGTAAAAGAGAACACTATGAGAAGCCTTCCGTAAAGCGCAAGAAGAAGTCTGAGGCAGCTCGTAAGCGCAAGTATTGATCTTGTGCATCCGCTGATAAAAGCAGCGGCAGAGTCTGACCGCAGGATCGGATTCTTTGAAAAAATACCGACATGGCTGAGTTATCGGCTGTGTCGGTTTTTTTATTATCGTTTGATAGCAAAAAGAAAACGGGCAGCTGTTGCGCTGCCCGTTTTTTGTTCGTCAGTAGGGTAAACCTGCCAGATACATCAGCAATGCGGTGCTGTCCTGTGCGTTGATCACGCCATCGGCGTAAAAATCGGAATTCGCAAGTGCTTGTGCATCCACTGCAATGGAAGTATCCTCCGCCAGACAGCGGTTCAGCAGAATAACATCCACAATAGTGACCATATCGTCGTGGTTGAGATCGCCCAGGCGAGTAGGCTCCGGAGGAACTGTGGTTGTTGTTGTGGTAGTAGTAGTGGTAGTTGTAGTGGTAGATGTGGTAGTGGTCTCTGTGGTTGTAACGGAGGTAGTTACCGTAGTCACTTCCGGTGTTGTGGCGGTCGTGGTAGTGGTGGTAGTAGTAGTCTCCTCGGGAGTTGTTGTGGTGGTAGTGGTAGTAGTAGTCTCCTCGGGAGTTGTGGTGGTGGTGGTAGTGGTAGTCTCCTCAGGAGTTGTGGTAGTGGTGGTAGTAGTCTCCTCGGGAGTTGTGGTTGTTGTGGTAGTAGTAGTCTCCTCGGGAGTCGTGGTAGTGGTGGTAGTAGTAGTCTCCTCGGAAGTGGTGGTTGTGGTTGTTGTGGTAGTAGTAGTCTCCTCGGGAGTTGTGGTTGTTGTGGTGGTGGTAGTCTCCTCGGGAGTTGTGGTAGTAGTGGTGGTGGTGGTAGTCTCCTCGGGAGTTGTGGTAGTAGTGGTGGTGGTAGTCTCCTCAGGAGTTGTGGTTGTTGTTGTGGTAGTCTCCTCGGGAGTTGTGGTAGTAGTGGTGGTGGTAGTCTCCTCGGAAGTTGTGGTAGTAGTGGTGGTGGTAGTCTCCTCGGAAGTGGTGGTAGTAGTGGTAGTAGTAGTCTCCTCAGGAGTT